>JAJCYQ010000001.1 GCA_029262835.1 Bacteroidota bacterium
ATTTTCAACCCGCTTGTCCCGCGGCCGCCCTAAAGCCGCCTTCTTCCCGGTCCCGGGGGGGGCGCCCCCAACCTGGTCGCCCCCTTCCATGAGCGGTCCAATGGCCTGCTGCTGGATGGGAGATGGTGTCTCGTAGCCGACCTCGCGGATGGCCGCCATGAGCGGCTCCGGAAGGTTGAAATCTGAAAATGTCATACCTGTTACCGTCTGCGGCGGGAGGAGCCGCTGCGCGAGGAGCGGGCGCTGGATGCGCGGCCATTGGACGAGCGGCCGCTTGAGGAGCGACCGTTCGAGGAGCGGCCGCCATTGGACCTGCTGCCGTTTGCCTTGGCACCGCGCGTGGGCCCGTCCGCGTGTCGACGGGCAATCCGGTCGTCGTGAAAGGCGTGCTCCGCATCGACCATGACCTTCTGACGGATGGTATGCTCGATGGCGTGCAGGTAGGCGACCTCGTCGAAGTCACAGAACGAGACCGCGGCGCCGTCTGCGCCGGCACGGGCCGTGCGGCCAATGCGGTGGACGTAGCTTTCGGGCTCGTTCGGAAGGTCGAAATTGATGACGTGGCTGACGTCGTCAACATCAATTCCGCGCGAGGCGATGTCGGTGGCGACGAGAACGCGCGTGCGGCCATCCTTGAAGCCTTCGAGCGCACGCTGGCGCGCGCCCTGGGACTTGTTGCCGTGGATGGCATCGCTGCCAATACCGCGCTGACCAAGAAACTTGGCCACGCGGTTGGCGCCGTGCTTCGTGCGTGTGAAGACGATGGCCCGGTCGAGCGCCGGGTTGTCGAGCAGATCGCCGAGCAGTTCGCGCTTGTTGGCTTTTTCGACAAAGAGGACGCGCTGGGATACCTTTTCGGCCGTCGTGGCTTCCGGTTTGATGTCAATGCGCTCGTAGTCGTGGAGCAGCTCGGCGGCGAGTTTCGTGATGGCCTGCGGCATGGTGGCCGAGAAGAAAAGTGTCTGGCGGCGCGGGGGCAGCTCGGATACGATCTTGTTCACGTCGCGGATGAAGCCCATGTCGAGCATGCGGTCGGCTTCGTCGAGCACGAAGATTTCGATGTCGCCAAGATCGACCCAGCCCTGATCAATAAGGTCAAGCAGGCGGCCAGGTGTCGCGACGAGGATATCGACGCCGCGGCGCATGGCCTGTACCTGCGGGTTCTGACCCACGCCGCCGAAAATGACGGTGTGACTCAGTCTCAGGTGCTGGCCGTAGGTGGCAATGCTCTCGCCGATCTGTATGGCGAGTTCGCGGGTTGGTGTGAGGATGAGGGCGCGCGGAGCGCGGGGTTCGGGCCGGCGCCGGGTGGCGTCGAGCTGCTGCAGAATGGGCAGCGTGAAAGCCGCGGTTTTGCCGGTGCCGGTCTGGGCTACGCCGAGCACATCACGGCCCTTGGCCGCGTGAGGAATGGCTGCAGCCTGTACGGGGGTGGGCGTGTCGTAGCCTTCGGCTGCAACAGCACGCACGAGGGGCTCAATGAGTCCCAGGTCAGAAAAAGAAGTCAAAAAATTCGGGGGAAAGAGTGCGGTCGCGCCGCCGTCGGAATAGAGCGGGAGCACCGGGATGGGGCGGTCAGATGTGAATGCTGGCGCCGCCTGCGCGAATCCTGGATGCTGTTGGCCAATTTGGGCCAGTCGATTGGAATGCTGCCTGGGAGGGGAAGTTCCCGTTGGCTCGACGGAGTGGACCGCGCCGGGCGGCATCGGGTGGCCGGGGAAAGGTGTGGGCGATGTAGGATTCGAACCTACGACCTCCTGTGTGTAAGACAGGCGCTCTAACCAACTGAGCTAATCGCCCGGGAAAACCGTGTTTTTTGGCGGATGAGCGGGAAACGGGATTCGAACCCGCGACCCTCAGCTTGGGAAGCTGATGCTCTACCAACTGAGCTATCCCCGCGAGCACAGTATATTACTCTGGTTTTCCGTGAAAGTCAATTCATTTTGTTGATATGCACGGCGTGTTCCGTATCTTCATCCGTCTATGCTGATTTCCCAAATCATACTACCATGAAGAGAACGTATCAACCCAGTCGTCGCAAGCGCGCCAACAAGCACGGATTCCGCTCCCGGATGGCGACCAAGAACGGACGCCGCGTCCTGGCGCGCCGCCGCGCCAAGGGCCGTCAGAATCTGTCCATCAGCGATTCCAAGCCCGGCAAGTAATGTGAGCGGCCGGTTTCCACGGTCAGCACGTCTGAAGCGGCGGCGGCTCATCCGTCCCCTGTTTGACCGTGCTTCTTCCGGCACGATTTCCTTCGGCGCGGGGTGCATTCGCGTCCTTGCGCGCCGCGTATCGGTCGGCGAGGCCGGTCAGGGAGGGCCGCTCCGGGTTGGATTCGCCGTACCCAGGAAAACGGGCCATGCCGTACGCAGAAACCGAATCCGCCGCATCATGCGCGAAATCTGGCGACTTGAACGCCGCGAGTGCGCAGGCCAGGAGGTAGTGACCGCCATGTTTCTGCTCCGAAATGCGAATGCTGCTGACGCCGACGTCCGGCGCGACATGACGGCGGCAGCGGACAGGCTGCTGGCACTGAACCCACCTTTCGATACCCAAACCCGTGGATAGAAACGTCGTCACTGCGACCGTCCTGATTGCCATCATCATGGTGGTCTGGCTCATGTGGCTGTCGCCGCCACCGCCGCCCGAGGGTGGTCCCGCAAGTGCGCCTGGCCAGGAAGATGTACGGGGGCAGGATGCCGCTGGAAATCAGGAGTCCGGCGCGGCGCAGCAGGATGCCCAGCGGAGCGAGCCCGAAATCCGCGAGGCGCCGCAGCGCGTCGGCACCGTCATTTCAGTGGCGGCTGGCGATTCGCTTGTGACGCCGGCTGCGGGCTTTTCTGAGCAGCGCTTCCATATCCACACGGACCTCTATTCGGCGGTATTGTCCTCGCGCGGCGGGACGTTCACATCGTTTGAACTCGGCGAGTTCAACGTGGCCGGATCGGACCGCCCCGTGCAGCTCGTTGACACGACGAAAGCAGGCGCGATGGGGCTCATTTTCACGTCGCCGGCATCGCGCATTTACGACACACGTGCGCTGCATTTTGACGCATCGCGCACCGACACGCTTGTCAGCGTATCGGGCGCGGACGAATCGCTCACCTTCACGACGCGGATTGCAGGCGGCGAGGTCCGCTATGTCTATACGTTCAAGCCGCAAACGTACGAGGTTGGCCTGCGCATTGAACTTGACGCGCCCGATACATTTGTAACGCCGCAGGGGTATGAGCTCGCCTGGAATGGGGGTATTCCCTTCACGGAGAAGGATGTGGAATCGAGCTCGGTGCAGTCGGGCGCGTACGCCCGGAGCGGCGGCGAGGTAGAGGCCGTCCAGGTGAATTCGGATGCGTACGGGGAAAAGACGCTCAACGGCGCGGTGGACTGGGTGGCCGTCAAGAGCAAGTATTTTACCGTCGCCATCCTTCCACAGTCAGAGACGCGCGGCGCAGATCTGATTGGCGAGCGATTTGGCGATGTTTCGCAGTCCTACTTGCGGCACGACTACGTGGCGAGCCTTCGCATGCCGCTTCCGGGCGCTGGGCCAGGAACGGCGGCCGGAGCGGCCACGGGCGCGCAGGACTACCTGATGTACATGGGGCCCATGGAGGTGCGGCGCATTTCGCGCTACGACGTCGACCTCTATGATATGGTCGATTACGGCTGGGACTTCTTCGAGGTGATTACGCGGCCGCTGGCCAAGTTCGTTTTCACGCCGGTGTTTGATTTCATGGCGCGCTTTGTTCCCAACTACGGGATCGTGATCATCCTGCTCTCGCTGCTCATCAAGCTCGTGCTCTCGCCGCTCACGAAGAGCTCCTTCCGCAGCATGGCCAAGATGAAGGAGCTGCAGCCGCGTATGGAGGCGATCAAGGAGAAGTATCCGGACGATCCGACGAAGCAGCAGCAGGCCATGATGAAGATGTACAAGGAGACGGGGGTGAATCCGCTCGGCGGTTGCCTGCCCATGTTGCTCCAGTACCCGATCATCATCGCGCTGTGGCAGTTCCTGCCGCAGGCCATAGAAATCCGGCAGCAGGGCTTCCTCTGGGCGGCCGATCTCTCGGCGCCGGATGTCATATTGCAGCTACCCTTCACGATTCCGTTTTTCGGCGATTTCGTGGCCGGTTTCACGCTGCTCATGGGTATCTCCATGGTCTTCCAGATGAAGATCCAGATGGCGTCGACGCCATCAAATGCCCAGGCCAAGATCTTTACCTACGTCATGCCGGTCATGCTGTTTGTGATTTTCAACCGCCTGGCGAGCGGACTGAGCCTCTACTACCTCTGCTATAACGTGCTTACAGCGCTCCACCAGCGCGTCATCAACCGCCAGATTGCGGCCGAGAGTGAGGCTGCGAAAGAGGCCGGAAATGCGGCCGGCGCACCGTCGTCCCGGAATACCCGCTCGAAAAAGGCCGATCCGGCCGCGAAGAAGACGAAACGTTCCTACCTTTCGTCAAGCAAGAAGCGAAAGTAGGGCCGTGCACGAGGAGACGATTGTGGCGCTTGCCACGCCGCGGGGCCAGTCGGCGCTCGCGGTAATCCGTATGTCGGGACCGGAGGCGATCGTTGTCGCCGACCGGGTGCTCTCGGGGGTCGACCTGGCCGCATCAGAGAGTCACCGCCTGCATGTAGGCTCGGTTCGTAGCGCGGCAGGCGACGTGCTGGACCAGGTCGTGGCCGGTCTGTTCCGCGCGCCATCGTCGGCGACGGGCGAGGATGTGGTTGAAATCACATGCCATGGCGGCGATGTGGCCGCGACGCTTGTCATGGAGCGGCTTGTGGAGGCCGGTGCGCGGCAGGCCGGGCCGGGCGAGTTCACGCGGCGGGCGTTCATGAACGGAAAACTGGATCTGGCGCAGGCCGAAGCCATTGCCGATCTCATCCACGCGCGCAGCGAGCGGGCCCACCGGGTATCGGTCGCGCACCTGTATGGCGCCTACTCGGAATTGATCGGGAGTTTTCGCGAGGAGATGCTTGATCTCGTCTCGCTCATTGAGCTCGAACTGGACTTTACCGACGAGGACGTGGAGTTTGCCGACCGCGAGCGGCTTGGCGCGCTGATAGCGAGCGGCCGTTCGCTGCTCGGCGAGCTTGAGGCGTCGTACCGCTATGGCCGCACGCTGACAGATGGGGTCCGCGTCGTCATTGCCGGGCGGCCGAACGCGGGCAAGTCGACGCTGCTCAATGTGCTTCTGGGCGCGGACCGGGCCATTGTCTCGGATGTCGCCGGAACGACGCGCGACAGCATTGAAGCCGAACTGCTCGTCGATGGGCACCGGATTGTCTGGGTCGATACGGCGGGGGTGCGCCAGGCAACGGATGCGGTAGAAGCCGAGGGGGTGGAGCGGTCGCGCCGTGCGGTCGCCGAGGCCGATGTGGTGCTCTATGTGGTCGATGCGACGCGTGGCATGGCGCAGGACGAGCGCGAGTGGCTACGGGAAGTGGGCGCCGCGGCGATCGTGCTCGTTTACAACAAGTCAGACCAGATGCCGACCGGTTGGGTCGCTCCTGACGGGGCTGTTGCCGCTTCTGCCGCGGAACGGCGCGGGATGCGGGAGGTATTGGAGGCTGTGCTGGAGGCGGGCGGTCTGGCAGGCGCGTTCGCGGACGAACACCGAACGGTGACAAGTGCGCGGCACGCCGCGCACATCCGGGCGGCGCATACGGCGCTTCGGCGAGCGGACGACGCGTTCAGGGGCGGCGTAAGTGAAGACGCCTTGGCCATGGATCTGCGCGCGGTACTCGATGAACTCGGAATGATTACAGGGGCGATTACGAACGACGATGTCCTGGGTCGGATATTCTCCCGTTTCTGTATTGGTAAGTAAAAGTAGCACAAAGACATACGGTTATTCTGGGCGGCCTGGAATGGATAGTTTACTGACATACGATGTGATTGTAGTTGGCGGCGGCCATGCCGGCGCGGAAGCGGCTTCGGCCGCGGCCCGCGCCGGGGCGCGCACACTGCTCGTGTCGATGAGTCTTGAGGCGCTTGGCCGCATGTCCTGCAATCCGGCGATTGGCGGTATTGGCAAGGGGCAGATTGCTCGCGAGGTGGACGCTATGGGCGGCATCATGGGGCGCGCGACAGATGAAAGCGCGCTGCAGTTCCGGATGCTCAACCGCTCGAAAGGCCCGGCCGTCTGGTCGCCCAGGGCGCAGTGTGACCGCCAGGCCTATGCGGCGGCCGTCAGGCGCTACCTGGAGCGCGAGCCAAACCTTTTCATGCGCGCCGATATGGTCACGGACCTTGAGGTGGAAGACGGCCGCGTGGTGGGTGTTGAGACGCAGCTCGGCCTGCGGATTCGGGCGCGGGCCGTAGTGCTCACGAGCGGCACGTTCATGAACGGCGTCATCCACGTGGGCGCGAAGCAGTATGGTGGTGGGCGTATGGGCGAGGGGGCATCGCGCGGGCTTACGGGCGCGCTGCACCGGTTGGGTTTTGAAAGCGGGCGGCTGAAGACTGGAACGCCCCCGCGTATTGACGGCCGCACCATTGACTACGCGGCGCTTGAGGAGCAGCCGGGCGACGACGTGCCCGCGCCGTTTTCCTACATGACCGATGCCGTAGCGACACCGCAGCGCAGCTGCTGGATTACGTACACGAGCGCGGAGGTCCACGATATTCTGCGTACGGGGTTTGAGGAGAGCCCCATGTTTGCCGGGCGCATCCAGGGCACGGGGCCTCGCTACTGCCCCTCAATTGAGGACAAAATTGACCGGTTCGCCGGTAAGAGCGAGCACCAGCTGTTTCTGGAGCCCGAAGGCTGGGACACAGAGGAGGTCTACGTGAACGGCTTTTCAACGAGCCTTCCGGAGGAGACGCAGCGGAAGGCACTCATGCGCATACCAGGACTTGAAAAAGCGCATATGTTGCGCCCGGGCTATGCCATTGAGTATGACTATTTTCAGCCGCATCAACTTCGGTATACGCTCGAGACGAAACGCGTGGGCGGGCTCTTCTTTGCGGGCCAGATCAATGGTACGACGGGCTACGAGGAGGCTGCCGCCCAGGGGCTGCTCGCGGGGCTGAATGCCGGGCGCCATGCGCTCGGCGTCGGTGGCGACGGGATTGTGCTCAAACGCTCAGAGGCCTATATCGGTGTCCTTATAGACGACCTGGTGGCAAAGGGCACCGAGGAGCCATACCGCATGTTCACCTCGCGCGCCGAGCACCGCATGCTGCTCCGGCAGGACAATGCGGACGAGCGGCTGACGCAGATGGCGGCGGCGTGGGGCCTGGTAACGGACGAGCGGCTTGAGCGGCTTGCTGCGCGTCGCCGCTCGGCGAAGGCGCTCACTACGTGGCTTGAAGCGACCAATGCGCAGCCGGATGAAGTCAATCCGTGGCTCGTGTCGCTCGGAACGGCTCCCATCAAGCGGCCTGACCGCCTGTCGCGGCTCATTCTGCGCCCTGAGGTATCACTCGGCGCGCTGCTTGAGCGCTGCGGTCCGTACACGGGAGAAGTGCCTCTTCTGGATGGTCCCAACGGCGTTGTGGACCTTGTTGAGACCAATTTCAAGTACGCCGGGTATGTGGCGCGTGCCCAGGAGGACCTGGAGCGCTTTGAACGCATGGAGTCCCAGGCGCTTCCTGGCCACATTGTATATGACGACATTCAGAGCCTGTCCATGGAGGCGCGCGAGAAACTGCAGCGTATTCAGCCGGACAACCTTGGGCAGGCATCTCGTATATCAGGTGTAAGCCCGGCTGATATTTCCGTGCTCATGATGCTGGTCCGGGCTGGCCGTGTCCCGACAGCCGCAGGCACGGGTGCGTGAGGGGCCGACAGCGTGATGGGTGCGCTTAGGTCTCCGTAATGTTTCACGTGAAACATTGTGGCAGTACCGCGTCTTCTGGCCTGAATGCCTAAGCGCGTGAACGTCTGAATGTCTGAACGCGTGACGTCTACACATCTGAACGCCTGAACGCGTGAATGCCTGAGCGCGTACATGTCTGAATGTCTGCACGCCTGCGTCACCGGCTCCGGTCAGATTACGGCGCGCGTCGCCCGGTTTCCCTCTGTATGTCCTACATTGGGCGTTCGGCTTCACGCATTGTTTCACGTGAAACAATTAGGCCAGTCATGCCAGAAAAATCAGGAAATAACACCGTTCTTGCCCCTTGAGCCTACCTCTTCCCATTCCGATGGCGCCCCAGGCGCTGACTACGCTGCGCGACTTTGAACAATTGCTCCGCGACGTGAACCAGCGTTTCAATTTGATTTCGCGAGGCCAAGAGGGTGCAATCTGGAAGCACCACATTCTCCATTGTCTGACGATTGCGGTGCGCGGCGTGCCTGCGCAGTGCCGCGTCGTAGACTGGGGGACAGGTGGCGGCCTGCCCGCGGTTCCGCTGTCTATTGTGTGGCCCGACACGCCCATTGTTGCTGTCGATTCAAATGCCAAGAAGACGCGTGCGGTGACGCTGTTTGCGCGACGCCTGGGTCTTGAGAACTGCATGGCAGTGCACGCCCGCGCCGAGCGCATCCAGGCAAATGAGCTCGGAGGGGACAATTGGAGCGCGGGCGACGTGGGGGCGAGCGGGTGGCCTGCGAGTGAAACGGAGGCGAGGGTCGTGGAAGCGGCTGTAGCCACCATGAGGCGAGCGGCCCCGCTGCTATCCGTCTCCCGCGCCACCGCGCCACTCGTTACGCTGTGGTCCTGGCACGAGCGGGCGCTCCGCGTGCTGCTTTCAATGGCTGCACCGGGCTCTGGCTCGGAGGCGGCATCCAAAAAAGGCTCCGACGCGCCGGACAGCAATGAGGACGACGCCGTGTGGGCGCCGGGCCTGGTGTGTCTCAAGGGTGGGGATCTGGGCGCCGAGCTGGGAGCCTTCGCATGGGAGTATCCACGGGCGCTGGTGCGAACGTACGATGTTCGTGACTACCTGGATGACCCCTGGTTCGATGGTAAGAAACTCCTGCACATAACGGACTCCCATGGCACATAATCCAGATAAGGAAGGAACGCGCACGGACCGCCTGTTTGCCATGATTCTGCTGCTTCAGCAACAGCCGAGTATGACATCGCGCGATCTGGCTGAACACTTCGGTGTGAGCCGGCGCACTGTTTTCAGGGATCTCCGCTCGCTTACCGACTCGGGTGTGCCGCTGACATACGCCGACGGTGGAGGGTACGAAATCCTGGAGGGCTACCAGTTACCGCCGCTCATGGTGACCGCGCGCGAGGCAGCTACGCTGCTTGTTGGAACGGAGTTCATGAAGCTTCAGGGCGAATCGGCGCTTGGAAAGGACGCCGCGGAGGTGGCGATGAAGATCAAGGCCGTTCTACCGCGGGAGGTCCGGGATTTTGTGGGCACGCTGCTTGAGCGGACCGTGCTCGATCCATTCTGGTCGCGCGCCGTAGCGCACGAGGCCGATGAAACCGGCCGCTGGCACAAAGCCAGTGAAGCCGTCGCGCGCGGGCAGCGAGCTGTCATGGAATACTGGGTGGAGAGCCGAAAGGAGCTCACGAAGCGGCGCATTGACCCGCTGGGTCTTGTCTACTATACCGACCACTGGAACCTGATTGCCTTTGACCACCTGCGAGGCGAGATACGCAATTTCAGGCTGGACCGCGCAAGAAGTCTATTCGTGCTCAGCGAGCGCTTTGAATGGCCCGATGGGTTTGATCTTGAAGCCTATCTGCAGGAGCGCGGCATGGGAACGGGTGCCGAAGAAATTATGGTCGATGTTGCACCAGCGGCCATGCGCCGCTTCGAAGCCGAACTGCCGGCGAGGATTCTGCGGCGCGAGCAGGCTACGGGCGCCGTGCGCGTCACGTTCCAGTTCGACAACGTGGACTACCTGGCGGCGTGGCTGCTCCGCTTCGCGAGCGATGTGACCGTCGTCGCACCCGCCGTGCTCATTACCAGACTACGCCAGCTGCTTGTCGCAATCGACCACAAATACGACAAATAAGTAGTGCCTTTTATCGGCGATTTGTTATATATCTATAACATATTGCCGCGCAACCATATACGGTCATAATAAATTGTCGCTGCATCGCCTGAGACGCTTCACATTCATTCGGACCGGGCCAGCACACGACTTGATGCCGCCAGATCGGCCGGAATATTGGCCCGCATCAGGACGTCCGACGAAATGTGAGCCAGCAGCGCGCACGCCGCATCGAGCGTTGGCACCTCCTGCACGATGGCCCGAAGCTTTCGGCTCCGACTTTCCTTGAGCACGTACCGGTGGTCGAGTTCGGCGAGCGTGGCGAGCAGCGGATGGAAGAGGTGCTCGAAGAACCACGCATCTTCCTCGCCATCCGGGATACTCAGGAATAGACGCTCGTTCTTGAACACGACTTTCGGCAGGCGAAGCGTTTCGCCGAGCAGCTTGAGGCGCATGCCGGCAAGTAGTTGATCGACCTCAGGCGGGGGCGCACCGAACCGGTCCTCGAGCTCTTCGCGGATTTCGGCGAGCGCCGCCTGCGTCGTGGCCTCGGCAATGCGACGGTAGACGTTCAGTCGTTCGACGCGGTTCTGCACGAACGAATCTGGCAGTAGCGCATCGGCATCCACATCGACGACCGTCTCCTGCGCTCGGCTCGGCATACCGGCCGTACCGAAGACGTGGCTGAACTCGGTCGTTCGCAGCTCGTCGACCGCCTCGTCCAGAATGCGGTGATACGTTTCAAAGCCGACGTCCTCGATGAAGCCGCTCTGCTCGGCGCCAAGAAGGCTTCCCGCCCCGCGGATGTCGAGATCGCGCATGGCGAGTTGGAACCCTGCGCCGAGATCGCTCAGCTCTTCGACTGCCTGCAGGCGCTGGCGGGCTTCGCGCGTCAGTCCGTGGATGGACGGCACGAGTAGATAGCAGAATGCCTTCCGGTCGCTACGACCGACGCGTCCGCGCAACTGGTGCACCTCGGACAACCCAAAATGATCGGCCCGGTTGATGATGACCGTATTGGCGTTCGAAATATCCAGCCCATTTTCGATGATCGAGGTGCTCACGAGGACGTCAAACTTCGCATCCACAAAATCCATCATCACCTTTTCGAGCTCGGCGCCCTTCATTTGGCCGTGCGCCACGCGGATGCGTACGTCGGGGATGAGCATGCGGAGCGTATCGGCGATTTCGTGGATGCTCTGCACGCGGTTGTGGATGAAAAACACCTGGCCGCCGCGCGAGAGTTCGTGCACAATGGCATCGCGAATGAGATCCTTGTCGTAGGTGTGGATCTCGGTCATGATGGGCTGCCGATTCGGCGGCGGCGTGGCAATGATGGACAGGTCGCGTGCGCCGAGCAGCGAGAACTGAAGCGTCCGCGGAATGGGAGTCGCCGTGAGCGTGAGCGTATCGACGTTGACGCGCAGCGTACGCAGCTTTTCCTTCACGCCGACACCAAAGCGCTGCTCCTCATCGACAATAAGCAGGCCCAGGTCCTTGAAGCGGACATCTTTCGATATAAGTCTATGCGTGCCAACGGCAATGTCGATCGTGCCGCCTGCCAGGCCCGCGAGCGTTTCCTTGATTTGCGAGGCCGACTGGAAGCGCGACAAAATGCCGACGCGAACCGGGTAATCTCCGAATCGCCGCTGGAAGGAGCGGTAGTGCTGCGCGGCGAGCACCGTCGTGGGCACGAGAACGGCCACCTGCTTCGCGTCCTGCACGGCCTTGAAGGCGGCGCGCATGGCTACCTCCGTCTTGCCAAACCCGACGTCGCCGCATACGAGCCGGTCCATGGGAATGGCGGCTTCCATATCGCTCTTGACCGCCAGCGCGGCCGCCGCCTGGTCGGGCGTGTCTTCGAACTCGAAGCCCGCCTCGAGCTCGCGCTGCCACACGCTGTCTTCGGCGAACGCATGGCCGCGGCTGGCCTTGCGCTCGGCGTAAAGCGCAATCAGCTCGCGGGCAATATCCTTGACGCGGCTTTTCGTGCGCGACTTGGCGCGCTCCCACTGCCCGCTGCCAAGCTTGGTGAGTACCGGCTGATGTCCGTCTTTGCCCTTGTATTTATGCAGTTTATGGAGGGCGTTGACGTTTACAAAGAGCGTATCGCCATTAAGGTAGGAGAGGCGCACAGCCTCCTGCTGCCGCCCGCGCACTTCAATTCGCTCCATGCCAGAGAAGCGGCCAATTCCGTAGTCGATGTGCACCACGAAATCGCCCGGCGAGAGGTGCTGCAGCTCGCGCAGGCTGATGCCCCCGTAGCGCTGCTTCTGCGTCCGTGTCGTCGGCCGGTGGTAGCGCCCGAAAATCTGGTGGTCCGTATAGAGCGCGAGGCCGGCATGCGGAAGCTCGAAACCCTCGTGCAGCGAATCGACCCGGAGCCGGACGCGCCCGGCCTCGACATCCTCTTCGAGCAGCTCGGCGAGCCGCCCTTCCTGGCCCTGGTTGTCGCAGAGAATGGTCGTCGTGAGCCCCTCGCCCTGATTTTCGGCGAGCCGTTGCCTTAAGAGGGCAATTTTGGATGCGAATGACGGCTGCGCCCGCGCCCCGAAGTCGATCTCGAGAGAGCGCGTCGCCGTCTCCACACCGCCTTCCTGGAAGCTTCCAAACTGTAGTGTCGCGCGCGTCGAGAGCGCCGCCCGGATGTCCTCTGTGGTGCTGTAAATCTTCTCGGCGGGCGGCGCCACCCGCCCCTCATGCGTGTCGCCCTCTACGAGCGCCGCGCGCTCAGCGACAACGTCCTCGTGAAACACGTCGGCCTGCTCGTAAAGCGCCTGGCCGTCGCGCATCATGACAAGGACGGAGTCTGGGAGGTAATCGAGGATGGACACCCAGGCCGCGTGCTCGCTGGCGTGCGCATGGCCCTCGCCCTCCTCGGCGCGTGGCGCGTCCAGGATTGGGACAATGCGCGCCTTCGTCCGCCGGCTCACCGAGCGCTGGGTGTGAATGTCGAACTCGCGGATGGAGTCGATTTCGTCGCCAAAAAATTCTATCCGGAGCGGGTAGGACCCCGTGAACGGGTAGACGTCGAGGATGCCCCCGCGAAGCGCCATGTCTCCCGGTGCCTCGACAAACTCGGTGCGCGTAAAGCCCTGCCCCACAAGCCGTTCAATGAGATCTTCGGGGTCCAACGCGTCGCCCGTCGCGATGTCGAGTGCGGAGGCGCGAACGACGCTCGCGGGCGGCACCTTCTCGACGAGGGCGTGAATACTTGAAACCAGTATTCCCTGAAAGCCCTGCTCCAGCTCCTGTAGTACTTCGCCGCGCTGAATGACGGGCTCGGGGCTTGGAACATGCTCCGGGTCGAAGGGCCGGTTGTCGGATGGCGGAAGCAGCAGCACGCCCTCCTCGCGCGAAAGGACCTGCTGCACATCGCTCGCAAACCAGGCCGCGTGGTCTGCATCTTCCAGAAGAACAAGCACGGGGCGGCCAAGGCGCTCGTTCGCGTGGGCGGCAACAAACGCCGGAAGCGAGCCGGCGGCGCCGCGAATGTGGATATTGACCGCGCTGCCGGGCGGCTCGGCGGCGTCTGCGCCGAGAGCGCGGCGGAGCGCCTCGGCGGCTGGCGTAGCGGAAATGGCAGCAAAAAACGGAGCGAGTGACACGGAGACGCGTTCAGTCTTGTGGGTTGATGGCCGCGCGCACGAAACCGCCCGCGCGGGCAAGCCGCGCTTCAGCCTCCTCGCGGCTCGTTCCTGCCAAATGCATGACGAGCGCTGTTTTGACGTGCCCCCCGGCGCGCGCGAGCAGGCCGGTCGCCTCATCGTAGTCCAGGTCCGTGACCGTCATGACCGTGCGGCGCGAGCGCTCAACGAGCTTGGCGTTCGTCATCTGCAGGTCGACCATCATATTCTCGTAGACCTTGCCAAGCCGGATGAACGATGCGGTCGTGAGCATATTGAGGACGAGCTTCTGCGCCGTACCGCTCTTGAGGCGCGTCGACCCCATGATGACTTCCGGCCCGACGACGGGGCAGATGGCCACGTCAACCTCCAGCGTGAACGCCTTGCGCGGCGTGCACGTCACAAAGAGCGTCCGCGCGCCAAGCTCCCGCGCCCGCTTTGCGGCGCCCACCACGTAGGGCGTGCGGCGACTCGCGGCAATGCCGCAGACCACGTCGTTTGCCGTAACCCCGGCCTCATCAATGGCCGCGGCGCCACTTTCCTCGGAGTCCTCCGCGCCTTCCTGCGACGCAAACACGGCCGGTCTGCCGCCCGCAATGAGTCCCTGGACCATGTCTGGCGGGCTGCCAAATGTGGGCGGGCACTCGGAAGCATCGAGAATACCCAGCCGCCCGCTCGTTCCAGCGCCCGCGTAGAAGAGCCGCCCTCCGGCCCGAAACGCCTGGACCACAAGCTCCACCGCCTCTTCGATATACGGGAGCTCGCCGCCCACGGCCTCCGGCACCAGGCGGTCGTCCTCGTTCATGATGCGAAGAATATCACGCGTCGATGCCATATCGATCTGCATGGAGCGCGGGTTACGCTGCTCGGTGGCGAGCGCTTCGAGTTCCTTGAAGAGCGTGGAGGGCTGTGGCATGGGATGGGGTCGTTGGAGCCTGGTAATGCGGGTGTCGCCGCCATGCGGTGTCGCTACTATGCGGTGTCGCCCCGCTGAGTGGGCGAAAAACGGGTGACGCGAAGGGGCGTAAGAAGCGTGTTGAAGAACCAGCGTGCACCAAGATGCGAGCGCCGGAATGCCAGATGCAAGGCGTCCCGACGCCGAATAGCAGCGGTATTCGAAGGAGGGACAACGCCGCAGATGGCGTTTCGCCGCCGCATAAGGGTGTGTGATGGTTTTTCAATACGCTTCTGATTTGGGGTGAACGAAGAAACCCGCCCCAGGATCTCGCCCGCGCCGTTATATCATGAATCCTTCTTCCATGCCGCCTGGCGGCCGCTCGTGATCATCGGTCCAGCGGACTTTGTACGTGATGCCCCTTTGTCAGCACGTGTGTATAGATCATGGTCGTACGCACATCACTGTGCCCAAGAAGCTCCTGCACGGTCCGGATATCATACCCATTCTCGAGCAGATGCGTCGCAAAACTATGCCGGAGCGAATGACACGTCACACGTTTTGTTATTCCCGCCGTCCGCGCCGCTGTACCCACCGCCTTCTGGACCGTGCTGGGCGACATATGGTAGCGCGCCGCGTCGGCGCCCGAGACCACCGCACTCGGAAACACATACTGCCACGAGAGCGATCTGGCCGCCCGAGGTGCCTTTTGCGCGAACGCATGCGGAAGTGGTACGACACCCTTTCCCGCCGCAAGGTCCCGTGCATGTACCTTGCGTACACGCTCCAACTGGCGATTCATGGGCTCGACGAGCCGCTCGGGCAGCATGGTCTTGCGCGCCTTCATGCCCTTTGAGTGCACGACGTGGATCAGGCCGTACTCAAAATCCACGTCCTTCACACGAAGCGTCACCGCCTCCGACACGCGCAAACCCGAGCCGTACATGAGGCGGGCGGCCAGACCCGCCTGTCCCGCCATGTTCAGGAAAAGGCGGCCCACCTCGGCCGACGACAGCACGACCGGCAGAAATCGGTGACGCTTTGCCCTCACAAACGAACCCAGCGCCTCCACATCCTCGCCGAAAACCTCCCTGTAGAGGAAGATCAGCGCATTCAGCGCCTGATTCTGGGTCGATGCGGCGACCTTCCTTTCCGTCGCCAGATGCGACAAAAAATGGCCAATCTGCTCCGCACCCATCTCGGCTGGATGCCGCATGCCGTGATACCTCACAAACCGGCGCACCCACTGGAAATACGACCTCTCCGTATTCCGCGCCAGTCCGCGCCGCCTGCACTCCTCATGAAACGCCCGCCGGAGCGTCCCTGGATGCCTGGCAAGCCGCCCCCCAGATCGTGTCCTCATGCCTGATGCCGCCATACCCTTTCACCATAAGACACATTCCGTCCGAAAACGTACCCCCGCGTCCCATATGGACCACGCCGCGTCCTATATGGATCATGCCGCGTCCTATACGGATAACGCTGCGTCCTATATGGAATCATCCTATACAGAACTCCACGCCGACGACTACACCAACAAAAACCTGCGTCCTATGTGGAAACCCTTGCACCAAGCCACTGTCCCGCTTATACTTCCACGAAGAACCACCCGGAATACGCCAGAAATGCCCACCCAAGGCCGTTCCATAGAAGATTAGTTATACATCCCGCACTCTACGAAAAATGAAACTCATCGCTGAACTCAGGAACGACATTCTCAGTGCTGAAATCGGCCTGGCTGTGGCATTGAGAAAAGCCAAGGTGCTAGCATCGATTTTGAGGGATGAGGATTTCAAGCAGTGGGTAAACTATGAACTCAATGGATATCCAGATGACGCGGAGCTCCCTAAGTATCGTATGACTACCGCTCAGACATTTGGCACATTTACCGGTGCGTTCGGCGCAGGCGCAAATAATGTGGCTGTGCCCATCCACATGATGTCAAGCGAGTTCAAAGAGCAGTTCGGGAAAGATGTTTTCCCGATGGGAGTGAAGCAGCTCGAGTCCATGCTTGAAGGAGATGGAAAGGTCTTGATCCGGCGATGGCCAGGGGAGGCAGTTGCGCTCTGGAATATCGAGAACAAAGACTCGGGTGGATTTGCTCTCGTTGGAGCTCGCTCAGATATTCCGAAATCTACCATTGAAGGTATTCTCGACACGACGAGAAACCGGTTGCTTGACTTTATTTTGGAGTTGACTGAGATCAATCCTGAGATAATGGAGTCTGAATCTGCCATTACTTCGATTCCGTCAGATACCGTACAAAATATTTTTAATCTAACCGTTCATGGTAATAACAATGTTGTAGCTGGAGGTACATCAGTCCATCAGGAAGTAACCCAATCGATTTCCTCATACGATCAAGACGCCTTGATAAACTTCTTCAGGACTCAAGGAATTCCCGAAGACGATCTCACTGAGTTAGATCATGCAATTCAGGAAGACGGGGAAGTTGAAAAAGGGAATTATGGAAAGAATGTTCAAGCTTGGATTGGGAAGATGACAGTCAAAGCCGCCCAAGGGGTTTGGAAGGTCGCTCTGGACACAGCGCCAAAGATTCTGACAAGCGGATTGTCCGACTATTATGGCTGGAATTCTTAATGCAGGATGTATAACAAGCGAATATTGCGGGCTCGCACGATTGGCTGAGGCGGTCGGAAACGGTTACTTTCTGGCAGGTGGGCGTTGGCTCGCCGCAAATCCGCCAGCCGTTATGTGTCTGTTGACACGTCTATCCAATTCAATTCATGATTAGAACTCGCACTCTCTGTTTATTCCTTTCCCTGGTCTTGTTTTTGGGATGCTCTGACCCGGGACCTCTTGAATTGACTCAGCACGATAAGGACGCCATCCGCGCAACCTCAGCAAAGTGGATGGCTGCGGCCGAGAGTGGAGACTGGGAGACGCTTCTAGAAACGTACACTGATGACGCGATCTTGTGGTTTAACGGGGGCACTATATCGGGGAAGACCGAGCTGCGTGAGTACTTTTCTCAGCTTCGACCAATGCAGGGCATGACCTTGGTAATTGATGAGATTTATGGAAGGGGAGATTTGGCTGTGGTTTCCGGACACTCCTATCGGATTGTAGACGACGATACGCTGATGAGTGGTCGCTATTTAGACACTCGTCTCCGGCAGCCCAATGGGGAATGGCTCTTTCATCGTGATATGGTGACCAATTTTATGGCACCTCCATTCGATGGTCCGCGGCCAATGGCCAAATAGAATTGTGGTTGTCATTTCCGGATCACGACACATAACAAGCGCATATCATTACGCGGAAGTCAAGGGTTTGGCTGAAGAATATCGTTTTTCCGTCGAAAGTGATGCCGGAATGAGTACCGGGCATAGTCGTCCTGGACGACCCGAAGAAGCCGCCAAAACAGTTCGTCTGCTA
>JAJCYQ010000002.1 GCA_029262835.1 Bacteroidota bacterium
GCGGAAGGTGCGGATGCGGTCCTGCACGAGGTAGTACGGGGAGAACCCCGAACGAAGGGCGGCGCCGTAGACAAACGGTTTGAAGGTTGAACCCGGTTGGCGGTGGGCCGAGGCGACCTTGTCGAATTGATCGCGCGCGTAGCCGAGGCCCCCCATCCAGGCCTTCACCTGTCCTGTGGCCGGATCTATGGCCACAAACCCCGCCTGCAGCTTTGCCTCCGGGTTTCCCGGATACTCACCGTCAACAATGCGCTGGAGGCGCGCCATCTGCCGCTCGGTGGCCTTGAGGGCCATCCGCTGCAGGTCCGTGTCAAGCGTCGTGTGGATCTGGAGCCCGTCCGCGTTGAGGTCAAACCCGGCGCGCCGCGCCCAGTCCTCGGTGAAGGCCTCCACGTAGTCGCGGAAGTGCGGAGCGAGGGAGCGGGTGGGGTCGTAGGTCGATGGGCTCAGGCCGAGCGGGGCGCTGTCTGCCTTGATAGCGTCCGGCGCCGTCAGTAGGCCCGCCGTCACCATGCGCTGCAGCACAATGCGCCGCCTTTCGAGCGCCGCACGCGGCTCGAGAATGGGATTGTAGATCGTCGTGCCGCGCAGCATGCCAACGAGCAGCGCCGCCTGCGGAAGGGAAAGCTCGGCTGCGCTGGTTGAGAAATACCGCTCGGCGGCCGCCTCAACGCCGAACGTGCTGAAGCCGAAGGGGACCACATTCAGGTACCATTCGAGGATTTCCTCGCGGGGCACATCCCGCACGAGGCGCCGCGCCATGAGCATTTCCATCACCTTCCGCTCGGCCAGCGGGCGCTCTGAAATGGCCGGAAAGGCAGCCCTTGCCAGCTGCATGGGTATGGTAGATGCGCCCTGCGGCTCGCCCCAGGCCGTCTGCCAGGCGGCACTGGCGAAGCGGCGCCAGTCAATGCCCGAGTGGGAGTAGAAGCGGTGATCTTCCGTGGCAATGAGCGCGCGGATGGCGTCCGGGCTCATGTCGCCGAGCGCCACCCAGCGCTGCCGCGTTTCGAAGAGGCGGCCCAGCTCCGTCCCGTCGGCGGCCAGGATGACGCTGCCCGTGCGGGCGAGCGCGGCAGGCTCTGCCGGAAGGGCCGGAAGCGCCCTCTCGAGCCGCTTCAGCTCACCGACGCCCTGCCAGAGTGCCGCGGCGCCCACCACCACCACAAGCAATACCACGCCCCGCAGCAGGGCCCTCCACGCCGAGCCTCGCCTCTCTGTAGCCGATTGCTCCGCCACGCCCGGCTCTACCCACTGCGCCAGTGGAACGAAGGTGGCGGGAGAGGCTGCGCCCGCGACCGGGATAGAATGGGACACGGGCGACGGTCCGGCGTGCCCGTCTCCCTGCATAACGCTTTGTTTTCGTCCCGTCGTCATACACTGCTCCGCAAGAGTAACCCACTCGAAGTCTGCAGTATGTGATACGCGGCGATTCAAGAAATTCGCTTCGGGCTTTATTCTCAAGGGCTGTGAAAGAGCTCAATATACCTTTGGTAGATGAATCTCCGATTCCGCTTTCTGTCGGACAACTGGTCGAGGACCCCGTTTTTCACGAGGGCAGATACCAGGTTGTTGGCCGCTGGATAACTCGATTGAATCAACGCCTGCACCTCGTTGACGGACGTGATCGGGGACTGGTACAGGTGCTCGAGCAGTCGGTGGCCATTGGCTGCAGTTCGTCCGAGTCGCTCCGTTATCAGTTGCCGATGGTCTTCGCGCAGGCGGAGAATGTGTCGGGCTGTATCGGTGGCCTGCCGACTGACAGTGATTATTCCATCAAGAAAAAAAGACAACCATCCTTCCCAGTCTCCGCGATCGCGCACGCCCTGCAGATGTTCGTAATACGCCTGCCGATGTTGCTTGAAATAATGGGACAGGTAGAGAACGGGTTTGAGCAGAATGTCATTTTCGCACAGGAGGAGCGTTATCAACAGCCGGCCAATTCGACCATTCCCGTCGAGGAACGGATGAATGGTCTCGAACTGGGCGTGCACCAGCCCGATCTTTACGAGAAGAGGCATGGGAGCGTCGGAGTGGATGAATCGCTCCAGGTCGCTGAGTGCACGTGGCAACTCGTTGGGGGGAGGCGGGACAAATGTCGCCTCCCCGAGCGTACTACCTGGAGGACCGATCCAGTTTTGACTTGTTCGAACGTGGCCAGGCGTAAGATGACTTCCCCTGACACCGGAAAGGAGTCGCGCGTGGATTTCCCGGATGAGCCGGATAGAGATGGGTAATTCACCCAGCCGGCCCAGGCCATGGTTCATGGCGTCCACATAGTTGAATACCTCATCTACATCTTTCGGGCCATCAGGCGCAAGTACCTTGGCTTCAGCGGCCAATACGTCTTGCAGCGAACTTTGCGTGCCCTCAATCTGACTGGAGAGCACGGCCTCCTTTCGGACGTACATGGCCACAAACAAATCCGGATGGGGCAAGGTCTGGATTGAGCCGTCCAGGCGCCCAAGCGAACGATCGGCCTGTGACAACTGGGCATACAGGCGATCGTTCAGCCGGACGGGGGGCTGTGGCGGCAGTGCCGCCGGAATGTAGGCACGGTATCCGTTTACCTGTCGGACGTAGTGTCCAGCCCGCTTGGATGGTGTCATTGATCTCAGGCGTTAATATGGAACGGCTTTCCTTGTGTATTATTACGTCCCTTTAATATAGCACGGGCGTCTCTATGTATTCTACACGGTATCCTACACGCGCCGCCGCTGGCAAGCGCATCCCCCCGCAAGGCGGGCCGTAGGAGAACCAAATGCCATGCATCCGGTATCCGACCGGACGGCCGCCATCCGCTTGGTCGCAACGGGCCGGGACGCGATTCGCCCGGCCGCCTCGGGCTTTACAAACACATATATAATGTATCAGGGCACGTATCAGCCACCGACGCAGTTTTCGGTATTTCCTCCGGTCATCAAGAACCTGCTCATTCTCAATGGGCTCGTGTTCATGGCGCAGATCGTGCCATCGACCAATGCCATGCTCATTACGTGGTTTGGCCTCTGGCCGCTCGGCGAGCCGCCCATTATTGGGCAGGGGCAGTTCTGGCCGTGGCAGCTCGTGACCTATGGCTTCCTGCACGGCGGGTTCAGCCATATCCTGTTCAATATGTTCGCCCTGTGGATGTTTGGCGTCCAGATTGAGAACACGTGGGGGAGCCAGCGCTTTGCCGTCTTCTACTTTGCGACCGTGATTGGCGCGGCCCTGTTGCAGCTCATTGTGGCGACGACGAGCCCCGGCTGGTATCCGACCGTCGGCGCGAGCGGCGGCGTGTTCGGGCTGCTTCTGGCCTTTGGTATGATGTTTCCGAATCAGCCCATCTACATCTATTTCCTGTTTCCCATCAAGGCCAAGTGGTTTGTCGTCGGTTACGGGCTGCTGGAACTGGTGGGCGGCGTGAGCGGGAGCAGCACGGTGGCGCACTTTGCCCACCTCGGCGGCATGTTCTTCGGCTTTCTGCTCATCCAGTATTGGCGCGGCAAGTTGCCGATCAAGCCCGCGCAACGAATGTACTGGTAACGGCACGGACGAGGAGACGCGCAAAGCGCACGATCACTCATGGAAGGAAGTCCACTTGCACGGCTCAGACTCTGGTACGCGGCGCAGCCCGAGGCCATACGCATACTTCTGGCCATCAATGTGGCGCTCTACCTGGCGTGGCAGATCGTGTTCATCCACATATCGGGGACGCGCACGTTCGTGCTCGAACACGTGGCGCTGAATCCGGCGCTGCCGGGTATTCTGTTTGAGCCGTGGCAGCTGGTGACGTACAGCTTCCTGCACCTGCAGCCGGGCCTTGGGGGCCTGCTCCACGTCGGGTTCAACATGCTCTGGATGCTCTGGATTGGCCGTGAGTATGAGCACATGCACGGACCGGCGCGCCTTTTGGGAACGTACGTGATCGGCGGGCTCGGCGGCGCGCTCTTGACCGTTCTGCTCGCGGGCCTGTTTCCGGCTTCGGGTCTTTTCAGCGGCATCGTTCACGGCGCCTCAGCCGCCGTCCTCGCCATCATGACCCTCGTTGCGGTGGAGTATCCACAGAAAGCCATTGCCCTGATGTTCATTGGCGTGGTCCGCCTGAAGTACGTCGTCATCGGCTTTCTGGCGCTTGACATCCTGTTCCTGGCCGGCAGCAACACCTCGGTATCGGCCCACGCGGGCGGCGTTCTGGCCGGATGGGCGGTGGCCCGCCTGGGTCCTGTGGCGACCGACTGGGCGGCGCCTTTCTTTGGGCGCTCGCGGGCAAAAAGCCGCCGGAGCCGTGCATCGACCAAAACAGGAATTCTGGATGCCCTGGAGCGGCGGCTGTCCGGCCGCAATGAGTCATCTGGCGGCCAGGCCCGCGTTTTTCACATGCCGAGCGCCAGGGATGCCGACCGCCGAGCGACGGGCGAAGGCCAGGAAGCCGGCTCTGGCCTCGACGCCCTGCGCCCCACGGACGGGGGCACAAGTCTTGAGCGCCAGGTAGACGCCATTCTCGACAAAATCTCAGAGTCGGGCTACGATTCGCTGACCACCGAGGAAAAACGGATCCTCCTGAAGGCGAGCGAGGACCCGTCGGAAATGTAACAATGAAAGTTACATTTATGTGCGCGTTCGAAGGCGCTCGGCGAGGCTGTCAACGGGCGTAAACATGAAGGCGCGGCCCTGCCGGTACTTCAAAAGCAGCTCCTCGCGTTCGAGAGCCAGTAGATCCGTACGCGCCGTCTGATACGTAACGCCGTGGCTCCTTCGGTGACTTTCAATGGTGTATACGGTTCGAGGATGGCGCAGGGCATGGGAGAGCAGCGCCCGTTGTCGGTGATTGAAGCCGGAATCTGGCGAAAGCTGTTCGGAAACCCGTCGGATTTCGTCGGACTTGGCTGCGATGTAGGCAAACAGGTCTTCGACCGAGCGCACCAGGACGTTCATCTGTGACAGGATGACATACGTCAGGTCGTTTTCGTCCGTTTCGGTATAGAGGAAGGACTTCCCGTAGCGCGCAGGCGCCTTCCGCAGAATGCGGGAAATGGAGACGTATTCAGCGATCCAGAAACCCTGTTTGAGCAGAAACCAGTAGAAGAGCGCGCGCGCCGTGCGACCGTTTCCGTCCTGGAACGGGTGGATGTATGCCAGCCAGAAATGGAGGATGATGGCCTTTACGACCGGATGCATGAAGTGGCTGTGTTCCGGCGCGTTCACGAAATCGCACAGCGCCTGCAGGCGCTCGGGCAATTCCTCAGCCGGTGGCGGCAGGTGCAGCAGCGTATTCGTGATATTGTCGTATACGCCGATGCCGTCGCCCGGCTCGCGGAACGAGACGGGCTCGGCGGTGACGCCATCGGTGAGCGCCCGGTGCACATCCTCGATCAGGGAAAGGGACAGTGGCTCTCCGGTCCGCCCGCGGATATGGATCATGGTCCGGTAATTGTTCGCGATCATTCGCTCGCCCGCGGTCTGCGGCCTGCGGCCGGATCGGATCATTTCCTTGGCTACTCGGCGCGTGGTGGCGGCGCCTTCCAGCTGGCTCGACGTAATGGCCTCCTCCATGATGGATGTCTGGATGAAGCGTTGACCAGCGTCCCTTGTCAGCGGCTGGTGCGTCTTCAGCGTGCCGCCTATTCGGCGATCCAGTTTGTGCTGGTACTCAAGCAGCGGATCGGGCAGCGTGTACCAGAACGCCGTGCCATCGCGGGCAACGAACGTCGGGATGTCTCGCTTCATGGACAATCTGGCCATTTTCTGCACCAGCCAGAACACTTCCGGACGGACGCCGTGCGGCGCCTTCATGCGCCGTACGGTCTCCCAATGCCGGTATTTTCCCTCTGGCGCAGGCCCAATGCCCCGGCGCAGCAGCTCGGGCAGGCCATCCCAACTCGACAGCTGCGAAAACAGACGGGTAGTATCCGGTGGTCGCTCTGGAATTGTCATGATGTCAATATACTACTAATTGATGTCAAATTAGTAGTTTGTTAATGTGCACTTATGATGAACACCCTGTATACTCCGGGTGCTGGTTTCATCTAACGTGCCTACGACATGTCTCACCTGCTCTCTTTCCAGCCCCTCCTTTCTCTGCAGCGACCCCTCTTTCGCTCGGCGTGGTCCGTCCGCGCCCTTTTTATTCCTCTGCTCGTCGCCGTGGCGCTCACGGGCGCATCTCCCCAGACAGCGAGCGCCTCCGACGCCGCGATCACGCTCGAAGCGGGCGCCATGTATTTCGAGGGGGAGGAGTTCATCATCAAGGTAACGGTGGACAATACGTCGACCTTCGGTGGTGGGCCGCTCAATACGACCAACATGCGCACGCAGCTGACCATTCCGAGTGGCGTAAGTTTTGTGCAGGTCTCGGGCGATGCCCAGGTCTCGTGCGCGCAGATGGGCACAACGCTCGACTGCAACTACGCATCGTTCCAGGCCGGGGAGGTGCGCATGTTCAACGTGCATGTTCGGGGAGATGCGGTCGGCACCTATGAATTTCCGGCATCGCTCACGCATGGCCTCTCGGATCCCAATCCGGCCAACAACACGGCGCAGGTCGTGGTCCAGATCAAAGAGGCCCTGGAGCCGGGCCTGGCGCTCGAGAAGTCGGTGAGCGACGCGGACATTACGCAGGACAACTTTACGACGTTCACGCTCGAAGTGTCCAATCCCGGGACGGCGCCCATCAGCGACGTCCAGGTGCAGGACCTGCTCCCGGCCGAGTTCGAGTTTGTCGAGTTTCTGTTTGGCGCCGCGAATGACTGCGTGCACAGCGTGGGCACGGTGACGTGTACGCTCCCGGGGCTCGGGGCGGGGGAAAGCGCCATCTTCGAGTTTAGGGCGCGCGCCATTGACGACGGCGAAATAACCAACACCGCGCGAGCAACAAGCGCCGAAGTGCCCGGTCCGGTGACCGATTCGGCCGTCGTGACGGTCAAGAAAGTGGCCGATATTTCCGTTGCGAAGGTCATGGCGGCTCCCACGATCCTTGACAACGGCGCCCAGATATTCACTATTACCGTGACCAACAATGGCCCGCACGACGCCGAGAACGTGGTGGTGACAGACAACCTGCCGACGGACGGCGCCAATGGCATACCGGTCTTCAATAATGCTGTTGTTACCGGCGAGTGCAGCGGCGCGCAGACGGTTACGTGCAACGCGGGTACGCTCGCGCCGGGGCAGACCAAGACGTTTGTCATCGGGGCGAGCGTCAACAGCTCGGCGCTCTTCGGGGACGATCCGCTGGTTCGGGCGCAGGCCGTCGAATACACGAATACGGCCATGGCCACGAGCGACGCCGAGGATCCGGCGCTGACCAACAATGAATCGAGTGTGACGGGCGCTGTCGTGAAGCTGCCAGGATCGGGCGCCAACACGCCGGGCAGCGAATCGGTATCGGACCCTGTGAACACGTTCAACGGCGAGCTGCACGACCATTTCGATGCGGACCTGCATGTGAATGGGCCCACGCCGCTGAGTTTTGCGCGGCACTACGGGGCGTTCATGGATGCATCGGGGCTCGTTGACAGCGGTCTGGGGCCGAACTGGAGCCACACGTGGGCCTGGCGGCTCGTGCCGGGGCCGGACGTGGGCGACCACTTCGTGCAGGTCGTAAGCCCTGAGGGGCGGCTTTTTGCCTATCGCGACACGAGCGCGACAGGCGGCTCAGGCTCAGGCTCAGGCTCAGGCTCGGGCTCGGGCTCGGGCTCGGGCTCGGCGACGCTCACTCAGATCACGGCCCTCGACGCGCCCATGCAGCTCCGGGCGGAGGGCGATGGCTACCTCCTCGCCGATCCCCGCTCGGGCGTTGTGCGCACGTTTGACGCCGAGGGACGCTTCACGCGGCTTCGAACGCGCAGCGGACACGTTATTACGCTTTCGTGGTCGGGCGGCGAGCTCCAGTCTGTGGATGACGGCGCCGGGCGCGTGCTCTCGTTTTCGTGGACGGCAGGGCGCATTTCGTCGGTTTCTGATGGCGCCCGCTCGGTCAGCTTTTCCTACGACGCCAACGGGTGGCTCGCGGGCGTTACCCACGCCGACGGAACGACCAGCACCATGCAGTACGTCGCGGGCCGCACGGCGCCCCTTCTGGCGGCCCTTGTTGGCCCCGACGGCCACGCCCGCTTTACGCAGGAGTTTGACGCCGAAGGCCGCGTCACGCGCCAGACCGATGCCCTTGGCGGCGTGACAACGCTCGAGTACAGCGAGAACAACGTGACGACGGTCACGAACCCGGCGGGCGAAGTCGAAGTTTATACCTATAACCCGAACGGAACGCTGCAGAGCGTCCAGGACGCCAGGGGCACCGTCTCGTTCACCTACGACTCTGCCGGGCGGCGCACCAGCGTGACCGACCGCATGGGCGCCGAGACGCGCATTGAGTACGACGCGGCAAGCGGCATGCCGACGCGTTTCGTAAACGCCGACGGCACGGCCGCGACCGCCGAGTACGCTGCCCGCACAGACGAAGACGGGTTCACCATCTATGACCTCGCGAGCCGCACGGCAGCCGGCGGCACGACCGCCAGTTACACGGTCAATGCGCAGGGCAACCGCGTCGCCGAAACCTCGCCAACCGGCCAGACCCGCACCTTCTCGCACAACGAATTCGGCCAGGTCCGCACCATGACCGTGCCCGGCAAGGGCACCACCACATTTACCTACGACGGACGCGGCCTGCTGAGCGCCGCCGCCGCTCCGGACGGCGCCGCCACGACCTACACGTGGGACGACCTGGGGCGCATGACCTCGTTCACGAACCCGGCGGGCGAGACGCGCTCCTTCACCTACGACGCCATGGATCGCCTGACCCGGACCACGTTCGAGGACGGCACCACACGAAGCTACACGTGGGATGCCGCGGGTCGCCTGACTTCCGTGACGAACGAAGCCGGCCGCACGAGCACGCTCACGTGGGATGACCAGGATCAGCTCACGAGTCAGACCGATTACGC
Source organism: Bacteroidota bacterium (assembly GCA_029262835.1). GTDB lineage: Bacteria > Bacteroidota > Rhodothermia > Rhodothermales > UBA10348 > 1-14-0-65-60-17. Next base: position 8,925 of record JAJCYQ010000002.1, read on the forward strand.
CGGTAACACGGTCACCTCCACCTACGACGCCGTGGGCCGCATGACCTCGCGCACGGACCGCACCGGGCGCACGACCACGTGGACGCACGACGCGCAGGGCAACATCCTGACCGAAACGGGGCCCGATGGCGCCGTGCGCAGCTTCACCTGGAGCGCCGAGGGCATCATGACCGGCATGACAGATGCCACGGGCGCCTCCATTTCCATCACGTCCGATGAAATGGGCCGCATTACCGGGCTGCAGAACGCGGACGGCGCCGAAACCTCGTTCGCGCTCAGTGCGCGCGGCCTGGCGACCCGCATTACAGGGCCTGACGGCACCGAGGCCACGCTTACGCACGACGCCGCGGGGCGCACGGCCTCTTACGCGCACGCGGGCGGCAGCGCAACCTACAGCCACAACGTGACGGGCGAGCCGGTCCAGGTCCAGACGCCGCTTGGCGACACGTACGCCTTCACGACGGACGCCCGCGGGCGCGTCACCTCCTTCACCAACCCGCTTGGCCAGACGCGCACGTTTTCGTTCGATGCGGCGGGGCGCGTTGCGTCGGCCGCCATGCCGGGCGGAGAGGAGGTCGGCTACTCATACGATGCGCGCGGCCGCCTGCTCGGCATTACGTCAGACCGGGGCTCGGCCTCCTTCTCGTACGATGCCACGGGCCGCATGACATCGGCCAGCAATGTCAGTCTGGAGCGCGATGCCAACGGGCGCATTCTGGGAACGAATGGGCTCGCGGTCGAGCGCGACGCCGAGGGCCGCATTACCCGCATGCGGCTCCCACCGGGGTTCGTGGAATACGCCTACGACGCGGCGGGCCGCCTTTCGATGGTCACCGACTGGTCGGGGCGCGAAACCTCCTTTACCTACGACGCGGCCGGGCGCGTTGACGGCATTGTCCGTCCAAATGGCATCACGACGCGGCACGAGTACACGAGCGGCGGGCACCTTGAGCGCCTCCAGCATGTCCGAGGCTCCACGGCAACCGTGGCGAGCGTAGCGCTCACGCGCACGGCGGCGGGACTGCCGCTTGAGGCGGCCTACGAGGGCATGCTCGCGCCGGAGCTCGCGGCCGGTAGCGCGCCGCGCACGCACAACGCCGGCTTCCAGGTCGAGGATTTCACCTACGACGCCCAGGGCCGCCGCACGGCAGACGACCGCCACACCTACGACTGGCTCGGCCTTTCTCGGCTCCTGCTCATCGATGACCGCGAGCTCAGCTACGACGGCATGGGCATGCTGACGAGCATTGTCGGGCTTGCGGGCGCGGGAGGGGCGAACAGCTCAACCACCAAATGGCAGTGGCACTACGCTACGGCCGTCCCGACAGCCGCCGTTGAAATCCAGGATCTCGTCAACAAGGCCTATTACGTCTACACGCCAGCCGGAGAGCTCCTCTACCGTGTAGATGCCACGACGGGCGAGGCCACGTTCTACCACTACGACGAGCAGGGCAATACGCGCATTGCCACGAACGAAGACGGGGAGGTCATTGCCGCCTGGGCCTACGGGCCGTTTGGCGAGCCCCTCGGCACGTGGGGGCAGACGGGCGGCCACCACTTCACGTACCGCGGCCAGGAAGGGGTCATGCACCTCGGCGATGGGCTCTACTTCATGCGCCAGCGCGTCTATGACAGCGAATCGGCGCAGTTCCTCTCGCCCGATCCCGTTCTCACGCTCGATCCCCTGCACCTGAACCCCTATCAGTACGCGGCGCTCAACCCGACGGCCTTCACCGATCCGCTGGGTCAGCGCGAACAGGCGCTGCAGCAGCTCGTGGGGCTGATCGGCATTCTGGTTACGGATCTGGAAACGCTCGCCGACGAGGCGGCAGGCGGCCTCAAGACGCCCGGTCTCACCAAGATCAACGAAAAACTGGGCTCGCTCGCCTTCGGAAGCTTCACCAGCAGCACGGTCGGCGGCACGGTCCTCAAAGGGGGCTCGCTCGCCCCCAACGTGAGCGGTGTCATCTCGGCGGGCATTGAGACCTACCAGTCGGGTAACGTGGCGCGCGGCCTGGGTGTTGGCGCTGTCGACATTGCGCTCACGGCCAACCCCTACGTGGCCGCCATCGTGATCGCATCGGATTTGACAGATGCGGGCCTCTCGCTGGCCGGCATTCCAGCGCCTGAACTCGGCAACATATTCCGAAATGCAGGCCGCGCCGCTGGCGGGCTGGTCACCGACGTCGTGCTCTCACCCATCAGTTCGGACCATGATTTCGGCGACAGCCTCTCGGGTGTTGCCGATACGTTCGACGACCAGGGCGGCGTGACGGGCGTCATTTTCGACGCCGGCGCCCAGGCCATGATATTCCTCGGAAATGAAGACCTCGGCGACTACTACGAGGCCAAGGACGCGGCGGCAGACCTGGATATCGAAGTCAAGGCCCAGATCGATGCCAACCAGCGCAGCCAGCGCCGCGCCGTTCAGAGATGGCTGCCCCAGTACAAAGGGCTGTAGCCTGATACCGCCAACGAGCACTTCAACTGGCGCCCGCTGCGCCCAATGAAACCCGAAATCCGATCATGACACGTTTCAATTTCTCCAGCACGTTCAATCTCCGGCCGCCGTCCATTTCAATGCAGAGAGCCACGCGTGCGCCCTCTCGCGCCGCGGCGCTTCTTGCTGCGCTCCTCCTGGCAACGGGCGCTCCACTCGCGGCCCAGGACTTCGGCACGCACACCATCCGCTATGCCCACGATGACGCTGCGCGCCTCACGCAGTTCACCGTAGCAGACGCCGCCATGACCATCCGCTACGACTGGGCGGCGGGCGGCCTGCTCACGAACCGCGTGACGGGCGAAACTACGGCCGTCGACACGGAGGACGATGCGGCGGCTGCGCTCCCCCGGCGCTTCGCCCTGCACGCCGCCTACCCGAACCCCTTCAGCAGGGAGGTGGCACTGCGCTACGACCTCCCGGAGGCCGCCTCGGTGCGCCTCGAGGTCTTCGACGTACTGGGACGCCGCGTCGCCACCATCGTTGACACGCGGCGCCCGGCCGGCTTCCACACCGCCCAGCTGCGCGCCCAGCACCTAACGAGCGGCACCTACTTCGCCCGCCTCACGGCCGGGCGCCACACCTTCACCACGACGCTCGTCAAGAACTGACGCCTTCGGCGTGCTGCACGGCCCACTCCTCGTAAGCGTCCACATCCAGTTCGTGAACGCGCCGGACCGTGGCCCAGAAAATGAGGTGACTGCGTGATGGACACCCCACAAGCTGCACCATCCTGGTAATCTGATTGCGGATCGTGTGCTGTGACTTGTAGAGCCGGCGAGCGACCTCAACGTCCGAAAGTCCGCGACACTTCAGGATCAGTACCCGCAGCCGGATGGGCGTAATGGAATGGTCGGCAAGCAGTTTGAAGAGATGAGTTGGAGGATCCCGCCGTGGTTCATTGCCTGGGGGGGGGGGGGGGAGTACGCATGGTCCATGGTGCCTGGAGTGTTACTGGAACTACGATTCATGTGTACATACGTAAAACACGTCCGAACACGGACATTGATCGGCGCGGTAACTCAAAAAAAGGTCAAGTTGACTATTGTGCTCGCCACTGAAGAAGGTTAGAATGGTTGCGGCAACTCAACAAACACTGCGAGGTATACAATGACAACAAGAATCATCTTTGGAATGGGCACATTCATGCTGCTGCTGGTTGCACAATTCTCCGCGCCGACGCCTGTCAGTGCAGTCCCTGACTGTTCGTGGGAACGAAATGGATGTTCAGTGGACGTCACCCAGGGAGATGGCAACTGGACCATGGATATAGAGTGTGACGATGGCTACGTTGGAAGTTGGGGTGGTTCTGGCACGTGGGGTGGTGAATGTCCAGAATAAAATCAATATTGATCGTAGGAATATCTGCGATTTTTCTTCTGATAGGCTGTTCGGAGCAACAAATGGGTCCCACGAGAGTGGGGCCGTTTGTTGTTTCTGCAGAGACCACGCGCGTACATATTATTGATCTGGAGAGTATAGATGCCACGCCACTCGAGCCAGAGTTCGTCTATGGGCTTGAGGGCTCGCGTCTGGCAGCCGCGTCTGCCATGGTTCTGACGGACGGACAATTAATGATTGCCGATGCTAAACAGGACAGTCTCTTCTTTTTCGATTCCGAATCTGCCGTCCCAGTCAAGTCGATTGGTGGATCTGGTCAGGGGCCCGGTGAATTCCGGCGTCCACTGGGGCTCTGGGGAAATGAGGAATACATTTTGGTCCATGAAGCTAGTGGACGAAGACTTCAGTTTTTAAATAAGAAAGGTGAGTATGAAGCCCAATATAGTGTCCAGGTTGCCACTTGGTTTCAGTTTGGTATGACCGATAGTAATATTTATCTATCCCTGGGTCGGAGAAGTGACCAACTGTACCGGCGATGTTCATTGCTTGGTGCCAAGATAGATGATGAATGCGAAGCGTTTGGTCAACCGGTGACCGACATTGCAGACGTCGATATGACATACAACATAGGAAACATCGCCGTCAATTCAATTGAGAATGTAGCTTTGGCGTATTCGACCTTATCCTATCTTGTTCTGTTTGATGCAAATCTAAAGGTATCGGATATCTTATCTTTTCAGGGTGACGTGGTAGATGCCCTTGAGCATCCGTGGGTCACCAGTTCACCGAGAACGACAGGTCCATATCCATCATTTTTCAACGCGCAGACTCTTGAGGACAGTGGGACAATCTGGATAGCCCATAGGATGCAGATGTATGTCCTTGAGCCTGATATTGATGGGTCGTATCGGCTCACGGGGCGATATGAGTTGCCTGTGCCGGCCCACGAGATCATCCCAGACGGCGACCGGTTATACATTTCATCGCGTGTCCGGCCAGCCGCCTATCGGTTCAGGAACCCCATGTACAAGCCATAATAGCGGAACGAGTCAATGGCCTGCGAATAAACGATGTTTGAGAATCTATGAAGATCGTTAAAATCATGGCCGTGGCGGCTCGACCCAACAAGAGTCGCCACGGCCGATTCGTACTTGCACGGTTCATCCTTGTCGTGGGAATATGGCTTGCAGGATGCGAACAGCCCCAGAATTCTGTCCCAGATCAATTTTCCAGCCTTGCTCGCATCACTCTGGATATTGACGAGATCCCGATAGAGGAATTGAAACCAGTCTTCCAGTATGGTGAGCAACCAGATCACAACGTGCAGGCAGGAGATAAAGTACAAGAGGGGAATCGGCCAAAATATCTTGCACGTCCAGGCGGATTGGTCGCCGTAGGATCATCCATTTTTGTGACGGACTCCAATCAAGGTGCCGTATTTGAGTTGGATTTGACGGATAGCACCTTCCGCTGGATTTTTGGTACGTCCGGGAACGCAACAGAGGAACTGGACTATCCATCGGGAATATTTTATAACGCCAAACACTTCTTTATACACGAACCCAATCATCGCGTAAAGGTATTCGATTCCTCGTGGTCATGGGTAGCCAACATCGATGCCAGATCAATCATATCGAACCAATTTTCCATTGCTCAGGGTAGTATACTGATGCCGAACGTGAGTACCGAGCCGTTGCTGGCCATGAAGTGTACTCAACCCATGTCCCCGTCGGAATGCGATGCGTTTCATCCAAGGCTATTCGAGGCTGGGTCTCCGCTGCAGACGCATAATTTACATTTTGTAACACAGCTGGATGACGGGAGTGTCGCGGCTGGCTACCTGACGCTGCCATATGTTGTTCTTTATTCACCGACCCTCGAGTCGCAGCGACTTATAGTGCTCGGGGGCGACCACGAGCGCAGTCTCGATCACCCGTGGTCTGGATCAACCGAGAGTAGGCAGACGGGGCCGTTTCCATCCTTCTTTGGTTTTGCATTGGCGCAGGATGGCAACACGCTATGGTTAAGAATAAAGTCCGATATCGTGATTATTGAAATCGACAGCGGTGAAGTGAAATCTGTACGCCGAATTCGATTGCTGACCGGTCCAGACACCGCGAACAAGACCTTGCCTCCAGTATCGGTAACGTATAACAGGGATGGTCACTTGTTCGCTACGTCTGTTGTGTATCCGTATATATATGAATACGTTCTACCATGAGGGCTCATGTCCTAACTGCGATTCTGACAATGACGTGTCTACTCGGTTGCGAACCGCAAGGTGTAAAGGTCGCGCAGGTGGGGCCGTTTGTTGTTTCGGCAGAGACCACGCGCGTACATATTATTGATCTGGAGAGTATAGATGCCACGCCACTCGAGCCTGAGTTCGTCTATGGGCTTGAGGGGGAGCGCCTCGCGGCTTCGTCCGCCATGGTCCTGTCGGACGGACAATTAATCATTGCCGATGCAAAACAGGACAGCCTCTTCTTTTTTGATCCCGAATCAGCCGTCCCAGTCAAGTCGATTGGTGGATCTGGTCAGGGACCTGGAGAATTCCGACGTCTATTGGGGGTTTGGAGTAATGACGATTTCATTGTAGTGCTCGAAGCGAGTGGTGATCGGCTTCAGTTTTTAAATAAGAAAGGTGAATATCATAGCCAGATCAGTGCAAATACTATATATGACTATCAATATGCACTTACAGACAGTTTGATATACCTCACGCATGGATCGAGGAGCTCGAAAATGTTTGAGCGTTGCAATTTATCGTCAATTAAATCAGGTTGTATCGAATTCGGAGATCAAGTGACGAGTATGTCCGACGTGGACATGACGTATAACATTGCAGGCATTGCCGCAAACTCGCTCAATGACATTGTGCTCGCCTATATGACGTTGTCATATCTGGTTGTATACGACAGCGAATTGAATATGACGGATATTCTGTCGTTCAAGGGAGATGTTGTAGATGCGCTTGAGCATCCGTGGGTAACTCGCTCCCCGAGAGAGACTGGACCGTACCCTGCTTTTTTCAGGGCATTGTCTCTCATGGATAACGGCACGATCTGGATTGCGCATAAAATGCAGATATACGCGATTCAACCGAACAGCGATGGTAAGTACGAGCTGTCAGGTCGATATGAGCTGCCAATCCCCGCACATGGTATCATCCCAGACGGCGACCGGTTATACATTTCGTCGCGTGTCCGGCCAGCCGCCTATCGGTTCAGGAATCCCATATACAAGCCATAGTAGCGGAACGAGTGAATGGCCTGCCAGTAGTTGATGTCTGGGAAACATGCCCGGGGAATGCATATGATCAGATCCACAACGCCACTCGCGACCATCATCGCCCTGTTCTTCATCGTGATCGGTGTGGGCCTCGCGGGCTGCGACTCATCGGGTGTCTCGGCCGTACAGCCGACCGAGGACCGCTTGGACGACAGCATCGATGATCCAGCGGACGACGATACATCCAACGACCCCAGTCCCGTTCAGTTGACATGTGGCGCCGAGCCCGCCATTGAGCTTGACGGGTTCAATTCGCCATCTGGCGAAAAGTATTTACGGCTCGTCATGCGGCTCCCGGATGTTGAGCGCGCGCAGAGCGGCCCGAGCGATGTATCGGGCTTTCCGTATTTCCATTCCACTGCCGCGGCGGACGTTATAGATCAATGGCCGCACCTCGCTATTCGAAAGGTGGGTTGGAATAACGGCATTGACCATGGATTCACGCGGAAGGAGTTCACCGATGCCGCGAGAAGTGGTACACCCGAGCGTGTTCTGCTCCTTCCAAGCAATGGAACTGTCATAGGCGAGAATCATGCGCTCTACAGGGCATTCCAGATGGGAATCTATGACTTCGGGACGAACGTCTTTGGCACGTCGAACCCCGGGAATCCGAATTCTGGAATGTACAATGACCTTCGAACGAATGGTTCCAACTCCTTCATTGTCCTGAAATCGACTCAGCCCATTGATGCGGATGGATGCTGGACGGTCGAGGCGAGGCTACCCCGATCGGCGTCGTTTCCAGATGACTGGACGTATATTTCGGCCGCGGTAGGCAGCGAAGAATCCGGCTCCATTTTTCCCGACATGGAACTCATGAGACACGAATCCAGCCATAACTCGGACGCGCCAGGGTCTGCCCGAATGGCCGGACTCAGTCCTGGCACGTACGAATTCATTTTCTACATAAGCTACCACGACGAAGGAGGGCCGAATGTCCCTTCCGCTTACCAGTCGGCACTGTGGTTCCGAACGGAACTGTAGGCAACACTGCTCCGCGCCGCTGCGCCGCACTTTATTCGTTTTCTCGCTCCGAACTGTCCGTGTTTCGGCTGAAATCAAATGCAACGTCCCTTACCTCTTACGATCGTAGCCTGGTGGCTCATGATAAGCGGCGTGCTCGCGCTTGCGAGCATTTCGCTGATCCAGAATCCTGGCGCCGTCGCCGCGTGGGCGGCGATGGGTCTTTCGCCAATGGCCGGCGTACTGCTTACCCTCGTTCCAGGTCTTCTGAACGCGCTGGCCGGATATGGCATACTCAAGGCGCGGGCCTGGAGCCGCCCGCTCTACCTCGGTGTTGGCGCCATCAGCCTCCTCGTCAATGCGCTCCTGTCTACACCGGTGTCCGCGTTGCTCTTCAGCGCGGCCATCTACCTTCCGATTGCCATCATCCTGACGCGGCGGTCTGCATCGGACTACTTCAGCGGAAAAACCGGGCCAACAGCCGACGACATGGAGCGGCGGCGCAAGCTGAGAGCCCTTCGCGTATCACAGCGAAGAAAAAGCGACCTGAGCCAGATATTTGGTGTCGGCTTTGCCGTTGGCGGGGGCTTTCTGCTGTCCATGGCCCTGCTCTTCCTTGGATTTGGGCCGATCGGCGAGGTCGCCATCATTTCAGCGTTCGTCGGCACGCCAGGCGCGATAGCTATTGGCGTAGGCATTTTGCTGTGGGGGCGCCGCCGGTGGGCGGCCGTGGGTGGATGGACGCTTGCCGCGGTGGGCGCGTGGACGGTCATAACGGGCGCCGGCATACTCGCCATGCTCGATTCGGAAATATGGGTTGCGGCGCAGGCATCGACCGGCCAGACATTCGATTCGGGCGCACTGGCCCTGATGACAGCAACCGGCGTTGTCTGTGGCCTGTTGGGCGCGGGCCTTCTCTACATCCAGCACGCCTCCGACAACGAAGCCGTTGCGGCGCTCGTGCCGCGGGACACCGTGCTAGTGTCACGACACGCCTGATCTGTCGGGATCTGCGTGGCCCGCCTGCCCGCTGACTGCGTTCCCCTCACTCGCCGTAGCTATGGCTACGCCTCGCTCGGGCGCCTTGTCAACAAGCAAGCGTTCTCACGCATCTGACCGACATTCCAGACGTGTCGTGACACTAGGCGCCTGATGCCAGGTACGCCCGCAGCCGGATGGCGAATACAATCAGTAGAACGACGCCGACAGGAATCCACATGCTCGGCGGAAATCCCTCGCGCAGGAAAAGCACGCCCACAACAACGATGGCGATGACGGTGAAAAGGAGCTGCTGCCTGGGGTTGACGCGGCGCCTGGCCGATGCGGCCACGGCTATGACGAAGACGACCAGTGAGAGAAGTAGGATTTCCATGGCGAATGGGGTTTTTGGGGGATGATGTACACCCCTATAAACGTAAAACAGAGCCAAAACCGGACATCGACACGTCATTTTTCACTATTTCGCTCCGAAATGTCCGTGTTTGGCGAGGAAATACGTATGGACAGGTAGACAACCCTCTTACTATTCCGCTACGCGACACCATGCTACAACGCGCAATCCGCCGAACCGCCATGCTCATTGGCGCCCTCGCCCTCTTTTTCACGCTCACCCCGGCCAGCACGCCTGCCCACGCCGCGCCCACGCTCGGCCCGTGGGGGAGTGGCAAGACGCTCGTGCGCCCCGCGCACCCCGCCTGCATCCCCAAGAAACCCTGCACGCGCTCCTACTACCCAAATTCTCCGCGCCGCGGAGAACAAGCCGCCCCCCGCGCGGGTTCGGATGGCAAACGCACCCAGCCATCCCATGCAACGACCAAGAAGGTATAGCCGCCCCGTCAACGTAGGCGGCATCCAGATCGGAGGCGGCGCTCCGATCTCTGTCCAGTCCATGACGACGTCGAAAACTCACGACGTCCCGAAATCCCTCGCCGAAATCCAATCTCTGGTAGATGCGGGCGCCGATATTGTCCGCGTGGCCGTGCCCCGCCCGGAAGATGCCGCCGCGCTGAAGGATATCGTGGATGGCAGCGCCGTCCCCATTGTGGCCGACATCCACTTCAATCACGACTACGCGCTGCAGGCGCTCGAGGCGGGCGTGGCGAAGGTGCGAATAAACCCCGGTAACATCGGAAAGGAGGAGTGGGAGAACGAAGTCCTGCTCGCCGCCAAGGAAAAGGGCGTGCCCATCCGCATTGGGGTCAACTCGGGAAGCCTTGAGCGCGACATCCTGGACAAGTACGGCTACCCACAGCCGGAAGCCCTCTTTGAGAGCGCAATGCGGCACGTCGAGATATGCAGCAAGGTCGGCTTCGAGGACATCGTGATATCTGTCAAGCACTCGGACGTGTTCTTCATGATCCAGGCCTACCGCCTGCTTGCCGAGCGCACGGAGTTTCCGCTCCACCTCGGGGTCACGGAGTCCGGCAGCCTCAAGACGGGCACCATCAAGAGCTCGATTGGTCTTGGCGCGCTGCTCGCCGATGGTATTGGCGACACCATCCGCGTCAGCCTGGCTACCGACAGCATCCACGAAGTGGAGGTGGGCCACCAGATCCTGAAGTCACTGCGCCTTGGCCGCCCGGGCGTAAACATCATTGCCTGCCCCACGTGCGGCCGCCTGGCGGGCGACATGTTTCCGATCGTGGAAGCCGTTGAAGAAGCCGTTGCCAAAGCCAAGTTCGAAAAGGACCTCAACGTCGCCATCATGGGTTGCGCCGTGAACGGCCCTGGCGAAGCCGCCGGCGCCGACCTCGGCGTCTCGCTCGGCCGCGGCCGAGCCCACCTCTTCAAGAAAGGCAAAATCCTGCGCACCGTCGACGAAGACCAGATAGTAAGTGCGCTGATGGAGGAGATTGAGGGGTGGTGAGTAGTTTATGTGTGGTATCGATAGAAGCGTGTTGAAGAACCAGCGTGCGCCAGAATGCGAGCGCTGGAATGCCAGATACAAGGCGCCCCGACGCCAAATAGCAGCGCTATTCGAAGGAGGGACAACGCAGTAATTGGCGTTTCGTCGCCGCAGAAGGGTGTGTGATGGTTTTTCAACGGGCTTTAAGTCAAGCGTAGAAACCGACCGTCTTAGACGGAGGTGATGGGGCCGTTGGCTATGCCGTAATTTGGCAGTATGTCAGGCAGGTCTCCACTACACGTGTACAGCGTCTGTGCCAGCTTCACGGCTTCAACGTGGTACGCGAGCAGAGAAAGAAGGGAGGACTTCATGTAGACGCTGATCAGCCGCGTCATTTGCGGGCTGAAGGGCGAAGGCGAGAACCAGGAACTGGTCCAAGCACGAGAAGGACTTGACCTTGAACTGGTCACGATAGCGACCGACCGCCCGCTGAAACGTCGGACGCGGCAGGTAGGCCATCAGTTGAGCGAAAACCAGTTTGCCCGAATGCATGAGGAACCTCACAAGTGAACATCAGATGGGGCAATATGCCACACCCTATGCGCAATCTGAAGTTCATATCGACATTGCCCCTTATTCTCCTTATGTCACTGTCTACCATCATATTACGGGCTCTCAGGCTTCAAGCTTTGGGGCAGCAGTGGTTCTACGTATATTCTACACGATCACTGGATCATGGGTTCGTGACTTCCGTCAGGGACTCGAATTTCGAGCCGTTATCTTTGTTCGGAATTTCCCCGGAAGTCAACCCGAAACACCTGAATGACAAGCCACAGCAAGCAAAAGGGCACGGACCTGAGCTCCCGAGTCACTCTCTCTCACAAAGACTCGATTCGTCGATTGCAGTTGGACCATCCCGACTGGTGGTGTTACCGAAGCACCAGTGAGGTGCTCATTCGCCAGTTCGTAGAACATGTGTTGGCATTGTCAGTGAACTATCGCCGTGGAGACGATATCATTGCAGAGGTCTACTCTGGATTCGTCGTTGAGATCACCGAAAGGTTTTTCTGGGTAACTGCGGCGCACGTTGTAAATGAGCTCCAAGCATTACCGAAGCATCCGAATATTGAGATCATCAGCGCCCGATGGTGGGATAATTGCACAGAGGCCGGTGCTGAGACAGTACCCATGGATATCGGCTCCATTGACGCATTTGCATTTGACGAGAGCGAGAGCGACATCGCGTTTGTCCGACTCGGCGTACTGGAAGCGACCAATATCCTGAGTGCTGGAGGAATAACACCGTTGACTGAGAAGGCGTGGCGGAGTGAGGAGGCAGCAGAACCGGTTGGTCATTATCTCGTGGGGTTCGCACATCAGGATGTCAAACTGGATTCGCGTGCGCACACAGTCGAGTCATCGCTTGGTTGTATCCCCATTCAAGAGATGAATAGTTCAGACCTTCGTGACATTGGCATATCTGGAGATGACAGAACGGCGTTTTATGGAGAGATCATCCCATTCAGTGGTGAACCCAGACTGCCGGAATTGGACGTCAAGGGCATGAGCGGAGGCCCGGTCTTATCGATCGAGCCGAGTGAACACAAAGGCCTTGTATATCGACTGGTCGGTGTACAGAGTAAATGGTTCCTTCCCCCCCATCGTATTGTTGTAGCCGGACGGTTCCACCGAGTCGTGGAAGCAGCGCGGCAGCCTTCCGCCTAACTTCCATCAAGAATGTCAGATCGAATGGCTCGTGATGCGTATCGTACGACCGGCCCTACTTGTGAATGAGTATCAACATCAGCCGTTCAAGATTGACCACATGAGTACGAGTATCCACGATATCCTGGCCGAATTCCGAGATGCAGCGCTCAACAATCGCGAATTGGGCGACAAGTTTGAGCGACTCATATGCCGATATCTGCTACTCGACCCGCAATACGCCGAGCGCTTTTCACGGGTATGGCTATGGAATGAGTGGCCGCTCAAGGGCAACGTGGGTGACACTGGAATCGATATCGTGGCAGAGGAGGAAGCTACAGGAGACCTGGTGGGCATTCAGTGCAAATTTTACCTCCCTGGCCACCAGCTGGTGAAATCAGACATTGACTCCTTCATAGCGACACTTGGCAAAAAGCAGTTCGCTTCTGGAATCATTGTCTCTACTACGGATAAATGGGGTTCGAATGTTGAGCACACCATTAAGGACCAGAGCAAGCCGATTCAGAAGCTTCGAGTCCAGGACCTGGACGCATCGCCCATAGACTGGTCTAGCTTTTCACTTGATGCGATCGACAAGCTCAAGCTGAAGAAGAAGCGAGAACCGAGATCTCACCAACTGAGGGCTATAGCGGACGTAAAGGATGGGTTCGAAGCGTATGATCGTGGCAAGCTCATCATGGCATGTGGCACCGGAAAGACTTATACGTCGCTCGCAATAGCTGAAGAGGTCGCACTCGGTGGCAATGTCCTGTTCCTCGTTCCGTCCCTCGCTCTCCTCGCACAGAGCTTGCGCGAGTGGACAGCTTATTCAAAAAAGCCCATACACGCCCTCGCGGTCTGTTCAGATGCTAACATTGGCCGCTACAAGCGGAAGGAATCGGACGATGCAGAGATCGATGTCTCCGACCTCGCCTTTCCCGCTACCACAAATACAAAATCCCTCATCCGACAGTGGGAAGCCCTTCAAGGCAAGATCAAAAAGCGTAAACAGTCGAAGGAGAATCGAGGTACGGCGGTGGTCTTTTCTACCTACCATTCAATTGCTTCTGTTCACGAAGCTCAGGTGGCTGGTCTTCCCGACTTTGACCTCGTTATCTGCGATGAGGCCCATCGTACTACCGGAGTCACCCTTACAGACCAAGATGAATCCCATTTCGTAAAAATCCACGATTCTGACTACATCCGCGCATCAAAGCGTCTGTATATGACCGCGACGCCACGTGTTTACGGTGACGCAACGAAGTCGAAGGCAGATGATGCGAACGCGGCCCTTTGCTCCATGGATGACGAAACTCTTTATGGTCCTGAGTTTCATCGTCTTGGTTTTGGTGAGGCCGTTGAGAATTACCTGTTAACTGACTACAAGGTTCTCGTTCTCGCCGTAGACGAAGCATATGCGGCTAAGACGTTTCAGGCTCAAATCACGGATGCTGACAACTCTCTGAAGCTTGACGACGCGGTTCGAATCACGGGCTGCTGGAATGGTCTGGCAAAGAAACTCGACCACACTACAGACGACCAAACGGAATTATACGGCGACACGGCTCCAATGCGTACAGCCGTTGCGTTCTCCAGATCGATCAAGGATTCCAAGGCCTTCTGCGCATACTTCGAGGATCTCGTGGAGTCTTACAAGGCTGACCATCCAGACGAGGAAAACTTACTCGACGTTCAAACGGACCATGTCGATGGAAGCATGAACGCCATCACCCGTGCGAGCAAGCTAGACTGGTTAAAGGAACATGGACCTGCGTCTCGTTGCCGCATCCTATCCAACGCCAGGTGTCTCTCTGAGGGGGTGGATGTTCCAAGCCTCGACGCCGTGATATTTCTGAATCCGCGGAACTCTGTGGTCGATGTCGTTCAGTCCGTTGGTCGAGTCATGCGGAAAGCACCACCAAAGCAATTCGGATACATCATTCTCCCAATTGGTATTCCAGCAGGAATGAGTCCTGAGGAGGCCCTCAAAGACAATAAGAAGTACGCCATCGTGTGGCAGGTCCTCCAAGCGCTACGCTCACATGATGATCGCTTCAATGCCACTATCAACCAGATTGAACTGAACAAGAAAGCACCACCACAGATCGGGATCATTGGGATTGGAGAGGGAAGCCCTGGAGGGGACGACACCGGTTCAAAATCTGAAGGTGACGGAACGGACAGGCCGCCCACGATTGCGGAGCATACCACTTTTGACTTCTTCCATCAGCTTGAGGAATGGAAAGATGCTCTCTATGCTCGGATCGTTAAAAAATGCGGCGAACGGCGCTATTGGCACAAATGGGCTGAAGATGTCGCCAAGATTGCCCAGCGCCACACGGATCGCATTCAACTCCTGCTTGACGACGGAAACCCCGAGCACGTAGAAGCCTTCGACCGGTTCTTCAAGGGTCTTCACCTCAACATTAACCCGGCCATTTCCCGTGACGAGGCCATTGAGATGCTTTCCCAGCATCTCATAACCAGGCCCGTTTTTGATGCTCTCTTTGCAGACTATGCCTTTTCGGACCACAATCCAGTGTCACAAGCTATGCAGTCCATGTTGGACGCACTTAAGGATCAGGCTCTCGAAAAGGAGACGGCCAGTCTTGAGGGTTTCTATGCGTCCGTCCGAACACGTGTCACTGGAATCGATAATGCAGAAGGAAAACAGGCCGTAATACTGGAGCTCTATGACAAGTTCTTCCAAAGTGCCTTTCCAAAGATGGCCTCCCGACTGGGAATCGTGTATACGCCAATTGAGGTTGTCGACTTTATCATCCGTTCCGTCGAAGACCTGCTCCGACACGAATTCGACGCATCCCTAAGTGACCAAGATGTCCACGTCATAGACCCCTTTACCGGTACCGGAACGTTCATCACTCGTCTCCTGCAGAGCGGCCTGATTCATCCAGAAGACCTCCGCAGAAAGTACACCAGCGAGCTTCATGCCAACGAGATTGTCCTTCTTGCTTACTATATCGCCGCAGTAAACATCGAGGAGACTTATCACAAACTCCAGCAGGCGTCTCAGGACCAAGTACGCTACGACCAGGACAAGAAAGACGAACTGCCCGACTACGTTCCATTCGACGGCATCGTACTTACCGACACGTTTCAGCTAGCTGAGACGTCGGAACAGGTCGACATGCACGACATCATGTTCCCAGTGAACAATGAACGAGTCACCCGGCAGAAGCAGGCCCCTATTCGTGTTGTAATTGCCAATCCGCCCTATTCTGCCCAGCAACAGAGCGAAAATGACTCGAACAAAGGACTTGCGTACGAGACCCTCGACCAGAGAATTCGAGAGACGTACGCAGCAAAGTCCAATGCCACGCTGCTCAAGAATCTATACGATTCGTATATCCGAGCCATTCGCTGGGCCAGCGATCGAATCGGTACGCAAGGCGTCATCGGCTTCGTGACCAACGGTTCGTTCATCGACAGCAACAATATGGACGGTCTACGTGCATGTCTGATGGACGAATTCACATCGCTCTACGTTTTCAACCTTCGTGGAAATCAGCGGACCTCAGGCGAATTGTCCCGGCAAGAGGGAGGTAAAATTTTCGGCTCCGGGTCCCGCACTCCAGTTGCAATCTCCATTCTCGTCCGCAACCCTGCCAAAACCACGCCTGCTGAGCTTTTTTACTATGACATCGGTGACTATCTGTCCCGCGAGGAGAAGCTCGGCATCATCGCCGATTTCAAAAGTATCAACGGGCTCCATCAAGAGAAAAAATGGCGTAGGATCAAGCCGAATACCGATGCTGACTGGATCAACCAGCGAGACCCTGCTTTCGAGGCGTTCATTCCACTGGGAGACAAGTCAAGTCCGACCTCACTTACGTTTTTTGAGAATTACTCCCAGGGTGTGCTTACGAGTCGAGATGCATGGTGCTACAATTTCTCGGAAGAGGCTGTCGCTCAGAATATTCAACGCATGATCGAGTTCTATACAGAGCAAGTCGCTGCCTTCAGACAGAAATTCGGCTCCGAACCCGAACCCCGAAGGAAACGTAAGAAGTTGGTTGAACGGTTTATCGACACGGATCCCAGGTGCATTTCATGGTCCAGAGCATTAAAGGCAGATCTCAGCCGTTTCAAGCCTCACACTTTCGACACCGATGGGCTTCGTACTAGCATATACCGACCCTATACAAAGCAGGTGGTTTACTTCAATCGGGCATTCAACGAGATGGTATACCTGAATCACCAGCTATTTCCAGAGCCTGAGTCTGACAATCTTGTGGTGATTCTGGACAGTCGCGGATCAACAAAGCCGTTTTCAGCTTGGATTTCCAGATTTCTTCCCGATTACGAGCTGATTTCAAAGGGTCAATGCTTCCCGCTTTATCTTTACGAAAAGGTCGAGGTCAACGACGGCGAACTTGAACTCATTTCCGTTGACCGTGACGGTGGCGGTGAGCTCATCAATGGGTATCGTCGCAAGTCTGGAATTTCCGACGGTATCCTCACCGAGTTTCGCGATGTCTACGGAGACGACGTAGTCAAGGAAGACATCTTCTACTACGTTTACGGCATTCTACATACCCCTGAATACCGCGAGCGATTCGCCTCCGATCTCAAAAAAATGCTGCCTCGCATCCCGCTTACCAAGGAACGCACCTACTATGAGGCGTTTGTCCAAGCTGGCCGGGACCTTTCGCACTGGCACCTGAACTACGAGACGATCGAGCCACACCCAGATGTAAACGAGCATTCCGATCAGTTGGGACTGGACGAATGGGAACTCTACAAGGTGACGAAAATGACCTTCGCCCGCCCGACTGCCTCGCAGAAGGCCGAGGGACAAAAGTGGGACAAGACGCGCATCATATATAACGGTAATGTCACCCTCAGCGGCATTCCGCTGAAAGCATACGATTACGTTGTGAACGGAAAGCCAGCACTCGAATGGATCATGGAGCGCTACCAAGTGACTCGTGACAAGAAGAGCGGCATAATAAATGATCCCAATGATTGGTGCCGAGAGCATGATGATCCCAGGTACATCGTCGACTTGGTCAAGCGAGTTACGCGTGTATCG
Source organism: Bacteroidota bacterium (assembly GCA_029262835.1). Taxonomy (GTDB): domain Bacteria; phylum Bacteroidota; class Rhodothermia; order Rhodothermales; family UBA10348; genus 1-14-0-65-60-17. The sequence goes on from JAJCYQ010000002.1 coordinate 26,622, forward strand.
ATTGAGACCGTGCAGATTGCAAACTCACTCCCGCCTATCAACGAGAGGCAGAGCTGAAGGTGTGTGCAGGGGCGGACCGGACATGTGTTCGCCCCTGCATTCGCCAACAAGGTGGAACCGCGGATTATGGACACGAGACTGGTAGAGAAAGCGCCTTCGTCATGTATCCAAGCGGATGCACATGCTGAGGACCTATTTCGGATTGTGATGGGTAAGCCAAGGGCACCCTGGGCGCGATCGCCCAATTCATTTGCCCATTGACGAACGGAACCCGGATCCCGGGGGACCACAAAGACGCAGTTCTTCCTGCAGCAAAGTCCCACGCGGTAGCTTTCAGGATTGTTGTCGCCTTATTCATGATTATGCAGCCGCCCTTACAGCGGCTTCCGTGTCGCGTTCGGGGTTCAACCAGACGGCCCCAATGCGCGACCAGTCTCGAGAGCTCCACGTCGCTGACGCAGATCCTGCCGCAGGGAGCAGCTCGCCCTTTTGCCTCGCCTCACGGCGCCACGCGTACAGCGTCACATCTGCGATTCCTTCTTCGGCTGCCACTTCCTTTACAGAACGGTTCTGCGGTGGGGTCAGCTTGGCCAGCACGGCCCGTTTGCGCTCATTTGAATATCCCATTGTCGGTTCCTCACCGCCCAGTTAGCTTGAAGATAAGCGAGGCGGTCGAGTCGGCCGAGGGAACTGCCCCCTCGGCCGCTCACAGAACCCGGCGTGAACCTCTCGACTCACCGGGCTCTTGTCGCTCCAACCACAAAGCTCCCACGCCCGCTCCAATGAGCGAACAGCGATGGCGACTGCCTTTTCTGACGGTCGAGCCACGCATATGCACGGGTTTTGTGCCCACGAAGGCGTTTATGTTTCCTCATTGCCCAACGAACGATCAAGCTGTCGACGTACTTTGCAAGGGGCTGGAACTCCGAACCCCGGTACTTGCAATAGTACGCCATCCAGCCACGCAGTCGTGGACCTGTCCAGTCAGCCAACGCTTGAAGATCAAGGTGGCTGTATTGAAACATCCCACTCTCGCGTAGTGTCCGACGCATCGCCGTCAGGGCACTTCGGCTAACTGCCGGAGTGAAACCCATTCGGATTGTCCCGTCACGGGACTTGAATTGCCGAGGCCTGAACGTATACCCAAGGAAGTCAAACTGGATAGCAGGGTAATCCCGCCGCCGGTCGCTGTCCTTGCAGTAGACCACCCGAGTCTTTTCCGGATGGAGTTCAAGCCCACACTCCTGAAGCCGAGTTGCAAGATGCTCGCGCATCTGATGTGCTTCGGCTTCGCTGAGACAATGGAGAATGCCATCATCAGCGTAGCGGCAGAACCAGACCCCCTGATGGTGGCTGGCCAGCCAGTGATCCAACGCATAGTGCAGAAACAGATTGGCGAGAAGCGGTGAAAGCGGCCCACCCTGGGGCGTACCCACCGTCCTTTTCACAACTATTCCGTCACTGCGCTGCATCGGAGCTTTCAACCAGCGTTCCACATGGAGTAGGATCCAACGCTCCTGACAATGATGGCGAACCGCGCGCAGCAGCAGTTCATGGTTGATGTTGTCGAATAGGCCACGGATGTCGTACTCAAGCACCCAGTCGCGTTGCCAGCAACGCCGACGAGTGATCCCAAGTGCGTCGTGTGCGGAGCGCCCCGGCCGGTAGCCATAGGAATCAGGATGAAACACCTTCTCCAGTTCAGGCCCCAGCGCGAGCACCACCGCCGTCTGGGCGATCCGATCGCTTACGGTCGGCACGCCCAGCATCCGTTCTCCACCAGACTTCTTCGGTATCGGGACAGCTTTTACCGCAGGTGGAAAATAACTGCCCGATGAAAGCCGATTCCAGATCCGGTAAAGATTCCCATTCCGGTTTTCATCGAAGTCTTCGATGGAAACTGCATCAACCCCTGATGCACCACGATTCTTTCTCACACGGTGATAGGCTTCCCATATCAACCGCTTAGGAATCACAAACGGTTTTGTCGACGTCAAGAGCTCATCCTCCTTCTAGAGTTGGCAATTGGATCGACCAGAGCGACCCGGTCCCTTTGCTCAGCAACCATTACAGCCACTTCATCGCTACTACGGACCAGTCCGTCCTCGAAACATGCATCGGTACTCTGTGCCTCGTTTTGTTTCACTTGGCAGGCTCCCTTGGCATCACGTTCCGAGTTCCCGCAGTTCCACCAAAGCGCCTGGATCAAGATCACGCCACCTCTATGCCGGACACCACCCACCCAGTCAACAGGCTCCCGATGGGCTCGTCCCAGAGGTAGATGTCGCCCCCGGTTTTGATGTCGTCTAATCAGTTTCGACACGTCGATAGTGATTCGTTTGCACTCGTCTTCTTGATCCTTACCTGACACACCACATGGATGAGCCTTCTCCTCCGACGCTCACGACAACGGTCTTTAGCCAATGCCGCTCGGAGGCGGTTTGAAGCCAGCCCCTGCAGGCAGACTCCGGCGGGTCGGTCCCGCCATCGCTTCGGCAGCTTCTCATGCTGCCCGATCAGCTCTATGCCGACCGAAGCCACATTGCTGCGGCACACACATCTATCCTGACAGTGGGGGCACGTGACGCCTTGTTTGCAGCATCGCATCTAGCGGCAACAGCCAATCTGGGTCCTTCGCACGCACGGCAAAATTATTGAAGCAGGAAGCTTCCCTTGAAGGGTTTTCCACTTTTTCCAGAATTGCTTCGGCGTCATGTCCGCGCGCACCAGTTTCGACGGCAAGGATATATATGACGATGTATACTGAAGAATGAAATCCGAGGCACCCCAATACACATCTGCCGAAGCCCGCACGGCTCTCGAAGACCTAGCCGATGCTGACTACAACAAACTCATGCTTATCGCAATATCGTGGGTGCGGAAGAGGATCAGCCAGAACGCATGGACACCGGAAGACCTTCTCCAAGAAGCCTTTAGGAAAACGCTGGATGGGACTCGCGGCTGGAGCAAAGCTGTCAGCATTATCAAGCATTTGGATGAGGTAATGAGAAGCGAATCGTCACACCTTGCTAAGCAGGCCTCGTACTTCGCACCGCTCGATCATGCTTCTGCTGAGACGAGTGATGACTCCGACGCTCGCTTAGAGGTGTGCGATGAACTCGATCGCCGATTGGCTCTCTTCAAAGAAGACCATCGAGCGCTTGATCTTCTCCGCCTGAAAGGCGAGGGCTTTTCTCCATCCGAAGTTCAGCGCAGGCTTGGTATCACTAAAACGGAGTATCAATCTACCACAAAGCGAATAAGACGGCGCCTCACAAGACACCTACTCCAATAGACCGGGAATCCCATGAGGTCAATTGAACGAGACCAAATCGAAATGAACCAGGCACTCCGCGACATCATCATTGAGTCTTCGGAAGAAGAAATCCGCGACGCCGTTGCAAGTGCGGGGGGTGACTTTCACGCGTTGGCCTCCCGAGGCCGGGCAGTGGCCGAACGGGCGCTTGCTGAAATCGAGAGTGAAAGTGCCCAAGATCTGCGCAAGGGGCTTGGTGCGCTCATCTACATGCTTCGCCGCCGCGACGGTATATCAATAGAAGACCTTGGAGCTCAGGCGCGCGTTGACCCTGGCGAGCTTACGCGGCTTGAGGATGACTACGGGTTTGACCCCAACCCCCGAACGGTTTATCAGCTAGAAAAGCATTTTAAGCTTCCAGAGCGGAGCCTTGTTCTGCTTTCCGGAGCGGTGAAGGTGGAGAGCGCCGTTCGCTCAGAGGCGGTGCGTTTCGCAGCAAGTTCAGAGAGCATCGTCAAGCTTTCGCGCGAGGAAAAGCACCTTCTTAATCGATTCGTAAGGTTCCTGCGCGAGCAGACTGACGAATGAGAAACGCACCGATCGACCCATTTGCTGCCCAGGACATCCGGGATCAAGTGGACAAGGTTCTTAGCGGGTTGGGAAATCCGGCCCCTCCAGTCGACCTGAGGGAGGTCCGCGAGCTCTTGAAGCTCGACCGCCAGTTCTACAGTAGTACTAACACGGGTCCGCTTCGCGAGTCAATCAGTGCAGTCAAGATTGGCGCAAAACAGATCGCGAAGCGCCCAACGCTCATCCTTGATGTGGTGCGCAAGGCCGGTCTTAAGGCGCTTTGGCTTCCTGATCGGCGGAGAATTCTGATTGACGAAGGGATCCCTGACCTCAAGAAGCGCCACACCGAAGCCCACGAAATCACCCATAGCATAACACCGCACCACCAGCATTTTCTGTTCGGAGATGATGAGGAGACGCTAAGGAGTTCGTGCCACGAGAAGCTTGAGGCCGAGGCCAACTATGGCTCGGGCCGCCTCTTGTTCTTGGGTGATCGGTTTGAGCAGGAGGCAAGTGAGCTTCCGCGCACCCTGGCCACGGTTAAGCGCTTAGCGAAAGGCTACGGCAACACGATTACAATGACCCTGTGGCGGCTCGTTGAAGAGGCACACCAAGGAACGCCCATGTTTGGAGTGATCTCTGTTCACCCGATTCGCCTTGGTCCCGAGTTCGACCCGCGGCTTCCCTGCCGGTACTTTATTGAGTCTCCGGCCTTCAGAGAGCGCTTCGGAAATGTGACAGAGGCCTCCGCTTTTCAAGCAATTCAGAGATATGCGTCGGGGAGAGCGGGGGGGCCGCTTGGGGTGGGCGAACAGGTCTTTATTGGACAGCGGGGAGAGCGCCATCTGTTTAGAATGGAGACGTTCTTCAACGGGTACCGGGCGCTGACCCTTGGGACGTATGTAAGGCCGGTCGCCACGGTGGTGGCAGCGTCCTAGAAAAATATCACTGGGCATGTCCGCGGGACTCGAATTCGTTGGCATAGGTAGGTGAGTGGGCACTTCAGTCTGCTCTTTATACATAGATGCTACAGCCATGAAAGACACTGCCCCAATAGATGCGCCCGAAGAGCTTGATGAACTCGACATCGAGGTTTTCACGAAAGAGAACCCCCCGGAATGTCGGAAGCCGCATGCGCGATTCTACATCATCAGGGTCGACCGGGAAAAGAAGCGTGTGCCCCAGGACTCGCTGACCGGAAGTGAGATTCTCGCTCTTGTCAACAAGATTCCCTCCAGCCACAAGCTCTTTCAGAAAATTCGAGGCGGAGAAGTCCTTGTTGTTGAGCCGAATGAGGCTATCAGTTTTCGGAAGCCGGGCGTCGAACGGTTTCAGACCATTCCGAAAGACACGACTGAGGGCAGTTCAGTTGACTGACCCCCGGCGCCAATTTGAATTACCGGCGACTGACCGCGAGTATCTCGACGGTCGAGGTTTATACTGGGAGACCGTGTCGGAAAACAACACCCGCTGGCTTCTAGTGCACGACTATCCAATAGTCGCCGGATACACCTCTTCTAGCGCCAGCTTGGCTCTGGAGTTGCCCAAGAGTTATCCAGACACGCAGATAGACATGGTCTATTTCAGACCCCAACTGACTCTCATTGAGCAAGGAGCGATACGCCAGTTGACCGACCGGTCCTTCGACGGCGAGAGATGGCAACGGTGGTCGAGACACCGCACAAACGCCAACCCGTGGCGGCGAGGCTACGATAGCGTAGAAACGCACCTGCTTCTCGTAGAGGAATGGCTCGAAAGAGAAGTTCGGGGGCAGGCGGCATGAATCGCGTCAAGTTACGGTTAACCGAACGGCAGCATTCAAGCCTGAAAGACCACCTTTTCCCGGGCGACGGGATGGAGGCTGTCGCCATTGCCGTGTGCGGCCGCGCGTCGGCATTAGGCACCGATGTTCTGGTTCTTCATGAATTAGTTCTGGTCCCGCATGATGCCTGTCGTCGGTCTCCGGTGCGGGTCTCTTGGCAACCTACTGTCGCCGAAGGCGCTTTTCGGGATGTGGAAGAGAAGGGCTTCGGCATCCTTAAGATCCATAGCCACCCCAACGGACTCGCTGGATTCTCGGAAACAGACGATCTGTCAGACGCCAGGTTTTTTGAATCCGTCTACGGATGGGATGAGAGAGATGGGCCTCATCTGAGCGGCATCATGTTGCCAAATGGTAGGATCCTCGCCCGGGCCGTGTCTGCTGCGGGCGACTTCCTTCCGGTGGATATGATTGAAGTCGTCGGCAGTGACGTAGTGCTATGGACAGATTCCTCTCCCGATGACGTATCCTCATTTGCCCAGCGACACGCGCAATTATTCGGGGAACACACGACGAGCCTCCTGAGCAGCCTGCGTGTGGCGGTTGTCGGCTGTTCGGGAACGGGCAGTCCCGTCATTGAACAAATGGCTCGCTTGGGTGTTGGCGAGCTGGTCCTAGTGGATCCCGACCATTTGGAGGTGAAGAATCTAAACCGCATCCTTGGCGCGACCCTTACCGATGCGAAGCAGAATAGAATGAAGGTCGACGTACTTGCCGAGCACGTTCGCAACATGGGCCTTGGTACTCGGGTGCATTCATTTTCGGCAACCCTTGAGAACCCGGACGCCCTATCCGCCGTGGCGGTGTCTGACTTTGTGGTGGGTTGCATGGACTCTTTGTCTGGAAGGCATGTTCTCGGGCGCATGGCCCGGTACTATGTGCTCCCGTATATCGACGTCGGAGTGAAGCTCGAGGCGCTGGAGGACAGTACCATTAACCAGGTAGCGGGCAGCGTGCACTACTGCCAGCCCGACGGCCTGGACCTCATGGACCGCGGCGTATTCTCGGCTGGAATGCTCGAGGCTGAAGAACTGTTGCGCACGAACCCCGAGGAGTATAAGGCTCGCCTACAGCACGGATACATTCGTGGTGTTCAGGTTGAGCGCCCCGCGGTTGTCAGTGTCAACATGTGTTTTGCGAGTCTTGCCGTCATGGAACTCTTGGCCCGGATCCACCCTTTCCGGATGGATGACAACGAAGACATTGCGACGTTTCAGCTCAGCCTTAGTCATTGTCAGATCGAAACGGAACCTGACGACTTGGCACCTGACAGACAGCGGGCAACGGTAGGGCTAGGAAATGTTGATCCGCCGCTCGACATGCCAAGCTTGGCCGCCGTAGCGCCTGCGAGATGAGGCTGTTCTCGGCATTGTGGGTCTGGGTTCGCCGGCTGTTCCGCTCTGGTCAGCCACATCGGACCGCTGTTGTCAGTGAGTTGCCAGAAAAGCTGAGGAAGGAGACCGTCTATCTGGTTGGCGAGGACGACATCTTCTGGTGTGCGGCGCTCCTGTGCCCCTGCGGCTGTCATTCGGTCATACAGCTGAACCTGACCAAGTCGACCCACCCATCCTGGCAAGTCAGTCAACACCCAGAATCAAGTCTGACCACACTCAGCCCCTCCATTCACAGAACCAGTGGGTGTCGTAGCCAGTTTTTTTGCTGCAAGGCCGCATTTGCTGGGTGAACACGGAGGCCGGTTTTACAACAGCGCCAATGCCGAGCTGATATTAGGAATTGGCCTCACTCGGTGCGAATTCGCCCGCGCCAGACCAACCCCTGAGATCCACGCAGATAATTGCGATGTCGGACCTTACCACCACGGCGAAGCCTGCTGTCTATCTTTTCAATAAGGTCGTCTATTCACTTCTGACGAGGTCTCCCTATGACTTCGGAACAGGCTCTTCCCTCTGACTGACACAAACAACAACTCAAAACTGAGCGATCCGCCAACGGTCGTTGTCCCGATGGGCTTCCCTATCTGGTCCCAATATCTACGAGGGCGGTGTCATATTTATGTCATACCCTGGCTGAAGACCGGCAATATTCAAAAAATTTTTTGATCGTAAAAAAGAGGCCTGTGCGCACTGCACAGGCCTCTTTTTGTAAGTTGGACTACGTCTGGCTGGTCAGTTGTGACCATCGGCCCCGATGTTATGTCCATCAGCACCACCCGCGTTGTGGCCGTCAGCACCACTCGCGTTGTGGCCGTCAGCACCACCCGCGTTGTGGCCATCAGCACCACCAGCGTTGTGCCCATCAGCACCACCAGCGTTGTGGCCGTCCGCGCCTACGAAGACAGTTTCACCGTCCGACGGTCCAACAAGTGAGTCAGTGGAGCAGGCGCTCAGTGTCAGCGTAAGGGCTGCGACTGTGGCGAGGGTCATAAAGGTCTTTTTCATTGTTCTATAAGCGGTTTGTTAGCATGCATGCAGTTGCTCTGCACATACACATACGTAAAACCGGAGAAAACACGGACATTTACGAGGGCATTTTCTTAAAAACGGCTCCATGTGGCCGATACAGCCGGTATGGGATCCTCCTCGACATACCAGAATCGAGCACACGGCATTATCTATCGTGCCATTTCATTCTTGATCATGGCTGTGTTCTGTACCGGTGCGACTGTTGCCCAATCGCAGGATAATGCGGGGCATGTGGCCGCTGGTGAGAGTGTGGCCCTCTTCCACTATCCACCAGAGCAGGGTGCTCTCCGTCCTCAGATATGGCAGTTGGTTTCGTGGAACGGAAGCGTAGCGGCCGCCCAGGAGGGAGGAATCAGCGTTTTACTTGGAGGCTCGTGGCGTTTCGTCGAAACGCCGTCAAAGACTACCGTTCGCTCCATGGGGGCGGATGGAAAGGGCAATCTTTACTATGGTGACCAGGGTAGCATGGGAAAGCTTCGGTGGGCTGGCAATAAGATTGAAGTAGAGACGCTGTCCCTCCCAGATTCGTTACATGGGGCAATCGGTGACGTGTGGGCAACCCACGTCTTGGATTCTTCTGTTGTTTTTCAGGCCCGAAACCATCTTTTGGTCCATAGAAATGGCGTCCAGCACGTCTACTACTCCGGCAGTGGTTTTCACAACTCGTTCTCCTACGGCGGCCACGTCTATGTTCGCGAGTTCGATGTTGGTCTTCACAGACTTGATACCACCGGCTTGACGCTACTGCGTGGCGCGCCGGCACTGAGCGACGAACTTGTATTTGGCATCACGGATCATCATGGCGCCGGACAGGTGTGGACGCAGACCGGCAACCTATACGGTATTGATGAAGACTCACTGGTATCGATGGGTCGGGTGTCAAGCGAACTCGCAGAGATTGCCGACTCAACGCGGCTCTACACGATAGCGAGAATGAGTGAAGATCAGTTTGTCGTCGGATCCCTTGGACAGGGTGCCATCGTTGTCGATGGCTGGGGAAACGTACTCGCACGGCTCGGCGCAGACGCCGGTATGGCGGACGATTTTATCAACCACGTACTCGTTGGCAAGAACAGCCAAATCTGGTTCGCCCTCAATAATGAGGGTGTTGTCCGAATGGATGTGTCACCGGTAAAAACCAGGTACGCTCGTCAACATGGCCTGTGGGGACACATCTATAAAATTGGCGAGATAGGAGATGAACTCGCCATTGCCACCGGATCTCGCCTCTCCGTTATGGATAAACCGACGCGGAATACAGCGGCGTACTCGAGCAATCCACTACGATCCTATTTCCAGCAGATTCCCAACACGAATTTGGCGTGGGACTTCGCAGCATCGGATTCTGTAATTATCGTGGGGACTGAAAACGGGATATTACGACTGTCTCGAAAACACGAGGTTCCGGTAGTTTGCACGCCGCCAAAGGGCCCAAAGTTGGCTTCAGTTGGACCCCTGAGCCTTCAAGCATACTCCTTCACCACCACCGGCCCCCACCTCCTCGCAGGCACCTCCCGCGGGGTGTACCGCGTGGAAACGGGGCTGGACGGGGAGACGGGCGAGCCGTCGTGCACCATGTATCCGGTCGAAACGGGGGTGCAGCTCGGAAGTGTTGTCAAGCACATCGTGGCGCACGAAGAGGTGGTGTGGGTGGTGACAGACAACGGGCGGCTCTACAGCGGGACGTACGAAGAGGGGCAGCTGCTGCTTACGGAATATCCGTTCCTGGCGAAGACCGGGAGCGCTGTGGTGCCGCTTAAAATCACGGTCGGGGAAGCCACCTTCGTGTCGCAGGGGCACCGGCTGTACCGCATCCACAGTCCGGGTCTTCCGCCTGTCGATTTGACGCCCATCTGGAATGCGGAGCACGAGGACATTGAGGACATCCATGCCGACCGGGAGAACGGCGTCTGGATGAGTACGCCCGGGCGCATTGTGCATTTCATGCCGGACGGAATACGGCACACCTACCCGGCGCTGGAGGTGCCAAAGGGCGAAAGCGCGCAGATGTACGTGGACAAAAAGGGCAAGCTCTGGTACACCGATGGCGATGCGCTGGTGCGGTTCGATCCCGAAGCGGCGCGCCGCCAGGAAGAGCAGGGTGAGCGCCGGGCGCAGGTCTATATCCAGGGGGTGAGCAGCCTGGGTGACAACGGGGACCTCACCGAGAGCCACATGCCGCCGGCCGACGAGCAGTTCTATTTCGGGCAGGACACGTACGACATTGGCATATTCGAGTACGCCTACAACAGTATTAAGCTGACGCTCGGGGCGACGGGACAGGAGTACCTGGGCGAAGTCTACTACGCCTACAACGCAAACGACGGCGAGGGCTGGCACGACTGGACGACCGACAACCAGGTCGAGCTGCCGGGGCTCAGCGCGGGCATACACACCATTTCGGTGCGCTCGCGCGACGACTGGGGCACGGTCTCCGAGCCGGTCAACCTGCGGCTGCACATTCTGCCGCCGTGGTACGCCACCTGGTGGGCCATGCTGCTCTATCTCTGGGGGGGCATTGCCGTGGCGTACGGCGGAAGTCGTTACGTCCACATGCGGCGCGAGCACAGAAAGGCGCAGGAGCACAAGCAGGAGTTGGAGCGCAACCGTGTGGTCATGAAGAAACTGGAAGAGGCCAACGAAAGCCTCATCCAGGCGAACCGCATGAAAGATGAGTTCCTCGCCACCACGAGCCACGAACTGCGCACGCCCATGACGGCCATTCTCGGCTTTACAAGCATTCTCAAGGAAGAAATCCCGCCAGATGCCGAGTACCGCGAGTTTCTCGACATCATTGAGGAGAGCGGCGGCCGCCTTATGGATACGCTCACCGCGCTTCTCGACCTGGCGCGCCTGCGCGCCGGCAACATGGACCTTTCGCCCGAACCCGTCGACCTCGGCGAGGCCGCCCGCGCTGCCATGAGCCGCTTCGAGGACAAGGCGCGCGCCAAAGGCATTGCGGTCGCAGTCGACGCCGCCCCCGAGGCCCTCGTTCTTCCGCTCGATACCTACGGCACGGACCGCATGCTCGACATCCTGCTGAGTAACGCCATCAAATTCACCGACGAGGGCGAAGTCCGGATTGGCATATCGCGCGGCGTGGACGCCAGCACAGGCGCTCCCCAGGCCCACATCGAGGTCAGCGACACAGGCATCGGGATGGATGCCGCCTACATGGAGACGCTCTTCGAAGCCTACACGCAGGAAAGCGTCGGCCTCTCACGCAGCCACGAAGGCCAGGGCCTCGGCCTCGCCATCTGCGCCGGCCTCATAGATCTCATGGGCGGCACTATTTCGGTGCGCAGCACGAAGGGCGAAGGCACCACATTCTGCGTCGCTTTCCCTGTAGATGCGCCGACCTCCGCCCGTTTGGCCCCTTCAGCCGGCGCACCAGCCGCCCAGGCACCGGCCGCCGACCGCCCCGCGAGCGAGCCACGTGACGCCCGCCGCTCGGGCGCCGACCGCTCTGACGCCACCCGCCGCTCGGACGCTGGCCTCAAAGCCCCCCGGCACGCCGATTGACCTTGCGCGGGTCCTGCTTTCCGCCGTAGGGTAGAGATATGGGACTACGCACATGCATACAGGCCGGGGCGAAAACCACCGCATGGGCGGCAAGTGTCGCCCTGTTCGCGTCCATTTGGTTGTCGAGCGCACGCGCCCAGACGCCGGCCGATGTCCCGGTTATGAACTGCGCCCCCGCCACCGCCGAGTCCTTTCTGGGCGCCAACAACGTGCGCGCCCGGATTCTGAATAGCGGCGGACTCTTCTTCCGACAGCGGCAGGAGGCGGTCTACGAAGTGCCACAAGGCGGCGGAACGCACGCCATGTTCGCCGCCAGCATATGGCTGGGCGGGCTTGTGGACGGCGAACTCCGGACCGCGGCATCGACCTACGGCCCGCACGAGTTCTGGCCGGGGCCGTACCATGCCGTCGCAGCGGGGGAAGACTGCGCGGCGTATGACCGAATTTATAAGGTAACCCGCCGGGATCTGCTCGCGCTTGCGTCCGGCAGCGAGCCGTCGCTGGACGTGCAGGAGTGGCCGTGGCAGATCGGCGCGCCGGTCGTTGATGGCGACGGAAACCCGGACAACTACGACCTCTCGGCCGGCGACCGCCCGCTGCTGCTCGGCGACGAAATGCACTGGTGGATCATGAACGACATCGGGAACGAGCACACGGAGACCGACACGCCCCCCATGGGCGTCGAGGTGCAGGGCATGGCGTTTTCGAGCGCATCTACAGAAAATCCGCACTTGGGCAATACCACGCACTACCTCTACCGGATTACGAACCGGTCCGGGCGCGCCATTGACAGCGTGTATTTTGGCGTATTCCAGGACGTGGATCTGGGGAATCTCTTTGACGACTACGTTGGCTCGGATACGCTGCTTGCGCTCGGCTACGCGTACAATGCGGACAATGATGACGAAGGAGAGCGCGGGTATGGCCTGAATCCGCCCGCGATTGGTCTTCAGTTCACGCGCGGGCCGGAGGTGGGTGGCGAGCCGCTCGGGCTGACGTCGTTTGCGTGGCGGGAGAGCAGGGGGTTCGTGCCACCGCGGGGACAGGACTTTTATTTCAACATGAGCGGTCGATGGCGCGGTGGTTCGCCGTATACGGTGGGCGGCAACGGGCGCAATTTTTCAGATATCCCAACGCGCTTCATGTTTCCGGGCGATCCCGTGACGGCGTCGTTCTGGTCGGAAATGAACGCGGACGGCAACGGGACCCGCTTCACGCCGTCGGACCGGCAATCAATAAGTGGTACCGGTCCGTTTACGCTCGCGCCGGGCGAGGAAGCTGAGGTATTCCTCTCGCTCATTACGGCCTTCGGAGAGGACTACCTGAACAGCGTGACGGTTCTCAGGGAAGCGGCGGCCGGTTTTCTGGGGATGCGGCCGGACGAGGTGCCTTTCTCGCCAACGAGCGGTGTCGTGCCGGAGCGCGCGCCGAGTGTATTGAACGTGGCATCGGGCGCCACGGGCCAGCCGCTCGATCTGGTGCTGCGGTGGGATCGTGTGCCGGTGCCCGGCGAGTGGTACGAGGCTGTGCTGGAGCCGGGAGGCGGCAGTTCGCGGCGCTGGGAGGTCTTCGAGACAGAACTGGCGCCTGGATTGGAGCCGGATACGGACTACACGTTCCGCGTGCGGGTGGCGTCCGACCACGCGTTCGGGCCCTGGTCGGAGCCGTTGGCGTTTTCGACAGGGTCTGCCAGCTTCAGCGACGATATGCCCTTCACGGATTTCGTGGTGGTGGCAAACAGCGCCGGGCCGCTTTCGCCGCCCGTCGGGGCGGCGGCCGACTGGCAGGGCTTTCCGGGAACAGGCGCTCCGACCGACAGGCAACAGGTGGGGCCGGCGCGGTGGGTTGTGCATACGTTCGAATCCGGATTCGGTAGCTATGAGCAGTTCTTGAACCGCTCGGTGTTCGGCCGCGCGAATGGTACGCGGTTTTTGATTCCGTACGATTTTGAACTCCGGTTTACGTCTGAAGGCGGCAAGGCCTGGAATGCGTTCACGGATGGATCGGTGGTGGACGTGCCCTTTGAGCTCTGGCGAATTGGCGTCGCGACGCCTGACGATCCGTCGGACGACGTGCGCCTTGTTCCGTGGACCATTGACTGGGACGGCGACGGATGGGGCATAACGTGCACCGACCACTCCGTGTCGGACGCAGCGAATGACCCCGAAACGGATGCCATTTACTGGCAGTTGCCATCCGACATGTCGCCGGGCGATGCCGGCTACCGTGCGTGGGTCCAAGAGGTTGAAGCGACAGGGGTGGGCGCAGGTCCCGCGGATGGCGCGGGCTCCGCCTGGCAGGCGGAGGTTATGGGCCGCACAGCGCTTGTGAACCTTGACGGCGGGGACGTAGTTGATTGTGCGGCGCCCCAGGCGTGGGACGCGGCCGTGCCAAGCCAGACGGGCTTCAATCAGGATATGCCCGAAGAAGGAACGGTATTCCGGATACTTACCGAACGCCCGCCTGCGCCGATTCCGAGCGCTCCCACTGGAGATTCGGTGGTCGAGGCGGGGCCTGTTTTGTTTTACTGGTCGGCTTTTCGCGCGGAGGGCGCGACGCTCGAAGTAGCGCGGGACGCGGACTTCCGGCAGCTCCTCTTGGTGCTGGATTCGGCCGAGCCCGGCCGCGCCCAGATGTCGGCCGTAGAGCCCGGCACCTACTGGTGGCGCGTGACGGATGCGGCAGGCACTGCGTCGGACCCCGTGCGGTTCTTCGTCGGGACGGCTGTTGGGACAGAGGGCGCGGGCGGCTCGGCGGTGGGCGGTGGCGCGAATGGTGACCTGCCGCAGGAGTTCGCGCTCCTGGCGCCGTGGCCAAACCCGTCCGCAGGCAGCGTGACGGTGCCGTTTGAGCTTCCGGAGCCCGCGCGCGCGACGCTGCGCGTATTCGACGTGCTGGGCCGCGAAGTGGCAACGCTCATTGACCGCGACCTGCTCGCCGGGCGGCACGAAGCGGTGTGGGACGCTGGCTCAGGCGGCGCCTATATCATCCGCCTTGAGGCCGGTTCGTTCACGAAGAGCCGGGGCGTGACGGTTTTCTGACTACGGGGGAGGAAAAAGCTCCATAAGGTCACGTTGAAATGAGTTTATGTCACCGTCTGAAAGGGGGAATTGTAGTGATCGGGACTCTTCAAGAATCGCGATCATGCCACGCGCATCTTCATGTCCGAACAGGTCACGAACAATGCGAGAGGCTTCTGACATGGGGCCGGAACGGATGAAACGCTCACGGAGAAGTTCTGCTTCACTCCATTCCGACTCTGTGGTCATGGCAAGAATTCTGTAGAGGTCGAAAGCATGATGGCGACCGTATCCGGAATCCTCATCCTTGCATCGATCCCGATAAGCATGCAGCTTGAGCACGAGGTACGTAAACGGGTGGAGAACATAGACCACTACGTCGCCATCTGGGCCATGGAGGGATACGTCCAATGTAGATTCTGAGAGCGTAATGGCTTCTGGGCTGTTGTGCGCGTGGATATTCCGGACGCTGTGTGGACGAATGCGGCGCTCGTCATATTTCAACGTGGCCAGAATATCCTCGCTTTCAGGTAAGTGCGCAAGAAGGTCAATTTTGATTTTCCGGGGCTGGCCGCCGAGATCAATCTGCCGCTCGAATTGATAGTAGAGCGCTCCAGGGACCCCCGAATACCCGCGACCGAGAAGAACATCCCGAAGCATTGTGAACCTATCAGGATCAGCGATCACCTCGGCCGTCAGGTACACGTCAATGTCTTCTGTCGATCGCGCCGGGGGAATGGACCTGAGTGTCCTCTCATTTCGCGTACTGAGCGTCCGGTGGCGAAGAACGAGCCCGTACCCTCCACCTACAATGACAGGAAAACTGCTCTTCAGTTCGAAGGCGAATGCATACAACTCATCATACAACAGATCAAAATCATTCGACATCATGCCCCACCCAGTATTTGTCTGCGAATCTGTGAGGCGGCTTCGCGCTCGCGTTTGCCTCCGCACATGAGCTCGAGATACGTCTGCAGCGCTGAGCACCACGGCAGGTTGACGTCCACCGTTGCATCGAAAAAAACCTCGCTACTCAGCGTCTCCAGGAAAATGACATTTGCAAAGCGGGGGGTCTCCTCAAATGGCACAGACTGAATCCAATCGCCCAGTCGCGATACGTACAGCGTAGTTATCGCGTGGCTCGTCGGTGCTACAACGTGGCGCACTTCGGACTGGCCGACAACCTTGACGCCAGCCTGGTCAGCGGCGCGCGTTAGTTGCGCAAAGAAGCTGGGCTCCGGAGCGGCTTTTCCCTCCAGTCGCTTCGTGACGGTAGGGAGCGTGTAGTGGGCCGACAGCTGATCGAGCAGCCGATCTGGTTGAATGAGGCGTATGCCGCCATTTTTCCTGACTATCAAATCTTCTTCCAGGGCTGAAAGCACCTTTGATACCGTTCCCATGGCGATACTCGCTCCACGGCGCTCAATTTCCTCCCTCACGTTTCGGACCATGTCGAATGAAGGACGTCGCAACAGAACGCGCCCTACAAGCGCGCTCTTTCCCTCATACACATTTTTGATGGGTTGGCTCGACGGAAACCTGTTCGAGTTCCCGGTCCGCACGACCAACCAGTCGCCTGCTGAAATGACGACATTGCCGGAAAAATCAAGGCCGCTGATTCCAACGGACAAGAGTCGGTCGGACGTTTCGTCAGAGATGTGGGGCAGGAGGACGAGGGGAAACCGGTTATTGCTTTGCGATACGTACGCCTTGGCTTCGCGAATGGCCGCATCCACCTTCTTCGGGGTGGCTACAGGTGCGAAAACGGCCGCGAATTGGCGCGCGGTCTCATTCCATTCAAGGTCAATGTGAAAATCGACGTTCGGAGTACCCCGTCGTCGTTCGCCGTCTGTCCACTGTAGCTTGAATGGCCGAGGGTCAACCTCGCCAGACTCGAGCATTCGGCGTGCATTTTCCTTGGAAAGCATGTGTTTTCCTATATATGTACTATTTCTTAGGCAAGAAAATAGGCATTATCAAGAAACAATGCACGCAAAAACATGACTTTCGGCACTGTTCGGCTGCGTGTCCGTGCCGTATTGTGCTGAAAACGCATGCGGAGGGTCAGAAAATGAAAGGAAAAGACTCAATTCGGAAGGAGTGGCACTCGTGGTTTGGCGCGGCGCCTGCGGTTGCAATTATGGCAACTGCGGCTGCGCTGGTAGCGATCGCGGCGCTCGTCCCAGCGCGGCCCGCCCATGCCCAATCGGCCGATGTCCCGGTCATGAACTGCGCCCCCGCGACCGCCGAGTCCTTTCTCGACGCGAACAACGTGCGCGCCAAGATTCTGAATAATGGCGGGCTCATCTGGAATGGGGGCAATCCAGTGTATGAGGTGCCGAAAGGCGCCGGGATCATATCCCTTTTTACGGCCAATATCTGGATGGGCGGACTGGTTGATGGAGATCTGCGGACCGTTGCTGCCACCTATAGATCCCGGGAAATGTGGCCGGGCCCGTACGATGCGATTGCTGAAGGTGAGGACTGCAGGGAATTCGACCGCATTTATCGAGTTGAACGGAGGGATTTCATAGCGCTCGCCTCCGGCCGCGAGCCATCCATCGACGTGCAGGAATGGCCGTGGCAGCTTGGCGCGCCGGTAGTGGATGGCGATGGGATTCCGGACAACTATGACCTTTCGGCAGGCGACCGCCCGCTGCTCCTCGGCGACGAAATGCACTGGTGGATCATGAACGATATTGGGAACGAGCATGCTGAGACCCATACGCTCCCCATGGGCGTCGAGGTGCAGGGAATGGCGTTTTCGAGCGCATCGACCCAGAGTCCGCATTATGATAATACGACGTTTTACGTCTTCAGGATCAAAAACAAGTCGGAGAAAGCCATTGAGGATGCCTATTTCGGACTTTTTGTCGATACGGACCTGGGGAATTTCACAGATGACTACGTGGGATCGGACAGTGTGCTCAGCCTCGGCTATGGCTACAATGCAGATAACAACGACGTAGATGGTTATGGCCTGAACCCGCCAGCCATTGGCGTTCAGATCACGCGTGGGCCCGTCGTTGATGATGCCCCTCTTGGGCTGAGATCATTCGTGTTCTACAACGGCGGCGGAGGGGTGACCGGGGACCCTGTGCAAGGATCTGACTTCTACAACTTTATGCAAGGGAAGTGGAAGGATGGCCAGCCGATCACGCTTGGCGGCGGTGGCCGAAGTTTTTCGACCATACCGACTCCGTACATGTTTTCTGGGGATCCGGTAACGCGGTCGTTCTGGTCGGAAATGAATGTCGACGGCAACGGAACGCGCGTTGCGCCCGCAGACCGGCGCGCGGTGAGTTCAACAGGGCCATTCACGCTCGCGCCGGGCGAGGAGGCTGAAGTATTTTTGTCGCTCATTACGGCGTTTGGATCGGACCACCTGAATAGCGTGACGGTTTTGAAGGAAGCAGCGGCTGATTTTCTGGGGATGCGGCCGGATGAGGTGCCGTTCTCGCCGACGAGCGGTGTTGTGCCGGAGCGCGCACCGCGCGTATTGAACGTGGCGTCGGGCGCCACGGGCCAGCCGCTCGATCTGTTGCTGCGGTGGGATCGTGTGCCGGTACTGGATGAGGAATACGAGGTGGTGTTGGAGTCGGAAGGCGGAAGTGTTCGTAGCTGGATGCAATTTGGCACGGAGCTCAAGCCCGGCCTGGAGCCGGATACAGACTATGTGTTCCGGTTGCGCGTGGCATCGGACCATGCGTATGGACCGTGGTCGGAGCCGGTGGCGTTTTCGACGGGGAGCGAGCGCTTCGAGGCGACGAGTGTTTTCACTGGATTCCTGGCCGTAGCGAACGGGGCCGGACCGCTTTCGCCGCCGGTCGGTGCGGCGGCAGACTTCCAGGGCTTTCCGGTTCCGTCGAGGCCAGGCGAGCGCCAGCAGGTGGGAATGGGGCAGTGGATGATTCACACGTATGAGAACGGGACGGCTCGCCCGTCATACGAGGATTTTCTGAACCGCTCGGTGTTCGGCCGCCCGAATGGTACGCGGTTTTTGATTCCCAACGATTTTGAACTCAGGTTTACGACTGAAGGTGGCAAGGCCTGGAATGCGTTCACGGATGGATCGGTCGTGGATGTGCCGTTTGAGCTGTGGCGGACTGGCGTGGGCACGCCAGATGATCCATCCGACGACGTACGTCTTATTCCGTGGATCCTTGACTGGGACGGTGATGGGTGGGGCATCACGTGCACCGACCACACGGTGTCGGGCGCGCCCAATGATCCGGAGACGGACGCCATCTACTGGCAGTTGCCATCAGACGTGTCGCCGGGCGACGCCGGTTACCGTGCGTGGGTTCGCGAGGTCGAAGCTACCGGAGATGGCGCGGGTCCCGCCTGGAAGGCAGAAGTTATGGGCCGCATAGTGCTTGTGAACCGGAACGGCGGGGACGTAACCGAGTGTGCGGAGCCGCAGGCGTGGGACGCGGCCGTGCCAAGCCAGACGGGCTTCAATCAGGACGCGCCCGAAGAAGGAACGGTATTCCGGATGCTGACCGAGCGTCCGCCCGCGCCCATTCCGAGCGCTCCAGCCGGCGACGCCGTGGTCGAGGCGGGGCCGGTAGCGTTTTACTGGTCGGCATTTCGCGCGGAGGGCGCGACGCTGGCAGTAGCGCGGGACGCGGATTTTCGGCAGCTGCTATTAGTGCTGGATGCGGCCGAGCCCGGCCGCGCCCAGATGTCGGCCGTGGAGCCCGGCACCTACTGGTGGCGCGTGACAGATGGTTTCGGCTCCGTGTCGGAGCCCGTGCGGTTTTTTGTTGGGACGGCTGTTGGGACGGAGGGCGCGGGCGGCTCGGCGGTGGGCGGTGGCGCGAATGGCGACCTGCCGCAGGAGTTCGCGCTCCAGGCGCCGTGGCCAAACCCGTCCGCGGGCGGCGTGACCGTGCCGTTTGAGCTTCCGGAGCCCGCGCGCGTCACGCTGCGCGTATTCGACGTGCTGGGCCGCGAAGTGGCAACGCTCATTGACCGCGACCTGCCCGCCGGGCGGCACGAAGCGGCGTGGGACGCTGGCTCAGGCGGCGCCTATATCATCCGCCTTGAGGCCGGTTCGTTCACAAGGAGCCGGGTCGTGACGGTGATGTAGCTACAAAAAATTGTGCTGAAAACGCATGCGAAGGGTCAGGATATGATGGGGAAAAGGTCAAACATGAAGGTGCGGTGGTCGCGGTTCCGCGGGGCAACGGTAGTTGCGTCTGTGGCAACGGCGGCCGCGATCGCAGCGGTTGTCCCTGTGCGCGAGGCGCGCGCCCAATCGGCCGATGTCCCGATCATGAACTGCGCTCGCGCCACCGCCCAGTCGTTTCTTGACGCGAACAATGTCCGCGCAAGCCTGATGAACGGCAGAGGACTTATTGGCTCGAACTCGGTTTCACCAGCATACGAAGTTCCCAAGGGTAGCGAGATCAACGCAGTACGGAGTGCTGGCTTTTGGCTTGGTGGTGTTGTAGACGGAGCCGTCCGAACGGCAGTCGGTTCCGGTTCCAAGTGGGAATTCTGGCCGGGCCCATACGATGCTGTCGCCTCTGGACAGGACTGTGCCGACCTTGGCAGGATCTACCGGGTTGAGCAGATCGACCTGAATACGTTGGAAGCTGGCGGAGAACCTTCTCGTGACGTATTGAACTGGCCGTGGCACCTCGGCGCGCCCGTTGTGGATGGTGACGGTAACCTGGACAACTACGACCCTGCGGCAGGCGACCGTCCGCTGCTCCTCGGCGACGAAATGCACTGGTGGGTCATGAACGACATTGGGAATGAGCATCGTGATGCGCCTCCCCTGGGTGTGGAAGTGGAGGCAATGGCGTTTTCGACCGCATCGAACGAGAACATCCATTTTGACAATACGACATTCTATCTCTTCCGAATCAAAAACAAGTCCAACCGCACAATTGAAGATATGCATTTCGGTTTCTTCACGGATGTTGATATTGGTGAGCCCTGGGATGATTATGTGGGCTCGGACAGTGTGCTCAGTCTTGGTTATACCTACAACGCGGATGGTTACGATAGGGACGGCTACGGCATCTCTCCTCCGGCTGTTGGTGTACAGTTTATTCAAGGTCCAACAGTGAATGGGACATCGCTGGGGTTGCGTTCGTTCACGTGGTTCTTCAAAGGCAACGGTCTCATGGGTAAACCAAAGGCTGGGCAGGATTTCTATAATCTGATGACCGGTCGTTGGAAGGATGGCATTCCGATTACTGAAGGCGGCAATGGACGCGATTTTTCTGGCCGTGTGACGCCTTTCGCGTACTCCGGAGACCCAGTCACAAAGTCGTTCTGGACGCAGTTCAATATCGATGGCAGCGGTACGGCCAACAACCCGGGCGATCGTGGTACGGTCAGCAGTACGGGTCCGTTCACCTTGCGACCAGAAGAGGAAACGGACATCTTCGTGTCCATGATCACAGCGCTTGGGTGGGACCATCTGAACAGCGTAACGGTGCTCAAGGAAGCGGCTGCATATTTTTCGGGGATGCGGCCGGGTGATGTGCCGGCTTCGCTGACGAGCGGCGTGGTGCCGGAGCGCGCTCCGCACGTGTTGAACGTGGATTCGGGCGCCACGGGCCAGCCGCTTGACCTTGTAATTCAATGGGATGCTTCAGGAATTGAAGATGAGGGGTATGAAGTCGAATTGGAGTCGAATAAGGAGCAGGTGAGGCGATGGTTCGTGCGGGAACAACGATTTCGTCCGCAACTGGATGCAGGTGCGACGTACCAAATACGCGTGCGTGCGGTATCGGATCATGCATACGGGCCATGGTCGGAACCCGTGACTTTTTCAACCGGGGTGGCATCGTTTGACGTAGTAAATCCCTTCACGGAAATGTCGGTTGTGGCAAATGCATCCGGGCCGTTGACTCCCCCAGCAGGGGCGGCGAGTGATTGGTTGGACTTTCCATCACCATTTCTGCTTGATTTCAGGCAGCAGGCAGGCTTCTTCACACGGTGGTTCATACATGCGTTCCTGCCGAGCAATTCAGATGGGTTCTATGTTGACTTTCTCGAGCAGGTCGTGCCCTCGAAGTTTAACACGGTCACTCATTTGATTCCGTACGACTATGAACTTCGATTCACGGCACAGGGAAGTAGAGCATGGGACATCGGCAGTGGTTCATTGATAAGCGTGCCTTTTGAACTCTGGCGCACGGGTATCGGAACACCGGATGACCCCTCGGATGATCTCCGCCTGATTCCCTTCGTTTTTGACAGGGATGGAGATGAATGGGGAATTCGATGCAGGGATCACCCCGCCTTTGTGAACAGGAATGATCCAGAGACAGATTCGATTTTCTGGCAGTTGCCATCGGACGAATCGGCTGGCGATGCGGGGTACAGGGCCTGGCTGAATCAGGTGGGGGCGTCCCATAATCGATATGGCTCGGCATGGCAGGCAGAGCTCATGTCCGATATGGTGCTGGTGATGTGGGACGGTGGACACGTCGACAACTGTGTTTTCGAGCAAAACGTGCCTGAAGAAGGCACCATATTCCGGATCAGGACATTGCATCCCCCGGCACCGGTTCCGGGTGCACCGGCTGGAAATACTGTCGTGGAGCCAGGACCAGTCTCGTTTTATTGGTCGTGGATTCGCACCGACTCGCTGCGTGTAGAGATCGCCCGGGACCCGAAGTTCAGCCAACTCGTGCAGGTGATTGAGCATACCGAGTCGGGTGATACGCAGACTGAGTTGACGGAGACGGGTGCATACTGGTGGCGGGTGTTGGACAGTTTTGGTTCGGTGTCGGAGCCCGCCCGGTTTTTTGTTGGGACGGACGGCGAGGGTGATGGCGAGGGAGATGAACCAGATGACGTTCAGCCGAACTCGTTTGCGCTCGGCGCGCCGTGGCCCAACCCGTCCGCGGGCGGCGTGACGGTGCCGTTTGAGCTTCCGGAGCCCGCGCGCGTCACGCTCCGCGTGTATGACGTGTTGGGCCGCGAAGTAGCGACGCTTCTTGACCGCGACCTGCCCGCCGGGCGGCACGAAGCGGTGTGGGACGCCGGGAGTGCCGCTGGCGCGGCCGGCAGCTCGGGCCACGTGCCGGGCGGCGCGTATATCGTCCGGCTCGAAGCCGGTTCGTTCACGAAAAGCCGGGTCGTGACGGTGCTGTAGCTACAAAAACATGACTTTCGGCACTGTTCGCGTGCGTGTTCGTGCCGTATTGTGCGAAGAAAGCAGAACGAGCGCACCAGCAATACGCGGCAGGGCTTGTTGGTCGAATAGGTCTCAACGGTTGACCGCCGATAATCTGCAGTTCGCAGGACTGGCAAAACGAATTTGTTTCATTCAGGTCACACTCGCCTAAATCGCCATTAACGTCGATCAATGATATCCTGCCCCGCAGAATACCAATGGCCATTTCATTCTCCAGAACACCTCTCACAGGAACATCGCAGTACGAAAACCGGCTTCGCGGTGCTGTTTTTCTAGGGGCTCTGCTTCTCTTGACCGGTACCGCCCAGCACATAGAGGCCCGACAGGTCACACAGCCCGTAGTATGGCAACAAAGCGAGGGCCCTTACGGAGGTGATGTCCGGGATTTGATGGTGGATCCCTTCTCGGACCGGGTATGGATGAATGCGTCGTTCAGACTCTATTTCTCCGACGATCATGCGCTTTCCTGGACGCCGGTGGACCTTCCGGAAGCCTTCTCGAGATCATTGGTTTTCCAGGGGGACGGAATGATCTATGAGAATTCCCATCGGAGTCGTGACAATGGGCTGACGTGGGAGCGTCATGGTATCCCGGACTCGCTTTCTGTTCGCAACATGGCCATCGACCCGGACACTGGCACACTCGTAGTGGCCACCGGTCATGGCATTTTCCGAAGCACCGACTCAGCCGAGACCTGGACGCAACAAACCGTTTCAGAGACGTGGCAAACGCGCTATGGCGGGACCGATGTTTTTTTCTCTTGGTATCGCCTGCAACAACCAGTTGTGGTTCGATCTGAAGATGGTGGCCGCACCTGGCTGGCCGTTGGTGTCCCCGAAGGAGAAGAGGTCCAGGACTTCATGGTCCTGGATGATGGGCGCATCATGATGATGACCCGAGGGTGGCCGAATACCACGCTCTATCTGTCAGAAGACAATGGTGCTTCCTGGGCAGAATGGGCGCGTGGAGAATGTGAGGCACGAGCCATTGCAGGCTTTTTTTCCGAAAACAGGCTCATCTTGCGGAATTCGTCCGGCGTCGTGGTTTTTGATATCGCCGAGCAGCAATGCAATGACGTTTTTTCCGACGGGTATCGCCATTTCACATGGGGAGGCAGGTCCTGGAGTGCGCATGGCCCGGTGGTAATGGACGGTGAGGGCAGGATTATTACAGAGGTAGGTCGCGGGCAGTTGTATCGCTCCCTCGATGGCGCCGAATCCTTCCTTCAGACAAACATGACCGGAATCACCGGAACGACGGTGGCCTCCCTTCTCGTCGATGAACGGGATGGGACGATCTGGGCCGGTACGGAAAGGCAGGGGCTGTTCGTCTCACACGATGGCGGGCAGACGTTCGAGCCGACAGACATCAATACGGATCACATCCACTACCTGCATACCGGATTCAATCCGGGCGAATACTGGCTGGGGTCCTCGTGGGACGGCTTGTTTTTTTCCGATGACTACGGACAATCCTGGAGCCGTGTATACGAGGAGCACCCATATGACTGGGCAGACTTACAGGTAGACCATAAGACCCAGACCCTGTATTTCACTGCCCCGTGGTCTGACATCTACACGTCTTCGGACAATGGTCTGACCTGGAACGAGATGAACCTGCGATCTCTCTCGATTGACGAGCCACCCATTCTTGGCATGAGTATCCGACCGGACGGAAGTATTGTCTCCATGAAATGGGCACCGGATCGTGGAACAGAATCAGGGGCATACGCACTCTACAGGACCGACGATCAGGGATCTACATGGCACCGCATGGGCAACGGATTGGATATCAATCCGTGGACGGAGCGCTTTTTCTATATGGATTCCACGGACGGTGTTTGGGTGGCTGATCATGTGGATCTCTACCATTCATCTGATCTCGGCGAGACCTGGGAGCTGGCGATGGCGCTTCCCGGCCGGGTCAAAGACATGCTCGAGACACCGGATAACACCCTTTGGATGGCCTATGAAGGTGGCCTGAAGCGATCGGATGATGCCGGAATGTCCTGGGAAGAGGTAATCGATGGAATGGGCGAACAACCTGGAGTTCAGACATTGGCCTGGAATAATGAGGCCCAGCAACTCCTTGCCGGTGTGTACAGAAAAGGAGTGTTTATGGCTTCCCTTGGTGTGACTGGTACCGATGTCGAGATAGAGATGCCGCATTCGACAGACCTGATCGACATGGCGGTATACCCGAATCCGGCCATGTCACAGCCAATCATCCAGTTCACATTGCAGTCTGCTTCCCGTCTGCAGATTGTTGTTTTCGATGCGCTGGGTCGGCGGATTTCCACCTATCCAG
>JAJCYQ010000003.1 GCA_029262835.1 Bacteroidota bacterium
GCTTCGGGCTGTTGGGTGCCTCGCTCCGGCCCCCCATTTTTTCACGGGGCGCGCGCCGCGCCGCGGCGCGCGCCGCATGGAACCGCTACGAACAGGCCGCGCTCGCCTACCAGAAGGCCGTCCTTACCGCCTTCCGCGACGTTGGGCTGGCGCTTGAAACGCTTTCCGCCGAGCGCGCCCGCTACGCCGCGAGCCTGGAGGCCTTCCAGTCGGCCCGCGCGCTGCGCCAGGACCAGGAGCGCCGCTATCTGCGCGGCATCGGGTCCTACACGGCCTTTGTCGATGCCCGGCTCGGCGAAGTCCGCTCCGAAATCGCCCTTTCGACCGCCGAGCGTGACCTCTTTCTGGCCCGCGTCGGGCTGTACCGCGCCGCAGGCGACCATACATCCGAAAACCCATGATGTCATCATTTTTTTCGCATCCCGTAACGAAGGGCGTCGCCATTCTGATGGTCGGCGTCGTCGGCCTCGCACTCTTTATTGTCACGCGGCCCGATCCGCCGAAGGAGGCGCCAGAGGCCTTCGCGCCCGCGGTCGAGGTGGAGCGCGTACGCCTTGAGGCGGGGCCGCTCCGGGTCGAAGCGACCGGCAGCGTGCGCGCGCGCCGCGAGGTCAACCTGTCGTCGGAGGTCGCTGGCCGCATTGTCGCCGTCAGTCCGTCCTTCGTGGACGGCGGAGCGTTCAAGAAAGGCGACGTCCTGGTCCGGCTCGATTCGACCGATTACGTGAACGCCGTCACGTCGGCCCGCGCGCAGGTCACACAGCGCCGGTTCGATGTGATTGTGGCGCGCGAAGAGGTGGCCGCCGCGCGCGATGAATTCCGCCGCATGCAGGACCGGCTCTCGGGCAGCCTGGAGCAAACAGAAGTAGCACGAGCTGCAGCACAAGCGGAAAGGGCCCGAGCCGCCGCCGAGCCGCTTACGCCCGATACGACAGACCTCGGATCGCTCCTTTTCCGCGAGCCACAACTTCGCCTTGCTGAGGCGGCGCTCGCTGCCGCTCGCGCCGCCCTCCGCGACGCCGAGACCCGGCTCGAGCGCACGCGCATTCGGGCGCCCTTTGACGGGCGCGTCCGCGCCAAGATGGTCGACATCGGCACCTACGCCACGCCCGGCATGGTGCTCGCCCAGGTCTTTGGCACCGATATCGCTGAAATCACCGTCCCGCTCACGCAGCGCCAGGCCGCCCTCATTCCTGCGCTCGGCGGAAGCCCGGCGGCGGCCACCGCCGCAGCTGGCACTGCCGCAGAGCGGCCGAGCGTCCAGATCACAGACAACCAGGGCCGCACGTGGCAGGGCGTTCTGGACCGCAGCGCGGGCGCCGTGAGCAGCGAGAGCCGAACGCTGACCGCGATCGTGCGCGTGGATCGGCCCTACGAGCAGTCGCCGCCGCTGCGGGTTGGAACGTTCGTGAACGTATCCATAGCCGCGCAGGAGCTCGGCCCGCACGTCCGGCTCGGCGAAGCGAGCGTGCGCAACGCGGATCCCACCGACGCCCAGCGTGAGGGCGATAGCAAGTACACCGTCTGGGTGCTGGAGGGCGATCGCCTGCGCATGCGGCCCGTTGACGTCACGACCATCGAAAACGGCATGGCCATCATCACGGGTGGGCTCGCGGACGGCGACGCCGTCATCACGACCGGCCTGCTTGTCGTATCGGACAGCATGCAGGTCCGGCTCGCAGGCGACGATGCGGCCAGCGCACAGGGGGCCGAGCAATGAGCACCAACACCCCGAGCGACAACGCCTCGAGCACCAACGCCCCGATCGCACCCCGCCGCGAGCCCCGCGGCCCCATTGCCTGGATGGCCCGTAACTCGGTCGCGGCCAATCTGCTCATGTTCTTCCTGATTCTTGTCGGGTTTGTGAGCTTCGGATCCATCGTGCAGGAAGTCTTTCCCGAGGCCAGCCTCGACACCGTACAGATCCGCGTCGAATATCCCGGTGCCTCGCCCGAGGAGGTCGAAGAAGCCGTCGTGCGCCGCATTGAGGAGCAGATCGAAGGCACGGAGGGCATCAAGCGTATTACATCCGTGGCCGCCGAGAACCTGGGCGTCGTCAGTGTACAGGTGCAGCTTGGCGAGGACGTGCTCGATATTCTGGATGAGCTCAAGGCCGAGGTCGACCGGATTCGCACGTTTCCTGACGAGGTCGAGCGCCCGGAGCTGAGCGAAGTCACCTCGAAGCGCGGCGCCATCCAGCTCGCGCTCCACGGCAACGTGCCCGAGCGCACGCTCAAGGAGCTCGCGAACCGAATCAAGGACGACCTCTCGGCGACCGCGGGCATATCGCTCATTGACATTTCGGGCGTTCGGAACTACGAAATCGCCATCGAGCCCTCCGAAGAGATGCTCCGCGCCTACAACCTCTCGCTCGCCCAGGTAGCACAGGCCGTGGCCGAGGGCAGTATGGATTTGCCGGGCGGCGCCATTGACACGGAAAACGAAGAAATCCTGGTCCGGACGCTCGGCCAGAACTACACGAAGCGGGACTTCGACAACATCGTCGTCCGGGCTGGCGCCGACGGCACGCAGATTCGCCTCTCGGACGTGGCCACCGTGCGCGACGGATTCGAGGAATCGGACCTCGTTACGCGTTTCAACGGCGAGCCTGCCGCGCTACTGCAGGTCTTCCGCTCTTCCGACGAGCGCGTCCTCGATATCGTGGAGCGCGTCTACGAATACGTCGAGACCGTGGCGCTCCCCGAGGGCGTCACCATGTCCGTCTGGCAGGACGAGGCCAAGCTGCTCAAGAGCCGCTACGAGCTCATGCTCGAAAACGGCGCCATGGGCCTCATCCTGGTCATCCTGGCGCTCGGCCTTTTCATGAACACGCGGCTCGCGTTCTGGGTATCGGCCGGCATTTTCATTTCGTTTCTCGGCACGTTCGCCATCATGGTGGCCATCGGGGCAAGCATCAACCTGATTTCGCTCGTTGGCTTCATTTTGGCGCTCGGGATCGTGGTGGACGATGCCATTGTCGTTGGCGAGAACATTTTTGCGCAGCAGGAGCTCGGTATGGATCCGACGCGCGCCGCCGTGGTCGGCGCGACGCGCCTGGCGCGGCCCGTGATTTTTGCCGTCCTCACGACGATGGCCGCCTTTTCGCCGCTGCTTTTCGTGCCCGGCGTGATTGGCAAGTTCATGCAGCAGCTCCCGATCGTTGTCATTGCCGTGCTCGGGCTCTCCATCATCGAGTCGCTCTTCATACTTCCCGCCCACCTGGCGCACGTCAAAGGCGCCCGGGGTGGCAGCAGAAACCGCGCAGCGGCCGCGCTCGACCGCATCCAGGAAAAAATATCCACGTGGGTCGAGTGGAACGTGACGCACGCCCTCACGCCCACGCTCCGCTTCGTGACGCGGCACTGGGGGCTGGTCATTGTGTCGGGCATTTCATTCATCCTGCTCAGCGTCGGCGTCGTAGCTGGCGGCCTCATCAAGTTCTCGTTCTTTCCTGATATCGAGGGCGAGAACGTGTTGGCGCGCATAGAGATGAAGGAAGGAACGCAGGCCGCCGAAACGCAGGCCGTGGCTGCGCACCTCGAGGCCGTGGGCCTCGCCGTCGCAGACTCGTTGCAGACGACGCTGCCGGACGATCATCCGCCCGCCGTCAAGCACGTCTTTTCGGTCGTCGGGCAGCAGCCCTCGATTTCCCAGCAGCCGGGCGGAGATGGCGGCGTGAGTCTGGTCGATCCGACCGTCGCCGAAGTCAACTTCGAACTGCTCGAATCGGAAATCCGCGAGTTCTCGGCCAAGGGCTTCGAAAACGCCTGGCGCGATGCGGCGGGCACCATCGCGGGCGTCAAGAGCATCCAGTTCCAATCGTCGCTCTTCACGCTCGGCAAGGCCATCCAGGTCGAGGTATCGGCCGCCGATCCGGAGCGGGTAGATGCAGCGGTCGATGATCTGAAGCGGGAAATTGCGTCCTTCGCGGGCACCTTCGAAATCCAGGACGACCGCGCGCGCGGCAAACAGGAAATCCAACTCGCCCTCCGGCCCGAAGCGCGGGCGCTCGGCCTCACGCTCGGCGACCTCGCGCGCCAGGTGCGAGGGGCGTATTTTGGGTTTGAGGCACTGCGCGTGCAGCGCGGCCGCGATGACATCAAGGTCATGGTGCGGCTTCCGATGGGTGAGCGGGATGCCGTGTCAGACATCGAAAACCTGCGCATCCGCACGGCAACCGGCGCCGAGGTCCCGTTCGCTGAAGTGGCAACGGCCACGATGGGGCTCGGAAGCTCGGTCATCAACCGCCGCGACCGCCGCCGCGTGGTAACCGTCACGGCAGATGTGAACGAGGAGGTCGTGCCGGCCCAGGATGTCATAACAGCGCTTGAAACGGAGGTCATTCCGCGCCTGGCGCAGACCTACCCCGGCTTCTCGGCGTCGTTCGAGGGCGAGCAGCGCGAACAGGCCGATGCCGTAAGCGCCATTCAGCGCGGCTTTCTGATTGCGCTCTTCGTGATCTATGCGCTGCTCGCGATTCCCTTCGGATCCTACACGCAGCCGCTTATCATCATGTCAGCCATACCATTCGGGATTATTGGCGCGCTCGGCGGGCACATGATCATGGGGCTCGACGTCGGTATTTTGAGCCTGTTTGGAATTGTGGGGCTCTCGGGGGTCGTCGTGAACGATTCCCTCGTCCTCATCGATTACATAAACGCCGAACGCGGGCGCGGCCTGACGGTTGAAGAAGCCATTATATCGGCAGGCCGCGCCCGCTTCCGCCCCATCCTGCTGACCTCGCTGACCACGTTTCTGGGCGTCTTGCCGCTCATCCTCGAGCGCAGCCTGCAGGCCCAGTTCCTGATTCCCATTGCCGCGAGTCTCGGATTCGGTATTTTGTTTGCCACCTTCATCCTGCTGGTCCTCGTTCCCGCCCTCGTCATGCTCGAAGCCCGCACGCGTGCGCTGCTCGGCCGGGCCTGACCCAGCGCCGAGGCTGAATCCCACCTGAATCGCCAGACCATCCCTGTAATCGCAACCCTGTGATAGTTAAAAACGGCCATTTCGATACCCCGACCGATCTTACGGGCGCGGCGGGCCTGTTCGGCCGCGCCGCGCCCCTCGTCCTTGAAGTCGGCTTTGGCGATGGGCGCTTCCTCTCGCATCTCGGACGGACGCATCCGGAGTGGAATCTGCTGGGCGCCGAGATCTCGCTCGGCTCCGTGTGGCGCACCTACCGCCGCATGAAGCGCGACGCTATAGAGCACGTGCGTCTCTACAAGGGAAATGCCGGCTTCATTGTGCGCGACGTCGTCGCGCCCAGCGCGCTCTCGCGCGTCTACGTCAACTTTCCGGATCCCTGGCCGCGCAAGAAGCAGTGGAAAAACCGCCTTCTGCAGCCGGATTTCTTCCGCACGCTCCACGCGCGCCTCGCCCCGGGCGGCCACCTCGAACTCACGACCGATCACCCGGGCTACTTCGAGTACGCGCTCGCGGCCGCCGCCAGCTCGGAGTGCTTCCTCGCCCAGGAAGGCGCCCCGCCCGAGGCCGCACTCCAGACCAAATACGCCCAGAAGTGGCTTGGTCAGGGCAAACCCATTTTCCACGCCAAGTTTCGGCCCATTGAACACGTGGCCGCGGGCGCGAACCTGGCCGCAGCGCACACAGCCGAGGCCGCGAACCCCGCCGCCCCCCTGATCCAGAAAATACCCATGCAGCACGCCCTTCTGTCCGGCCGCCTACCGGCGCATCCAACGTTCGAAAAACAGGTGCACGCCTTCAGCGGAGGGCACGTCATCATGCTCGAAGTCTTCCGCAAAATCACGGCCGCCGACCCGGCCACCGACTCTCCCGCCGAGCACGACCAGGACAGCCTGCTCTTCAAAGTCGTGACCGAAGAGCCCGACCTCCGCCAGGAACTCCTCATCCAGGCCTGGCAGCGCACTCCCGATGCCGTCCACGTCAGCCTGCAGGGCTTCGGCGAGCCCCTCTCCACCCCCGCCGTCCGCGAAGCCGTCCGCTCCGTCACGCTCTGGCTCGAAACCCAGGGCCTCGCCGTCAAGGACGCGTGGATTTAGTCTGGATCGGGACAGGCGTATAGTCAGGATTTGCCTGAAGCGAGCCACGTGTCGTAAGCCGCCCTTCCTTTGACATCGTTTCGATGGATGTCGTCGTGATGAACGTTGCAAAGGGTGACCAGGTTGTCCAGCTCATTGCTCCCTTTTTCTACGTGATGCTCTACGTGGTGCAGTTCGAGAAGTGAGCGCGGATCACCGGCGCTCTGTTGGCGTGGGTTCCACCCACAGAACTGGCAACTGAAATCGTCGCGCTCAAGAACGGCAACGCGAACCACGTCTGGTATTTTTCTGTCGTGCGGTTGAGACTGCCTGTCCGCTTCCAGTATGTAAGTACCAACGGGTAGATCAGGGCGTCCGCTGCTGCGCGTTGCAACTGGCCACCCTTCCTCTGTTCGTAATTCGCGGGTTCTCCGTCCCCATTCCGTCGCGCCCTTGGCGACATACCGAAGCTCCTCACCCGTGACAGGCTTTCCTTCGTTTTCTCGCAGATATGTCAATATGCGGTCGCGGACCGAGAGGTCAAGTTTTCGCACAGAATTGGCCACATTCCATCGATGAGCAGCGTCACGATCCTGTTCTCCGAGCAGGATGTAGTCGTCCACGTCCATAGCCTGGATGGCCTCAGCGTGCACCTGGGGGCCGAACAAATCATGCCTTGACTCTTTGTCCTCCTCACTCAGCATTTCCCGGGCTGTAATTCCAGAATAGATGGGCCAGCCGAACTGTACGCGTAGTTCACGGACACGACGCGCATACTCGGAAATTCCCGAAACGACGCCCAGTTCGTCTCCGGCAATGACGGTGAATGGAAATCGTCTCAGATAGGTGAGAATCCTGTCCCGCGCAGAAGATGTGCTGCTGCCCGGAACGAGAGAACTGCCGAGATCTCTCAGAACATGAACGGCAGGAATAAGCGATTTGACCTGTTCCCTGAGATTATCCTGCTTGAGGCGCTGCTCAAAATCAGTCAGGAGATCAATCAGCTGTCGACGTAACAGCTCCGGATTGTCAAGCCTCGTTTTTCGCGCCATGGAAGCATCCAGTTGGGTATACGTCAACCAAAGATTGGCTCAGGATCGTGGACGGCTACTTTCCACATGCGTTCACGATCCCCAGTCAGTAGCGCACATGCCGACTCGGCCACAGCCTTGGCGAGCAGGGGCGGTACCGCATTTCCGATCTGGCGCGCGATCTCGATTTTGCTTCCCTTGAATTCGAAATCGTCCGGAAAGGTCTGAAGTCTGGCCGCCTCACGGTGCGTGATGGGTCGATGCTGATCTGGGTGCAGGTACCTGCCTTTCTCCGGTTTGAAAAACTCAGTCCTGATAGTAACTGAGGGCCGATCCCACCATAGCCGTCCAAAAAGATCTGTCCCACCGGACTTTTTGCGGATCCAGCAGTTGGGCGTTATCTCTGGAGCGTTCTTCTGTAGATCAAACCTGTTCCCGCCTGGCGGCACGGCCCTGTACCGCTTCATACTCTTCTCCGTTGGATTTCGGCCAAAATGAAGATTGAGCGGTACGGGGGCATCTCGGATTTCGGTTCCAATGGGCGCAGGCAGGTCACCAATGGCACTTTGGACATCCCGCCACGGCTTGGGCGACTTCACATACTCGTCGAAGAGAATTGAGTCGTCAGAGAGACTGCGTTTGTTGTAGTGCGTTTTCTTTGGTGGGAATGCATCCGAAGGCGGCGTTCCCTTGGATCCGAAAATGAAAGCACGATAGCGCTCCTGCGGCACTCCGTAATCGGCGGCGCACAGCACAGCCGAGGCCACATCGAAGCCAAGGCGGTTTGCTTCATCGCGAATCTCGTGAAATTCGAGAGAGCTCACGAGCTGACGCACGTTCTCCATTACAAATACCCGGGCTCCGGAACGCTCGACAATGTCCATGAATGGTCTCCAGAGTTGCTTTCTCGGATCTGCAACCCGGTTCTTGTTGAGCAAACTGAAACCTTGGCATGGGGGCCCACCTATGACAACATCCGCTTGGGGTACCTCCATTCCGTCCTGAAGCAACTGCACGATGTCTCCAAATGTACAGTGGTCGCCAAAGTTGGCGTTGTACGTCGCCGCTGCCTCTCTATTGAAATCGTTGGCCCAGACCGGCGCGAACGCCTTTTCTCCAGCCGATCTGAGGACGTTGGTAAAACCGAGCGTCAGCCCACCCGCACCGGAAAAAAGATCAATCACTCGGAATTGTTCGGACATGTGCACGTTTCGGTTCAGGTCGGTAGATCGAAAGGGTGAATAGAAAGTTGTCATGTACAGGTGGAATCAGCGCCGTCTGGTCTGGTCTCACTACTGCGCTCGTCCAAGATCACCATCCTGACAAGCCTCTCCTGATCTTCCGGGCTGAGCAAGGAAAAACCGGACCGTAGGCCGCAATCCATGTCGCGTCCTACAGCCTGGAAATCGCTACCAATGGCATTCCAGATATTCTCCCTGGTGTACCCTGCGGACGGTGATCCGTGGGAGGCACCACTCAGATCAATAATGGATGCTGCTCCCTTCAGCCACGATTCCAGTTTCTTTCTGAGTCCAGTCATGCCGATAGAAATGTCCAGTTCGCTCTCTCGAGAGGTGTCCTTACGCTGGTAGCGATAGTGTGTTCGTGAACGCGTGTCCTTGACAGGACGTGTTCTACCAATGACACAAAAGCGACATCAGCGTAACCTCAATCCTCCGACCAAACCTCACGCAAGCTGCAGCCCGCCGCTGCCAAACTTCATGATGAGCTGGTCCGGGTGAAGTCCCATGGCAACAATTCTCGAGGCGACCGATAGCACAGCTTGTTCGATGGATTCCCTCTCAATCGTGCAGTAAAGAACCGGCACGCCAGACATCGTGGCCGGTGTGACATCGCCGCAGGTACGTCCATCTGGCGCCCGCTGTGCTCGCCGGTGAGCATCAGTTCGAACGAGTATGTTTTTGTTGCGTTTGCTTCCATCGGCCTTCTGGCACTAAACCCAATATACGCGCGTGTATAACCCGCGTTGCCTATCCGGCCGTTGTCACCTGCACAGAATGGCATCCGCACTCAGCTCGGCGTCAGGAAATGCCTCCGGGCTCAGGGTTTCGCCAGGCTTTACGGTGCGGCGATGCCCATAGGAACGGCCCGCAGACTGCCTGTAGACCTCAATGCATTTCGACCCCAGATCCACGATCCACACTTCGGGGATTCCGGCCTGGGCGTAGAGCGGCAGCTTCACGCTCCGATCTTTCTCGATGGATGCATCGGCCACTTCAACAAGCAGACGCACGTGCTCCGCGCGCGGGTGGCCACCTGCATACCGGTCTTCGCGGCGCACGAGCAGCGCGACATCCGGCTCCGGCTCACTGAGGTCGCTCAGCCGGACGGGCCCCTGGATACGAACGCGTACCCGGTCTGCAAGCAGCATCACGAACTGCTCCGTCAACTCATCTACGCTCGCGGCATGCCGGTTACCGATCGGACTCATCTCAACAACCTGTCCATCCAGCAGCTCCACCCGATCGTCCGCCGACAGAATGCCGGCGCTCGCCATCTGGTAGTAGTCCGCAACCGAGAAGGAATGCTGGAGGGTGCCGGGGGCGTGTATCACGGTCAGATCCATGGGCTTGTACCTTGCTGCGCGACATATTCGACGGGATTCGGGTTTGAACGTTCCAACTACTGACCCGCAGAGTCGGGATGCGTAACCCATCGAACCTGCCCGTCGTGTAGACAAAACCGCTAAATATCGACACGACAGATTGGCGTGTCGATGGGATCGACATATCAGCATTTCTGCCCGACAAGTTGATTCGCCATGCGGCCCATGAAGGAGGGGCAGACGCCGCTACCCGGGAGGCGCTTCGCTACTACACGGGCCAGCGCGATGGGCTCTTCGTCATAATCGCGAGCAGCTGCCAAGGATCTACAGTCACGAACCCGTCCAGATACTATTCGAGCAGCCCTACTGCCGCATATCATCGCTCGTGGAGCGGGATATTGCCCAGAGGCAGACCGCCTCTGTCTACCTGAAACAGCTGGTGGATATCGGCATCCTCGAGGAGGTCACCGCCGGCAAGGAGAAGCTGTTCGTTCACACCCGGCTGCTTGAGTTGATGTCGGGGTGAAGCGACGCCAGCAGTTCGCCACTCACCCCCGCTTCAACCGCCACGGGCTGAAGCTCGCGCGGCCGTCAGTACCTGACACTCCGGCGGCGACACCGGTACCGGAGCCGCCTTCACCACTGCTCCCGTCAGCGACCCCGTTTGACCCCGAACGGCTGCCGCCCTGGCCCACGCCAGAACCACCGCCCTTCCCCGTAAACCGGTCCACATAGAGCGCGGCCGCCATGGCGAGCACGTCGTCGGGGAGATCGTCGCCGCGATCGAGCGAGTCTGCCTTGAAGTGCTGCTCGACGAAGTGCGTGGAGAAGGCGCCGCTCGTGAAGGCGTTGTGGTCCATGACGAAGCGGCAGAACGGGATGGTAGTCGCTACGCCCGCGATTTCGTACTCATCGAGGGCGCGTCGCATGCGGCGAATGGCCACCTCCCGCGTTGGGCCCCAGGTCGTGAGCTTTGAGATCATGGGGTCGTACTGGATGGGGATGGTGCCGCCTTCCTCGACCCCCGCATCTACCCGGACGCCGGGTCCGGAGGGCGCGACGTGCCGAATGAGCGGCCCGGGATCGGGTAGGAAGCCCGAACGGGGGTCCTCGGCGTAGACGCGGCACTCGACGGCGTGGCCGTGGATGGTGAAGTCACTCTGCGCGTAGCCGAGGGGTTCGCCCGACGCAATACGGATCTGCTCGGCGACGAGGTCAAGGCCCGTGATCCATTCGGTCACGGGGTGCTCGACCTGCAGGCGCGTGTTCATTTCCATGAAGAAGAAATTGCGGTCGGCATCTACCAGGAATTCGACGGTGCCTGCGCCGACGTAGCCGCACGAACGCGCGGCGCTTACGGCCGCTTCGCCCATTTCTGCGCGGAGCTCGGGCGTCAGAATGGCAGACGGAGCTTCTTCGACGACCTTCTGGTGGCGGCGCTGTATGGAGCATTCGCGCTCGAAAAGGTGGACCGTATTGCCGCGCTGGTCAGCCATGATCTGGAATTCGATGTGGCGCGGCTCGTCGATATACTTCTCAATGAACACGCGGCCGTCGCCAAACGCTGACGTGGCCTCGCGGCGCGCGGCTTCCATGGCGCCTATGAAGTCTTCGGCGCGGCGCACAATGCGCATGCCCTTGCCGCCGCCACCGGCCGCCGCCTTGATGAGGACCGGGAAGCCGATCTCTTCGGCAATGGCGCCGGCCTCGTCCACATCGTCTATGGCATCTACCGTGCCCGGCGCCATGGGAACGCCCGCCTTTTCCATGAGCTTTCGGGCCGCTGTTTTGTCGCCCATGGCGCGGATGGCGTCCACGGGCGGACCGATGAACAGAATGCCCTCGGCCTCGCAGGCCGCCGCAAACTCGGCGTTTTCGGACAGGAATCCATACCCTGGATGCACGGCGTCGGCGCCCGTACGCCGGGCCACCTCGAGCACGCGGTCCGCGCGCAGGTAGGAGTCGGAGCTCGCCGCGCCGCCCACGCACCAGGCCTCGGTCGCCATGCGCACGTGTGGGGCGAGGGCATCGATGTCGCTGAACACGGCGACGGTTTCAATGCCCAGTTCGTGGCACGTGCGCATGATGCGCACGGCAATTTCGCCGCGATTGGCGATGAGTACCTTGCGGATCGGGGTCGTTGCGGCGCCTTCGGCCGCAGTTGGGTCTGCCATTTCGTCGGAGCGGAGGTTTTTGGCATGTTTTTTACTGCGCTACAAGGTACGTTTCGGACTGCATCCATGTCACAACAACTCGACCTATACAAGATCCTGGGCGTCTCGGAGGACGCCACGCCGGAGGCCATCAAAAAGGCCTACCGGACACTTGCGCGCACGCATCATCCGGACCGGAACCCGGACAACGCGGCATCGGAAGAGAAATTCAAGGAAGTGCAGGGCGCCTACGAGGTGCTCTCCGACCCCGAAAAGCGCAAAGCCTATGACCGCATGCGCCGCAATCCATTCGCGGGCCAGCGCGGTGGGGGCGGGTTCGCTCCCGGCGGCGGCGGGTTCGGCGGCGCCGGCTTCGACCCCCGATCGGCGACGAGCGCCCACGACCTGAACGACCTGTTCAGCCAGATTTTTGGCGGCGGCATGGCAGGCGGGGGCGGCGATCCGTTTGGCGGCGGCATGGGTGGCCACGCCGGAACCGATCCGTTCGGGCGGCCAGGCGGCCACGATCCATTCGGCGGCGCGCGCGAGTACCGACCGCCGCAGCCGCCGCCGAGGCCCAAGGATCTCGACCTCAATCGCACCATCCGCCTGTCGTTCGAGCGCATGATGAAAGGCGGTGAAGCCCGCTTTTCGCTCAGCGGCACGACCATCAAAGTACCCTTCCCACCCGGCGTGCGCGACGGCTACAAGGTGCGTCTCAAAGGGAAGGGACTCAATGAAAACGGCCGCAAGGGCGATCTCTACGTCACGTTCCGGATTTCCGAGGATGGCCGCTACCGGCGCGACGGCTACAACATCCTGACAACGATCGATGTCGATGCCATCGATGCCATGGTCGGCGCGCGCCTCGAACTCGAATCGCCCGGCGGAAAGCGCCTCGATCTCGCCATACCGGCCGGCACGCAGCACGGCGACAAACTGCGCATCAAAGGCCAGGGCATCCAGGCAGACAAAGGACCCGGCGATCTGATTGCCGAGGTCCGGATCACGATTCCGACGACGCTCACAAAAGCACAGGTCGATGCCCTGAAGAAAATCCGCGGATAGTCGATAACAGAGGACATGAAATGCCATGTCCCAAAAATCGAGCTTCCGCGGACCCTTTCCGCGCGCGGGCTGCGTGCGTCCGCGCTGCGTGTATCTGCACTCGGGCTGACCGCCCTGGCCCTTCTTTTCCCGCTGGATGCGCGCGCCCAGACGGATTTCTGGACTGCGGTCGAGGGGCCGTTTGGCGGCGCTACGGTGCGCGACGTGGCCGAACTGCCGGGCGATGCGCTGTTCGCGGCCACAACGGGCGGCGTCTTCCGCGCTGAAGGAGAACGCTGGCACACGGCATCGACAGGACTTCTGACGAGCGATGTGCGCGATCTGCACGTGCGCGCCGACGGCACGCTGCTGGCCGCAACGCACGGGGACGGGATTTACCAGTGGGACGGCGATGCCTGGCAGCGCCTCGCGCTCGCCGCCCAGTTTACGACGTCCGTTACCGAAGCTCCCTCCGGGCGGCTTATCGTCGCGACGCTGTCTGGCATCCGCTACTCGGACGACGGCGAGGCGTGGTTCTCCGCATCGCTTGACGGCATCCAGGCGACGCCCCGCCGCGTGGCGAGCGGCGACACGTTTGTTTTTGCCGCTACCAACGTTGGCGTATTCCGCTCTGCCGATGAGGGCACGACCTGGGACTTTGCATCCTTCGGCATGGCCACGTTCGACGTTACGGCGCTCGCCGCCGGACCCGCAGGCATTGTCTACGCCGGCGTGAACGGGGGCTCGGGGGGCGGCAGTTCAGGCGGCACCTGCACCATATACCGCTCGCGCGGCAATGCCAACCTATGGACGTGCGTCGAGCCGGTCACCGATCCGGTATCGGTCACGTCCCTTCTGGTAGATGCATCGGGCCGCGTCCACGCGGGCGGCTTCCGCCACGTGTTTACATCCATCGATGAGGGCAACGCCTGGACGGCTCGCGTTGTCGCGCCGACAACGATCGGCGCGCTAGCTGAAACGGCCGCAGGCGAGCTTGTCGCAGGCACGACCGGCGCGGGTATGTATAAATTTACACCTGCCACGGCGACGTGGAATCCCTGGCAGCTCGGACTGTTTGCGCCCATCCGGGATATCCTCGTTTTGGAGGACCGGGCGGTCGCAGCGACCGAGGGTGGTGTTTTTTACACCTCCGACGAGGGCCGCACCTGGCAGCGCTTCAGCGCCGAAAGCCCCCTCCTGATCGATACGCGCGAGCTTGCCGTTGACGCCGACGGCCGCCTCCTGGCGGGCACGGTATCGGGCGTATGGCGCTTGTTGGAATCGGGAGGTGCGGGTACTGGCGTGGATGGAGAAGGTGCCTGGGAGTTCCTGGGCCCGGCCGCGGGACTTCGGATTGGGGCGCTCACCGTGGGCCCGGGTGGCCGCGTCTGGATTGGCTACCACTCGGGCGTCCAGTTCATGTCGCCGGGCGGCAGCTGGACGGTCATGCCCATCCAGGGCGACGACGGGGCGTTTCGAGACGTTGGCGCGATCGGTGTCATGGAAAATGGCTCCCTGATCGCGGGCGCCGCGTGGGACTCGTGGCGCCTTGCGGCGGCCCAGGTCCCGAGCACCCCGAGCGGCGCGGTCATGGCGCCGTGGAGCCTCGTATCGACCAGTGAACTGCCCTGGTTTGACATCCAGACTATGGCCGTCCAGGGCAACCGCGTCCTGGCCGGCACCCGCTTTTCGGGCGTTCTCGAAACCACCGATGGAGGCGCCACCTGGCGGCAGGCCGCCCCGGGGCTCGGCGGGCAGGAGGACGTGCAGGACATGGCGTTCGACCGCTTCGGAAACCCCTTCATTGCCACGTTCGGGAGCGGCGTCTTCCAGCTCAGTCCGTTCACGCGCCAGTGGATACCAGCCAATACCGGCCTCGGCCCGAACCTGCGCATCCGCTCGATCGCTTTCGACTCGGCCGGCAACGCCTGGCTCGGCACGGTGAGCGGCGGCCTGTTCGCGCACCTGGTGACGAGCGTCGGCGTGGAGGACGGTGCGGACCTTCCGGGCGCCGAGCAGCCGTCCCTTTCCATCTGGCCAAACCCGGCGAGGGCGCATGTGAATGTAGCCCTTCGGGGCGCCGTGGTCAGCGGCGGCCTGGCCGGTGGCGCGCCGGCGCCAGGCGCCGACATTGAAGTCTATGACGCGCTCGGCCGCCGCGTGCTGTCGGCCCCGGGCGCGGCCCGTCTCGCTGGCGGTCAGCACGCCGCGTATCGCCTCTCAACGGGCCACCTCGCGCCCGGCCTCTACTTCGTGCGCATCGGCTCCTTGACGGGGCGGTTTTTGATTTCGAGGTAGTCTGGGCGGCCCATTCACCACAGAATGCCCATGCGCCACAGGGCGGGCCGTCATCGTGTGTTGGCGCGATCCGTTCGCGTCATGACTGTTCCGACCGCCCATCCATCGGCATACCTTCGGTTCGTTCCTGTCAACGAACCAAACAAGGTATCTGCATGACCATGTTCACGAAAAGCCGCGACATCGCGGTTCCGATTGGCGACGCGTGGAAGACGCTCTCCAATCTCGGAGACATTTATCGCTTTCACCCAGGCGTATCGAAATCATACTACACATCCGGGAAGAAGCAGGGGGTCGGAGCGGCCCGGATATGCGAACTGCAACCGGCTGGCAAAATCAAGGAAACGGCCACATCCTGGGAGGAAGGCCGTGGATTTACGCTTCAAATCGATCCCATCGAGAAGGCCCCACCCGTCAAGAACTTCACCGGTCAGTTTCGCCTCTCTCCACTCGATGCCGGACGAACACGAGTTGATCTCGTGATCCGATACGACATGAAGTTGGGACTCGTCGGTAATCTATTGAACGTACTGGTTATCCGATCCAAGATGGAGGAAGGTATTGAAGTACTTCTTGACGGTATGAAGGTGCATCTCGAACAGGGAGTCGATGTCCCCAATGTCAAATCACTCAAGAAACTTGTTGCAGCGTGATCGAAATCATACGGGAAAACTTTCATGCAACTTGAAAACCTGACGGCCGTCATCACGGGCGGCAACAGTGGCATTGGCTTTGGTGTTGCACAGGCGTTTGCACGCGAGGGAGCCGGTGGGGCCATCCTCGGGCGAAACCTCGAAACCCTTGCCGAGGCGGAGCGGGCCCTTGGGGGCCGCTTCGTCTCCCGCCGGTGCGACGTAACAAGGACCAGTGAGCTGGAATTGACGTTCCGGAAGCTGAGGTCGGAAATTGGGGAGGCGGACATCCTCGTCGTGAACGCTGGCGGTGCCATCGGCCCTGGCACCCTCGGCTCGATTGACGAAGTTGGAGAAAAACAGTTCGATGCCATGATGGCCCTCAATCTGAAAAGTGTTTTTTTTACAGTTCAGAAGGCCCTTCCCATGCTGAAGGATGACAGTAGTATCATTCTCGTGTCTTCGATTGCGGCGCACCGAGCATTTCCGGGAATGGCCGTCTACAGCGCCGCCAAGGCGGGTGTTCGGGCTCTGGCCAGAAATCTGTCGCTGGACCTTCGTCATCGAAAGATTCGCGTGAATGTACTCAGCCCGGGAACGGTCAGGACACCGGTTTTCGAAAGAATGGGCCTCGATGAAAACGCTGCAGATGCAGTTCTTGAGCACTTTTCGGATATCATTCCGGCGGGTCGCACGGGAGTGCCGGAAGACATGGGGCACGCAGCGGTCTACTTGGCGTCGAGGGCTTCCTCTTTTCTGCTCGGATCCGAGTTGATTGCTGATGGAGGAGTACTCAGTCAGTGACCGCGCGCACCACATACGATCGCATTCTCGTGCTCCCGTTTGAGGTGGAGGACGGTCGCCAGGGCGCTGCCTGGCATGGCACTGGAATGATGGATGAACTGATTGAACGACTGGGTGCAATTTCCGGTCTACAACCCGAGTCCCGCACGACGAGTGTGTACGTCGCCGCCCACATTCAACCCGTCCGGCGCCTCATGGAGTCGTATGGAATTGATTGGGTCCTTCGTGGGCGGTTAGTCGACGATCGGCGTCTCGTTGCCCACCTGTACGGGTCGGAGAGCCGGCACGCGATGGCCGATTTTCACATTGACATGGATCCGCAGCGTTGGACTTCTGCGGCCGGAGAACTTGTACGTCAGTTGCTTCCGCACATTCTATCTGCTCGGGGATCAAGTGCGGCAGCTCTCGAAGAACGGTTGCGCGGACAGACATTCGGAGACGATCGTTTGACGCGCGAGCGGGAATATTATAGACAGGGTATTCTTCACTGGCATCGATACACGCTCGAGGAAATGCGTGTTGCTATCGGACTATTTCAGCGTGCATTGGAGGAGTCGCCTGACTTTGCGGCGGCACATGCGGCGATGGCCGACTGCTATACGGTCATCGGAACCATGGGATATGAATCTCCGCGTCAGGCCTTCCGACGTGCCTTTGATAAGGCACGCC
This sequence comes from Bacteroidota bacterium, assembly GCA_029262835.1. Lineage (GTDB taxonomy): Bacteria > Bacteroidota > Rhodothermia > Rhodothermales > UBA10348 > 1-14-0-65-60-17. Next base: position 17,200 of record JAJCYQ010000003.1, read on the forward strand.
GTGCGCTTGAACTCGATGATGCCCGATCGGAATCCTATGTGTCGATGGCACTTGTGCATCTGTTCCATGGTCGCAACCTGGGCCGGGCAGCAAACGATCTGCAACAGGCGCTGCGGCTGAATCCAACGAATGAAAAAGCACAGCATGCCATGGCTATGCTGTCCATCCATCGTCGTGCGCTCGACGACGCTGAGGTTCATGCTGCAGATACACTAGCCATAAACCCGTTGTCGATTCCCCACTATGCCATGATGGTACGTATCCAGTTGTATAGAAAGGCGTGGGCCGACGCGATGGACTGGATCAATGCAGCGCTGAGCATTGAGGAAGAGGTGTCTGCCATCGTCGAGCTTAGAGGATTTCTGCACCTGCTCGAAGGGAAAATCGACGCGGCGATCACGGATTTCCGTTTCTGTGTGGATGCGGAGCCGGCTTCGCCGCTGGCTCGCGCCAATCTGGCCATGGCGCTGGGTCGAGCTGGACTGCACGATAGGATGAGAGAGCAGGTGAGGGCATTGGATCGGCTCCCGCACCCCCGTGATACGGGAATCCACGACTACGCCATGAGTCTCGTCGAGTTGGGTCGGGGAAATCTGTCCGCAGCACTGAATCACCTGGAGGATGCTGTTGCCTCGGGGCTGGGAATGGTACCCGGGGAGCTCAGATGCAATGCACTGTTCGATCCCCTTCGATCGTACGAGCGCTTTCAGGCTCTTCTCGTCTCGTGTGGCATTGCGGAAGGAGTATCGATCCATGGGCGCCAGACGTCCCTCGTCACGCTGACGACGCTGACGAGTGAGGAATTCAGGATCGATCCACAGGACATTGTATTCGTACAGGCAGATGATAATTATTGTACGGTCGTACATACTGGAAGTGGTCATCTCGAAAGAAAATTGCTACGCGTCACGCTGGCAGCATTGGAACGGCAACTGGTACCGTTCAAACGGTTCGTTCGGGTGCATCGCTCGTTTCTCGTGAACATGGAGCAGGAATTTCGCCTGGAAGGACCGCTACGATCTGCCCGTCTGGTCCACGGAGCGCTTCCGGACGTGATACCCGTGTCGCGTCACCGATATGAGGGGGTACGTGCAGGATTCAAGCAGCTGAAATAAATGTAACAATCATTGTTACATTTCAGTTCGTCCCGCGAAAAAGCCCGTTCGCGTCATGAAACGGCGCTTTGGGCGAACTTCCTGACCGGCGAAGCCGTGCGCGGCGTACCTTCGGGCCTTTCTTGCACCCACACACCGCCATGCGTTGCATCCACAGGTATTCCATGCGTCCAGTCGCCGCGCCCGGCTGGGCACCAACTGCACTCCTTGCCCTCGCCTTCACGGCCGCTGCCACGTGGGCGGCTCCCGATGCACTCGCCCAGCAGGCGGAGTTCCGGGCCGCGCTGGGCATGCTGGGCCAGGGCAATACGGAGGGAGCCACGCAGGCGCTTGAGGCGCTGACAGACGCGTACCCGACGTTTGTGCCCGCGTGGAATACGCTTGGCCGCACGCACATGCAGGCGGGGCGCCACGCCGAGGCGCTCGCGGCCTACGAAAAGGCGCACGCGCTTGCTGCGACGCCGGCGAGCGAGTTGAACGTGGGCGCGGCGCTCGCCATGACGGGCCGGATGGATGCGGCGTTTGAACATATTCTGGCCGCCGCCGGCAGCGGGCAGGTCGATATTACAGCGCTCGCGCAGGGCCCAGCCGCGAACGCGCTTCGGAAGGATCCCCGGTGGGCCGATGTCTGGCCGACCGATGAGGAATTTGCGTATCCGTTCGCAGAGCAGGGCGTCACTGTTCTTCGCGACTGGCAGGGCGAAGGGCAGGGCGACGTGTTCGGCTGGATTGCGCGCAGTATTGGCGACGTGGATGGTGACGGCATTGACGACGTGACGACGTCATCGAACGGCCTTGTTGAGACAGGAAATCAAAGTGGAAAAGTGTACACCTATTCCTCTGGCACGGGCGCGCTGCTCTGGACGGCGACCGGATCCGTGGCCGGCGGTCGCCTTGGAATGGGTATTGAATCTGCCGGTGATGTGAACGCGGATGGTACGCCCGACGTGGTGGCGGGTGCACCCTACGCGGGGTACGTGGAAGTCTACTCGGGTCTGGACGGAAGCGTACTTCACCGGTGGACATCGGACGACGCGACGAGCGGGTTCGGCGCCAGCGTCCGCGGCGTCGGCGATGCCGATGGCGACGGGCACGGCGACGTCCTGGTCGGCGCGCCCATGCAGATTTTCGGCGGGCCGGTGAACGGCGGCGATACAGGCCGCGCGGGCGAGGTGCGGCTCTACTCGGGCGCATCGGGCCGCGTGCTGCTGACGCTTCGAGGTGAGCCCGGCGAGGCCTTCGGCGCGAACGTGCACGGCAGCACCGTGCAAATGCACCGCGCGGATGGATCGATCGATGTCAAAACCTGGCTCATGGTGGGCGCCCCAGGCGCTGAAGGCGGTGGGGAAGTACATATTTACACCCCATCAGCGTTTGCCGCGAGAGGCGCTGCGGATGCGTCGGCGCCCACCCCAACGTTCACGCTGCGCCCCGGCACGGAGGGGGCGGCGCAGTTCGGGGCCATGTTCATGTCGGTAGTCGGCGATGTGGATGCGGACGGATACCCGGATTTCTATGTTGCCGACTGGGGCGACAACGCGGCCGCGCAGGGCGCCGGCCGGATCCACGTGTTTTCAGGTCGTGATGGCGCCAAGCTGTTCGATCGCGTGGGCGAGGCGGCCGGCGATGGGTTCGGAATCGGGGTTGCGCAGGCGGGGGACGTCAACAAGGACGGGCATGACGACCTGATTGTCGGCGCCTGGCAGCACGCCTCCGAGGCGGCCAGTGGCGGCAAGCTCTACGTTATTTCGGGCCGCGACGAGCGCCTGCTGCGCACCATCACCGGAAACGTGCCCGGCGAAACGCTTGGGTTCGATGCCACGAATGTCGGCGACGTCGACGGCGACGGGACGGTCGATTTTCTCGTGACATCCGCCTACAGCGCCGTGAATGGCTACCGAAGCGGCCGCGTGATGATTATTTCCGGGCGGTGAGGGCCTGTGCGCCTGGGATCGCCCACCTGCCCGCCTGGGATCGCCCACCTGCCACCGCCCACCGGCCACTCGGGGCTCTCGTGCGTCGTGTAAACACGCCTCAGATGAAATCGCTCAAGGCGACCTCGACCCCGGGCAGTAATTCCGGCCGAATGGCGAGGCCCTCGCAGAAGGACCGGCAGCGGAGGTAGCCATCTCCTGACGGCTCGGTGTAGACGTCTACGCGCCGGGCGGCCACATCGACCAGCCATACCTCAGGGATACCCACAGCGGCGTAGGTCGGTAATTTTACGCGGCGATCGTGCGCCCGGGACGAGTCGGAGACTTCTACGAGCAGCAGCACATCCTCCGGTCCTGCCGATTGCCTGCGGTACCCGTCGTCGCGGGGGCGCAGTACCATAATATCCGGCTCGGGCTCGGAATAGTCGTCGAGGCGGACGGGACCCTGGACGCGAATGCGTATGCGTGATCCACTGGCGTTGCTGTCCAAGGAACGACTCAGCGCCCTGGACAGGTCATCTACACACGCGGCGTGCCTGATTCCAATGGGTGACATGCGGACAATTTCTCCGTGGATCAATTCCACCCGGTCGTCCGGCGTGAGCACGCCCTGGCGGGCCAGATCATGATATTGCGTCGTCGTAATCATATCGTATTGTATTGTCACGCCACCTGTGCGGGCGGGTTCCGTGATAGACCCGGCGGAGATCGGATCGTAACCCGGCATTTCTCGATTTGCACAGAACTCGGGCGCGCCGTATACTTGCCGCACTTCCATAAAGAACGACCGAGGGACTGGCCCTGTGACGTCGTAGCAACCGGGTTCCGGGGCGCGCAAGTGGATACCACAAACGCGCAAAACGGAACTGACCTGGTGCTAAATCCTGCTCGAAGCGAAGCTCGAGGATGATGGGAGGAGGACGGCAGCCGTCGCGGCAGCCGGTGCACCCTCCCCACTATCCGGGAGGGTTTTTTCGTTTTCGGGGATGATGGGAGCTGTGGGTCGGTCCAGCCGTCCCGTGGTTCCGGCACCAGGGAAGGGGGCTGCGCAGCGAGCGGGAAAGGTCTTTCGGCACAACAGGCGCTGCACGCGCCGCCGAACCGAACCCGAACCGACATGAAGCTCCAGACCCGACTCGCACTCGCCGGACAAGAAACCGATGGTACGTACCGCAGCGTGGTGCCGCCCATCTACCAGTCGGCGATTTTCAAATTCGAGAATCCCGACACGAAACCCGACTACGACTATTCCCGCAGCGGAAACCCTGGGCGGAATGCCCTGGAGGAAGTTCTGGCCGACCTGGAAGGCGGCGCCGGGGCGGTCGCCACGTCGAGCGGCATGTCGGCGGTCACGACCGTCCTGGGCCTGTACGATGCGGATGCCCACATCCTTTGTTCGCACGACTGTTACGGCGGCACGGAGCGCCTGCTCACCGTCTGGGCGCGGCAGGGGCGGCTGAAGGTATCGTTCGTGGACCTGACAGATGTCCGCGCAGTCGAGGCGGCCATTCGGCCGGGCACCAAGGCCATCTGGGCCGAAACCCCGTCGAATCCGCTACTGCGGATAATTGACCTGGCCGCCGTGAGCACAGTGGCGAAGCGGCACGGTCTGGAATTGATCGTCGACAACACGTTCCTGTCGCCGCTTTTCCAGCGGCCGTTCGAGTTCGGCGCGGACCTGATTGTGCATTCCACGACGAAGTATCTGAACGGCCACTCGGACATCGTGGGCGGCGCGGTGGTGGCGAGGACGGAGGAGCGGGCGGCGGACATCCGGTTCACGTCGAATGCACTTGGTTTGACCGCCGCCCCATTTGACAGTTGGTTACTGGTTCGCGGCCTGAAAACGCTCCCGCTCCGGCTCCGGCAGCACGAAGAGAATGCCTTTGCGGTGGCGCGATTTCTGGCCGAGCATGACGCGGTGGACAAAGTGTTCTACCCGGGCCTCGAAACCCATGTGGGACACGATATTGCGCGCCGGCAGCAGTCCGGGTTCGGAGGCATTGTGAGCTTTCGCCTGAAGGGCACGGGAGCGGACGCGCGCCGCGTGCTGGGCGCCACGCGCGTGTTCGCGCTGGCCGAAAGCCTGGGCGGCGTGGAATCGCTCATAGAGCAGCCGGCGACCATGAGCCACGCATCCATGCGGCCCGAGCAGCGAGCCGAAGCGGGCATCACCGAGCAGATCATCCGTCTTTCGGTGGGCATCGAAGATACGTCGGACCTGCTGGCGGACCTGGAATTGGCGCTCAGTCGGGTGGAAACGGGGGTCCTCGTCTGACATGAGCACGCTCCAGTCAAAAACTGTAAACTCCCGGCTCAGCCCGCCCCGCCAGGTGTTCTTCGCAGGCGATGTCACGCTCGAGAGCGGGCGCACGCTGAAGGGCGTCGAGGTGGCGTACGACACGTGGGGCCGACTGAACGATGCGGCAGACAACGCAATCGTGGTCTGCCATTCGCTGACGGGCGACAGCCATGTGCCGACGTGGTGGCCGGGGCTCATCGGGAGCGGCGCGCCGATCGATACGGACCGGTATTTCGTGGTATGCGCCAACATGCTCGGATCGTGCTACGGCACGACGGGGCCCTCCAGCACGAATCCGGAAACGGGCCGCCCGTACCGCGCGGACTTTCCGGTGCCCACCATCCGGGACGGGGTGCGCCTGCACCGAAGGCTCATGGATAGGCTCGGCGTTCGGCGTGTCCATGCGGCTATCGGGGGCTCGCTGGGGGGGATGCAGGTCCTTGAATGGGGATTTGAGAGGGTAGGAGCGAAGGAAAGACCAGAACTGGGCGAGCTGGAGCAGAGCGAACCCGAAGGTGACCACCGCGCGCCTGAAGGAAAACAAGATGATTCATTCAAGTCTGAGCCCTTCGTCCAGCACCTCATCCCGGTCGCCACGTCCGGGCGGCATTCGGCGTGGTGCATTGCGTGGAGCGAGAGCCAGCGGCAGGCCATTTATGCCGATCCTGCGTGGAACGGCGGGAATTACAGCGCGGCGCATGAGCCGAGGCAGGGCCTGGGTGCTGCGCGCATGATGGCCATGTTGTCATACCGGACGCAGGCATCGTTTGAAAGGCGCTTCGGCACGAATACGGCGACGGTGCAGTCCTATCTGCATCATCAGGGAAAGAAACTGGTGGACCGGTTCGATGCGAACAGTTACGTGCGCCTCAGCCATTCGGCCAACACGCACGATGTGGGGCGGGGGCGGGGCAATTATAACGCGGTGCTCGCCCGTCTTACGCAGCCGACGCTCGTCATCGGGGTGGATTCAGACGTGCTGTTTCCGCTCCGCGAACAGGAAGAGCTGGCACGGATCATGCCGAATGCCGAGCTTGCCATTATTAAGTCGGAGCACGGCCACGACGGCTTCCTGCTCGAAACTCCACAACTGGGCGCCCTCCTCCGGGATTGGCTCCGCTCGTTTGAACAGAAAATCGAAGAAACATCATGCATATTGACCTGACCAACCAGACCATCCTCGTTACCGGCGCGAGCCGCGGAATCGGCGCAGAAATCACGCGCCAGTTGCACGCCAGTGGCGCCCATGTGGCCCTGCACTACGGCCGTTCGGAAAAGGAGGCGCGTGCGCTTGCTGCCGAACTCGGGGACGGCCGCGTGACGCTGTTCCACGCCGATCTGGCCGATGCCTCAGAAGCAGGCTCCCTGTTCGAGGCCGTGGTGGGCCAGCTGGGTCCGGTTGCGGCGCTCGTAAACAACGCCGGTGTGGCCATCGAGAGTGAGCTTGACACATCGACCGAAGACTGGGTCCGCGCGTGGGACCTGACGCACGACGTGAACCTGCGCGCGAGTGGCATCCTCTGCCGCGCGGCCATCCAGCACTGGCTGGGCACGGGGGCTCGCGGGCGCATCATCAACATTGCATCCCGCGCCGCTTTCCGGGGCGATACGAAGGACTACATCGCGTATGCTGCATCGAAAGGGGGCATGGTGTCCATGACGCGCTCCATTGCGCGCGCCTGGGGCAAGCAGGGGATTGTGGCCTTCACGATCGCCCCCGGATGGGTCATGACGGACATGGCCAAGCAGTTCATTGCCCAGAACGGCGATGACGTGGTGCTGCGCGAGCTGGCCCTGGCCGAGCTCACCCAGCCCAAGGACGTCGCCCCGACCGTGGTTTTTCTGGCCAGCGGCCTCTCGGACCACGCCACGGGGTGTACCATAGACATCAACGCGGGAAGTTATGTCCACTGATTTTGCGCATTTCCGCACGCCCGCTTCGCCCCCCGGCCATTCGCCGCCCGCGGTTTCCTCGCCGAAGGTGCTGAAGTTCGGCGGGACGAGCGTCGGCTCGGCGCCGGCGCTCAAGCAGCTCCTGGCGATAGTGGCCAGCGAACCCGAACCGCCCGTCGTGGTTGTGTCGGCGCTTTCCGGCGTCACAAATGCATTGGAAGGACTGATTGATTCGGTTCTGGGTGATGCGCAACACGACTCTCAAGGTGGCACGCCATCTGTAGGCATTCTACTGGAGCAGGCTGTAGCACAGGGAGTAGATGCGCTCTGCTCGCGCCACCTGGACCTCGCCAGGGCCGTCCTGCCGGCCGATGCGCTCCGCGAGTACCACCAGATCCTCCGCATTGTACTCGGCCGCCTGGAGTTGCGGCTGGCGGAGATGATGGCGTTTGGGGGCACAGAAAGGACGTCTGCTGGCGCCGAAGATCACGCCGCAGACCGGGACGCGGTGCTGTCGGTTGGGGAGCGGCTTTCGGCACCGCTTATTTCCCTGGCGCTCGGCACGCGCGGAGTCCCCTCCACGTGGGTCGACTCGCGCCACCTCATCCTCACCGACAACTCGCACGGCGCAGCCGTCGTGGACCTCGCGGCCACGGGCGTCGCCGTCCGCGCGTGGTATGCATTGCTCGCGCCCGGCGTCGTGCCCGTCGTGACCGGCTACATTGGCCGCTCGGTGACCGGGCGGACGACGACGCTGGGCCGAGGCGGAAGTGATTACAGTGCCGCGCTGGTTGCCGAGGCCCTTTCAGCCCGCAAACTCGACCGCTGGACCGACGTGGACGGCATCCACACTGCCAATCCGCGCCTCGATCCCTCGGCCCGCCGCTTCTCGTTCCTCCTGGCCGAAGATGCCAGCACCTGGAACGCCGCCAAAGCCCTCGGCATGCACGAGCAGGCCTTCGACCCCGTGGTCCGCGGATGCATTCCGGTGCACGTCCGCAGCACGCTCCACCCCCACGGCGACGGCACCCTCATCCTCCCCCGCGCCCTCCCCGACCGTATTGGCCGCGACGCGCACCTCCTGAAGCACGGCACGCCTGCTGGATCGCCGGCCGCTGCTTCTACCCTTTGAAGAGACCCGTGAAAATCAATCCATCTTTTGATCCGAAAAACCCGGACTCCCCGAAACTCCGTGTGTGCATTCTCGGGGCGACTGGCGCCGTCGGCCAGCGCTTCATTAAACTCCTCGAGCACCACCCGTGGTTCGAAGTCACCGCCGTCGCCGCCTCCGAACGCAGCGCCGGCCGCCCCTATCGCGATGCCGTCGACTGGCTCGGCCACCACCCCATCCCCCCGGCCGTCGCCGATATGACCGTCGGCACCTGCGTGCCACCCCCTCACTCAACCCCGAGCATCCCCAGCGATTCACACAACCCAGCAACCCCTGCCGACCAAGCCTCGCAATCGCGCCCGTTTGATCTGGTCTTCTCTGGCCTCGATTCCTCCGTCGCCGAAGAAGTTGAATCCGCCTTGGCCGCCGCCGGATACCCGGTCATCTCGAACGCCAAGAACCACCGGATGTACCCCGACGTGCCCCTCCTCGTCCCGGAGGTCAACCCCGATCATCTGGCGCTGATCGACCAACAATGTAGGGTCGAAGACGTCAACTCGACTCAGTCGAAACACTTCTCAGGTAGCGCTTCAGCAGTAGACACCGGGTCGAAAGGATTCATTGTTACCAATCCAAACTGCGCCACCGTGGGCCTCGTCTTGGCCCTCAAACCCCTGCACGATGCGTTCGGCGTTGAATCTGTCCTCGTCACGACCATGCAGGCCATATCCGGCGCCGGATACCCTGGCGTCCCGGCGCTTGACATCCTCGGCAACATCATTCCCCACATTGGTGGCGAAGAAGACAAGCTTGAAACCGAACCCCTGAAGATCCTCGGCCGACTCAGGAATCCAGATCGTGCCGAATACGAATCCAGTCAGACTGACAACGGAGGGTCCAGCCGTACACAACCCCTCGAAATCGCCCCAGCCAATATTGCGGTTAGCGCCAGCGTGAACCGGGTCCCGGTTGTTGACGGTCACCTGGAGAGCGTCTCGGTGCGCCTGACCGGCTCGCCATCTCCCGAAGCCGTCGCTGACGTCCTTCGCCATTGGCGCGCGCCGGACGTCGTCCGCTCCCTACCGTCATCTCCCGAAAAGCCCCTCGAAGTATTCGACGACCCCTCCTTCCCGCAACCGGCGCGCCACGCAGGCCTCGGCCGCGGCATGACGGTATCCATAGGCAAAATCCGCGCCTGCCCCGTGCTCGGCATCAAGTTCAACATTTTGTCGCACAACACGATACGAGGGGCCGCCGGAGGTGCTGTCCTGTGCGCCGAGCTGCTGGTGCGCCAGAACGTTGTACCGTAAAGTCCAAAAAAATGAACACATGAAAAACGTCATCACCTGTTGCTGCGCTACCGTTCTGTTCTCTGTTCTGTTGTCCTCGTGCTCGTACGTGGCGAACGTGCGCCTGCTGACCGGGGGGGAAATCCGGCGGACCAACTACGTGGAGGTCATCCCCTTTGAGTACCGGAAGGATCTGATTGTTGTCCAGGCCCGCCTCAATGGCGACATGCAGGAGAGGGAATTTATTCTCGATACGGGGGCGTTCGACAGCAAGGTGGAGAAAGAACTCGCCGACCGGCTCGCGCTGGACGTGATAGCCCGGAAGACCAACAGCACGGCGCAAGGCATCAGTCAGAGCATTGAAGTCGTCCGGATTGATTCGGTCGGGCTGGGGGAAACGACGGCGTACGATATCGGCGCGGGCAAATTGACGTATGCACCGTCATCGGCCAGTCAGTGTATTGCCGCAGATGGAATCATTGGCGCCAATCTCATGAAATTGGCCCACTGGAAAATCGACTACGAGTCGAAAAAGCTTCATTTTTCCGACGGGGCCTTTGAAGCAGGCAGCGGTGCGCATTCCGTGTCGTTCGACCGGCCCATGCTGTCGGGGACGCCCAGCATCGACATTGAAATTGATGGTGTGGATGTGGACGATGTCCTGTTCGATGTGGGCTACAATGGCGGCCTGGTGCTGCCTATGTCACTCGCGGATCGCTTCGACAGCCCCACCGTGATGACGGTCCTCGACAAATCAACATCCGGCATTTTCGGAACCCGGGAAGACTCCCTGCTGGTCAAGGAATTGACGGTGCGCCTGGGCGAGGACCGGATACGCGTCCCGGTGTCTTTCTCGTCCGTCGGCAAAGGCTTGCTGGGGAATGATTTCCTGGAGCACTTCGAGGTCATCATCAACTACGATACCAAAACCATCCATCTGGATCGGCGGGAAGATGTCCATGTCGTCGCGCCCCGCAACTTCATGGTGGCCAGCGAGGGCGATTCGCTCTGGGTCGTCAACAGGACGACGCGTGACCTGGGTCTGGCGCTCGGCGACACGTTGCGGTCGGTCAACGGCAAGACGCCCGTTGATCTGTTCTCGTCGTTTTGCGACTACTTCATGAACGTGGACCGACTCTTCGATGCCGACGACTTGGTTGTCGAGCGCATGGACGGCACGACGCTCTCCATCACCGATAAGGAGTAGTTGGTGAGAGATGAAACCCGAATGTTATTACGTAAGTATACACATTCGTTTCATCAAAACGCACCAGGTCATGCACAAGGAAACCACCATACGCCAGGTCGGAAATTCGCTGGGGACGACGTTCCCGAAGGAGATGCTTGATCGCATGCATCTGGGGAAAGGAGATACCATATATATCGTCGAGACCGCAAACGGGTTATTGCTGACGCCCTTCGATCCGGAATTCAGTAAGGCGATGGAGGTGTACGAGAAGGGAGCCGCCAAATATCGCAATGCGCTCAGGGAGCTCGCCAAATGACGGCTCGAAGGGATCTGTCCATCCGCGGCGAGGAGCCGGTGTGGCTCTCGAGGACGCTACTCGACGTCGTACACGCCGACCTGATTGCCCAGCACGGTGGCTCGACGGGGGTCCGTGATGATGGACTGATTGAATCGGCATTGGCACGGCCTCAGAACACACTGGCCTACGGTGGCGCTGTGGACCTGGCCGCTCTGGCTGCGGCCTACGCCGTAGGACTCGCTAAGAACCACGGTTATATTGACGGCAACAAACGCATAGCCTTCATGGCGATGTACGTTTTTCTCGGAATCAATGGTGTCGAGCTCGATGCTCCGGAGCCGGAGGTGGTTCGAATCATGACGGACGTGGCCACGGGCGCCGTTGGAGAGGCGGAGATGGCCGTGTGGATTCGGGAGAATGCTCCGTCGTGAGGATAAGTGACAGAGGCGTTCAATTTCGACAAGACTCAGGTAACCCAAATGGTGAGAACGCAGGCATCGATCAAGCTGACCAGGATCAATTCCCTGGACGGCAGTTACCTGCATTGCTCCAAGCGATTGTCGGATGCCGGACCGTCAGATTACATCTGGTTCGATTACGACCATCGAGAGACCTGTATCTGAAAACGGAGTGCAAGGAATACCTGGATGCATTGGCACGCACCGCTCAGGCAATCAGGGGATTTGAATCGCCATTGGCCATGGAGGCATTGGCTACGGCTGATTGGCTTGTGAATCGACAGCACACCCCGCCCAACCTCTCGGATGTCAGGAAAGGAATAGCGGAGTGGATGCCGAGCGATCCATCCGCAGGCGTGCGCAAACTTCGAATCTTCGAAGACCGATTACTGGCGTCGGCACTTGGGCAAATTAAAGAACACATGCCCGACATGGCGTCGAGTACTGCTTGATCTGCCGCTCAAGGACGGCCGCTCAATCCCCTTACAGTTCGGTTCCGCGCTTGTAGTACGCGAAGTGGCCGTCGGGGTGCTCGTGCTCGTCCGAGATGATCATCTGTTCCGACGCATCAGGCTGGTCTCCCCGGTTTCCATCCTATTTGGGTGTGCTATTCTGTATTCTGTGCTTTGACAGAACCCACGAAGAGGTGAGGAAGGTAGAACGATGAAAGCAGTAGTATTGAACACGTATGGGCCGCCGGCTGGCCTCCAGATCAAGGACGTGGCCAGGCCGGTTCCGAAGGCCCGGGAAGTGCTGGTGAAGGTGCGCGCCGCATCCATCAATGATTGGGATTGGGGGCTTGTCAGGGGCACACCGTTCGTTATCCGTCTCATCCACGGTCTGCGCAGGCCGCGAATCCGTATTCCCGGGGTGGACATCTCCGGCAGCGTAGAGGCCGTGGGGGGCGAAGTGACGTCCTGCATGGTCGGCGACGAGGTGTACGGCGATCTGTCGGATTCCGGCTTCGGCGGGTTTGCCGAATATGTCTGCGTACCGGAACGCGCGCTGGCCAAAAAGCCGGCGAACATGAGCCATGTGGATGCCGCAACCCTGCCCCATGCCGGATTGCTCGCGCTTCAGGGACTCGTGGCCAAGGGGAAGGTGACAGCCGGACAGAGCGTGCTTATCAACGGCGCCGGGGGTGGGGTCGGGACGTTGGGCATCCAGATCCTGAAATCATTCGGGGTGACCGTCGCGGGCGTGGACAGCGCGGAGAAATTGGATATGATGCGGTCGATGGGATTCGATACCGTGATGGACTATCGATCGGTGGATTTTACCCGGACCGGAAAGCAATACGATCTCATTCTCGATGCCAAATCGAACCGGAGCGTGTTCAAGTATGCGCGCTCGCTCAAGAAGCATGGTACGTATGTCACCGTTGGCGGATCGTTGCCCCGGTTATTCGAAATCCTGGTGGTCGGTTCGTTGATTTCACTGTTCACCAGCAAGAGACTGCTGGTGCTTGGTCTTCAGCCTAATCGCGGATTGGACCGGCTGTCTGAACTCGCCGAAAAAGGGCAGTTGAAGCCGGTGGTCGATGGTCCGTACGGGATCGATGACATCCCCCGGTTGATCCAGTATTTCGGGGACGGTCGGCACCTGGGGAAGATTGTTATCGACATGGACGGGAACTGAGGTGCGCAGTCCAGTCGCAGACGACCAGCAGCGCCTCGTCCGACTCGGCCAGGAACCGGAAACGGCCGGTAAGCTCCGCTCGAATTTCAGCCACTCCGACGAGGACGGTCATCTCGTATGGGTGAATGGACGACACGCGGACACACCAGAAGATAACCATTGTCAAACCTGTGCTCCGCATACACCATGTACGTTAACATGATGGCCCGACAATGAGTGAAATGACAAACGTGAGACGTTTTGGGGGATCGCTCGGAATCATTATTCCCAAAGCCGTTGCCGAGGCCATGGAAGACGCGAGGGCGATCGAGCGTACGCATCGGGACGTGTTCCGCGAGTTGTCGAAATGACAGGCGTGCGCTGTCGGACCCGGCGGCAGAATACGGTGCGGGATTTGCCAAAAATCATCCCTTCTGGTGCCACGTGCGTAGCTCTCGTCACGGATGGCTCCTCCCAAGCCCAGGATCGTTACGGATCTGCGCTATAGACCGCGTACGTTCGTATCGTGTACGTCCTGATCGGTCATCCAAACAGCAGCAGCTATGAACTATATCGCCCACCGCGCCGTCCTGGCCAGCGCCCAACGTGCTTTTCCTGTTTTCACTTTGCGCACCTTTCTGACAGTTGCGCTGCTTTTTCCGTTGGCGCACGTCAGCGCGGAACGTTCCGAAGCTCGGCAGGCCGCCACAAGACAGGCCGCCCCAAGCGCAGCCGCCGACCCGCTCCGCATTTTCATCTCCGTCGACATGGAAGGTATTGGCGGGATCGGCACGAACAAGATGGTTTCCTCCTCCGGAAAGGACTACGCGACGGGGCGACGCCTCATGACCGATGAGGTAAATACCGTCGTGGGGGCCATTTTTGAGCACGGCCCGGCCGAAATCCTCGTCAACGATTCGCATGGGGACATGCAGAACCTCCTGCACACGGAGCTCGACCCGCGGGTCGCCTACATCCAGGGCAACACAAAACCCCTCGGCATGGTGCAGGGACTCGACAATACGTTCGATGCGGCCATTTTCATTGGATACCACAGCCGGGCGGGCACAGAAGGTGGCTTTCTGGCGCACACGGGATCGGGCGCCGTGAAGGGGCTTTGGATCAACGGCACGGAAGTCGGCGAGGGCGGTATGAACGCATTTTACGCCGGAAGCATGGGCGTACCGGTTATCCTGGCGAGCGGAGACCGGGTCTTTGCCGAGCAGTTCGCGGCGCTCACGGGGAGCAGCACGGTAGCTGTCAAGGAGGCCGTTGCCTACCAGGTGGCGCGGCTCACGCACCCGGACGAGGTGCGCCGGCGCCTGGCCGAGGCTACGCGCGAAGCGCTCGCTGGCCTCGAGACCGCCCGCCCGCTGGAGGTCACGACACCTGTCACCGTCGAAATGAAATTCGCCACGACGGCGCGCGCAGAAATTCTCCAGGCCATTCCGGACATGCAGCGCGTCGACGGGTACACGGTCGCCTACACCGCGCGCACCATGGACGAAGCGTACCGGCTCATTCGTCTCATGTACAAATACATCAGTTGGTAGACGGCGGCAGGCCCACCCACTGCATGAGCAGGGCCAGTTGTTCGGCATGCGTGCGGGCACGCTGCTCGGCTGTTGCGCCGGCCGAATGCCCGGCACCCCACGTGATCTGGAGCAGCACGGGATTGTCACAGGACTGGGCCGCCTGCAGGGCCGCTACATATTTGTAGGCATGCATCGGCGTTGAGGTCTCGTCTTCCGAACCGGCCTGGACGAGCATCGGGGGGTAGCACCGACCCGGCTCAATCCGGTGATAAGGTGAGTAGCCGACAAGTACGTCGAAGTCGTCCTTGATTTCCGGGTCTCCATATTCGGGGATGTACGATGTGCCGGCGCCGAACTCTTTCATTCGGACCATGTCCAGGAAAGGGTAGTCAATCATGACGGCGCCGATCAACTCTGGATGGCGGTTTGCGACGATGGCTGGAAGCATACCGCTTGCACTACCGCCGTTGACGACAAGTTGGCGGGGCGCCGTATACCCCTTTTGGACCAGGAATTCGGCCGCAGCCACGTAGTCGGCAATCCAGGTTTCCCGGTTTTGTCGGATACCGGCCTCGTGCCACTCGGGACCGTATTCGCCTCCGCCCCGCACGTGGACGACTGCGTATATACCGCCGTTCTGAAGCCACGGAATCATATACTGTTGCCACGGAAAGGCTGCCCAGGCCCAGGCGCCGTAGCCGTAGAGGAACGTCGGAGCCTCCGCACCAGGTTTCAGGTCTTTGTGTCGGACGATGGAAACCGGAATCTGCGTACCATCGGCACTTGTGGCAAACAGAACTTCGGACGTGAAGTCGGAGGGATCCAGCAGGAGCTTCGGCTGGAAAAAGACGTCTGCTTCCGGATCGTCATCCTCCAGATTGACCGAGTAAATGGTACCTGGATTGGTCAGGCTCCCCATACCGAACCAGGCGATTTCAGAATCCGGGTTCTCGTTGAAGCCAAAGATATTCGTTGCCTGAACGTCTACGTCCGTCACGAACGTTCCATTCTTATGGAAAATGCGGATGAACGACGTCGTTTCGCGGACATATTGGACAAGGAGGTGATTTTCGTATTCGGCGACGCCCTGGATGGGCCATTCTGCCTCTTCCACCACGGTCTGGACGGCGGTCGGCCTCCTGTTTCCAATGCCCGATTCGGGGTCCACGGCGACAATGCGCATGTTCTCGGCCTGGTCTGTTGTCCGGATAAGAAGGAGGTCGCCGTACGTGCCTTCATAGGCCAACTGGGCCGCGTTTGAGGCGAAAAGCTCGCGAACGGCCGGCCGGGCGCCTGGCCGGGTGGCTGTCCGGTCACGCTCAAATTCCTGGAGTGACATGATGTAGAGCCGCTCGTTAACGCCGGAAAACGTTCCACCGCTCGCCGAGCCCTCGAGCACGAGGTACCGTCCGTCGGAGGTTGTCTGCAGGGCGATGGTCAGCTCATTCCCGTCTGGTTGTTCCCAGATGAAAGGGTCCGCCTCCTGGTCGGTGCCTATCCTGTGGAAATGAATGCGTGGCTTACTGAGAGGAGCCTGTGGATTATCAGGGATATCATGTCGCGGGTAGAAGAATCCCGATTCGTCGGGCAACCAGGCCAGCGGGGCACCGGCCACGACGCCGGACAGGGTTTCTGCGGCCCATTCTCTATTTTCTGTTCGCAGAAGACGCAGGTTTCTCCATCGGGTAGGCCCGTCCGACGACAGTACGGGCACCCACGTGCCTTGGGGGCTGATTCTTCCCGTGCCTACGTACTCATTTTGCATCCGGGCCGCATTGGCGTCGACGAGCAGCCGGCCGGGCGGCTTGCCATCACGGCTCGCTACATGCAGATTCACGACCGATTGACCGGGATCTGCGAAGAACGTGAACAGCCACGGACCCCTCAAAAGGGGAGGCCTCATGGTCTCGCGCTCGCGCCAGGCCGTGATTTGCTCGACGAGACCGTCTATTTGACCTTCCTGAGGCAGAATGGTTTTCAGGAGCGAGTCCTGGCTGGCGAGCCATGTCATCAACTCCTCGGAGTCGAGATCCTCCATCCAGCGATAGGGGTCGGCAACCTGCGTTTCGTGGAAAACGTCGATCTGATCCACGATCCGCGCGTGCGGATACGCGTCTGGATCGATGCGCGTGCCCGCATCCTGGCCCTGGCACGCAGCTACGCAGGAGAGAACAAGTACAGGAACGATACAGCGGAGCGGGAAACGGAGCAGGCACGCAAGTCGGGTCATGGGACGAAACCAGTTTGATGGATAGCGGCCCACAAGATCGAATGTCGGTGCGGCAGGGTCCTCTGGTTTTCCTGATGTTTGGCTGAGGATTGGAGAGCCGCCTGAAAGGCACTTCTATCGTACAGGCTCGGCGAGCACTATATCCGATTCCTGTACATCCATTCGGGTCAATAGCATCCATCTTTTCTGCGGATGCACAGCAAGACCCGGATCATGCGCAGGGAGGAGAAATGCCAGCGTAGCGAGCGTATCGATGCGGCCACCAACCACAGACAGAACGGCGCGTGCCGCCCGGTCGAATAGAATGATTTCACCATCTGGGAGGACGTTGAACGATCCCCAGTCGCGTGGATCAAGGGAGGCGTGTTCAAGAACTTCGCTTCCATCGATGTGGCCCCGCCACAGTCCCGGGCTTCCGACTTTTCCGTACAGGTACCCATTTCCGAGCGGATCCTGCTGAATTCCCATGACGCCTCTGAACGGGAGCGCTCCGGGCGTAGCCCGTCTCTCTTCCAGACGGCCCACTTCCCAGGAGCCGTTCTGATTGGTCGAGTAGAGAACGCGTCCCTCGGCGTCGAACGACGGGGCGAGTTCGTCGAACGGGGTCTCCGTCAGGCGTTTTCTGACGCCTGTTGTCACATTGACTTCGAACAGGTCGGCATTACCGTCCACTCGGCTCACGTACACGATCGCTTCGCCATCGGGCGTCCAGGCTGGGCGGCTCGTATAGCCGGCACCGTGCCTTGTCAGCTGGCGAACACCTTCCCCGTCCGTGCCAGCCAGCCAGATTTCGTACGTTCCTGAGCGGGATGACGTGAAGGCCACATGCGTTCCGGCTGGCGAGACGGCGGGGTGCGCATCCCACGCCGTGGATGGCGACCAGGGAGATGCTTCCACGGTCCCGGACGAATCGGCCCGCCAGATATTCACATCTGTCCGCACCCGCTCGTAGACGATCTCAGAACGGCCGGGGACAGTGAATGGAAACGCCGTACGCGTATCGGGCACGGGTAGCCGACTCATGCGGCCCGAGGCCACATCGAGTGCCCACAGGTCGTCTGTACCTGCCCGATTCGATGCGACGGCAAGCGTTTTTCCATTGTCGAGCCACGAAACACCATGAATGTTCCTGGCATCGTGGGTGAGTCGGCGTTCCTTTTGCGTTGCTGTTTCCAATACGTAGACATCCTGCATGCCTTCACTGGCACTTCTGACGAAGGCCAATCGGGCTCCGTCAGGCGACTCGCGAGCATCGTGATCGCCCCATGATCTGTCGGGGGGATGCGTCAGTTGCCGGTGGGCCGAATCGGCAGCAGACAAAGCATAAATGGCAAACGGCGACGACGGGCTGCTTCTCCAGTTCATGAGCATGGTCTCTCCGTCCACGCCGAGCGAGATGTCTGGATAGACCGTACCCGTACAGTCGGCCTGCGCTTCGGCAAAGCCTCCAAGCGACGGAATGCGCATGACCGAACAGCCGCCGCTGCGGAAGCGGACAAAATAGATGTGCGTACCGTCTGGGGACCACCATGGCCGCGTATCCCAGGCCGGTCCACCGGTGAGTATGTGTACGGCCTCATCCTGGACGAGACGAACATAGATGTGCGATACCAGGCTGGAGTCCGGCCGGTGTGCCCACGCCACGCGGTGGCCGTCCGGGGACAGAACCGGCCAGTTTTCCAGACCCGGTTCGGATGTAAGAGGCCGGGTTGTGTAGGCGTCCGGGATGGCGGTGCTCTCTGCAGACCAGGTGCCGAGCCACCATGACAGGGCAACAAGGGCGATAACGGGGACGATCCATGCCATGCGCGGCGTCTTCTTCGCATGGACACGAGGCGCGCCAACGGGTGCCACGAGTCGATAGCCACGTTTTGGAATCGTCTGTATGTAGACGGGATTGCGGTGCGAGTCGCCTAGTGCCTTTCGCAGCTCCGAAATGGACCGGTTAATGACATCCTCTGAAACGATGGTCCCCGCCCAGATTTCACTGTGTAGTTCGTCGCGGCTGACGACTTCGCCCGCCCGTTGGGCAAGCAGGACCAGCACATCCATGATGCGCGGCTCAAGGCGTACGGTGCCCTGCGGCCCATCGATCCGATTGAGAGCCGGTCGAATCCGGTGTGGACCGATCAGAATGTCGTCCTGGGATGGCATTTATCCAACGATGTTTTCAGTACCTGTGCCGGGATACCATGCTTTCTGTTCTCCGTTCCAGACTGGGTGGCCCGGGGCGCCGAGCTGCGGGCATCACGTTTTCAGATCAGCGGCGGCGGTCCTTTTTTTCCGCTTGAATGCGCTTGTACAACTTGCCGGTTTCTTTGTCTCTGCGTCGGCGTTCGGCGACGCTGCGGTCGTAGTGTTCGGACTCGCGCTTCAGTTTCATATAGCGCTCGTAGCGGGCTTCGTCCAATTCCCCTGACGATATCGCCTCCAGTAGTGCGCAGCCGTCTTCGACCGTGTGGGAGCAGTCCCTGAACCGGCACGTCGCGGCGAGCCTGCTGATATCATCGAAGGTTTCTGAGAGGCCGGTCTCTGTGCCCAGGAGACCGAATTCGCGCATGCCCGGCGTATCTATCAGCCATGCACCAGAGGGCAGCGGCACGAGATGGCGACTTGTCGTCGTGTGGCGCCCGCGATGGTCGTCTTTACGGACGGAGCCCGTAGCGAAGGTGTCGCGGCCGAGCAGGCGGTTCGTGAGTGTGGTCTTTCCGACGCCCGACGAACCGAGCAGGCAGTACGTGTGGCCTGGCTCGAGCCGGCGCGCGAGGGCCTCCATGCCGACTCCGGACTCGGCCGAGACGAGATGTATGGGCGCGGCCTCACCCGTCGCGCGAATGGCCGCCACAAGGGCACTCGACGCCAGCGATGTGGACCGGTCCGGGCCGATATCGTCTACCAGGTCGGCCTTGTTGAGGACAATTACGGGTTCGACGCCACCTTCCCTGACGGCCACCAGATACCGTTCAAGCCGGGCCACATTGAAATCCCGGTCGCAGGACTGCACAATGAGGGCCGTATCGACGTTGGCAGCCATGGTCTGAATAGCGGCATCGCCACCGGCAGCGCGGCGGAAAAGTCTCGTGCGCCGCGGCTCGATGTCATGGACGATGGCCAGCGTGTCGTCATCGAAAAGCTCGGCCTCTACCCAGTCGCCGACGACCGGCAGCGCCTCGTCCGACTCGGCCATGAACCGGAAACGGCCCGTGAGTTCGGCACGGACTTCGGCCTCCCCGACCAGGACGGTCAGGTGGGTACGGTGAACGGTGGACACGCGGAATAGACTCATGAAAGTGCGCTCATGCACATGGACAGTGGCATTACAGTGGTACCGTCGGGGCCGGGCCACGACTCCAATCCGGGATAAAGAATGATTTTTCGGTCTGGTTGCACATCTTCGCAGGCGGCGTGGAACCCACGGCCGACTTTCGGGCTCAGGCTTCGTTTGATTTCAATGGCCCAGAGAGACGAGTTGGCCAACTCGAGGACCAGATCCAGTTCGGCTCCACCCGAGGCGCGGTAGTAATAGGCGCGGCCGGAAGATGGCGCGGCTGAAAGCAGGTTTTCGATGACGAAACCTTCCCACGACGCGCCGAGAACGGGATGCGACAGCAGATCATCGAGCGTTGGAATGTTCAACAGCGCGTGAAGAACGCCTGCGTCCCGTACGAATATGCGGGGCGAACGTGTCAGCCGCTTGGTAGAATTGCGGGACCAGGCGGGCAGGCGCCGGACCAGGAGGAGGTCAGATAGCAGGTCGATATAACGAGCGACGGTTTTGGCGTCGATACCCAGGCTGCGACCGAAAGCGGATGCATTCAACATGGTGCCCTGTGCATGCGCAAGCATGGTCCAGAGCCGCCGGATGGTCTCTGTGGGAATGCGCGGGCCGAACTGCGGGATGTCCCTTTCCAGGTAGGTCCGGATGAACTGGTTCCGCCACTCGAGGCTGGCACCATCGCTGGGCGCGAGCAGGCTCTTCGGAAAACCGCCGCGATTCCAAAGGGTCGATTGGTCCGCGGACTGAGCTGTCTCCATGGCATCGAGGGGAACCAGGTCCACGTATGCAATGCGTCCTGCCAGCGATTCACCCGACTGCCGGAGCAGATCAATGGACGCCGACCCGAGAATGAGGAATCGGCCAGTGCCCTTTCCCTTACGCCTGCCTGCATCGATCAGTCCGCGGAGGACCTGGAATATTTCCGGTGTCCGGTGAACCTCATCGAGTATGACGAGCCGGTCCTCGTGCAAAGCCAGGTATAATTCCGGCTCTGCCAGACGGGCCCGGTCGGCCGGAGACTCCAGATCCAGGTAGACGGCGTCCTCGTTTTCAACAAAATGCCAGGCCAGGGTCGTTTTGCCCACCTGTCGCGGCCCGATGAGGGCCACAGCCGGAAATTGCGACAACAGCGCCCGTACGGTTTCGAGTGCCCTCCGGGGCACCAGGGCAGTATCAGACATGGCTTCCGTGCATATTTATCATTGCAATTTCGGAATCTGCTGCCAGATTTGCAAGGATAAACTGAGCCAGAGTGACTCGATCGGCCTTCGAGGGCCGAACGGCTTACCCCGCCGCCACGCGCTTGAGGTCAAACTTTTTGCGGTCGTGCGGGCTCAGATAGCGCTTGCGAAGGCGGATGGATGACGGCGTAACCTCAATCAACTCGTCCTCGCGGATGAATTCAATGGCCTCTTCGAGCGACATCCGGCGCGGCGGAATGATTTTCTCGAAGTTGTCGCTGCCTGAAGCGCGCATGTTCGTGAGCTTTTTCTCCTTGGTGATATTCACTTCGAGGTCGGCGTCGCGGCTGTTTTCGCCGACCAGCATGCCCTCGTACACGGCATCGGTCGGGCCGACGAAGAGCTCGCCGCGCTCCTGGAGGCTCATGATGGCGTATCCGGTAGATTTTCCGTGCCGGTCGGCAATCAGCGCGCCCGTCGCACGGTGCGCGATGTCACCGGCCCACGGCTTGTAGGCGTCGAAGATGTGGGTCAGGATGCCCGTACCCTTCGTATCGGTCATGAACTCCGTGCGGTAGCCAATGAGGCCGCGCGAGGGAATTTCGAACTCGAGCCGGACGCGGCCCGATCCGTGGTTGATCATCTTGGCCATGACGCCCTTGCGCGTGCCGAGCTTCTGCACGACAGCACCCATGTAGTCTTCGGCGACGTCAATGAGCGCCAGTTCGTAGGGCTCGTGCGTCTTGCCGTGGACTTCCTTGGTGATGACGCGCGGCATGCCGACCGAGAACTCGAAGCCTTCGCGGCGCATTTGTTCGATAAGGATGGCCATCTGCAGCTCGCCGCGCCCATAGACAAGGTAGCTGTCCGCGGAATCGGTTTCTTCGACGCGCATGGCGAGGTTGGTTTCCACTTCGCGGAAGAGCCTATCGCGCAGGTTGCGGCTCGTCACGTACTTGCCCTCGCGCCCGGAGAACGGCGAATCGTTCACGCGGAACTCCATGCTCATCGTCGGCTCATCGACGTGCAGCGGCGTAAGTGGCTCCGGGTTTTCGCCGTCAGCAATGCTTTCGCCAAGTCCGATACCGGCCATGCCGGCGACGGCGACGATGTCGCCAGGTCCGACGGCTTCGGTTTCAACGCGGCTCAGCCCGTCATATTCAAAAAGCGCGGTGACCTGGGCGGGCGTGGTCGTGCCGTCGCGGCGGCAGAGCACGACGTTCTGCCGGTTCTTGAGCGTACCGCGCACGACGCGGCCAATGGCAAGCGGACCGCGATACTTGTCCGGGACGACATTCGTGACGAGCATCTGCAGGCTGCCCGCTTCATCGTGGTCCGGCGCCGGAATGGTGCTGATGATGGTGTCAAAGAGAGGCCGGAGATCCGACAGCTCGTCCTCCATGTTCAGCTTGCACTGGCCGTCGCGCGCGACCGCGTAGACGACCGGAAACTCGATCTGCTCTTCGCTCGCGTCAAGGTCAATGAACAGCCCGTAGACTTCGTCGAGCACCTCTTCCGGACGCGCATCGGAGCGGTCAATCTTGTTGATGACGATGATGGCGGGCAGGCCCAGTTCGAGGGCTTTCGAGAGCACGAACCGGGTCTGGGGCAGCGGACCCTCGGCGGCATCCACCAGAAGCATGATGCCGTCGACCATGCGCAGCGTGCGCTCGACCTCACCGCCGAAGTCGGCGTGACCTGGCGTATCGACAATATTGATCTTGATATCCCCGAACTTCACGGCCGTGTTTTTGGCCATGATGGTGATGCCTTTTTCGCGTTCGAGATCCATGCTGTCCATGACGCGTTCGGCCACGTCCTGGTTGTCGCGGAACGTGCCGCTCTGCCACAGCAGGGAATCGACGAGGGTGGTCTTGCCGTGGTCAACGTGTGCCACAATGGCAATATTTCGGAGTTCGCGGGACATGATGTTCAAGATGGGTCGGTTTTTTCGGTAGCCTGTTTGTACGCCCGCTCGGCCACCGGGTCGCACTCCGGCCAAGAAGTTCACGCCAATTCAGGCGTCATGCCCCGGCCAGCGCTTTGAGCGCCTCCTCGCGCCAGGCCCGACCAATCGGAAGGCGCTTTCCGGCTGTGAGCACCATTTCCGCTGAATGGGCTTCGACGGCTGAAATCCTGATCAGAAACGACTTGTGGATGCGAAGGAATCCGTGGGGAGCGAGCGTCTGCTCGACTTCTGTGAGGGTCATTTTGGTCACAAGCATATCATCCGACGTATGGATGCGCACGTAGTCGCGCAGTCCTTCGACGTGTGTGATGTCGGGGATTCTGATGTGCACGTTCTGCCGGTCAACCCGCGCCGTGAGCCTGGGAGCGGCAGGTGCGGGGCTCGCCATGCCGGTTGTGTCCGTCGCTCCAGGTGTACCCGCCAGTGATGCACGATACCGGTCCACGGCCTGTACCAGACGAGCCAGGGAAACAGGCTTGAGCAGGTAGTCGAGTGCCTGCAGTTCAAAGCCCTCAACGGCGTACTCCCGGTGGGCGGTCGTGAATATGATGGCGGGGCGCGGCGTGAGTAGTTCGGCGAGCTCGAGTCCACTGAGCTGCGGCATGGCGATATCGAGAAATAACAGGTCTATCGGGTTGGTAGCGAGTGCGGATCGAGCCTCCAGGGCGCTGGCGCAATGGGCGACAAGCGTGCAGTCCTCTATTTTCTTCAACAGGTGTGCGAGGGCCGTGCGCGCCAGCGGCTCATCATCGACAATCATGCACTGGATACGCGTCATGACAGCGGTACCTCCAGGTCGACCAGGAAGAGCCCGTCCTGTTGGTTAATGTCCAGTATGTAGTCTGCCTGGTCGTCGGGGCTGTTCTTTGAATAGAGATGTTCGAGACGCTCTGTCAGGTTTCTGAGTCCGATCCCCGATTGGCGTGTTCTGCCCGGGTGGATGCCGTCGTCCGGGTCCATGGGCGGGGAGGCCAGCGTATTTTGCACGCGCACGCAGAGCCGTTTTCCGTCTACACGGATGCGGATATCGATACCGCCAGCGTTTACATGTGGCCAGATGCCGTGTTTGAATGCATTTTCCACGAGTGGCAGGATCAGCAGCGGGGCCACCTTGGCCTCTGGTACGGGGTCTGGAAGCTGGTACACGATGGAGCACCCCTCGCCATGGCGCACCGACTCGAGTTCGATGTAAGCGGTCAGCATGTCGAGCTCCTGTGCCAGCTGAACACTGTCTGCACTGGCACGGTACAACACGTAGTCGAGTAGAGTCGACAACTTGAGGATCAGTTCCGGGGTCTCGGTGCTTCGTTCCAGCGCCAGGGCGTACAGACTATTGAGCGCGTTGAACAGGAAATGGGGCTGGATCTGCGATTTCAGAAGGGTCAGTTCCGCCTCCTTGAGCTTCAACTGCGCCGAGTTCAGTTTCAGCTCGGTTTCGAGCCGGACGCGCTCCAGGGCGGCATGTTGTTGTTTGAGCGCGTAGGAGCGCCGCGCCAGATGGGCTGCAACGGCCACGACGACGAACAGGTACATGGTCAGCAGGCCCTCCACGATGCCCGGGAAATCGGGACGCACCACCATGGCTTGATAGTCCGATACGGTCATGTAGAGCCCAAATATGAGCATGAGTTCGAGATGGATCGATACGATGAGCGCATAGATGAGGTATAGGCTGAAGCGGAAGTATCGCGCGCGCAGCAGATATCGGGGAATCAGTCCATGCAGAATGGCGTACGTGGTGAGCACTGTCACGGGCAGAAGCCCGGCCGCGTAGGCCAGGTTCTGCACGAAATCGCCCGGTTTTTGACCGAAATACGCGGCAAAAAAAATGGTTACCGCCAGCCAGTAGGCACTATGCAGGAATCCTCGTTTCATGTGGACAGGGTACGGTGCGCGGCGGACTGGATCCATGTTGTTGGTCGACAGCATGGCGTCGATGGTCGAATTTCCATTGGGGCGCGCACCATGTGCACATACATTCCGGCTGTTCACGATTGCCTGTGCGCAGGCTTCAATCAAACAGGAGGAAATTATGTCTTATATGGAAATGGGAGGCGTCTTCATGATGCCCATGTTACTGCTCGGACTCGTCGGATTGGTGTTGGGGCTGGCTGCCCTGTTGGGAGCGGGTGGAGGCGCTGTAGACGGGGGAGCAGCGCACGGCGTCGCGGCGTGGAAGGCGCGCGCCCCGCTGATGGCCGATGTTACGCGGCACCTGGCCGTGTTGCTCTTCGTAATGGGCCTTTTGTCGCAGGCCATGGGGCTGTATCAGGCGCTCTCGATCATTGAGTCTGTCGGCGGGCAGGTATCTCCCGGCCTCGTAGCTGGGGGCGTCAAGGTGAGCTTCATTGCCCCGATGTTCGGAGGGATCGAATTCGTTGTACTCTATGCGCTCTACGTGGCTGCGCGGTGGCGTATGAGCTGAAACACGTAACGAACGCACGCTTGAGCCTGGTCGGTCGCTGTCATGTGGCAGGCCCGCGACGAATGCGCTGAGCGGGAGTGGCCCATGTCGTATTTTGGACGCGTGTTGACACGACACGACGCACCCTGCCCCACAACGACTGCGACCCATGGACCTATTGACCAACCAGGAATTTTTCGGATGGCCCCTTCTTGAATGGGCCAAGCTCATTGGACTATGGATCCTGTTCACGGCCGTCGGGCTCGGCGTGAGGCGTGTTTTTTTCGGCCGGTTCACGGCGCTGGCCGCGCGGACATCGAACCGGGTTGACGATGTGATTGCGGAGGTGCTGGGAGGCACCCGGACGTTCTTTCTGGCGGTCGTGGCGCTCTGGATTGCGGTCGAATACCGGACGGAAGATGCGCCGGCGGCCGTCACACTGCAGCGCATTGTGTTTGTGGGGTTGATTCTTCAGCTCGGCCTTTGGGGCAACGATATCATTCGTCTTGCCGCGACGTGGTACGCTGAGGCCAAGAACGACGACCCGGCGCAGGTGACGGCGGTCAAGGCGATTGGGCTCGTTGGCAAACTCGTACTCTGGTCGGTCCTCTTCCTCGTGGCGCTCGACAACTTCGGTGTTGACATCACGGCGCTCGTGGCGGGGCTCGGTATTGGCGGCATTGCCATTGCGCTGGCCGTGCAGAACGTGTTGCAGGATTTGTTGGCCTACATATCCATCGTGGTCGATCAGCCGTTCGTGTACGGCGACTTTCTGGTCCTGAATGAGCTCTCGGGCACGGTGGAGCATATTGGCATCAAAACGACGCGCCTGCGGAGCCTCTCGGGCGAGCAGATCATTTTTTCGAACAACGACCTGCTGTCGAGCCGCGTGCGCAATTTCAAGCGCATGTACGAGCGGCGCGTCGTATTCCAGGTCGGCGTGACCTACGATACGCCGCACGAGAAGCTGAAGGCTATTCCCGGCATGCTTCGCGCGGCCGTCGAGGCAAGTGCCGACGTGCGCTTCGACCGCGCGCACCTGAAGGCGTTCGGGGACTTCTCGATCAACTTCGAGACGGTCTATTACGTGCTCGTAGCCGACTACGCCGTCTACATGGACCGCCAGCAGGAAATGAACCTGGCCATCCACCAGCGATTCACGGACGAGGGCATTGAATTCGCCTTCCCGACGCAGACGCTGCACGTGGAGTCGCTACCGGGTGCAGGGTTGGAGCCCGATAGCGCCCACTGAGCCAGGTGATGCGGGTCGGGGCCTGGAGCTGCTCCCGGAGCGCCCGTGGCCTATTCCCGGAGCGCCAGGCGGATCATGTCCTCGGCGCTCGTGGCGTCCGGGTACTTCTCGGTGACGCTCCGGAGCGCTTTGATGGCAGCGGCCTGCGAAAGGCCGAGGGCCTGCAGCGCGGCGAGGGCGTCTTTCGCCGTGTCTGGCTGGGTGGATGCGCCCGCCGCGCCGTCCTCAGCGAGCGCAGCCATGCGGTCGCGAAGCTCGAGCACCATGCGCTGGGCGGTTTTCTTGCCGACGCCCGGAATGCGGGTCAGCATGGCGTGGTCCCCATCCACAATACGGCGCTGGATTTCAGATGGGCTCATGGCGCTGAGTGCCGCGAGCGCGAGTTTCGGCCCGACGCCCGATACGGCAATCATGAGCGAGAAGACGTTGTACTCCGAGTCGGTGGCGAATCCGAAGAGGTCCTCGGCATCGTCTCTGACGGAGTGATACGTGGTCAGCCGGGCGGGTTTCCCTGTCGCCGGCAGGGCCTCAAAGGTCGACGTCGGAATGTAAATGCGATAGCCTATCCCGGCCGCCTCGATGATGGCTTCGGTGGGTTTCTTGAGGGCGAGGGTACCTGCGATGTAGGCGATCATGGGTTGGTCGTCGGGTTGGCGGGTTCGCTGGGCGATGTGGGGTCGGAGGGTTCGCTGGTCAATGCGCGGTCGGAGGGCTCGGCGGGGGCCGTTCGGCGCGCCGTAATGGGAAGGCGGCGGCCGGCACCGAAGGCCTTGGCCGAAACGCGCAGCCCCGGGGCGGCCTGTTTGCGCTTGTACTCGTTCCGGTCGACCGCGCGGAGAATGCTGCCAACGAGTTCGGCGTCGAAGCCGGTTGCACGGGAGATGGCTGCTGCGCCCTGGCGCTCGTCAATGTAGCGCTCGAGAATGGCATCGAGCACCTCGTAGGGCGGGAGCGAATCTTCGTCCTTCTGGTCCGGCCGGAGTTCGGCCGACGGGGGTTTTTCGATGGTTGACTGCGGGATAACGTCCCGCCCGGCACGCTCATTGATATGGCGGGCGAGCGCGTAGACATCGACTTTGTAGACATCGGCAAGGACGGCGAGGCCGCCCGCCATGTCGCCATACAGCGTGGCGTAGCCCATGGCGAGTTCGCTCTTGTTGCCCGTTGCCAACAGCAGCAGGTTGAACTTGTTGGAGAGCGCCATGAGCGTCGTGCCGCGAACGCGCGCCTGGATGTTTTCTTCGGCGAGGCCGCGTGGCGTGCCCTCGAAGTGGGGCGCGAGCATGTCTTCAAGGGCCTTGACGGCGGGTTCAATGGCGATTTCGTGGAGCTGGATGCCGAGTGCGCTGGCGAGCGCCCGGGAGTCCGAGACACTGCCCGTGGAGCTGAACCGCGAGGGGAGCGTGGCGCCCAGCACCTTGTCCGGCCCGAGGGCCTCGACGGCGAGGGCGGCGGTAACGGCCGAGTCTATCCCGCCCGAGAGCCCAATAAGGGCCCCATCGAAGGCGCCCGACTTCGCGGCGTAGTCGCGGATGCCGAGCACGAGCGCGTTGTGGATCAGGGCAATGGTATCACGCGGAGATGCGGAGGTGTGCGTTGCGGCAGTGAGCGTTGCGTTGGTTGGCGTTTTGTTGGTAGGCTCGGCGGTACACGGGGCCGGGCCGGCGGTAGTCCGGGCGTCGCCCGGCCGCGCGAATTCCCAGTACACGATGGCCTCTTCGAAGGCGGGGGCGTGCGCAGTGATGACGCCGGATGCCCCGTGCACGCGGCTGTCGCCATCGAAAATGAGATCCGTGTTGGCGCCCACCTGGTTGACGACGACAATCGGCAGGCCGTGGCGCTGGCAAATGGCTTCGCCGAGAGCGGTACGCGTTGCGGGTGCGTGGTCGGAGAAAGGGCTGGCCGAGATATTGATGAAGAGGTCGGGCCCGAGCGCGGCGAGGTCATCGATGGGATGCGCCGCATACAGGTGGTAGGACGCGGCGAAGGGCTCATTCCACATATCCTCACAGATGCTGACGCCGAGCCGCGTGCCACGAAATGTCATGAGCGGCTGGGGGCCGGCAGCCTCGAAATATCGGCTTTCGTCGAATACGTCGTAGGTCGGCAGGAGGCGCTTGTGGATAACCTGTGGAGAATGTCCTTTTTCAATCAGGATGGCAGCGTTGAGGAGCGGTTTTCCGCCGTGCCTGTCCGGTTCGTTCTGTTTGCCCGGTCCGCTTGTTGTGGCATCGCCAGCCGCCACAGTCTCTTTGGCCTCGCTGGGAGCCGCCGCGGACGGGTTCGGGACGGGAGCCCCAAAGAGCAGGCCAATGCCCTCTGGAAGAGCCGCTTCAAGGGCACGCGTGGCGCGCTCCACATCCCCGAGGAAGGCGGCATCGTAGAGCAGATCGAGCGGCGGGTATCCGGTCAGCGAAAGTTCGGGCGAGACGACGAGATCTGCGCCAGAAGCCTTCGCCTCACGGCAGGCCGCGAGCAGGCGGCGGCTGTTTCCGGCCAGATCTCCGACCGTCTGGTTGATTTGTGCGAGAGCGATTTTCATTCGGGGCGGGTTGGGGGCGCTGCGACGGAAAGCTCGCCTGCCTCGCGCGCGTAGAGCTCGTCGCGGTAGGCTCTTTTCAGCGCGGACTGGAAGTGATGTACGCCGCCTTCGAGGTCGTACGAGAAGCGGCCGCGGTCGTAGGCGTTCGACTGGAGGCCGCGCTGCACGTGCTCGCAGATGTCGATGTCCTCAGCCTGGACGCGATCGCTGAAGGCGCGATCGGCGGCAATGCGGTCGGGGGGAATGCGGTCGACGACGGTCCGGCCGGTCGTCCGATGGGTCGTAGCGGGCGGGGCCTTGGGCTCGGCGCCTTCGGACTCGCTGCCAGGGTTGGGCCCAGGGGACGACGTTGACTGTCCGTAGTAGTAGTCAAATACTACAGAGCAGGCATTGCTCGCCACCTGATCGACCCGGTTCACCTGCAGGCGGCCGGGCAGGATGTTGAGCATCAGGTTGGGAAATACGAAATAATAGTAGGCCTGCTCGTTGGCGGCTCCATAAGCCTTGGAAGCTGCCTTTATCGGGCTGTGCTGCAACGAGTACCAGTCAAAAGTCTCGGTCACGTATGTGCTGAAATCCAGCAGGTCGCAGAGCTCCGGATGGACAAGCGGGAGGTGGTAGCCTTCGAGATAGTTGTCTACATACACCTTCCAGTTGGCCTTCACCGCGTAGACGTCGCGCGCGGCGTACGTGAAGGAGGCGAGGTCGTAGAGGGCGTTTGGCGCCTGTGATTCCGGTGCCAGTGATTCCGGTGCAGATTTTTCCTTGGCGGGCATTTCGCGTGATGTATAGTCGGCCGCGGCCCCTGGCGCGAGGACGTCCGCAGCGCCTGGAGCAGGGACGCGCGCAGCCGGATCGACGCCCGTAATGCGCTCGCGGATGCCCTGCATGATGTCGGCAAGCGGCGGCGTTTCATCCGGCCGCAGGCAGACGAACAGGAGGCCCTCCCAGATGCCAACGGCGATTTCGGTAAGGCCGTAATCGCGCTTGTCGAAGAGCTCGGTGCGGTCGAAGCGTGGCACGCCGCGGAGCATGCCGTCGAGCCGATAGGTCCAGCCGTGGTATTGGCACTGCAGCATGCGGGCTGCGCCGCAGGGGGTGGTTACAAGGGGACCGCCGCGGTGCTTGCACACATTGTAGAAGGCCCGAAGCCGCCCCGCCCGGTCGCGGACGGCGACGACGGGGTTGCCGGCGACGATGTCGCTTACGAACGTACCGGGCTCGGCAACGCGGCTCGCCGGCCCCACGTATTGCCAGGAGCGCTCAAGGACAACCTTGCGGTCGAAGGCGTGGAAGTCGGCGTCCACATACCAGGCGCTCGGAATGGTCTCGCTCGTGGCAAGCGGCGATATGCCAAGATCCTCTGCGCGCAGCGCGGCAGGGCGCGCTGCAAGAAGGCCGTCAGCGCGACGTTCCATGCAACCTGCAGATGGGTTATCGGAATGCCCAGCAATCGGGCCCTCCCCTCTGGGGGATATATGTGGAAAAGGTGTGGACATCTACCTGGTTGGGGGGTCTGAAGCGGTGTCAAGGGCGCGGCGCGCGGCGCTCTCGTCCATGTCGCGCCCTGTCCAGCGGCGGAAGCTGGCGGCGGCCTGGCCAATCAGCATATCGAGTCCACCGAGCGTCCGCGCGCCGCGCCCAGCCGCTTCGCGCAGCAGCCGCGTCGGGTGCGGTTTGTAGACGAGGTCATATACCAGCTGCCGCGGCGATACGTGCGAGGTGTCGGGAAGCGGTGTTTCGTCTGCGCGTGGATGCATGCCGACCGATGTGGCGTTGACCACGATATCGACCTCGCCGGCCCGCCTGGATCGCTCTTCCCAGGGTACGGCCTCGACCAGCACGCCCGTCGGGCACTGGACATTGATTTCGCCGGCCAATTGGCGGGCCTGCTCGTGCCGCCGGCCGCAGACGAAAACGTGCTCAGCGCCGAGTTCATGTCCGAGCGCCCAGGCGGCGGCGCGCGCGGCGCCCCCCGTGCCCAGCACGAGGGCCGCCGCGGGCGCCAGCCCGCTGATCGGCGCAGTGAATCCGGCGGCATCGGTATTGTCGCCCGAGAGCCGGCCGTCATCGCCGAAGTATATGGTGTTCACCGCGCCGATCGCGCGCGCCGCCGCCGTCAGATGGTCCAGATAGGGAATTACCGCCTGCTTGTGGGGAATCGTCACATTCGCCCCCACAACGTGCATGGCCTCGAGCCCGTGAATGGCCGCGCCGATGTGCGCCGCATCTACCCGGACCGCCACGTAAACCATGTCAAGCCCGGCCGCCCGCATGGCCGCCGTCATGATCGTAGGCGAGAGCGAGTGGCCCACCGGGTCGCCGAGAAGCAGCGCCAGGCGCGTCGTTCCCGTCGGCAGGAAACCATATTCAGAAAGTCCGTTCACACGTGAAATTATGCGTTGCGTTTACGCACGCAAGATAGTAGCCTGTACTTGAAATTCAGAACCTCGATCGAACGCACCAACCATGAACGTATCCTTTCTTGAGCAGGTAGACCGCATGTTCGCCAAAGCATGCAGTCACACCGACCATCCTGACGGCCTGCTGAAGCAGATAAAAATCTGTAACAGCATGTACCACATGCAGTTTCCTCTGAAGAGGGATGATGGGTCGATCGAAGTCATCCAGGCCTGGCGGGCGGAGCACAGCCACCACAAGCATCCGGTCAAGGGCGGCATCCGATACGCGGACAACGTGAACGAGGATGAAGTCGCGGCGCTGGCGTCGCTCATGACCTACAAGTGCGCCATCGTGAACGTCCCGTTCGGCGGTGCGAAGGGCGGCATCAAAATCAACCGCAACAATTACTCGGACGCCGAGCTCGAGCGCATTACGCGCCGCTACACGTACGAACTGCTCAAGAAGAACTTCATCGGACCGGGCGTTGACGTGCCCGCGCCCGATTACGGCACGAGCTCCCGAGAAATGGCGTGGATCCTCGACACGTACAACTCCATGACCGACGACATCCTCTCGTCCGAGGCGTGCGTGACGGGCAAACCCGTTCGCCAGGGCGGCGTGCGCGGGCGCAACGAGGCCACCGGGCGCGGCGTCGCCTACGGCATTGTGGAGGCCTGCTGTGACGCCGGAGACATGAAGAAACTGGGCCTCGAGAAGGGCGTCGCCGGCAAGCGGGTCATTGTGCAGGGGCTCGGAAACGTCGGCTACCACGCCGCCCTCTACCTCGTCGAGGAAGGCGCTATTCTGACAGGTATCGCCGAATACGAAGGGGCCATCTACTCGGAAGCAGGGCTGGACCTGCAGGCCGTCGTCGACCACCGCCGCGAGACCGGATCCATCCTCGGATTTCCGGGCGCGACGGACGTACCCCGCTCGGCCGATGCCCTGCTGCTCGACTGCGATATTCTCGTTCCGGCGGCCCTCGAAGGACAGATCACCAAGGACAACGCCCCTCGAATCAAGGCCAAGATCATTGGCGAGGCGGCGAATGGTCCGGTTACAGCCGATGCCGACGCCATTCTGCTCGACAAGGGGGTAATGATCATCCCGGACGTCTACCTGAACGCTGGCGGCGTCACCGTCTCCTATTTCGAGTGGCTCAAAAACCTTTCGCACGTGCGTTTCGGGCGCATGTCCAAGCGCTTCGAGCAGTCATCGAACGAACGCATTATCAAGGCCATTGTAGATGCGACGGGCATTACGCTGCCCGCCGAACAGATTTCTATGCTGTCGCGCGGCGCCGACGAACTCGATCTGGTGAACTCGGGCCTGGAAGAGACCATGATCACGGCCTACAAGGAAATCCGAGAGGTGGCCAAGGAGCACAGTACGGACCTTCGCACGGCCGCCTTCATCAACGCCATTGACAAAGTCGCCGTGTACTACAACGACATGGGCATTTTTCCGTGATCTCCTGTTGTTGCGCCAGCCGCACTGCATCCGAGGACCGGTATGATTCGATGCATAGTGGGCCGAGGAAGGCACCTCACACGGCCCGCTCGTACTCGGCCCAGCACGTCTCCGTCTCGCTTGCGCGGACCCGGATGGTGTGGATGCGGCGCTCGCGCAGCAGGTCCGCTGCCTCGAGTGCCAGATGGTCGGCAACAAAGCGGCAGATGTTCTCGGCCGTCGTATCGTAGGGGAGCACGCTGTGCCGCCATCCCGACTCGCGCATGACGCCGAGGAGCTTGGTATCGTTTTCGGCTACGAGTGTGCTGTGGTCCCACTCCTCAATCAGCGGCATGAGCGCGCGCTTGAGGTGCTTGAAATCCACGAGCAGGCCGTTTTCATCGACGTCGCCCTCCACCTCGACGAACATGCAGTAGGAGTGGCCGTGCAGGTCGCGGCAGCGGCCCTCATGCCAGGGCAGTCGGTGCGCGCCCTCCCATCGGAATCGTTTGGCAATTTTCATGCCGCCTCGAACGAGCCGAAGGGCAGAGCCGTTCCACGTTGGACACCATACGGCATCCAGCCGTCTATCGCCGCTCCCGAACGCGAAAGAGCGCCGCGCTCGTTGGGCCGGTGCGCGCGGCCATCATGTCTTCGCGAAACGACATGCTGGTGGCAGCAAACGGAATCCGGAACGAATGCAGGTAGGCCCCCTCCGATTCCAGGTCGTACACGTCCACGACGCGGCTTGAATCGGTTCTCAGAGGTACGTTGTGCAGGTAGAGGCGGTCGTGCACAATCGAAATTTCCCGGTTCAGCGCAGGCGGTGGACGCATGACGCCATCTTCTGGGGCGGGTACGTCCGGAAACCGGAACGAGGCATCGTCAATTGTGGCGCGGGCATATTCGATGTCGCCGCGAGCCGACAGCACAGCGAAGAAGGGCAGCATCCGGTTGGCGTATGCGAACCGCTTCTCATCGGACGCCAGAAATCCGAGGGAGATCACCGCATCCATCATGCTCTGCTCCTTGAAAACGGCTTTGGTGGAATCACCCTCTACGAGTGGGTAGCGGCGGAAAATGACGTTGGGCGTAGCGGTCAGGATAAGACTGGTTGCCTGTGTCGATGCCATGGCGAGCCCCTGCCGGGGAATGGCATCTGTTGCGACGTAGGTTCCATCAAGAAGGAATCGGTGCACACCGAGGGCGTACGCATCCAGAATGAGCAGCGTGTCGCCGACAATGCTGATTCTGAGCGGATTTCGCATTTCCCCGGGCCCGTCGCCTTTTCCATTTCCATAGGTCGTGAGGAGCGATCCGTCGAAGTCGTAGCGCCAGACGTGCATGTCCGAATACTCAACCACGAATACGCCCTCTTCGAGCAGGTGAACACCACCCGGCCAGTGCAGGGAATCGGGAGGCAAGAGAGGCGCTATCCGCTCGAACTCAACGTCCTTGAACGTGCGCTCTTCGGCCGTCTGCATGAGGAGCGGCACAGCGAGGCTGTAGTCCTCACGGCTCTCCGGGGGCGCGCCGCACGCAGCCATGAAGAGGAGGAGCAGGCCGATCAGGGGGCCGAACGGCGAGGAGATGTGACCCACGTTTCCAGCAATTGTCATCGTTTCGTCTATTGAAACCCCGGGCAGTCCCTCCGGATACTCGTGAAGGACCATCTTTTTCAGGCGGGGAAGTCGGTCTTCTTCATGATACAGGGCCAGCAGCATGTCAAGTTCGTCGAAGACGAGCGGCCAATGGACACATTCGCCGCTGCGCTGAACAATACGCTCAATATCCGCCCAGTCCTGGCTGCGGCCAGCGACCGTTTTGGTGATCACCAGGTATTCGGCTGTGCAGATGCGCAGTGCAACGTCCAGGCCATAGTCCTGGCTCACAGCGCGAGCGGCTATGCGCCCTTCGAAGGGAGTGAATCCGACAAAAATGTCGACTTCGTAGCCGTTGGGCGAGCGACCAAAAAAGACGCGATGAGAATCCCAGTACTTCCGGGACTCCTCATCGCGGAAGGTCAGGTGTCTCAGTAGGGCAGCGAGAATTTCGCTTTCATTACCCAATTCGCAGTAAACGTCCAGGTCCAGATCCGCCGTAAAGCGTGCCTCGCCCCAGTACTGCAGGGCGACCCCACCAATAAAGCAGAATGACAGGCCTTCCGTCGTCAATGCCTTTTGCACGTAAGCCGCATCGTCGAAGAGCGAGGTCCCCGGCTCACGAACCGTGAACAGGCCGTTCAGGCCATGCAGCCACTTCTCATGTGTGCGACCCCGGAGCGCCTTGAGGCGCACCTGGTTCGCGATCTGGAAGCCCTGCTTCCTGGTCTCAATGGCGTTGATGAGCAGCTCGGTATCCATACACGCAATATAGACACGCCTTGCCCACGCATGTAACCTACCCCTCCAACTGGAGTACCGGCTGGCGGGTACCGTTCGGGAGGACGACTTCCTGGCCCATCAGGTACGGCGGCTCCGTTGTAATACACGAGCGCAGCGTAAGGCCGCCGCGCCGCGCCTCCCACCACTCGCAACGGCCGCTTGGATCGCTGCTGGCGCGATGGAAAACCGATACTTCCTGCAGTGGCCCTTCCGGCGACATGCGCCAGGTCGGGACCATGACGCTGTCGTGATCGGCCAGATTCATGGTGCCCAGCATCCAGTGGGCCCACGTCCCGTCGACAAGCGGCATCATGAGCGGCTCGGCCGAGCGCGAAATCTGGCCCCCCTCGCGCGGCTGCCGCAGGGCAATGAGCGAATCGGCCCGGACGCCAACGAGCACGCGCTCCATGTCGCCTGCCAGGAAATCAAAGCTCCGCCGCACGAAGGCGCCGTCACCCGTAT
Source organism: Bacteroidota bacterium (assembly GCA_029262835.1). GTDB lineage: Bacteria > Bacteroidota > Rhodothermia > Rhodothermales > UBA10348 > 1-14-0-65-60-17. The sequence continues at coordinate 53,494 of JAJCYQ010000003.1, forward strand.
GCTCGATGGTATCGGCCAGGAGCTGCCCGGTGCCCGGCATCTGCGTGTGCATGACGGTGCGCATAAGGCCCGGCGATGGATTTGACACGGCAACACCCATCGTCTGGCCGCCCTGGTTGTACATGGCCACAAAACTCTCCATGCGGCCAATGTCGCGCCGCGAGCCCGCGTCTTCCTCCTCGGTCGCATCTACAATAAAATCCCGAATCGTCCCTGTTATATCGCTGGATGCGGCGAGCAGCGCCTGGCCCTGCGCCTCGCCGGGCAGGGTGACACGTTCGCGGGCGGCGGGTGCGGCTTCGACGAGGCGGGTAATGCCCTGCTGGCCTTGCGTATCGCGCGCGCTCACGACGCCCAATACATCCACCTGCTGGAGCGCGGCGACGGTTTCCGCGCCGTGTTCGGTCGCCCCACCGCCGAGCGCCACGAGCGCTCTCAGGTGTGGCAGTTCATCGGACAGATCGGCCAGCCGCATGGCGCCACAGCCGGCCCCGACGACCGCCACGACGTCGTGCTTGATGCTGGCAAAACCCAGCATGTTCATCGTATCCATCCCGAAATGTGAGCGGATGGTTTCGTAATGGTCCTCGTTGGTGATGTCGAACTCGGGCGTGCGGCTGGCAGCGGCGCCCCGGAAGTCATGGGTCAGTGCGGCGAATCCGGCGCGGGCAAGCTCCCTGGCGAGCGGCTCGTAGAGCGCCTGATCGCCCGCCGGGCCGCAGTCGTTGAAAAACACGACCGCCTGGTCGGACGATTCCTCGCCATACCAGGTCGCGGCAATGCGAAACCCGTCATTCATGGAGATCTCAATGGGCTCGACGGCGACGGGCGTCTGGCAGGCGGCCAGGAGCATGGCCGCTGCCGCGAGAAGGGCCGCGGCGCGGAGCGGAGTGCGCGGGGTGTTCTGGAAGCTGGAGAGACGGGCGATGATGAAGCGGGAGAGGCGGGCGTTTGGCATGAGCGGGCCAGTACGGTCGGTGAATACAGGTTCTCCCGTACGAGAGTGCGCGGGTGGCCGTTCCTGTGCTGTTATGGTAGATACGCTCTCGGGGAGATTCCAAAAGCGTCTTCATAGACCTTGGAGAAGTACGAGACGTTGGAAAATCCGGTCCGTCGGGCCGCTTCCGACACCGACGCCAGTCCCCCGGATTCGAGTAGTTTTCTCGCGTGTTCGAGACGCAGTTTGCGCACGTGTGCCGCAGCGGAGTCGCCGGTCAGTTCCTTGATATGCCGCTGCAGCGTGCGGGCGCTCATGAACAGGGCGCTGGCGACATCATCGACCGACAACTGTGCATTCGTCAGGTTGGCGTCAACGTGCGCCTGCAGGCGGACCAGGATATCATTGTCGGCGTCCGGCGCGGGTATGCTCGTCTGTTCCGGCGTCACACGTCCCCGACGGGCCAGGTTTTCCAGGCGGGCCACCAGGATGCGTGAATTGTACGGCTTGGCAATGAAATCATCGGCCTCTGCAGCAAACCCCTCTACCTGGGCGTCGTCGCCCGTCCTGGCTGTGAGCAGTATGAAAGGGAGGTTGGCGTGGGCCGGGGAGTTGCGCACCTCGCGCAGCAGGTCCAGTCCGCTCATGCCCGGCATCATGACATCAGACAGTACAATGTCGGGCGATTGCCTGCGGATGAGTTCCCATGCCTCCCGGCCGTCGGCGGCCGCCGATACATCGAAGCGGGAGCCCAACTGTCTGCACAGGATGTTCCGCAGCTCATCGTTGTCTTCCACGATCAGCAACCGCCTGGGGCCGCTTTCTGACTCGGTACCGATCGATGACAACTCATGATAGGTAGCCTGGGAAGGCACCCCACCGCCCCGCGTTAGCATGTCCGGGAAAATAGCTGAGAACACGGCGCCGGACTCGGGCTCCGAGAGGGCTGATATGTGGCCCCCATGCAGTTCAACAAAGTCGCGCGTCAATGACAGTCCGATACCCAGCCCTTCGTGTTCACGCGTGAGTTCGTGCTCCACCTGATAAAAGCGGTCGAATACGCGCTCCAGATCGGTTTCTGGGATTCCCACGCCGGAATCGGCTACCGTCAGACACACCGTCTTGCCGTCGTCGGCCGCAAGGGAGACCCAGACCGCCCCGCCCACCGGCGTGAATTTCAGGGCGTTGCCGATCAGGTTGGAAAGCACCTGATCCATTTTGATGGCATCGAATGAGGCCCACATGGCCTCGCGGTCATGTTCGAACGTGAGTTCGATTCCATTCTGTCGGGCTGCCAGTCCAAAATGGGTCACAATGCGATGGGTGAACGCCACCAGATCGGCATCCTCCCGGTGAAGAGCGTGTCGGTTGCCCTCGGAGCGGGCCACGTCCAGTAATTGGGTGACGAGCGCGTCGAGCCGATCGGTGAGGCCAGCGGCCCGCTGCAGGCGGACGTCCGCGCGCGTTGCCTCTGCATCTTCCAGATATCCCTTGATAAGGGTCAGCGGCGTGCGCAGTTCATGACTTATGTTCGAGAAAAAGCGCGCCTTCATGTCGTTTGCCGTCTGCAGCTCGTGCGCCTTTTCGGTCAGCTCGAGTGTTCGCCTCTGAACGAGGGCGTCAAGGATATCACCCCGCCGCGAGAGATCGCGTTCGCGCCAGCGGACGATGCTGAGGAGAAGGGCAATTCCCGTTCCTATGACGAGGGCGATGAACCATGATCTGGCCCACCAGGGCGACGAAATGATCAGCGTCACGGGCCGGAGCGTGCTTTCCGACCTGCGGTATGGATCCAGCCGTCGGGCCTGGAGCGCATAAGTACCTGGCTCGAGGTTTGTATAGGTAACCTCCCCGCTGCGGGCCGCGCGCCATCCGTCATCGAAGCCGTCGAGTCGGACTTCGAAGACATCCGGACTGGTCGCTGCATACCTCGGTGAAGCAAGTGTAAAATGGATGACACGCGCATCGTAGTCGGCGCGAACCGTGTCGCCCTGGGTGGGGCGGTGCACACGGCCCTGGAAGCTGACCGAAACGATATCGACTGGCTGATCGTCCTGCTTGGACGGAATGGAGTCCGGACGGAAAATGTGGAATCCGTCCTGGAATCCGATGACCAGGCGCCCATCCTGCATCCGCGTTGTGCCGGTTGTCGTAAAGTCGAACGTCCGACGAACGGGTGGGAGTGGCGCGCGGCGCTCGCCAGTAAATTGATTGCCTGACCAGGACACGAGATCCGCGCCATCGTCAATCCAGATGCGACCTTCGGTATCTTCAATAGCTGGCATTCGCAATCCAGAACGCACTTCACCAGGGGCCAGCGGCCGCGAGACCAGGTGTCCGTCGGTTGGATTGAATAGGTGGATATCCGTACCCGCCAGCCAGAGATGGCCATCTGGCGCGTCGTGGATGGAAGATATGAGTAGGTCGCTGACGGCGATATCCTGCGCAATGAATCGGTCGGAGCCAGGGTCAAGGCGGCTCAGACCAAACTCCATGCCCACCCATAACACACCACTCGGGTCCACGTGCAGGGCCAGAACGAGTCGGACATCATCTGGCCCGCGGCCCAGTCTGTCGCGGAAGTCTTCCAACTGCGCTGTGCGAAGATTGTAGCGGTAGAGATGCCGAAACTGTCCAAACCAGATATTTCCATCGGGCGTCTCTTCAATGGTGTAGATGGTCCCATTCGTGTCGAACAGCGGGGTGCATACGGACGTCAGCGGCTGGAAGCGACAGACCCCGAACGTGGTCGTCGCCAGGACCATGGTGCCGTCAGACAGTACTTTCATGGCCGAAACACCCGTGCCGTCCTGGCCGCGAAGGCGAACAGCGTGGTACGTCCGCGAGGTGGTGTCCCAGTAGCCGAAGCTCTTCGGTGTTCCGATCCAGAGGCGCGATCGCGGCCACTCGGCAACGGACCATACGTGTCCCCCCGGAAATGTGTAGTTCGATGCAAAACCCTGTGTCACATGCGGCACAGGGTACGACGCCCAGTCTGCATACAGCAGTCCAGCCTGCGTCGTTGCAGCCCAGAAGTTTCCGGCTCCGTCAACCTTGACCTTTGTGATAGAGCCGAGCACAAGGGGCTCGCCCTTGTTGTCACTTGGCAGCATGCGCGTCGCGGCCCGCGTCTTCGGATCCCACATCGCCAGGCCGCCCGCTGTAGCCAGGACGACCCGACCATCTGGCAGAGCGGCGATGTCCCGGATATAATTCCACTCGCCGTCCGATTTGTCTTCCAACCGGTGTACGACGTACGTGCCCGTCGCGCGGTCCACCGCAACGAGACCATGCAACGAGGCGAACAGGACCGTATGTCCGCCGAGTTCCAGAACGGACATGGATTGGATTCCGGAAAGGAACGACTGCGTAGCTGCCGGCCAGGCCGGACGACCGACCTGTCCCGACGTCACGTCCAGTGTCCAGACACCGGTATAACTGGTAATCCACGCCAGGCCGTTGTCCATGAAGGACATGTGCCTGATTGTCAATCCATCTGATGTCGGTCCATCGAGTTGTTCATGCGGCGCGGCGAAGAGCGACGTAGCATGACCCGTTTCGGGATTGAACCGGATGAGTCCGTGCGTCCACGTACCGAGGTAGAGCATGCCGTCCGGGCCCTCCTCAATTAGGTGGACGATGGGCTGGACCGAATCTGTCAATCTGTACGGCACAAAGGTGTCGGTCGCAGGATCGTACCGCGCGAAGCCGGTTGTCATGCCCACCCAGATATCGCCGGATGATGTCCGCCGGATGGCATCCACGCGCGCTGCTGGCAACGACAATGAATCGCCTGCAATCGGGAGATAGGTCGCTACACGGACGCCCTCGTGGCGGTTCAATCCCCGGAACGTACCCGCCCACAGATACCCGAGTGCGTCGATTTCCAGAGAAATCACTGTATCGTGCGAAAGGCCCTCTGCGGTTCCCCACGTCGTGAAGGCCATGGATTCCTGCGCCTCCGCTACGTCGGGCGTGGCGGCTGCACACACAACGGCGAGCAGGATCGCTGAAAGAAATCGAAGCAGCATGACCAAAAGTAGGACGGTTGGAGTTACGGAGTGTGCCAAAACGTGGCACATCTGTGGAGCAGGCGGCGAAGAGGCGTACAAAAAAGGGGGCGGGGAGCATACCATGCTCCCCGCCCCCCGGTCGTACTGCGGAACGTGGGTCTACTTGACCAGCATCATCGTCCTCGTGATGGACTGCGATGGTGTTCTCAGTTGATATACGTACGCCCCGCTTGGCAGGTCGTGGGCATCGAAGGGCACCTCGTGCATACCTGCCGAGACGGTACCGTCGATCAGCGTCCGCACCTGACGACCCATGAGGTCGTATACGGCCAGCGTTACAACGGCTGACTCGGGCAGGCCGAATCGAATGACCGACCGGGCACTGAACGGGTTCGGGTAGTTGCCATCGAGCACATACGTGGTCGGCACGATGTCGCTCGCCAGATCAGCCGCTGCGCCCAGCTGCCGGCCGAGGGAAGCCACCGGAGAGCCGGCCTTGGCCGATACGCCCTGAATCTGGGCTACGTGGTCGGCCCAGTCGCTCATGACGCCATTCGAGCAGCCGTTCTTCGTGTGGCCGCTTCCCAGTTCCATTGTCTCGATGATATCCTCACACGTACACCCACCAGTCGTTTCGAGCGTATAGGACACGGGCGCATCTTTGGAAGATTTTTTCGATTTACCAGACTTTTTCGACTTGCCAGCGCCTTGGACAAACGTGAAACCGTCAGGGCCGAGCATCCAGTGGTTCTTCTGGAGTCCCCTCGTGGCAACGCCGTCGGGAAGGGTCGTCGCCGCACACACGTCAGCGCCATCCAGAATCGTATCGCCGTCCACGTCCGGGTTGAACGGATGACTGTCATTCACGTCCAGCACGCCGTCATTGTCGTCATCCAGATCCGCATTGTCGCCTGTGCCGTCTTCGTCGTTGTCCGCAAACTCGTTGGGGTCCATAGGGAAAGCGTCGGCATCATTGTTTACGCCGTCACCGTCCATGTCCTCGTCAATCACGTCGCCTATCCCGTCCCCGTCCAGGTCTTCCTGGCCTGGATTCGCGTCGTTCGGCGCGTTATCCTGGTCGTCGGGTATGCCGTCACCGTCCGTATCGACAGGACCTGTTGGGCCGCCGCCGCCCGAGGCCAGCATCAGTTCGCCAGCCAGCATGGCCCATCCCTGGTCTGCCTGTGTCGTTCGCTGGACGGCCTGGCCGCCCGATGCCGGAATGCTCGAAATACCGCGGCCGTCGCTGCTCTCCATGCCCGCGAAATAGACCTGGTCGCTGACGGGGTCGTATACGATTCCGCGGTTTACGCTGCCACCGTTGGCGCCGGTGTCCGTAAAGAGCACGGACAGCGTCAGCGTCTGGATATCCAGTGTACTGATACTCAGGTCGTTTATGAGAAAGAGCCGCTGGCCCTGTTCGTCAATGTTGAATGTATGCGCGGCCCCAAATCCGGTCGCAGAATTTGTAGTCAACGTCTGCGCGACAAATGGACCCGCGCCGCTGGCGTTCTCAATGTACCGGATGGCCGCGTCGCCGCCGATGGTGGACCAGTAGAGGCGGTCGGTCGAGCCGTCGTAGCGCATGTCCTGCAGGTCGAACTGGTTCGATACGACGCCACTCAGCATGACTTCGAAGGGCACATTGTCAACGAGATCCTGGACGAACCCTCCATTGAAGGTCACGCCGGGCGTAACAGGCTGGCCGCCGAAGTCCGTCGGAAAGCGGAAAATGGAGAAGCCCTGTGAGACATAGACAAAGTCATTGCCTGCCGCAAGCCCCGTCATCCAGCCGCCGGGGATGGCTGGCCACTGTGTGGTCTTGATGCGGGTCTTCTGGGATCCGTCCGGACGAATGGTGGCGACATAGCCTTCATTTGTAGTGAAAACGATACCTCCAGAAGGCATATGGGCGATCTGGTTTGCCTGCAGGCCTGTCCCGGCCAATTCCTGGATCAGCGTGTGGACGGGCGGAGACTGGTCCAGATCAACCGTGTAGATGCGGCTGCCCCAGTTGAGGTACTGAACAACCTGGGCATTGGCAGGGACCTGAAATGAGAGGACGACCATGAATAGAAGGGCGTTCCGGAGAGAGGGGGCGATGCGCATGAGCGTGCTTTTTCTTGTGGGAGTCGGGGTGAGCTGCGAAGCTTCGTTCGCAGTGTGTAGATACCACAAGAATGGCCGATTTCTGAGCCCTGAGACCGTTATGGCGCGCACGTGAAGAAGATTGGCACGGCCGTGAAGGGACGAGGGAACGCGGTTCACAGACGTGCCACGCTATGGCTCACAGGTAAAGCCAGGCTGTGCCCGCGCCGAGGCGCACCTCCGCGCAATCCAGTAGGCATGCCGGGGGGCAGGGCGCAGCCAGCGGTGGCTACCATTTTGGCGGCGTGACACTACTGGCCGGCAACCCGCCGGTCCACGGCGTGCGCCAGCATGGGAAGGCTCACGGCGCCGTCAGCAAGGACGGTGTCATGGAAGCCTTTTATCTCGAACCGGTCGCCGAGGCGTGCACGGGCGTCAGCGCGAGGCCGCGGGATTTCGAGACGTCCTGTCATGTAGGCGGTAGCCTGGCACGTCCTCGCTGCGGTCGCCCAGGCTGTCCATGGGCGTATCGGGATAGGCAATTTCGAAGGCTTCCTCGGGAAACTGGTGGTAATACCCATCTACAAATTCCTGCGCCACGCCGAGTGCGGTGGCGGCCTGTTCATCCGGGGTTGCGGCCGGCGTACTGGCTCCGAGAATCAAAAGCAGGGCAATAAGGGCCGTGGAGAACCGGTTCATGGCATGGAGCAGGATGGTGAACCTGCTTGATACGAACCGGTGCTCCCGATCACGCTCTCTACTCGATGGGCCGCTCGGTTGCGTTCCTGAATATGCGGTCCACTTCTCCCCCTGGCGCCCAGATAATGAGGACCTTGGCAGGGGTATCGGTCGACGGGACGCGGTGTATGACCGTATCGCCCGGCCGAACCACGCCGACCATACCAGGCGTCAACAGCGTGGTCTCGTCGTTTACCGTGTGCTCCAACTCGCCCGACAGAACGTAGAAGATTTCGACGGACCCGTGCGGATGAGCCGATATGTTCGTGCCGGGCGCGAAGGAATGTTCGGCCAGCTCAAGTTCATTGCCACCCAGGTTGGACGCTTCCAGTAGGATTTTGAAGCTGGATCGGCCTTCTCCGAATTCCAGATACCGTGACCCCTTTGTAGCCGTAGCATATTCCGTGTCTTGAGCAAGGACGGTGGACATATGGAAGAAGCCGCACACTGCGATGGTCAAGGCGACTCTGGATAGGGTTTTCATAGCCGACAACGTAATTACTGAAACCTATATTATCGTTTTACGTGATATACTTATCGTTTATCAATAACACCTGCTTGTCATGCTGTACGTACTCGAACGCATTCTTCGACTGTTTTGGTTCCTGCTTCTCGGCCTGTCGGCCTTGGCCGTACTGGCTATGAGCGTGGCCCTGTTCGTTTCCGATGATCCAGTGGACACCACGATCTTGTCGGCCCCCGTATCCGTAGAGGCCTTCCAGAAGGCTACCGAAACGTCTGATATTGTACTGAATAGCGGCGGTCGCATTGGGATAGACGCCGTTTCGTTCACATCGACCAATCCCGCCCTGGCCTGGCCGATGGTCGTAGTTATGGTTCTTGGAATTGCCCTGTTCCTGCATGGCTTCAGCCTCTTGCGCCGTATTGTTTCAGACGCGGCTTCGGACGCGCCATTTACTTCCAAGAACGTGTCCCGCTTGCGACGGCTGGCGCTTGTCGCCCTGGGCATTGCGGTGCTTGAATCGGTCGCTCCACTGCTGTCTTCTGCACTGGCCTCGGTTGGACTTCGCGGCGAGGCCTTCCACGCCGAGTTCAGCCTGCGCGCCGAGCCTTCGTCGCTGATAATCGTGCTCGTCCTGTTTGCGCTTGCTGAAGTGTTCTCGCGCGGCGTGGAGCTTCAGCAGGAAAACGACCTTACGGTATGATAACCATTCACCTGGACCTGCTCCTTGTGGAACGCAAAATGACCCTGACCGAGCTTTCGGAAAAGGTCGGGGTCACACTTCAGAATCTGTCAGTCCTCAAAACCGGCCGTGCCCGGGCCATCAGATTTTCCACATTGGAAGCCATCTGCGAAGCCCTCGACTGCCAGCCCGGTGACATCCTCAAATGGGAGCCAACACCATGACCGAAGCCATTCTTTCCACACTCGTAAACATAGTCCTCCTCGTCGTATTGCCATTGGGAGTGTACGGCACCGTACAACGAATTCGACGTCAGCGGACGTGGTCCGACATGCGCGAACGGACGGGACTTGTGCTCGGCGACCCGGTGTACATCGGGTACTGTGCCACGGTGGCCGTGGCAGTAGTCATCATACTCCTCATCTGGCCACCGTCCGTCGCCAATGCGACGGCAGAGGGCTCGGCGTTCGGGGTATTCGCAGGGCTCGGGCTCTCGGGTAAGGCCGTCATTCTGGCGCTGTTGTATGGCATCCTGAAAACAGGATTCGCGGAGGAATTTCTGTTCAGGGGCATGATCACGGGTAGCCTGGCCAGGCGGATGCCCGAATCCTGGGCCAATGTGACCCAATCGGTGATTTTCCTGGCGCCGCACCTGTTCATTCTGGCCGTCGCACCCGACATGTGGCCTATTCTCCCGGTCGTATTCGCTGGCGCCATGTTCACCGGATGGGTTCGCATCCGCAGTGGATCCATCGTGGGTCCGTGGCTTCTGCACGCGACGGCGAACGTGACCATGGCACTGAGCGTCGCCATACGTTCAGCTTCCTGAACAGAACCTGTCAGACGTGCTGATCAATCAGGATCGTATTTCCGTCGGGATCCTTGATTACGAAGTGGGCCGGACCCGTCGTGGTCACATCGGCTTCTGTGACCAGGTCCACACCGGCGTCCCGCAGGGCCTGCTGAAGTTCTCGCACATCCGTGAATGAATCCAGCGTTTGAGCCATCTGGTCCCACCCGGGGTTGAACGTCAGGATGTTCTCCTCAAACATGCCCTGGAACAGCCTAATAACGGTGGTCCCATTCCGCATAATGAGCCAGTTCTGCTCCATCTCACCGGCAAACGCCGAGAAACCGAGTGTTTCATAAAATGCCCGCGACGCCTTGATATCTTTCACGGCCAGGCTGACTGAAAATCCACCGAGTTGCATGATAGGTGATGTTCTGATTGATGATGTTCTATTCTTCGAATCCAACAGGACGAGCGGCGTGTTCTGGCCGCCGAACGTGAAGACCACATGCTCCGCGCTGATGGCGGGCTCCCGCCGCAACGGCAAACACAGTCGAGCGACCTGTTTCAGGCACCGTCCGGCACTGTCTCCAGCAGAATGCGCTGCAAATCCAGGTCGGGTATTAGTCGTAATCGACGACGATTCCGGGTGCCACCTCTTCCGATCGGTCGGACTTGCCGTCACTCAGGGTGAGGTACAGCGCGTCGGCTTGACGATCACCACTACCCGCAAGGTACGGTTCCCGAAAGCCGAAATGTGCAGGAGACCATTCTGGCCTCAGACCTTCCTGTTTCGTAGACTCCCGGAACCAACAGTCCCGGCCCGACCGCGCTGCCTATGAATGGCTTCATTGCCAATACCGATTTCGACTGGTACACCTATCTCGCCGGGCGGGCCGATCTGGAAGAAGCCAATTTCTGGAAGCCGTCGGGTGGACAGTCATTCAAGGCACTCCAGCGGGGCGAGCCACTGATTTTCAAGCTCAAGGCCCGTCACGGGCACGCCGTCGTAGGCTTTGGGCTCTTCGCGCTCTTCAGGCACCTGACGGTGTACGACGCCTGGCATTTATTTGGAGATGCGAACGGCGCGCCGGATATGGAACGCGTCGTGCAGCGGGTCGGAAAGTACGCCCACGGCGAAGACGGCGGGCGACCGGGACGGCACCATACAATTGGCTGCATTCTTCTGGCGAGCCCGATCTTCTTCGACAGGCCGCTCTGGATCCGCGGTCCGGCGGACTGGAAGAACCAGATCGTGTCCGGAAAGACGTACGACCTTACCCGCGGCGAGGGCCGCCGCATTTGGCAGGAATGCCTGGCGCGCGCGGCCATGCTGCCGCTGCCGACGGTCGCGAGTGAAAATCTTGGGCGTATCCAGGAGAGGGCAACGCGGGGGGAGGGCTACCTCGTGCAGCCCCGCCTCGGGCAGGGCCTGTTCCGGGCATCGGTCCAGGATGCCTACAACCGGTGCGCGGTATCGGGCGAGCATTCGCTCCCCGCGCTCGATGCGGCCCACATCAAGCCGTTCAAGGATGGTGGCCCCAATGAACTTCCGAACGGGCTTCTGCTGCGAGCGGACATCCACCGGCTTTTCGACCGCGGCTACGTGACTATCACACCAGATTACCGCTTCCAGGTGAGTCCGGCCCTGAACGATGAGTTCCACAACGGCAAGGTCTACTACCAGCAGGACGGCTCCCCGATTTGGCTGCCTCCGTCGGCCGATGCCCGCCCATCGCGGGAGTACCTGGCGTACCATGGGGAAGAGGTGTTCCTGCGGTGACTCCGCGTGAACGACCATCGAGGTAAATGACGCGCAGTCCTACCGATTCAGTACCGAGATGAGGCTGTCGACTCTCCTTGCATTTGTCTGGAGCGACGTTTGGACGTCATTGAACTGCTGTTCTTCAAGCCTGGTAAGCACGGTTCTGTAATCATCCAATGCACTCGCGTGAAATCGCCAAGCATCGACTATAAAGCCCACAAAAGCGATGAAGCAGACCAAAACGACCGTTACCGCCCACCACTCGGTTCTGTTGGTGCGCCGAATCAGTCTATTGTAGTCTTCTTGGGCCAGGAATACACTGGACTCTTCCGGGTCCGCTGCCGTGCCTGGGATTGGTATCAGGTTGTCGCCGTTCGTGGATTCCGCTTTCACTTGTAAATGCCCCGGACGACGAGTTCATCATCCTTCTCTTCTACCTGAAGATCATGCCCTACATATCGCGAGACGTCTACGCCACCGAATGTGACGCCACGAGCAAAGGCCATTTTCGGATTGAGCGAGACTCCACCCATGCGCACGCGCCGGCGCGGCGCAATCGTTCCATTGGGCATCAGCCGGAAAACGCGGTCGAATCGGACACGCTCAATATCATTCATGGTAGCATGGTCCTGGATATTCATTGTTTTCGACCGTTTTTTTATTACACAGGTTCCCAATTGACACATGACAGCCACTGACGTAACTCCCGGCCCAAATTATTCGAAGCAGGTTTGCTTTACCGCGGGTCCAGTCCACTGAGAGCATCCAACACAAATACCTCGATGGAGTCTGCCCGAATGGCGTCGTGATGCAATTTCTTGCACGCCTTCAGGTCAGTGATTGACTCCACTGCATTTCGGATGTCATCCGGCACGTCTCCGAAACGGATTTCGAGCGCATCGATCACGGCCTCCCGGGCATTCGTCAGGCGGCCTTCCTGCACTCCCTTTTCCATTCCCTTCCGCATGCCGTAGCGCTCAAAGCTCGTGATGTAGCTCATTTGTTTTTCCTCTTCCGTGTTAGCCAGTTCTACGAATACCTGGTCGTCGACATCTTCAGGAAGCCGCACAACCCAGTCCAGAAAGCGAAAAAGATGACGCACCTGCTGGCGGGACCACCCCCTTTCGTATAAACTTCGAAGGACATGAAGTTTCCAGCGGCTGCGCTCAAGAACGCTCTCATTGCTCTCTGAGGCCAGTTCCTGCGCTTTGAGAATGGCCAAAACCAACAGCCCGACCGGGCTCGAACTCAATGACAGTTGTCCTTGCCGATCACGAAAATCCAGCAGTTTCGCAACCGGGAAATCAAACCGCAGCGAACATCCCCATCCTCCCGTCCGGAACGTCTGCGGCCGCCACGAAGGGACATCATCAGCGAGCAGCGCAAGGCGGGCAACGTTCGGTCCGTAGCGGTCCACGAGCCGGTAGTAATTCGTCCACATACGCCGGGTACAGGACCTATCCCTGAATAGTGCGGACACCGTCCGCACTATTCAAACCATTATTCCCTGAAGCGATAAAGGCCCTTGCCCCGATTGTGCCGACGCCGTCGACACAATCCACTTCTTACCGGAGTGGAGCGCATCCGCGGCAACTGGTCGGTGCGCGAACTCAAACTGTGAAAACGCCGGTCGCAAGTACATGAAATATGTGCCATGGTGGGTCAAGTGACCACGAGCGTCTTATTTGACCGCTGCATGACTGCAGTGACTATTGGCACCGACGATGGACAGGTAGAAGGTCGGCTGGAAATACTGGATGGCCGCGTCTGGCTGCACCATGTAGGATGATGAAATATGTATCCTTTTGGGCCTAACGGGTCTAATTGACGGGTAATTGATGGCCGACAGGAGCTTGAGCTGTGGCGGATGGGAAAAACGAAATGGAACGAGACGAGGACACGGGCTTTTACCTAACCGAACTGTAAAAAGGTGTGATACGTGACCCAACTTCTGGAAAAGCTCTTTGAGCAGGCCTCACAGCTTCCGGATGAAGAGCAGGACGAACTTGCCCGCCGAATGCTGGCAGAGTTGGAGGCAGAGAATCGCTGGGCAGAACTATTGTCCACATCGAAATCGAAGGACGTGCTTGAACGCATGGCGGGCGAAGCCCTCGCGGCGCATCGGGCGGGGCGCACGAAACCTCTGAATCCGGTCAATACCTCCTTCCAGAACCCGTCTTCTTCTTGAATGATGGATGCCACGCTCGTCCGCTCTCTTCCACTTGCTGCCATGAGGGCTCAAGACACAATCTTCCCGGAAACGTGACCTTTTTTCGTGCCGTTCCTGCGGCGCGGTCTTCGGGCCACGGTCTAACGACCAAATGCCCTGCAGACCGCGCCGCAGGAACCGAGTCGTGGATTTTATTTCTGAGAAACGGGTAACAATCGTGCCCCCAGGGCAAGAACTCTGCGCTCAGTGACGTTTGGAGCCGCTAGTGTAGAATCGGATATCTCCGGAGCAAAGTGTAGCAGTCAAGCACATTCATACGTTGGCTTTCATTCTGTTCGGCACCCAGCCTTAATTTACCGTGTCGATCGAGTAGAGGGTCAAATCGCCGCATCGCCCTCGAAAGCTCTTCGCCGTACATGCCGATCGAAGTACCGTAGACTCGCGGGAGAGACTCAGCCGTTCCATTCTTGCCTGCCAAGTTATGAACACCAAGTAGTTCAAGGTTCTGCGGGTGGAAGCCAAATCCGAGGAAGCACAATTTCTCTGCACCACGAAGCAGACTAGCGAATGAGCGTGCTCGGAGTGTTGTGGCCATTGTTTCAAGTGAGTCCGCTGCTCTTGCCACTACCTCGCTCGTGATTGCTTCTCCTACCGGAACGTTCTTCAGCTGTCCAAGACTGCCGTAGACGTGAGTGATCTTCATGGATTCAACGAACGACAATGCCTCATCGTGCCCCACGCCGTGAAGGGACTTGACGGCGTGGTAGAAGTAATATTCCAGGGATCGATCATAGTTGAAAGTCACAAAGCCAAACCGTTCTACCGGAAATGATGGGGTTTTGGTCGATAAATCCAAGTCCCGCTGAACGGCGCTCCAGAGAAGACCATACCAGTCGTCCCCTTTCTCCGATCGCCATAAAACCCTGCCCGCCTTGGCAAGATTCTCAGATCGCAGTAGACAGTGTGCTATCACTCTTTTCCCGAGTTCCTCCCAATCCGGGCGATTGGCGAGGAAGTAATCGATGGTTGTTTCGCCTCCACTGTGATCAAAGTCTTTCACAAAGTTGGACAGCACGTTTTGATCTACTGTCACTCCGGTTTTCAAATCGCCCAACAATGTGTCGTAATGGCTGATATCCGATGGGATTGCACGAATGATGTCCTTCAGTTGCATTCCCGAGGGTAAACCGTACGGTATGCTGGCACCAGCTCCGAGTATGAAGACAGTTTTTGGCAAGTGGACAGAATCAGTCTGCGTGAGCGTACAGCTCAGATTATTGGATCGATGTGGTATCCTCGGCCGATTTGGCTCTCAACCGCTCCTCAAACCGTTCATAATCTCCCAAATGGGCCCGCATGAGGCTTTTCCAAAGACGGCCGTGGTTTGGGACGCGCAGATGGAGCAGTTCGTGGACGATGACGTATTCGCCGAGGTCACGGTCCAAGTCAAGAAGCTCGTCGTTGAAGCTGAGGGTGCCAGCAGTGGAGCATGAGGCCCACTTGCGACTCATTGGGCGGACATACAGACCCGTGATCTCAACATCCAGCTTGGACGCCCACTCATGGACGCGAGCCTTGAATTCTCCCCTATCGCGCCACGCTGTCATGATCCGGCGCCCCGCGACAGCAAGGTGAACAGTGCATCGACGGTTGCCGTGACCTTGGAGAGGTCATCCTCAACGGCATACATGGCGAAGGTGACCTTCTTTCGGACCTCCCGCATAGCGGCATCGCTCGATTTCCAGTTCGGATGGTCGTCGAACGCCTTCCGCACTTTGTCAGCCACGGCCCGCGCATCGGGAATGCCCTCCTCCTCGAAACGGCACAGCATGAAATACGCCAGACTGTCCAGGCCCTTGGCTGCCTGATCCTTCTTGCGCGCATCGTTTCCAGCGACAAGAGCCAACAGTTCCTCCAGCGCTTCCTCTGTCGATGCCTGGCGCGCTTCAAACGCCTCAAGCACGGCCTGGGCCCGGTCGGCCATGGCAAGCAGAAACGGGTCGTCACTCTTCTCATCGGCCACCTTCTCGATTTCCTTGATGAGGTTGATGACCTTCGTGGCCTTGCCCCCTTTCGCCTGCTTGACAGCCTCAATGGTATTGCCGTCAATCACCACAAACGGGTTGTCCGGCTCGCCGACAATCGCGCCGATGTGTTTTTGGACCAAGTCGTTGGTCTTTTTCTGGAAATCCCGGTCCACGTACACGCGCCTGGCATAGGCATTACCGACGACTCGATACATATTGCTCAGCGTTGCATAGTCGTCTATAAAGGGCCGCAGGAACGCGTCGGGGGAGATGATCTCGTACAGCATCTCCAGTTCCTTGTACTCACGGAAGAACTCCTTGCGCCGATCCGGGTCGCGATAGTGCTCGATGAGTGTATCGACATCCTTGTCGTTGAAGTTCTGGTCGATAAGGGACAGGTACCCGGGTGCCTTTTGCTCCATCTTGGTGCGAAACAGCCCCTTCAGGAGCTTCAGGTCCTTCACTATCGCATTGACTTCGTCGCTGTCGAAGGCCAAGGCCTTTTCCAAGTTGTCGAAGATGCCGACAAAGTCCATGACGAGCCCGTGCGGCTTCACCATGTCGTGTGACTCGTTCTCATAAGGGCGGTTAACCCGGGCAATAGCCTGCAGTAGCGTGTGATCCCGCATGGGCTTGTCTAGATACATGGCATAGAGCACGGGCGCATCGAATCCAGTCAACAGCTTCTCTGTGACAATCAGAAGCTTTGGATACTCCTCCAGCTTGCCAAAACTCTTCCGGATTTGCCGCTCCCGTTTGGAGTCGAGATGGAATTCCTTCAGCAGCACCGAATCGTTGTTGTTGCCCGTGTACACGACTTCTGAGTATTCGGTAGGCAGGAATTCGTCGAGTGCGTGTTTGTAAAGGGCGCATGCTTCGCGATCCACTCCGACCAGGAAGGCCTTGTACCCGAGGGGCTCCACGTTGTGCGTGTAGTGGTCGGCCACAAAACTGGCGACTTTTCGGATGCGCTCCTTCCCCTTCAGAAAGTTCTTCAGATTGACCGCACGCTCAAGGATCTTGTTCAGCTCATCGATGTCGGCCACACCTTCCGCTTCCGCCAGTGACAGGAATTCCTCATCGAGCGTTTCGTGGGGCACGAGCATCTCATTGGGCGCCAACTGGTAGTAGAGCGGCAGCGTAGTCCCGTCGTCAATACTGTCGGCAATCGAATACTTGTGCAAGTATCCGTTGTCGTCCTCGCATCCAAACGTCTTGAACGTGCCCTTTCCGTACGCGGTCTTGTCTACTGGTGTCCCCGTGAAGCCGATGTAGGTGGCGTTCGGAAGGCCAGCCATAAGATAGTTGCCGAGATCGCCACCCGTGGTTCGATGCGCCTCATCAATCAGAATGTAGATGTTTGAGCGCGTGTTGAGGTCTGCCGGCATGTCACGAAACTTGTGAATCATGGTCACGATGATGCCGCGATAGTCGTCCGTCAACAGCTGATTAAGCCTTGCAATACTGCTGGCATGCTCCAGATTGCCCAAGCCAAGTGCGGCCAGATTCTTCAGCATTTGATCTTCCAGCTCGTTCCGGTCGATCATCAGCAGGACCGTCGGCTTCTCGGCCTCCGGCGCCCGAAAAAGCCTCTCTGCGGCCTTGATCATGGTGAACGTCTTGCCGCTGCCCTGCGTGTGCCACACGAGACCACGCGTACGCCCAGGCTTCAAGGCTCTACCAACGGAGGCCTCCACAGCACCAGACTGGTGCTGGCGCAGGATGTACTTGTTAAGCTCCTCGTCTTTTTCTGCAAAGACGATGTAGTCTTTCAGGAAGGCCAGCACCTGCGGAATGGCGCAGAAGCTCTTCACCTTGGCCTCCAGCTTCCCGACCTCCGCGTCCTTCCAATTGAATATGTTTCTCCGTACGAGATTCCAGGCGACGCCGTACGAGAAGCCGATGGCATCGGTCGCGGTAAACATCTGCTGCGACACGAAAAGCTCAGGCGTCTCGCGGTGGTAGCGCCGGATTTGATCGATCCCCAGTGGAATTGCCTCATCCTTGTTGGCGTTCTTACACTCAATGACCAGCACGGGGATGCCGTTGATCAGAAAGACCACATCCTCCCGCGTGCCGTAGTGGCCATTGTGAAACGCCCACTCCTCGGTGACTTCGTAGACGTTGTTCGCAGGATGATCGTAGTCGATCACTATCAGATCGCGTTCGCGCTTCTCCTCACGGTCAAAGAACTTGCCCCGGTTGCGCAGGTGCTCGACGAAGTCCCGGTTACCGTAGATGTCGGAATGCAGAAGTCGAAACCGCCCGAGTAAGGCCCCCTTTGCCTCCAAATAACGCGGGTTGAACTCCCGCACTTTGGAGTCCAGCAAGTCGCCGAAATAAAGGGATCTGTTTTTGGAGCGTTCAGTCGGAGGGATTTCCGGATCAAACCCACGCCGCTGCTCGGCGCCCGTCCGAGACACAAACATCCACCCGATCGCCTGGGCGTACTCGAGAATCCTGGCTTGGACTGTTTTGTGTTCGGAGGGGGTTGGCATGGTTACTTCCTTCCCGATTGGATTGCCTGTTTCCTCCAACTCGCAACTGAATCAGAAAGCCTCGCCACCTTCTTGTCTTCGCCCCACCTATCCCAAAAAGGAACGGTTCCACTGTTTGGCTTATTTTCCGGCTGTTGAATCCGGACACGCGTAGGAAGCAGGCTCGCATCTCCAACGACCAATGCCTCTCCAGTGTCAAGGACAGGCAAGAGGTCACTAAATCCACCCAGACTGTCAGGCAGCAAACGCCGAACGACATTCTGGTCGTCTCCATTTGTCAGTCGCATCGCGACTAGGTTATTGCACTGGCTCAATACTGTACGATTCACCTCTGATGGACGTTGACTAATCACCACAAGGCCAACGCCGTATTTGCGCCCCTCCTTGGCGATTCGTTCGAATGTTTCAACAGCGAAGGCTTCTCCTCCGCTGGATGATTGACGCTCAGGAATGTATAAGTGCGCTTCATCGCAAAACAATGCGATTGGATGTCTGTTTTCAGTTGGTGTCCATTGTTGGATCGAAAAGACCAGTTTCGCAACCAGGCTAATGATCAACGGCAACATATCGGACGGAACCTCAGAGAAATCTACGATCTTCACGCCTCCAATCTTATCCGATTGATCCTTTGTCCCCGAAACCAGAACTTCGACGAGCTTCTCAAGCCAATCAAATTCCAACGTCTCGTCCGGAGCCTGGAATAGAAAACCAAGCCGACGATCTGTCTGCTTGTTTTTCAGTCTTTCCACGAGGCGACTGAGTTTTCCATGAAACGGCCCCTGCTTTTCACTTCCCGCCCTTGCTCCAGGAACCATTTCGGCGTCAAGTTCCTCCAAATGCGCGATGACTTCGACGATCTTAAACGGAACGGGACTGTCGATCGTGAAATTATCCAGGACGTCGGAATGATTGCCTGTAGTCAGGTAGTCGCGCTTTGCGTCAATAATCGTCCGAGACATAAGCATCGCTTGATTCGGTGCGTTCTGATCACTGCGATCAACGAACATTGAGACCATCGCCTCATAAGCGAGCAGCCAATACGGCAAGTGAACGACTCCGTCGTTTAAGGTGCTTCTGGCGTCGAGGTCTTTGGGGCCCGCGACTCGAAGATGCCGGATCCCGTCCCCTTTCAATGGACGGTATTCACCATGAATATCAAACACGATTCCGTTGGCATTGGGCAGGCTAGCCATACACTCGAGCACACGTGCAGTAGTCCACGACTTTCCTGAACCAGTGCTTCCTACGATGATTGCGTGTCGCTGGAAGAACTTATTCCCATTAAGGTACGCCTCTGCTTTATCGTCCAGAGTGTAGTGCCCGAGGGAAAGACGTTCTCCATCAGCAGATATGTTGGCAATGACCCGCATGAAGTTGGTCAGAATATCTCCTTCAACGGCAAAGCAGTTCGCGTCGATTTCAGGGACCGTCTCCAATGTTCGCAGGAATACGTCGGATTCAGAACCCCGCTTGTCGACCACTGTGCCAATAAGAGTAATCCTGACCAGATTTAGCTCGCTTTGCACCTTGAGGTCACCCTCGTCGCCTTCCACTTCTGCAATCTCTTTTGCTTCAACTGCGTTACGTGTGATTTTCTGTATGATTCCAATCAAATGCTGGCCCGGACGGCTACTTTGGAGAACGGCTAGGCGATTGACCTGCAATTTTCGAAGGCGTTCCACATCAGCGACGTGAACAATCACGACAGCTGTATCAACAGATTTGACTACGCCCAAGGCGTCCGTATCGTTGTAGTTGAAGATGCTCATGAGATTACCAGTTTTAGAAATTCACCTAGCTGCCATGTCGGTGACCCTGCGATTTCTTCGCCCGCAGGGAATTCCTTGCTGAAAATGCGGCAACCATTAGGACTCTCCTCAATTGCCAAATACTTGCCGCATTTCCCACTTTCCAGAAAAGCCTTCGCAGCCGGAGAAATGGACTTGGTTAGAAGGACGAGTGGAACGTCCTTCTCACGACACCTTTCGACGAGAGTTGTTTGCAGATGCGTGTCGTTAAATCCGTAGCCGATGCAGAGATAAGCGTCCGCAGTTTTCAATGCCAGGTCAGCTGCCGATTTGATGAAATGAAATGGTTCGTCATGTGTAAGGCGATACTTTTCGATTCCCGGAGTTACTATTACCGGCATCACGTGCGGTGGACGAGAATTCGACACGGGTAGACCAAAGACAATCCCATCACCGTCGCGAAACCAGTCAAATGAACCGTGAACCTTCCAAATGTTAACCGTTCGGGATACCGAGTTCCCAACGTGGATCCGCGGCGTTCCGGTGACGGCGCGTGAGCGAATGTGTCCGTAGTTGAATCCGGTGTAGTGTTCCAGTTTCCCAACGTCCGCAGCGTATTCGGCGATACGATCATAGTTCGGCGTGACAACGTGGATCTCGCGTCTTGTGCTATTGAACAGGTGCTGAAACAGCTTGGTAAGCGGGAACAGATTGTGATCAAGAACCGCCCTTTCAAACACCTGATGATCAAACGGAGCCAAATAGTCCCAGGTGGATTCGACAACGAGCGCGGTAAGAGATTCAGGCAGTCTGACTTCGTCGAGAGCTGTCTCAAGGTCAGTCGTTGTAAGCTTCGACTGAAACTCATCCCATTTCGTTACTTCCAATTCTTCGGCCGTGCTGGGACAAGCGATTGTCTCCAAATGAGCCTTTAATTTCGGCATGCCCGGAATCCCGTGTGCTGCCGACGCACCACTTCCAAGTATGATCACAGGCGTTCGACTTACGCACTCTTGGGCAAGTTCTAGCAATGATTTGCGTGGATCCACGCTCATGCGCTGATTTCAAGGTCATGAACGCGGAGCTTCGCGGTCATGAGTTCATGAAGGAGGGTGCGGAAGATGTCTTCGAGCTGGCCTCGTTTCCGGTCGTGAAGATCTATCTTAACGTCCCACGATTCGAGAGCGTTCACTATCTCGGTTTGTTCGTCCGGACCTGGAAAGCTTATTGGAAAGCTCCGGATCAACGCTGCGTTCATATTTCTCTGATTTGCGCCGTGACCTAGTTGACGCAAATTCTCGTACTGATACTGGAAGTAGTAATAGAGAAATACTGATGATAGCTTCTGCTCGTCGGTTGGCGATATCGACGCACATGCTTGATTCGTCGCCGCCTGGATTGCAAGCAATCCAACCTTCCCGCGTGTAACGCCTTGGCCATACATGGCCATGAGCAGCGTCCCTGCCGGGTAGAGACGCGCTGCGGAGTCTCTGAGCCCAACTGACGTGATCTTTTCCTCTGTGTCTCTAATTATGCAGTAGTCAATCTCGCCAGTCTTAACCCAGGGGATCGTCCCTCCAGTCCAATTCTCTGGAACGTCTCGACTGGGAGTGCCACCGCTTTGAATCTTCGCATAATCGCCGACTTTAGCCACTTCCCAACTCTCGGGCACAAGCCCAATTCTGGTTTGTATCTGGGGTTCGTTCCGGAATCCTTCGGTGAAGAGTTTGTGCATGAGAGCCTTTTTCAGCTCGGTGGTGGTCTGAATGATTCGCTCCTGCGCGTAGATCGTTTGCTGCACTTTCGAAAGAATATGTGCGATCTTCTTCTGCTCGGGGAGTGGCGGGAGCGGGACATTAAGTCGATAGAAACTCTTAGGGTCGACACGTTGGCGGCTTGGCGTTGAACCTGATACCAGACTCTTTGCGAGTGGCATTACATGAGGGGACCATACCAAGAAATACAGGAAGTCCCAATCTACGTCAGCCCCAGGCAGGATGGTTATCCATTCGGTTGATCCAATCTTTCGGAACTCTGATTCATCATCCACTCGCCAGACCTTCTCTACCCGCGGATTGAGTTTTCCAAAAAGGACGGTTTTTGGTTCGAGGAGAAGTTTGGAGCTCTTGATCTCGTCACCCTTCGTGAGACTCGGGCGCTCATCACGCTGGAAGTCGGGGATGCTGTAATACTCAAACGTTTCATCGGGGAAGTTCTTCGGGTTCACCGTAGGAGCCTTATGCGTGTTGATTTCGCCAAGAGTTGCAAAATCCCAGTCGAAGGGAAGTTTGTCTAGAAGCGCACTCGTACCCCTGTCTTCAGCGGAATCCTCCCGTGTTACAGAGACGTCTGCGGTCGAAAGGCTTCGGCTGACAGGACGGCTGGTTTTTGCGCTCATGGCTTCCCTCCATTCCGCTTCAAATCCTTTTCCAACTCTTCAATCGCCTTCAGGTCCTCCGTATCCGCCTTCATCGCTTCTGCTTCTTTACGATTTGCATCAAAATCAGCATACCGTGCCTCAACGACCTCCTTCATCTGTTCGCGGCTCATGGAACCGGCGCCTTCAAGGATAGGCTGCTCGTTGAACGTGAGCATACGATCGACGTTGTGCCGCCAATAGTCGAGGGTTAGATCCTGCTTTTGCTTCGCGCGGAGTTCAGCCTGTTCCAGGAATATCACGACCAGGCGATTTAGGGTGTCGACTTCGTCAACACTGAGGTAGTTCTTGGCCACAATGACGTCCTGTTTTCGAACACGAGAACCACTCCATGTTGTGAGGGCCATGTTGGGTGCATCAGGATTGGCCCGATCAACAATGAGTTCTGCCGCCGTCTTGCCAGTTACGGCGAAAAGCAGCTTGTTCTGAACCTCCGCAAAGAACAGCTGCGTTTCATTCTCACGCGCCTGGTAGTCGCTGCTTAGGGCGAAGAGATCGCGCACCTTCTGGTAGAATCGCTTTTCCGATGCCCGGATTTCGCGGATCCTGGCAAGCAGCTCGTCGAAGTAGTCCCAGCCGCCGGGATTCTTGAGACGCTCGTCGTCCATGACGAAGCCCTTGACAAGAAACTCACCCAAGCGCGTAGTAGCCCAGCGACGAAACTGGGTACCTCGGTGGCTACGGACGCGATAACCGACGGCTAGAATCGCCTCCAATCGGTAGTGCCGCAGCGATCTGGACACCATACGATCCCCCTCCTGCCGAACTTGTAAGAATTCCTTACAAGTTGCCTCCTTGGTGATTTCTCCCTCGGCGAAAAGAGCCTTCAGGTGCAACGTAATATTCTGCGGTGTCGTCTCGAACAGCTCCGCAATCTGTGATTGAGTGAGCCAGACGGTCTCATCTACCAGGCGGCACTCGATCTGAGCCCGTCCGTCCTCGGTCTGGTAGATCACCAGGTTGCCAGTGGATTCGTTCCTCATTGTCAGTACCCCAGCTGTGTGAGGATTTGCCGCAGAGCCATGTCGGTCTCCTTGGCCTCCGCTTCAATGGCATCCAACTCGGCTACAATTTCGTCGATGGGCCTGTACGTCTCCGCATCGCTCGTGTGGATATAGCGGCTGGGGGAGATGTTGTAGTCGTTCTTCTTGAGCTCTGCGATATCGACAATGCGGCTGAGTTTTTCCTCTTCTGTCCATGCAATGAGTGTTACCGCAATGCGCTGGATACCGTCGTCGGGAATGAAGTTCTTGGGGTCGCCCTTTTCAAAGACCAGGCTAGCATTGACGAGAAATACCTTGCCCTGCCTGTCCTTCGGCTTGTTCCTGTTCAGGAAGAGCACGATGCCCGGAGCGGTGGTATTGTAAAATAGATTTTCAGGCAGGTAGAGGACGCTCTCGACAACGTCATTCTCAACAAACCACTGTCGGACCGACTTTTCCTTGCTGGATCCGGCGTTTCCTGATCCGCGAGAGGCGGCACCGGTATCGAGGACGACCGCGGCGCGGCCGGTGGCATTCAGGCTGGCGTGGATGTGCTGGACCCAACCCCAGTCGGCAGAAGATTTTCCGGGGAAGCCAGCCCCTGCAGGGAAGCGGTCTAGTTCGTCGGCGTCATAGTCCGCTTCCGTGAACCAGTCCTGGTTCCACATGGGATTGGCGACAACGCGGTCGAATTTACGGAGCTTGCCCTGGTTGGTGCGGAACTTGGGGTACTTGAACGTATCTCCAATTTCTATTTCGCCCTCCATGTCATGGATGATCATGTTCATGTTGGCCATGGCCCACGTCTCAGGCGTGTACTCCTGGCCAAAAAGTCTTAATGGGGCGATGGTACGCTTCTTCCCTTTGGCACTTTCCTCCATGGCGATCTCACATTTCACGAGTAACCCGCCTGAGCCGCACGTGGGGTCATAGATTTCCATGCCGGGCACTGGCTGAAGAACCTTCGACATGATGATGCCGACCTCAGGAGGCGTATAAAACTCCCCAGCACTCTGTCCCCCTCCTTCGGCAAACTTGCGGATCAGGTATTCATAGCTCTTGCCGATGATATCGGCCTCGACATCCTCCAGTCCCAGTCGCTTGATGCTGATGGCTTCGATCAGATTGGACAGGCGATCATCATCAAGATCCCGCTGGCCATGTGTCGTTGCATTGAAGTCCACGCGGTCAATGATCCCCTGCAGACGCGGGTTTTCTCGAGCAATAGCCCGCATATGCGTTGTGACACCCTCGCCAATCTTGTCGGAGAGCCTGCGAATGACGGACCAGACGGGCTCATCCGGGTCCTCAGGTTTCAGGGGAAGGTAGAACCGGACCAGTTTAGGGTCGGCCTTGGCGACAGCGAACGCTTTCCTTCTTGACCCTACCTCGACGGCAATCCGGTTCAGTTCATCATCGAAGACATCACATAACCGCTTCATGAAAATGAGCGGCAATATGAAGTCCTTGTACTTGGGGGCGTCCTTGGCACCTCGAATAGAGCACGCCGCATCCCATATCCACTTTTCAAGACTCTTTCCAGCTACTTTCTTCGCCATTGGGCGCCACTCGTGCTCGTTTATCCCGGTACGGATACTCATTCATATTTCCTTGACATGGGAGATTACCCTGTTTGAGCGCAGAAGTCAAGGCAGTTCGTTTTCAATAGGCGCTTTGTCATCGTAGCTTGTATTTCCAGCAGTTATCGGCAACCAATAGGGTCCATGACATGGCACTATTCGAAATCACCCCGGTCGCATTCCGGCCTATAGGGTCTTCTTCGTTCACGGACATGAATGTCAAAGAAAGGGGAGACCTGCAGCGTCTTCTTCGATCCCAGATTGAGGTATTGGATGAAAATCTGTACGTCCTGGCCGAAGAATTCAGCGAGTGGGAGGACTCCCGCCGGAGAATTGACCTTTTGGCAATGGATAGTGATGGTAATCTGGTAGTCATCGAGCTCAAGCGAACTGTCGACGGCGGACACATGGAACTTCAGGCCATCCGCTATGCGAGCATGGTCTCAGCAATGACCTTCGAGCGAGCCATACGCATCCATGGAGCATTCCTGGATTCCATCGGAATTGGGAAAGACGCTGCGAAAAAGCGCATGCTCGATTTCCTGGGCTGGGACGAGCCGGACGAAGAACTATTCGCCTCTGATGTTCGAATTCTGCTCGTTTCTGAAGGGTTTGGCCGTGAGCTGACGACCGCCGTTCTCTGGCTTAGAGAACGGAGTGTTGATATTCGCTGTATCCGGATGCGTCCGTACCAGGACGGAGAGCAGCAGTTCGTTGATGTACAGCAGATTATTCCACTACCCGAGGCAAATGACTATCAGGTTCAGCTCCGGGAAAAAGGTCAGGCAGAAAGGAAGCACAAGGCAGAACGTTACGTCTTAAGGCTGAAGTTCTGGACCGGCCTCGTAGCCATGGCGAGGGAGCGGGGAACACGTCACGGAAGCATTAAGCCAGGCTCCTGGGGCTGGCTTGGTGCCTCTTCCGGGGTCAGGGGCCTTGGGCTCAACTTCAGCATTAAGCAGCACACGAGTCAGGTAGAACTGTACATTGATCGTGGCGATGAGGAGGCCAATCTATTCGTGTTTGATGAGCTGTTGGCGAAGCGAGAGCAGATTGAGATGGCTTTTGGAGGGACGCTGGATTGGCAGAGGCTGGATACCAAACGTGCGTGCCGTATTCGATCTGTTCTTGACGACGGCGGCTACCGGGACTCCGAGTCACAGTGGCCAGGCATCCACAACGGCATGCTCAGCGCCATGACCCGATTGGAAGAGGCCATAATGCCTCATATTGACGACATTGCGAAGCAGCTGAGCTAGCCCCAGCGACGGAGGTGGAGCAGGAAACCCCAGCGATACGTGAGAGGCTCACGGGAAATAGTGTTTTTTGACCGATTGAAAGGTGTGGACGCGGTTTGCGATCCGTGATCGAGGGTTTCGGCCGCAGGCCGCTTTCCCGAGATTACGGATCGCAAACCGCCCCACTCAGCTCCCGTCGAACCAAAAAACACTACTTCCCGCGAGCATCCCATCACCCACAACCCGACGTATTCCCACAATTCGGGCACGAATAGCACGCTCCCGCCCGGACCGTGATGCTTCCGCAGTTCGGGCACGGCGGCGCATCCTCCTGGTTGTTGAACGTCGCCGTCTCCGACTTCGTGGCCGTAGCCGCAGAGCCTGACGTCTCGCCCCCCGTATGCTTCAGGAACAGATCCACGGTGTTTCCAACCAGCGGATCGACCGTTTCCGTCGGCTCGCCCGTTGAGAACATGTCCACCTGCTCAATATCTGCCGCCGGTTCGGCCGGCGCCTCCGGCTTCTTCGGCTCCTCGGTCGGCTGGCCGAGAAACTTCAGCGAGAGGTAGCGGAAAATGTAATCCATGATCGACTTCGCGATCGGAATCTGCCGGTTGTTCGTGAACCCGTTCGGCTCGAAGCGCATGTGCGAGAACTTGTTGCAGAGGTCCTCAAGCGGCACGTTGTACTGCAGGGCGATCGAGATCGACGTGGCGAACGCATCCATAAGACCCGAAATCGTCGAGCCCTGCTTCGCCATTGTGATGAAAATCTCGCCCGGCATGCCCGAGTCCGGGTACATACCAATGTGCAGATAGCCCTCGTGGCCCGCGATGGAGAATTTGTGCGTCATGGACGGGCGCTCATCCGGCAGGCGGCGGCGCTCGGCGCGGTGCACAATTTTCTCGACAACGCGCTCAACGACTCGCTCCTCGACGCGCACTTCCGGCTCGGCGCCAGCCATGCCATCGCCGGACGCCGCCTCCTTCTTCTTCGTGTTGCCTCCCTCGGACGTCGAGAGCGGCTGGCTGCGCTTCGAGTTCTCGCGGTAAATCGCGACCGCCTTCAGGCCGAGCTTCCAGCCCTGCAGGTAGGCATCGGCAATTTCTTCAACCGTTGTCGTTTCCGGCATGTTGACCGTCTTCGAAATGGCCCCGGAAATAAACGGCTGCGTGGCGGCCATCATGCGGATATGCCCCATGTGGTGGATGCTGCGCGTGCCCTTGAACGGCTTGAACGCGCAGTCAAAGACCGGCAGGTGCTCCTCTTTGAGGGCCGGCGCGCCCTCGATGGTGTCGTTTTCCTCCACAAACGCCAGGATGTCACCGACCTCGTCAGCCGAGTAGCCGAGCCGCGTGAGCGCTTCAGGCACCGTACGATTGACGATCTTGAGCATGCCGTCGCCCTTGCCCGCGAGCAGCTTGTACTTCACAAGCGCAATGTCCGGCTCGACGCCCGTCGTATCGCAGTCCATCATGAAGCCGATCGTGCCCGTTGGCGCAAGTACTGTCGCCTGCGCGTTCCGGTAGCCGTGCTCTTCGCCGAGCGCCACCATGCGGGCTGCGCTCTCGGCCGCCGCCTCGCGCAGGTAGGCCGGGCAGCTGGCGTCGATGTCGCCGACCGCCGCCTGGTGCATACGCATGACATCCAGGAACGGCTCCTCGTTTTCGGCATAGCCCGCGAACGTACCGATTTTGGGGTTTGATGCGATTTCGGCGCTCCGGGCGTAGGCCTCCGAGTGCTCAATGGCCATGATGGCGCCCGCCACGGCGCGGCCCTCGTCGCTGTCATAGGGCAGACCCATGGACATGAGGAGCGCGCCGAGGTTGGCAAAGCCGAGCCCGAGCGGGCGGTAGAGGTGCGAATTGCGCGCGACGCTCGCCGACGGGTAGCCCGCGTTGTCGACCAGGATTTCCATGGCCGTGATGAAAACGCGGCTCGCCGCGCGGAAGCGCTCGACGTCGAACGTGCCGTCTTCCTTCTGGAACTTGCGCAGGTTGAGGCTCGCCAGGTTGCATGCCGAGTTGTCCAAAAACATATATTCGCTGCATGGATTACTCGAGTTGATGGCCCCCGAGTTCTTGCACGTGTGCCAGCGCTGGATCGTGTCCTCGTACTGCATGCCCGGATCGCCGCACACGTGCGTGCCCGCGGCAATCTTTTCGAGCACTTCCGGCGCGTGCAGCTGGCCGAGCACCTGGCCGCTCTTGACGGACTTCAGGTCGTAGTCTTCACCCCGGTCCGCCGCATCCATGAATTCATCCGTCACGCGTACCGACTGGTTCACGTTCTGGAAGGCCACGCTCCCGTAGGCCGGTCCGTTGAAGGATCCGTCGTAGCCCTCTTCAATCAGCGCCCAGGCCTTCTTTTCCTCCTCCTGCTTGGCCTCGACAAACTCCATGATGTCGGCGTGCCAGACTTTGAGCGTCTGCATGATGGCCGCGCGGCGCGTCTTGCCGCCACTCTTGATGGTGCCGCCCGTGGCATCCTGCACCTTCATGAAGCTGACCGGGCCGCTCGGCGTGCCGCCGCCCGAGAGCATTTCGCGGCTGGAGCGCAGTTTCGACCAGTCGGCGCCGACGCCCGATCCGAACTTGAAGAGCCGTGCGCTCTCGCCCATCAGCTTCCAGATGTCATCGATCGAATCATCGACTGAAATAATGAAACACGCCGACGCCTGCGGCCGCACGTAGGGGTCGACCGGGACGACATCCTGCTTCTTCTCATCCCACCCGAAAATGGTCTTGCCGCCGGAATCCTTCACGCCGTACTCGTGGTGCAGCCCGACGTTGAACCAGACGGGGCTGTTGAACGCGCCGTACTGGTTCGTGCAGAGCCACGTGAGTTCGTCGTAGAAGCGCTCGCCGTCCTTTTTGGTGGCGAAGTAGTGCTGCGCCGTGCCCCAGTCGGCGATGGTGCGCGTCACGCGGTGGATGAGCTGGCGCAGCGAGTCCTCGCGCCCGCCCTTGGCCGGGTCCTTGCCCGTCTGGGAGAGCTCGCCGTAGAAATACTTGCTGGCCACGACGTTTGTCGCAAGCTGGCTCCAGGAGGTCGGAAACTCGACGTTCTTCTGCTCGAAGATGGCCTCTCCCGTGTGGTTTTTGATAATGGCATCGCGCCGCTCCCAGCTGACGCTGTCGAACGGGTTTTCGTTCTCGCGCGAGAACACGCGGTCAATCTTGAGGCCGGCAGGGGTTTTGGTAGATGCGGTCCGGGTGGGGGTGGTGGGTTCTGACATGGCGTATTCGTGTGCTGACAGTTCGGAATTCGGGCAAAAGAAGGCGGGTGGCGGGCTTCGCAGGGCCAGAAAAATAACGGACTATGACCCGAGGTCATGGCCCGTTTTCAGAAAAGTGGCGAAGCGCGCAGATACCAATTAACCGGTGGGAAATCCGTTATGCAAGGCATAATTATCCACATCTGCATTATTCAAAAAGTGGCCCGGAAAGGCGTTCACTGACCCCTTCTGTGCGGCCCTGGACGGCCCAGAAAGGGGACGCCTGGTGGATATCCGTTATTGCTCCTGTTTCCGCAGGTTTTCAACAGGGTTTTCCACAAACGCCAATCCAATAACGGAATATCCAATACGCCAATAACGGTTATCTGAATCTGGCACCTGCTCTGGATCCCATGGCGCTTCGAGGGCGTACCACGCGGCCTATACAAAATCGACACACACCCGCCCCGACGAGTCATGGATCAGAACGAACGCAGCGCCTATCCCCATCCCGGCGACTTCAAGGTCATGCGCCCCGAGTACGAGGATTCGGAAGATGGATTCTTCACGGCTACCATCGAAATCACGCCGTTCATTGTCCGTGGCACGAGTTCGTCGAAGCCCGGCGCCCGCCGCGCCGCGCTGTATGAGGCCGAGAAGACGTACAAGTCCTACCACCCGTCCTACCGCATCCACAATCCCTATCCGGAAGAGTTCACCGATCTCGACGGTCAGGTCTGGAAGAAGAACTCGCCCATCATGGCCGAGAAGTTCGGTGACTACTCGTTCACCGACGCCGACGGCGAAGAAGACTACGCCGACATCGAACAGATGCTCTCCTGGGACGTCCGCCCCGAGCTCGCCGAGGCTGAGGAGGAGTAGGGGCTGTCGGGCGCTCTGACACTGTTGATACCGGTATCTGTCAGTTTGTGCTGGTCGGATCCGTAAGAACCTGCTCAAGACCATGGGCTACGTCGGATGTTATCGCGGCGTCACCCTTGATGATGTCCCTGACCGCATCTCCCGGAATATTGATCGACCGAGCCAGTTCCTCTTGCGTGATGCCGAATTCAGCAAGCAGTTCCTTCAGTGTATCTCCGGGTGAGGATACGCGATCTGGTTTGTATTGATTTCGTGTCATTCTCGTAAGTAATATATTTATAGTATATTACTGGTATATCACACGGGAAGCAATCTAAGAGGCGTGGAATTTCACCGCCTCATAACATGACTTCTGCCACGTGTCGCGCGCTGCCGGATTTCGTATCGTGGGGCATGCGGATTCTGCTTCTCCTCATCCTCGTCACGACATCGCTGCCCGCCAGCGCACAACTCGTATCGTTCGAGTCCCACTCGGTCGAGGAGGGGCTGTCGCAGAGTTCGGTGTTTGCGGTCGCTGAAGATTCGTCGTCGTTCCTGTGGCTGGGCACCCAGGATGGGCTGAACCGCTGGGATGGGCACCGCTTCCAGTCGTTCCACCACGATGCCGCCGATTCCACGTCGCTGCCTGACAGTTGGATAGCCGCGCTCGAGGTGGACAGCCGCGGCCGCCTGTTCATCGGCACCCATACGGGTGGGTTGGCCGCTCTCCTGCCCGGTGAGGAGGGCTTTCGCCGCCTGCCGGGCGCCCTGCTTCCGCACCGCGCGGTGACCGACATCGCGGAGGGCGCAGATGGCCGGCTCTGGGTGGCGACCTACGGCGGCCTGGTGGTGTTCCACCCCGATTCGGCGCTGGCCCAGCCGCGCGGGGGGATGCCTCGAGCGGGGGCGCCGCGCCCGAGCGCGCCACGCACCACATTCCAGGCGGGCGATGACTCCTCGTTTCCACGCGGCCGCGTCCTGTCGGTCGCTGCCCACCCAAGCGGACACATCTGGGCGGGGACCGACACGGGCGGGCTGGTGCGCATTGAGCCGGCGACCGGAAATGTGACGGCCGTGCGGGCGCCCCCCATCATTCTGACGATATGGGTCGATGCGGACCACTCGGTCTGGGTGGGCACCGGCGGCCAGGGGCTTCTTCACTACACGGCGGAGGGCGAGCTGCTGGCCCAGATCGGTCCGCCGCCCGATGCGCCGCAGCAGGCGGCCCGGATTTCAGCTGTTGGCCGCGATCATGCCGGGCGGCTCTGGGCGGGCACGGATGGCGCGGGGATGTACCTGGTCACGGAGGGCACGGGAGATGGCGAGGTTCGTGGCAGGTCGGCGGCGTTTGCGCGGCAGGTCGGGCCCGGGCCGTCGGCGCGGCATATGCGCTCGGGCACGATCACGGCCATGCACATGAACTCGGATGGGGAGTTTCGCGTGGCGACAAACGGCGGCGGTGTGAGCCGCATGCACAGATTTGACTGGTTCAGTGCGCCGGCATCGGTGCTTTCTGTGGCCGAGGTGAATGGGCGTATTTACATGGGAACGGACGGCCGGGGGCTGATTGCGGAGGACATTGAAACGGGCGTGCGCACGGCGTACCGGGCCGGGCGCGTGCTTCCACACGACCGCGTGCTGGGGCTCGCCCTGGACGGGGAGCGGGTTGCGGCGGGTTCTGGCGCGGCGCCTTCCCTCTGGATTGCTACCGGAGGGGGGCTCGCGCTCTGGCCCGTCGGCGCGCGCACGGCTCGCGTCTGGACATCCGGCGACGGCCTGCCCGACAGCCGCGTGTTTGCGACCTGGCCATCGCGCGTGCACGCGGGCGAAACGTGGGTGGGCACGTGGTCGGGGCTGGCCCGCGTGCACCCACGCCGTGGGGTAATGGAAATTATTACCTCTGGGCCGCAATCAATAGCCGGCAACCGCGTTATCGAGGTCCGCGAAACGACCACCGGCGCGCTCTGGGTGGGGACGCTCGGTTCGGGGCTGAGCGTGCGGCGCGAAGGCCGCACCGAGGCCGAGACCCGCACCGAGGTCGAGGCCGGCGGGCAGTCGGACGGCTCGTTCTCCTGGTTCGCCCGCAGTACAGATAACCTGTCGAGCGATATCGTGGCATCGGTCGAGGAAGACGCCGAGGGCCGCGTCTGGGTAGGCACGGCGAGCGGCCTGGACCTGTTTGACCAGGCCGATACAGAAGATGAGGGCGCGCCGACGCCTGTTGTTTCCGGCAGCACCGTGTATGCGGTGCGCGAGGGCGCCGGGGGGCGCATCTGGATAGCCACGAACCGGGGGCTCGCGGCGCTGGGTGGACAGGCCGCGGCGGCGCGCGTGTCGTGGGACGTGACCGATGGCCTGCAGAACAACGAGTTCAACCAGGGCGCGGTATTTGAAACCGCGCGTGGAACGCTACTCTTCGGGGGCATTTCCGGCGTCACGCGCTTTCATCCGGAGGCGGTGCTTTCAGGGCGCGCGCCGCGCGTCGTGGTTACCCATATTGACGTGGGTGCGCGGCGCGCGGGCCTGCTCGCCGCCGCGACGGCCGACGACATTGAGGTGCGCGCCGGCGAGCAGGCCATCCGCGTGGGGGTTTCGGCCGCGCCGCTGTCCGGCGCTGCCCGCACGGGTATCCGCTACCGGACGCGCGAAGGCGCGGCCTGGCAAGAGCTGGCCGAAGGCGAACGCTCGTTCGTCGTGACGGGCCTTGCGGGCGGCGATCACGTGCTCGAAATACAGGCTGGCACAGGGCCCATCCGCCGTATCGCCGTCCACGTCACGCCGCCGCTCGTGGCACGGACCTGGTTTCGGATTCTGATGGTGCTCTTTGGCATCGCGGCCGTCGCATCCATCAGCGAAATCGTGAACCGCCGGAAAATCGCTGCCGTGCGCGCCGAGCAGCGCGAGCAGCAGGAAATCCATCACCGCCTCATGGAAAGCAGCGAAATGGAGCGGCTGCGCCTTGCGCAGGAACTGCACGATGGCGCCATGCAGGATCTCTACGGCGTGCGCTACAGCCTTCCGGAGGGATCCAACGGGGCGGGCGACAAAATCCAGACCGTGATTTCACGGCTGCGCGAAATCTGCGGCGAACTGCGCCCTTCGGTGCTCGCGCCATTCGGGCTTGAACGCGCCATCCGGGCCTACGCCGAGGGGCTCGAAGAGCGGGCGCCGGGCCTCAGCCTGGACCTCGACCTGGCGGCCGACGGGCTGCGCATTGAGGAAAATGCCCGGCTGGCGCTCTACCGGATGGTGCAGGAGGGCGCATCGAACGTCATCAAACACGCTGGCGCGACGCGCCTCACCATCCGTCTGCGGCTCGTAGGCGCCGACGTTGCGCTTGACATCGAAGACGACGGTAGGGGCTTCCATGTGCCGGCATCGTTCGTGGATCTTGGGCGGCGTAACCATTTCGGGCTTATGGGTATGCGCGAGCGGGTCCTCGCATTCGGCGGCGCACTGCGCGTGGACAGCCGCCCGGGCCACGGCACGCAGATCCGGATCACCGTTCCGGGGGTTGTCGGGGCAGCGCCATGACCATACGCGTCGTACTCGCCGATGACCACCCGGTCGTTCGCGGCGGAATCCGGATCATGCTCGAAGCGCACCGCGACATAGAGGTTGTGGGCGAAGCGCATAACGGCGACGAGGCTCTCACGCTGGTACGTGAACTCGCGCCCCATGTACTGCTACTCGACATGGAGATGCCCAAAAAGGGCGGGCTCGAGGTGGCCCGCGAACTGGCCGCCGCCCGCGAACTGGCCGCTGCGCGCGCGGACGCAACCAGTCCGGCTCAGCCGACGCGCGTACTCGCCCTCAGCGCACACGACAACGAGGAGTACATTTTTGGTCTTCTGGATGCGGGCGCCAGCGGGTATCTGACCAAGGATGAAGCCCCGGACATGATTGTGGATGCCGTGCGCGGCGTGGCCGCCGGCGAGGACGAGTGGATTTCGGCGCGGGTTGCCGAGAAAATGATCCGTCGCCGCCGGTACGAACTCGAGAAACAGAGCGCCGACTTGAGTCCCCGGGAAACGGAGGTGCTCGCGCTCCTGGGCCGCGGCCTGACCAACCCGCAGCTCGCCGAATCGCTCTTCATCTCCGAAGGCACGGTCAAGAACCACGTGTCGCGGATCTATGAGAAACTGAGCCTGCGAACGCGCGCCGAAGCCGTCGCCTGGGCGTGGGAGCACGGACTCGTGGAATGAATCGCGTGTATTTTCACGCCCATAATCAGTCAGAATTGTCCAGGAGAGTATCTATGTTTGCATAGTACCACTCGGCTGCCTCGTCGATCACTTCTTGGAGGTGCGGCCAGGTGTTGGGATCGACT
Source organism: Bacteroidota bacterium (assembly GCA_029262835.1). Classification (GTDB taxonomy): domain Bacteria; phylum Bacteroidota; class Rhodothermia; order Rhodothermales; family UBA10348; genus 1-14-0-65-60-17. The sequence continues at coordinate 88,059 of JAJCYQ010000003.1, forward strand.
CTCCGAACGAAACCTCTCTTATCACCATTCAGTACGTCGAAACGATGTACATGGTGAAACCTGTTGTGATCGTTATGAGGGCTGTCATACCGAAATATATTACCAACCCCTGCGAGGACCACATTGTACGAATAGGCAACCGTCTGGACGAGTGAGGCAGCACCAGAATCTGTCAAGATCTGCAGTCTTTTTCGGACATCGATATAAATGTCACCCCTGCAGTCCAGCGATCCCTCCATGATGATCTGGTCGTGCAAGGCAGTAATCGTGAGATTGTCCTGAAGAAGAAATCCACCACGGCGCAATTGCTCCATGATCGTCTCGTGGATTTCCAGATAGCGCTCGAGTCGGTTCGGCCCGTGCTTACCCGGCATGGGCGCGGTATGCATCCAGGTAGAAGAGCCAGGCCGCAATTTCTTCGGTCTCCTCCAGTTCGCCCCGAGACAGTCTCGTGGCCATTTCATCACTGCCCATCTGGAATTGTCGTTCATAGCCTTTGATCTTGGCTATCAGATAGGCCGAAGAGGAACCGTTGGCAATCTTTGTCTGCCCCACCAGTTCGTCCAGCTCCGACTTTCTGGACTCGGCGTCAAACGACGCGAGGGAATTTGTATTCAATTGGTGCAGCATGGGGTTCTCCATGGACGTTCAAGTGGATTACGCATCCAATTAGACACAGTTTCTGCCAAACATAACCCCTATCCCGCCAGCACGTCGTCCTTGATGCGCATCATGTAGTCGCGTGCGGCGGCGTAGTCGTGGGGGATGACGCCGTCGCGGATGGCTTCGCGGATGGCTTTTTGGCCGCGGCCCACGGCGCGGCCGGGCTCCAGGCCGAGCGTTTCCATGATTTCGAGGCCGTCGATCGGGGGTTGGAAGTTGCGCAGGTGGTCCTTTTCCTCGACCTCCCGGAATTTCTCTTCGACCGCGTCGAAGGCCCGCAGGTAGCGCCGCACGCGGCGCGGGTTCTTGCTCGTGATGTCGGCGCGCACGAGCGTCATGAGATCGTCCAGGTCCTCGCCGGCATCGAAGAGCAGTCGGCGGACGGCCGAGTCGGTCACGTCGTCATCGACGAGCGAGACGGGGCGGTGGTGCAGGCGGATCAGCTTCTGCACGTATTTCATGCGCTCATCTGTCGGCAGTCGGAGCCGCTTGAAGATCTTGGGCACCATGCGCGCGCCCCGCTCCTCGTGCGAGTGGAAGCTCCATCCGGCGCCGGGCGTGAAGCGCTTCGTGGCGGGCTTTCCGATGTCGTGCAGGAGCGCCGCCCAGCGCAGCCATTCGGAAGCCACGCTGGCGGGTGCGGCGCTGGAATCCTCGGCCTCGCCGCTCGAACCTTCATTGCCGGCCGGCCCCTCGCCGAGTCCCTCGAGCAAATTCTGGACCACCTGGAGCGTGTGGTAGAAATTGTCCTTGTGGCGCACGCCATCGACCGTTTCTACGCCCTGGAGATCGGTCAGCTCGGGCAGAATACGCTGCAGGAGGCCCGCATCGAACAGGATTTCAAGCCCGACCGCGGGCCGCGGCGAACAGATGATTTTCTGCAGTTCAGTCGTCGTCCTTTCGGCGCTTACGATGTCAATGCGCTCGGCGTATCGGGCCATGGCGGCAAGCGTGTCGCTGTGTACGTCAAAGCCGAGTTGGCTGGCGAAGCGGGCGGCCCGCACCATGCGCAGCGGGTCGTCGTCGAACGTGACGCCAGGGTCGAGCGGCGTGCGCAACAGGCCCGCGTTCAGGTCCGAAGCGCCGCCGAAGAGATCCACCAGCTCGCCCAGATCATCGGGCCCGATCCGGATGGCGAGGGCGTTCACCGTAAAGTCGCGCCGGTGCAGGTCGTCTTCAAGCGTGCCGGGCGTGACATCGGGCTTTCGCGAATCCCGGCTGTAGCTCTCGCGCCGGGCGGCCACAAATTCGAGCACGAGGTCGGGCGGGCCGTCCGCCCCGGGCATGGGCACGCGGATGGCGGCCGTGCCGAACGTCTTGTACACATGAACGGTCTGGCCGCCGAGTTCAGCGGCTACCAGGCGGGCGAGCTCAATGCCACTGTTCTCGCCGACCGTCAGAAAGTCGACATCGGTGACAGATCGGCCCAGGAGAGCATCGCGCACGAACCCGCCGACGGCCCAGACATCAATGCCCTCACGCGCAGCAACGCGGCCAACAGCCTCGAGGACGGGCGTCAGGGGCAGGCTTTCAAACAGGGATCGGAGAGGAGTGCTCATGGGGCTCCGTACGCCCGGCCAATGCGGGCGGTTCGGCGAAGTGGCGGCTCGGCCAGTGCGGGCGGTTCGGCGAAGTAGCGGCCCTACTTGATGCCACTCACGCGGAAGCGGCTGATGGTGCCAGGACCGGCTGCCCAGCCCGCCCGCGGGTTGTAGAACGAAACAGTCCAATAGGAGAGCGAGTCAATCCGGGCCCAGGTTTCGCCGCCGTCCTGCGACCACGCGCTGCCCGTGGGCGCCACGGCAATGTATACCGGCGCAGGCAGATCGGTGCCCATCGATGCCGCTCCAAAGACAGAGCCGCCAAGTGGCACGGGCCCGGCGGCCCGCCACGTCGCTCCGGCATCGTCCGTGACCGCCATATTCGCGTAGACGGAGTCCGTCCGGGAAAAGTCGCCGCCAAAAATGGCACCCGTACTGTCACTGTACATGGCCATTGAAAAAATACCCTGCGTGGCCGTGCGGCTTTCAATCGGCGAGGCGGCTTCTTCCCACGTCTCACCGTAGTCATGCGTCCGGATGACCCGCGTATCGACCCCGGATGCTCCCGTCACGAACCAGCCGGTCCCGTTTCGGCCCGTCACGACACACGTTCCACTGGCCGCAAACGCGCCTTCGCCTGGCCGGGCATCGGGCACCAGGGAGGGTGGAATGCGGTTCCACGTGCGTCCACCGTCGAGCGTCCGGATGAGCGTGAACTCTCCCTCGTGGCTGTCGCTGAAGGCGAACCCGCGGTCCTCATCCCAGAAGGAGAAGCAGTCGAAAAAAGCATTGGGATCCTGGTTCTGGAACGAGAGCGTCCAGGACCGGCCGCCGTTGATGGTCCTGTAGATGCGCGAATCTGTGCCCGATCCGATGGACAGCACAAAAGCCAGGTCCTCGGAGAACGCGTGTACATCGCGGAACTGCAGGCTGTCGGCGTCCGGTACGCGCCGCACGTCCCACGTCAGCCCACCATTTGTTGTGCGTCCGACCCGGCCGTCCGTCCCGGCTGCCCACGCTACAGATTCGCTGACGGCATGTACGCCAATGAAAAGCGCCGTGGAGTCCTCATACTGGATGTCCCACGCCGGATCAGAGAGCGTCACCTTGTTGCGATCACCAGCGCCTGGAATACAGCCTGTCAGGCCGACAAGAAGTGCGGCGAAAACCAGAGCGCGCTGCCGGTACCTTCGCATATACGTGATGTGGATGGATGTTGGATATGCTCGCGAACACAGAAAACTACGCCAAAAACTGGTCTTTTGCGCCTGTCCAGGGCGCGTAAAGCGTGAACTTGCGCCGCATACGGGCGTAACGCCCAGTTCCAGGCGCACCGTCTGCGCTGGACGACGACAATTGATGCTGACCAAACCTTCCCCAGCGCCGTGAAAAAACTCGCCATCATCTTCGCCAGCAGCTTTCTCATCGTGGCCGCTGCCGCCATGCTGTTCATTACGCCCTCGGGCGCCGGTGGTAGCGATACGACACTCGTCGTCTACAAATCCCCGACCTGTGGCTGCTGCGTGGCCTGGGCCGAGTACATGGAAAAGTCCGGCTTTGATGTGGAACTGCGCGACGTGGATGATCTTACGGCCGTCAAAGCCAAATACGGAGTCGGCCGGAACGTGTCCTCGTGCCACACGGCCGTTATTGGCGACTACATCATTGAAGGACACGTTCCGGCCGAAGACGTGACCCGCCTGCTCGCCGAGCGTCCCGCCGTACTCGGGATCTCGGTACCCGGCATGCCCATCGGATCGCCCGGCATGGAACAGGGCGACCCGGCCAACTACCAGGACTACGACGTCGTCACCTTCGACGGCCGCGGCCAGAGCGAACTGTTTCGCCGCGTCGTGCAGCCTTGACCGGTGCAGCCTTGACCGGTTTTATCTCGGCGCATCCATCAGCTTGAGCGCTTCGGCGACCGGGACGCCCATGTTGGCGCCGCCGAACTCGGGCACGATGGCCGAATTGACGGCCACTACTTCGCCGCTCGTGTTGACGACCGGCCCGCCGCTGCCGCCGTACGTCGTTGCGGCGTCGTAGACGACAGCCGTCGGCGTGAGCTGCGCCACAATGCCTTCGGATATAAGCGGCGCAATGTGGCCGTCGCGCGCCAGCATGGCGGCCAGCTCCCAGGGATCGGGCGCCGAGCGCGAACTGCCGGCCGCCGCGCCCGCACCCAGCAATTCGTCAATGTAGGCGGGGCTGGTGCGAGCCAGGAGGGCACGGACACCGGTCGGGTAGCCGAGCACCAGTACGCGGTCCCCGAGTTTGGGCGCTGCATCTGACAACCCTATGGGCCGCACATCGTTGCCAGTGAGCGATGACGACAGCACCGCCACGTCCGCCACGTCCGATGCGCCAACAAGCGCGACGTCGAACGGCTCTTCACGACCCGGAACGTAGCCCGCGAGCCGATGCATGAACGGTGTCAGCCCCGACGCCATGGCGCGCTGGGCGGCCGGATCAAACTCCCACGGAATGGCCACATGGCGGTTGGTCACGAGGCGCCCGTCGGTCGATACCAGAAACGCCGTGCCGGTATAGGTCTGTGTGAACACAGGGCCCTTGGCGGTCGGCGAAATCAGCGGCTGGCCGCGCGCATCGCGCATGACCTCGCCCTGCAGATTCACGACCTGGCGGAGCGGCCGGCCCTCCGGATCGCGAAAGCCGAACGCCCCCTGCACGAATACAATAGAGCGCGATACCTCCTCGAGGATGTCCCCGATGGGCGTACCCTCGACGGCGTCAATGCGCTCGGCGGCGGCATCAATGTCGCGCCTGAGCGCATCGAGTTCGCCGGTGCTCAGCGAGCGCTCGGCGCGAAACAGACTCATGGCCTCCGAAAACTCTGAAAACTCCGTCGACTGATCGCTCAGCGCCTGTTCAATGCGGAGCGTCCTCACGCCGAGCCACCCGACCGATACCACAAGCATACCGAGCAGGAACATGGACACGAGCCGCGTCCCGGGCGCCGAGCGCGCAATCATTTCAATCGGAAGCTCGGTCGCGACGCGGGCCGCTACGCCGAGCGGTGTAGCGCTCGAAACACGCGCGCAGTCCACGCAGTCGGTCAGCGTTTCGCTCAGCGAACGGTACTTCTGGTCGCGATCCTCGGCGACATGCCGGTAGCGCATGGCGGGCCCCGCATGTCCGTCACCGAGCTCAATCAGATCGCCGTCGGCAAGCATCCCCCCGGAAAACGGGGCCCCGTTCACGCGCACAGGCGCCGAGGGCTCGACCGCAAACAGGTAATCGTCGCCCGTGAGCGTTAGCGTGCCGTGGTATTCGTGGACGCCGGGCTCGCTGCGGGCCGGGAAATGGACCGTTACGTTCTGGCCCGTGCCGAGGAGCTCCGTGTCCTCGTCAAGGAGCGTCCGTGTGCCGCGATGCACGCCGCGGATGTGGTCGAGAACGATGGTGTGTCCCATGTCAGAGCGTGCGGATGCGGATATTTCGATACGAAACCGACGTGTGGTCGCCCTGCAGCGCGATGTGGCCGCTCGCCGCCATGCCATACGTGTCGTTCCATTCGGCCCACTTGCTGGCATCGCGCGCGGCCTCCCATTCGGGCGAATGCAGCTCGTATTCCACGACCTTCTCCCCGTTCAGCCAGTGCTCCACGTGCGCGCCGTCCACCACGAGCCGCGCCGTATTCCACTCGCCTGCCGGTTTGTTTGCGCGCACAGCCGGCACATGCACGTCATAGTTCGATCCCGCGCTGTTCTTGTTCGGCTCCCCCTCGGAGTGGTACATGTCGTCGAGCACCTGGTACTCGGGCCCGGACATCCACGGGTAGTCATTGTCCTCCGTCACGCGAAACATCACGCCGCTGTTACCCGCTTCGGGCACCATCCACTCAAACGCCAGCTCAAAACTCTCAAACTCGGCGCGCGTCACAATATCATTTCCCGCACCCGGCGCGTGGGCCACGAGCGCCCCGTCCTCACCGATCATCCAGCCCTCCGGCATGGCCTCCTGCTGGTAACCCCGCCAGGCATCCATCGAACTTCCGTCAAACAGCACGGTCCATTCTTCGGTGGATGCGGCGACTTCCTTCATGCCACTCGTACTGCTCGTGGTGGGTTCGGTGGATGCGTCCGGGGTTTTGTCTCCGGCCGTGCAGCCGCACAGGAAGAGGGCGCCCGTGAGCGCGGCGATGGTGTGGGTAGATGCGATCATCATAGCGTGTGTGATTCGGCGGGGTGGGTGGATGTTACGTGTAATGGGGCGCGAGCGCCGTGCGCGTCTTCTCAAGGAGCGCTTTCGTCAGGCGGATGCCCTCCGGCTCGGGCCGCTCCGTGCCCTCGTACTCGATGCCGATGTGGCCGCGGTAGCCAGCGTCGAGCACAATGCGCAGCAGGCGCTCGTAGTCCTTGTCGCGCTCGTTGCCCTCGTCATCAAAGTTATGGCTCTTGGCGGACACGCCCTTGGCGAAGGGCATGAGCTCTTCGGTGCCCTGGTAGATATCGTACCATTCGCCCTCTGCAATGCGGAAATTGCCAAAATCAGGCAGCGTGCCGCAATTCGGGTGATCCACCTGCTGCATGACGCCTGCCAGCCAGGCACCGCTTGATGAGAGCCCGCCGTGGTTTTCGACAATCACGTGGATGTTGTGCTGGGCGCCGAACTCCGTGAGGCGCCGTAGTCCGTCGGCAGCCAGCTTCTGCTGCTCTTCGTAGGAGCCCTCGCTCGCCGCGTTCACACGGATGGAGTGGCAGCCAAGGAATTTGGCCGCTTCGACCCACTTGTAATGGTTCTCGACGGCCGTAGTGCGCGCCGCGTCGTCCGGATCGCCGAGCCGCCCCTCGCGGTCACACATGATGAGCACATTCTGGATGCCCTCGCTGTCGCACAGGGTCCGGAGCTTGAGAAGGAACGATGCCGTGCGGGCCTGCTCCATGAAAAAAATGTTCACGTACTCGAGGGCCGTAATGCCGTAGTCGTTCTTCGCCACGAGCGGAAAATCCATCGTCGTCATTTCGTTGGCGAAATGCGCCTTGTGGAGCGACCACTGGGCGAGCGAAATGTCGAAGAGCGCGTGCCCGGGCGTGCGGCCATGGTACGGATGCCCGGCGTTCTGAGGCGTGGCGTTGGCCCCTGTAGCGTTCGGCTGGTCCGCGCCGGCAGCGGAGCCCGCTGCGCCGGGTCCCCGCCCATCTTCTCCTCCCGCGCACGCGAGCGGAAAAAGGCTCGCACCGACGACGGCCCCTGCCGATGTGCGAACGAACGTGCGGCGGTCCATGTCGCGGCCTGCCGGCGGCTCTCGGCGTTTCATATCGTCACCTCCGTCGTATCGACCCTGTCTTTGAAAAGCGCACCGAAAATCAGCATGACGACGCCCGCGAAGGCGGCCGGAATCCACCAGAACGAGGCCCACTGGGCGGGGTCGAGGGCCGCTGCGTCGCCAAGAAAGCTGTTGAAGACGTTGCCGGCGACCTGCGCGCCAATGAACATGCCAAGGCCGTAGGTCACGAGCACGAGCATGCCCTGCGCCTGGCCGCGGATGGCAGGCGTCGATTTCTTGTCGACGTAGATCTGTCCGGTCACGAAGAAAAAGTCGTAGCAGATGCCGTGCAGCAGAATGCCGCCCGCAATGAAAAGGAATACGCCATCGGGCGCGGCCAGCGCAAACAGGCCGTAGCGCACGACCCAGGCGGCCATGCCGATGACGAGCATCCATTTGACGCCGAGCCGCCTGAAAAAGAGCGGCATGAGCAGCATGAAGACAACTTCCGACACCTGGCCGAGGCTCATGGTGGCCGCGACGTTCTCGACGCCGCTCGCGTTCACGAAAATGGGCGCGAAGTTATAGTAGGCAGCGAGCGGAATGGAGAGCAGGAAGCTGCTTGCCAGGAATACGTAAAACGATCGGCTGCCGAGCGTTTTGAACGCATCCACGCCCAGAATGCTGCGCAGCTCAATGGGCCCGGAGCTGCCCTGCGGCGGCGTGTGCGGCAGCGAGAAGGAGTAGAGTCCGAGCAGGATACTGGCGACGGCGGTCGTGTAGAGCGGAAGCGCGGTTTCGTCCGGCTTCATGCCCTCCGGCGCAAAGCCGACCAGCACGAAGCTGATGAACAGCCCGGCCACAATCCAGCCGATGGTGCCGAACACACGAATGAGCGGAAACTGCTTCTCCTGATCCTCGATGTTGTGGAAGGAAAGCGTGTTCGTGAGGCCGAGCGTCGGCATGTAGCACAGATTGTAGGCCAGCAGCAGCAGAATGAACACGGTCGGGTTACCCGATGCCGCCGGCGTCAGGAACATGATGACGCCGCCTGCGATGTGCAGCACGCCAAGCACTTTCTCGGTAGCAAAATAGCGGTCCGCGACGAGCCCCAGGAAGAACGGACTCACGATGGCGGCCACCGGATTGACCGTATACGGCCAGTGGGTCAGACTGGCCATGTCAATGGCCGTCATGTAGTTACCGACGGTGACGTACCAGGCCCCCCAGATAAAAAACTGGAGGAACATCATGATCGAGAGCCGCGCGCTGATGGTCATGGGTGGGTGGGGGGTTGGTGGTGGTTCATGGGGCCGGAGTTGGTTCAGCGACTCGGCACGTGCGCAATACACTCGATTTCGACGGCCGCGCCGAGCGCCAGCCCGTCGGCGCCGAATGCGCTCCGCGCCGGCTTGGGCCCCGGAAAGTACTCTACATAGACGTCATTCACCGCGCCCCACTGGCTCATGTCGTCGAGCATGACCGTACACTTGGCAATGTGCTCCATGCCAAGCCCGTTGGCCTCGAGGACCGTCTTGATGTTCTCCATGATCTGACGGGTTTCAGCGAGCACGCCCCCCTCGATGATCGTGTTGTCGGGCAGAATGCCGACCTGACCCGAGAGAAAGAGGATATTGCCTGCGCGCACGGCCTCCGAGAACGGATACCCGAGATCGGCCGTCATGCCGGGCAGGAATTCAAGGTCATTGGTTGTTGTCTCGTCCGGCGGCGCGCATGCACCGACCGTCATCAGGAGGCCGACAAGGGCCAGGTGCAGGACAGTGGATGAGAAACGGCCGGGAAGTAATCGCATGGGTCTGGCGTGATGTGTTGCGGAGACAGGGCCCGGACGTGCGGGCCCGACCCCCAATATAATCGCGGCGGGTTCATGTCGCCCGTCATGCGCCGCCAACCGGCAACCCCTCCATTTTCATGATCGCGAGCGCGTTCGTGGTGGGGCACGGGCCGTCGTGGAGCAGGTAATCGAAGGCCATGCGGCCGTGCTCGATATGCTCGCGGAAGTGCCGGTTGTCAAGGCCAACGAGGTGCACGAGCTCGAGGTCGTGCGTGGTGACGAGACCTGCGCCCCGGCCCGCGCGGAGCGCCTCCAGGATGGCCTTGCTGCCAGCGTAGCGCTCGCGGTTGTTTGTGCCGCGGAAGATCTCATCGACCAGAAACAGAAGCGGTGCGCCGCTGGCGTCCTCAAGCGCCGAGAGCAGCGCGCGCAGGCGCTTGACTTCGGCGTAGAAGTAGGACATGCCGTCGCCAAGCGAATCGGATACATTGATGGACGTAAACAGGCGGCAGGGGCGAAGTGTCATGCGGCTGGCCGCGACCGCCGAGCCCGCCCGCGCGAGGACCACATTCACGCCGACCGTGCGCAGAAACGTGCTCTTTCCGGACATGTTGGACCCTGTGATGAGGACGACGTGGCCGGGGCCGCCGAGCGAAAAGTCGTTGCACACGCGCTCGGCGGGTGGAATGAGGGGATGCCCGAGGGCATCGGCCTCGAGTAAGGCGCCGCCGGGCCCCACGGCGCTGCTTGCTGTAGAGCCGCCAACTGGGGACGCGCCCGCTGGCTGCTCGCCTGCATGCGCTGCATCTCCCGGAAATTCCGGAAACGTGGCCTCCGGATGCCGCCATGCCCAGGCGGCGAGCGAACCGGCGGCCTCCAGCGTGCGCCAGGCGCGGAGCCATTCGGGAAGCATGAGGTAGAGGCGCTCTCCGGCGCTTGCGAGCCGGACGGAGAAGAACAGATCCCACGGCACGAGGACGTTCAGCACGACGCGCAGGACCTCGCTTTTCTGCGTGCTGGCGGCGGCCGAGAGGCGCGCGAGTCGTGCGAGTTCGCGCGATGGCGGACTGCCCTCCTGTAGCGGGCGGCAGAGCGCCCGAAGGCCCGGCCGACGGTTAAATCGGAACCGCTCAATGGTACTCAGCACAGGTCGAAGGTGACGCAACTGGTAGTACAGGTGCTCGGCATCGTCAAACAGGTGCTCGTAGTGCCGATTGTTCAGGAGGTAGACGGCGGCGTAGGCGGTAAATGAAAAGAGCCAGAGTGCCGGAGTCCATCCGAGCGCGTGCGTCGTGACAAGGGTGATGTTCATCGCGGCAAGCCCGGTGAGCACGCCGAGCAGCACGCGGACGCGGCGGGAAACCTTTCTTCTGCCAAGCCAGCCGAGCAGCACCTCGCCGTCGAAGGGGTGTTTCTCGTTGATGCGAACGAGCCCGGCGGCTACCGCCAATCGGTACCGGAAGAGCGGCATGTCCTGCAGTTCCCGGACGAGCATCTGGCGCTCGGCCGCCCGGTCCAGGGCGTCATCCAACAGCCACCGCCCAAGCTCCCGGCTGCCGTCGCGAGAGAGCGCCGTATCGAACAGATGATGCACGGATCGCGGCCCGAACAGGTTCAGATCGGCGGCGAACGCGTGATCGCCGGGCAGGCCAATCGCGCCCGTTACATCGACGGGCGGCGGAATATCGTCCCAGCGGCAGTCCATGCGCGCGAGCTCCGCGTGCCGAAGACCGATGGCAATGCGGTGGGCGCGCAGGCGGAGGGCGACGCCTTCGTGCAGCCGGGCGGCGATGGCGAAGACGGCCGTAGCAATACCGAAAGCGTACCACGCCAGCCCCGACTGCTCGCCGCTGGCCGCCAGCCCCACGACGAGTGCGCCAGTAAGCACAATGCCCAGTCGCACGCGCGAAAATAGCGCACTCCGCCGCTCGAGGCGGTGCCGCTGCCCCTCGAGCCGCGCGGCGGCGCGTTCCAGCCGGGGTGCTGCTTCGTTCGCAGCCGCGGAAGCGATCATACCTTGCGCAGCTTCACGGCCGTTCCGTAGGCCAGCAGCTCGGCGGCGCCCGTCATGACCTGGCTCGTTACGAAGCGGACGTTCACGACGGCATCGGCGCCGCGCTCGCCCGCTTCGGCACGCATGCGCAGAATGGCCTCGTTGCGGGCTTCGGTCAGCATTTCCGTGTACTCTTTGATTTCGCCGCCGACCATCATGCGGATGCCCGCCATGAAGTCCTTGCCGATGTGCTTGGCGCGGATGGTGTTGCCGCGGACCAGGCCGAGCGATTCCGTGATTTCAAAGCCGTCTACATTGGGTGTGTTGACAAGTATCATGGGTGTTTCAGATTGTTGTCGTTTTTTCGATTCGCGAGGCGCTCGCGCAGGAGCGCGGCAATAAGTACGGCCGCGCCGAGAGCGGCCAAGGCGCCGCCCACGAGCAGCGGCCATGGAAGCCAGGACACGAGCGGCACCACGGCTGCACGTGCCAGGCGCCAAAACGGTCCGATGGCCATGCCTGCGAGGGTCACCGTGCCCGCGGCCATCAGCATGAGCCCCGCCCGTCGGACAGCGTGAACGCGCGCGAGTGTTACTATTCGTCCCATGCTCAGAAGGGTGTGCGCTGGTTCTTTAACACGCTTCTACAGGTCCCTCAGTCCGCGCTCGGCCCGCGCATCGACCACGCGCTCCAGTACAAAGCTTCCAACAAACAGGATGAACCCGGCAGCGAGCAGAAAGACCCCGAGAAGCAGGGCCCGGGGGAGGCCGGCCGTTCGCAGCACGTCCCACATCCAGGAACCGCCCTCCCATGCGAGGTAGGCGGCCACAACGACGGCGCCACTCCGCCAGAGATAAAACCCGATAAGGGCCGCTATATTGGGACGTTCATCCATGTTGACATTTCCGGCTTCGCCGCCGCAGGAGGGTGTGCGATGACTGCTCGAGACGCTTCCAGGGCCTGTTAACACTACGCCAGAGCCCGCAGACGGTAGCCAAATTCGTGTACGCCAAGGCGTACGAACCGAAGTGTAGCAGCGCTACTCGAGGTGAGGACAACGATGGCGGACGCGAAATTGGCCCCGTCCCGCAGGGTAGCGTCGAAAATGGCGTTTCTCTGTGTTGTTCGTCGCTCGAATGACGCTGCCATACTTCGTTCCTCACGCCTTGATAAACGCCATTTTCGTCGGCTACAGCGGGCTCTGGCGTAGTGTTAACAGGCCCTAAAAGCGACACGCCTGATCTGTCGGGATCTGCGTGGCCCGCCTGCGCGAGACTTGATGGAGACACCCAATACCATGCCACGCAGACAGTTACGATTACACTTGAATGCAATGCCTGAACACACTATCCTGTAACCATTCTTCCACCTTACCAGGACGACGCGTGAAGCCACGTAGAGAACCTATCATCCTCTTCTTTCTTGCGCTTGCCTTTCTCCTCGTTCCGACCCGTTCGTCGCAGGCGCAGAACGGGATGACCATCCAGGCCGAGCGGGTCGCACTCCTGCCGCCAGACAGTCTGGTCGCGACGCCGGCGACCGACGTTCTGTTCCATCTGGGCAGACGCACGGACGGCACGGAGGCCGATTTCCTGGAAAGACTCTCCGCGCTCTACGCTCACCAATCCGATCTGATGGCATCGATTGCCCGCGGGGATGACGATGCGGCGGTCGCGGCGGTCGATGCTGCCATGAGGGAGCTGGGAGAACTGGCCGTGCACCGCCCGTTCCTGGAAGATCCACGATTTACGCAGGCGTATCGGACCATCGTTTCTGAATATGAGCGTATTTACGGCCCCGCCGATACGCTCTTCGTTGCGTTTGGAGACATTTTTGAGCTCCGGGACGACATGTTCGCTGCTCTTGAAGCCGTGGAAGAGCCGCTTCTCGAGGATGTCGTTCCCCAGTCCCTGCAGCCGGTGGGTACCACTGTCCCCATGACCATGAACCGGCTCGTGGAAAACTCCATGGAGTTCCTGCTCAGAGAGCGGCGTGAGGTCCTGCTTACCTGGATTCAGCGCGCCGACACGTATTTCCCGATGGTGGAGGAAATTTTCCAGGAAGAAGATATTCCAGACGAGCTGAAGTACCTGTCCATGATTGAGTCGGGCCTGAACCCGAGGGCCCGCAGCTGGGCGGCCGCCGTGGGGATGTGGCAGTTCATTGCGGCGACCGGCCGCGCCTATGACCTGAACGTCAATGCATGGGTCGATGACAGGATGGATCCGGAGCTCTCGACGCGCGCAGCAGCCCGCCACCTGAAGTGGCTTTACGGGTTCTACGACGAGGATTGGCACGTCGCGCTCGCCGGCTACAACTGTTCGCCACGGTGTATTCGGCGTGCCGAGCGGCGTGCCCGCGCGACGGGCATAGAAAACCCCACGTATTGGGACATGTATCCGTACCTCCCGCGTGAGACCCGAAACTACGTGCCCATGTTCATTGCCACATCGCTCATTGCATCCAACCCCCAGGCCTATGGCATAGAGCCCACAGAACGTGGCCCCCAGTATGCCTACCATGTGGTACCCGTGACGGGTATGCTCAATCTCGACGACGTCGCTGAACTGGCCGGAACGGATGTAGCCACCATAAAGGCGCTCAATCCGAATCTGCGCCGCAGTTCCCTCCCTCCATCCACGGGCGCGTTCAATCTGCGAATTCCCCTCGGCTCGCAGGATCGCTTTCTGGCTGCCTACGAGGCCCTTCCCCCATCGGCACGCCGGCCAAGTGGCGAGTACATCGTCGAGCGCGGCAACACGCTCAGTGGAATCGCGTCCGAATTCGGTGTATCGGTAGCACAGCTCATGCAAAAAAATGGACTGCGCTCGACACGCATCAATATTGGCCAGCGGCTGGTAGTCCCCATTGCCGATTATACTACAGATCTGTCCACGACCCAGTTTGCCGATAGCCGCCAGACCGTCCAGTACGGGCAGCGCATGGTGCGTCCCATCCTGCTTGAAGCCACGGCTCCGCCGGTAGCCCAGGCCCGCAACAACAGTCCAGTGGCCGCCACGGCATCGGACGTGCCGGTTCGGACCGTATCGACCCAGACAACAACGCAGCAGTCGACGCAAAGTGGACCCAGTGACTCGGACGAAGCTCCGGTCCGGGTGACTCACCGCGTCCGTCGCGGTGACACGCTCAGCGGCATTGCCTCTTCGTACGGTGTGCGCATGAGCGACCTTCGGTCATGGAATAACATATCTGGATCGGTCATCCGAGTGGGCCAGACCCTTACCATTTATACCGATGGCCGACAGGCGGAGACAACGACGAACGGCGAGCCGGTCCGGTATACCGTGAAACGCGGCGATACGCTCAGCGAGATTGCGGCGGCGCACGGCGTTCCTCTCTCCAGTGTCCGCACATGGAACAACATCCGCGGCTCCAACATCCGTGTGGGGCAGAAGCTGCTGCTATATCCTGAGATGGCCCCTTCTGTGACGTACACCGTGCGCCGCGGCGATACGCTGATTGGAATTGCTGGCCGGCACGGCGTCTCGGTCGCCGACATCAAGCAGTGGAACAGCCTGACGTCCAACACCATTCGTCCCGGCGACCAGTTGACAATTTTCAACAGGTAGTTCTCAACAAGGCAATAATTCCTGGGACTGCCTCGTTAATGGGGCAATGAAGCCGACTGACGAAAATCTTGTAGTCCAATACGTCGAAGGCGGTGACGAAACCGCCTTCCGGCACCTGGTGGAGAGACACCAGGAGCGTGTGTACGGGTATCTGGTGGGTATGGTGGGGCCGTCGGCGGCCGACGACCTGTTCCAGGAGACGTTCATACGCGTCTGCCGTGCGCTCACGCGCGAACGGGCCTCCTATGACCGCCAGGGTAAGTTCCTCGCCTGGGTGCTGCGCATCGCCCGAAATGCGGCGCTCGACCATCTTCGCGCCCGACGCAAATGGCAGGACGTCCCCCAGTCGGGAGAAACAGACTACTGGGATACGCTTCCGAGTGACGGCTCGTCTGTCGATGCGGAGCTCGAGCGCCAACAGGTAGCCGCTATCCTGGATGCCTGCATTGCCAAACTTCCTCCGGAGCAGCGCGAGGTCGTTCTACTCCGGCACGAATCGGAACTCACATTCCGGGAAATCGCCGAACTCACCGACTGCTCCATCAACACGGCGATTGGCCGCATGCGATACGGGCTCATGAATCTGCGATCACTGATCAACAACCATGTCCATGATTACCAAAAAGAAACAGCTGCTTCTGCATGTGTACGATGAGGTTTCCGATGAGGAAGCGCTCCGTGGACTGACTGCGGAAGACGATCTGCGTACCGAGTACGAGACGCTCTCCGGTATGCGTGTCCTGCTTGAACAGCACAGAGCGCGACACGCGCCGTCCGCTCACAGTCTCGAGCGGATCCAGGATGCCGCCGCGGAGCAGGTACGGCCGGCTGCCGCACGCATGCGCCTCGTCTACCAGGCTGTTTCCATCGCGGCGGTGCTTGTCATAGGCCTCTTCATTGGCATTTTCCTCCTTGCGGGTGGCCCGGCTGAGGAACAAGCGCCTGTGTTGGCTTCAGAGCCAGCGCCCCTCGAGTGGGACACCGGAGACGATATCAGGGCCCTCCACCGCCGCATGACAACCATCCAGGGCGCATCGGAGCTGACCTGGGACGCTCCTCCCGTACCCCTTGAATCACTGCCCGCCACAAACCGCACGCAGGGAATCATTCCTGCCAATTCATATTGAAACAACGCGATAAGGCCATGAGATACATTACTTCAACACTTCTTCTCGCCGCGCTACTCATTGCGCTGCCACCTGAAGGTGCGTTGGCGCAGGAAACGTTCAAGATTACCATTGAGGACGGGGAGCTGTTCATCAACGGTAAGCCAATTCCCGCATCGGAGCTTCCACCGTCGCTCGATATTTCGTCCATATCCGGTACGCTCAACATCTGGAGCGACAAAAACGAACTTATCGAGATCGGCAACCTGCCTTTCAGGATAGAAGGCGACCGCCTCATACCAGCCGATACGAGCCGCGTACGCACAGGCCGCGTGACGGTCTTTTTCGCCGACGAGGACGGCCGCGCCCCAGTACGTGTTTTCCGGGCAGAGAACATGGAGGATGTACGGCCGGGTTCGAAGGAATTTGAGGTCCTCGTGGAAAAACTGCAGTTTCAGGCCCAGGAAATGGATAGTATGCGTGTGCGCCTACAGGTGGGCCCGAGTGGCGAACGGGAAATTATCGCGCGGCAGCTGGTGGCGGAAGCAGAGAATGCGGCGCTCATGGCGCGGGCACTACCCGATGCACAGCTCGCCGAGTATATGAGCCGGATTGAATCGACTGACAGGCACCTTTACGAGGGGCTCCGGCGCGAGCACAGACTGGAACTGGAATCCCGACGCCTGGCCAGTGGCATCCGGCGTGGCGTTGATGTGGACCAGCGCGAGAAACTGATGGAAGAACTGAAAAACACGCTCCACGAGATATTCGAACTCAAACAGGAGAATCGGCGGCGGGAAATTGCGCAATTGGACGAGCGACTCGACACGCTGCGCAAGACGCTCGCCGAACGGGAGCGTCAACGCGAAGCGCTCGTACAGCGGCGACTCGAGGAGTTGCTGAACGAACATTCGGCCCTTTTCATAATGAAGTAAGGCCCGTCCGGCGGTTGTCCGGATCAAGCCAACAGCACGGTGGTTCGCTGGTGCATGCACCACTTGAATGGGAATTCCCGGCTGGTTCTGACGGCCTGCGTGCTGGCCGCCCTCGTGTCTGGGCTGGTGCCCGGCGCTGGGGCGCAGGTCACACGCATCTCCTTCGCCGAGCGTAGTGATGGCCGTGGCCTTGTCGTACGCCTTCACACCGCGTCCCGGGTCCAGGCTTTTTCTGACGCCCCTGCTGGCGGACAGCAGGCCTTTGAAGTGACGCTGTTCAACACGCCGCTCGATCCGACGCACGAGACGACGCCTCCCATACATCCTGTGACATCCTACCAGTTACAGGAACACGGTGGGCACACTTCCCTCCGGATTGACGTGGATGGGGACGTGATGGACGTGCGGTCGTACCGCGATGCCAGGTCGACTGACATCCTCATCGGAATCCAGACGCGTGTGCCAATGGACACGGGCCGATGGGTATTCGACACGGTGGTCATTGATCCGGGACACGGTGGGCAGGATCATGGGGCCCTCGGCCCCCGGGGCGAGCGCGAAAAAGACATTGTGCTGGCCGTGTCCATGAAGCTGGGTTCGTACCTGGAAGATTTGCTTGGCGTTGACGTGATCTACACCCGCACCAACGACACATTCGTACCGCTCAACGAACGGGGCCGATTTGCCAACCAGGCGGGCGGCAAGCTGTTCGTCTCACTCCACGCCAATTCGGCACCCGACCGACGCGCCCAGGGCACGGAGACCTTTTTCGTCGGCATGCACAAGTCGGATGCCGCGCGGCGCGTCATGGAGCGCGAAAATGAGGTCATCCGATTCGAGGAAGACACGTCCGTCTACGAACAGTTCTCACCCGACGACCTGGTGCGCCTGCAACTCACCCAGAGCGCCTACATGCGACACAGTGAGGCGCTTGCCGCTGAAATCCAGTCGCAATTCCGCGACCGGGTTGGACGGCGCAACCGTGGCGTGAAGCAGGCCGGCTTCTATGTCCTCTGGAGCGCCTCGATGCCCGCCGTACTCGTGGAACTCGGGTTCATCAGTAACCCGGCAGAAGCCCGTTTCATGGCGTCCGACGAAGGCCAGACCTATCTTGCCAGTGCCATTTTCCGCTCCATCCGTGCTTTCAAACAGTCATATGAAAAAGGACTCCATGATTGACCGCCTCGCGGGAGCTGTCCGGAACGTGCCGGACCACCCGGAGCCGGGCATTTCCTTCAAGGATATCACGCCGCTGCTCGCTGACAGCCGTCTTGTCCGCTATGCCGTGGACGAACTCGTTGGACCGTGGCGCGAGGCTGGCATAACCAAAGTGGTCGGAATTGAATCACGGGGTTTCATCCTGGGTGCCATGATTGCGGAAGAACTTGGGGCTGGCTTCGTGCCCGTTCGCAAGGAAGGGAAATTGCCCTATACCGCGATTCGCGAAACGTACGAGTTGGAGTACGGCACAGATACCATCGAAATGCACATCGACGCCATGGATGCCTCCGATATCGTGCTTATTCACGACGATGTGCTGGCCACGGGGGGAACAGCGGCGGCCACGGAACGTCTGGTGGAGTTCGCTGGCGCCTCCGTGGCCGGCTTCTCGTTCCTCATTGAGATCGGCGCCCTCGACGGCCGCTCTGCCCTGCGCGGACATGCCCCGGTCCACATCCTGCTGACATTATAATATTCACATCCTGAACCAATGACCGTGATTCGTACGCGCCTGCATTTTCTGCTTCTGATGACGGCCCTTTTCGTGATGGGGTGTGATTCCAGCAGTTCGGGTGGGGACACGATTTTTCTCCGCCATGAACTCACAGAAGACATAGGGGGAAGTCCCATCACACTTGCCTTTTCGGCCGATGATCTGTCAACCGGACGGCTCCAGGATATAATCTGTGACTGCGAACTCGACATTGCGTCATTCCTCGACGTACAGGGCTTCTCGAAGTCAGATATCGTCGCGGCCCGGCTCGAAGCCGCCGAAATCGTGATGCTCTTCCCTGTCAACGAAAATGTGGATTTCCTGGATCAGGCTATTCTGAAACTGACGGCACCCGGGATATCTCCGACTGAAGTCGCCAACACATCCTCCTTTCCGTCAAGTCGAACGGGTAGCATGAATATCCTGCCGAACCGGGACATCGCCTCGTTTCTGGACCGCCCCACATTCGGACTCATTCTGCAGATTGACCCGGCCACACTGCGGGCAGGCCAGGACTACCAGATGAGCCTCGTCCTGGATATGCGCCTGGAAGTGAGCGGCATTTGACGCGAAGCGAGGTCCAACGGAGACTGTGCCGGCCACCTTACTTCACGGCTACGCAGGATATTTCCACACGGGCGCCCCGCGGAAGGGCCGATACACCCACCGCTTCCCGGGCAGGCGCGTTCTCCCCGAAATAGCGCGAGTAGATCTCATTGATCTGGGCGTAGTCGTTGATGTCGGTCATGTAGACCCGGCACACGACGACATGGTCGAACGTCATGCCGGCGGCGGTCAAGACGCCCTTCAGATTCTCCAGCACACGTTCGGTCTCCGACTCGATACCATCGACTACCATGTGACCGCTTTCCGGATCAATGGCAATCTGTCCCGAACAATAGAGCGTCTCACCTACCTGTACGGCCTGACTGTACGGTCCTATGGCCGCCGGGGCGAGTTTGGTGCGGACCCTTGATCGATCGTTCACGACTTGTTTGTTGCGCATCCTGTATCCTGTGGCTATATATGAACCCAACATGCGCCTAAAGCGCACCTTGAACAAACGAATAATCGTTTAAGACAGAAAAAAACCGTGCATCTTGGACTCGATAACCGCGTGGCCTTCGTTGCTGGTGCAAGCAGCGGACTCGGTCGCGCCACCGCCCGCGCCCTCCTCCTGGAGGGATGCCGCGTGGCCATCTGCTCCCGCTCGTCGGAACGCATTCAGTGCGCCGCCATGGACCTGGCTCGCGAAGCAGGCGTACCCGATGACCGTATTCTTCCCCTGGTATGTGATGTCTCGCAGGAAAGTATGGTCCGGGCCGCCCTTGAACGGACGGCCCAACATTTTGGACAGCTCAACATCCTCATCACGAATGCCGGCGGGCCACCAACGGGTACCGTAGAGGATTTCAGCGCCGACGACTGGCGCTCGGCCCTGGAGCTCAACCTTGTCAGCACCATCAATCTCACACGTGCCGCCCTGCCCCACCTGCGCCGTGCCGCTTGCGGCGACAACCCTTTGGCGCGTATACTGATGGTCACATCCATGTCTGCAAAGCAGCCCGTCCCAGGGCTCTACCTGTCCAACGTATCGCGTGCAGGCGTTCAGGGATTTGCCAAAAGCCTGTCGGAAGAGGTAGGCGTGGAAGGCATCACGGTCAACACCATCCTGCCGGGCTACACCCGCACCGACCGCCTCACGCACCTGTCCGAAGCGCTCGCCGAGAGGAAGGGCCTGTCGGAAGACGACATTGAAGCCGGGTGGGCAGACCAGGCAGCGCTGAAACGCGTCGGCCGCGAGGAAGAGTTCGCCGCTGCCGCGGTATTCCTGGTCAGCGAACCAGCGGCGTTCATCACCGGAGTTGCACTTCCCGTGGACGGCGGTGCCATCAAGGGACTGCTCTGATGGACGGCTCCACATCCACGCTGCTGCGGGTCGCCTTTGCCTGCCTGGTTTTTTCTGGATGCGATCGACAGGCGGCGCCCGGCGGCCCCGCGGCCAACGGACCGCCTGCGGATACGCCCTTTATCATGGTACTCGGCACGGCGCAGGACGGTGGTGTCCCCCAAGCCGGCGCCCACGACCATCCGGCATGGACCCAGCCAGACCGCCGACACCTGGCCACGAGCCTGGGCCTTGTGGACCCGGCAACAGGCGAACGCTGGATGTTCGAAGCCACGCCCGACTTCCGCCAGCAATGGCATGCGCTCGACACCGCAGCTGGCAAGCGGGAGAAGAACGTCCCGGACGGCATTTTTCTCACGCATGCCCACATGGGTCACTACACCGGGCTCATGTTCCTGGGCCATGAATCGCTGGGTGCCACGGGCGTCCCGGTGCACGCCATGGAACAGATGGGCGCGTTTCTGCGCACGAACGGCCCCTGGAGCCAACTTGTCACGCTCGGAAATATCTCCCTGCAGCCACTCGCCGCGGACTCTACCATCCATCTTACCGAGCGCATCCGCGTAACCCCACTCCGTGTTCCGCATCGACAGGAATTTTCGGAAGTGGTAGCCTACCGCATTGAGGGCCCCACGCGGAGCGTGCTGTTCGTTCCCGATATCGATTCGTGGGAAGAATGGGACGCGGAGGGAACGCGCCTCGAAGACGTACTCGCAGATGTTGATCTGGCCTACGTAGATGCTACATTCTATGCCGACGGAGAAATCCCGGGGCGGGACATGAGTACGTTTCCGCATCCGTTCATTGCTCATACCATGGCGCGCCTCGAGCGTGCCTCTGCCGACACCAAGGCTAAAATCCGTTTCATTCACCTCAATCACACCAATCCAGCGCTCGTGGCGGCCAGCCCCGAGAGGCGCGCCATTGAAGCGGCCGGATTCGGCGTCGCCGTGCGCGGTGACATGGAATCGTTGTGACCCGGTCCTGACAAAACACACCACCAGACCTATGAACGTCCGCTCTTTCTCTGTTCTTGTTGCCGCCATGCTGCTCATGACAGCGTCCCATTCTTCTGCACAGTCGCGCCGCGCACTGGATCACGAGGATGTAAACGCCTGGCGTCACATCACCGACCGCCAGCTGTCGGCCGACGGCCGCTGGGTGGTATGGGTCGATGCGCCCGAAGAGGGCGACCCTATGCTCCACATCCAGGAGACGGGTGGCGATGGTCGGCTGGATATTCCATTCGGGGATGATCCTGCGTTCGTCGGAGATCATGATGCCATTGCGTTCCGCATGAAGGCTCCCTTTGACTCCACGCGGCAGGCCAAGCTCGACGAGCGCAAGAAAGAGGACATGCCAGCCGATTCGCTGGTCGTAGTTGACCTTTCGACCATGCGGACGTCGGTTCTGGGGTCGCTTGCCAGCTTCAAGGTGCCCGACGAGTCCGGGTCTCGCGTAGCCTTCACCGTGGCAGCGGGCGACGTCGTGGAAGACACAACCGAGGCCGATTCCACGCTATCGGAAGATATTCCCGAGAAAAAGGAGGGAGCGACGCTTGTGGTCGTGGATCTCGGCGATGGCAGCCGGCACGAAGTACACCACGTTACCGACTGGGCGTTTTCAGAGGATGGGAAACGCCTTGTATACACGAGGCAGTCAAAAGATGGCTCGGTGGATGGTCTGTATGAGTGGCGGGTCGGGGCCGATGGGCCCGCCGTTGTGGACCAGCGCCCGGGGCAATTCGGCACGTTTGCCCTGTCCCGGGATGGGGAGCAGTTGGCGTGGCTCACGAATGCGGCCTCCTGGCCAGCCGAGCAGCCCGAAATGCGCCTGCATCTGCGCTCGGGAATGGGCGAGTCCAGGCAGGTCGATACCGCCTTTCTGCCCGACGACTGGTGGGTCAGTGAGCACGGCCAGGTCCGATTCTCCGAGTCGGGGGAGCGGCTGTTTTTCGGGACATCGCCCGTTCCTGCGCCCGAGCCCGACCACTCGGACAAACTCGACTCCGAAACGGTGGAAATCGACGTATGGTCATGGACCGATCCGCTGCTCCAACCCATGCAGCTCGTTCAGCGGAAACGTGAACTGGAGCGCACCTACGATGCAGTCTATTTCCTGGCGTCGGATGCCGCACGGCAACTGGAAACCGAAGATATGCCCGATGTTACGGTGAGCCTGAAGGGAGACGGCGAATGGGCATTGGGCGAAAGTAACCTGCCCTACCGACAGCAGATTTCGTGGGACTGGCCCCGATATATCGATGCCTGGGCTGTGCATGTGGAGTCGGGCGAGCGCACCCTTGTTCTTGAGGGGCAGCAGGCCAGCGCCTCCATGTCCCCGGGCGGTGCGTGGATTACCTGGTGGGACGGCGATGAGGAGGCGTGGTTTGCGTACCGGACCGGATCAGGTACGCCGCGTAACGCGGGAGCAGGTGCAAGCGACGCCGACGTGGTAAACCTTTCTGCCGCGCTTCCACATTCCGTAACCGATCCGCTGCATGACTGGCCCATGCTGCCGTCGTCAGAGGGCTGGGCGGGCTGGACGGAGGACGACGGCCTCTTTGTAATCTACGATCCGCACGACGTCTGGGCCGTCGACCCCGACCAGCCCGCCCAGCCCCGTTCGCTGACCGAAGGCGTAGGACGGGAGCTCGGCATGCGCTTCCGCGTCGTTGATCTGGACGCAGAGAATCCGTGGATCGAGCCTGAGTTCTACCTGTCGGCCTTCGACTACGCGACCAAACAGACCGGCTACTGGCGCGACCGCCTACGCGGCCGCCGAGAGCCAGAGCGTCTCGTCATGGGCGACGCGCGTTTCAGTCGGCTTGAGCGCGCCGAGGAGAATGCAGACGTATTCATGTACGCGCGGGAGACGTTCGCCGAGTATCCGGAAGTCAGCCTCTCCGGGCCGATGCTTTCCGATGCCCGGGTGGTCAGCGACACCAATCCGCAGCAGGCCAACTTCTACTGGGGTAGTGGACAGCTCGTACAGTGGACATCGCTGGATGGGCAACTTCTTGACGGCATACTCTACACGCCAGAGGGTTTTGATCCGGAAAAGCAGTACCCCATGATGGTCTATTTCTACGAGAAAAACTCCGAGGGACTGTTCAGCCACTTTGCCCCCCGAGCCTCCCGATCTATCATTGACCGTTCCTTCTACGTATCGCGCGGCTACCTTCTTTTCGTGCCCGATATTCCGTACAAGGTCGGGTATCCGGGCGAGAGCGCAATGAACGCCGTCATGCCCGGCGTCACGCACCTGATAGCGCAGGGCTTTGTGGATCCGGACCGGATTGGCGTGCAGGGCCACAGTTGGGGCGGCTATCAGATTGCGCACATGGTCACCCGCACCAACCTGTTCGCGGCCGCCGAGGCGGGCGCTCCGGTTGTGAACATGACGAGTGCCTACGGGGGCATCCGCTGGGCCAGCGGTATGAGCCGCATGTTCCAGTACGAACGCTCACAGAGCCGGATCGGCGGAACGCTCTGGAACGCCCAGCAGACGTACATCGTGAACTCGCCCCTGTTCTACGCCGACAAGGTCGAAACGCCGCTCCTCATGATGCACAACGACGAAGACGGCGCCGTGCCGTGGTACCAGGGGATCGAGTACTTCGTGGCGCTGCGTCGACTCGGCAAGCCCGTCTGGATGCTGAACTACAACGGCGAGGCCCACGGCCTGCAGAACCTGCACAACAAGCGGGATTTCTCCATCCGTATGCAGCAGTTTTTTGATCATTACCTGATGGATGCGCCCGCGCCCGTGTGGCTCGCAGACGGTATTCCGGCCGTCAAAAAAGGCCACACGCTGGGGCTGGAGCCTTCACGGACCGGGCACTGATCGGGTAGAAAATCGCATGCCATCGTAGCCGAGTCGCATGCCGTCCGGCAGCGACGCATTCACGTCGTCGTGGCGCACGCCGTGCGCCATATGGATGAACCGCGTCTCACGCGCTCCAATTCGCCGGGCCTCTTCTACCGCCTGATCAATAGAAAAATGCATGGGGTGTGGCTTGGGCCGCAGGGCGTCGAGTACGAGCACGTCGAGATCCTCGAGCAGCGAACGGCTACCGAACGGGATTTCGCTGACATCAGTCAGGTAGGCAAACGCACCTATACGGTACCCGAGAACGGGAAGCGATCCATGCATGGCCGGTATGGGGACAATCTGGACGCGGGCGCTGCTGCTTCGCGAGTGGACCTCGAAAGGCCCCTCGACGGTGTGCATGTCGAGCCGGGCCACGCCAGGATACGAGCCATCCCGGAAAATGTATCCAAACATGCTGCGAAGGACATCGGCCGAGTTTTCCATGGCGTAGCACGGTATGGCCGTGCGATTCTCAAACAGGAATGGGCGCAGGTCGTCGAGCCCAACCACGTGGTCAAAATGGTGATGCGTGATGAGAACTGCATCGATATCCCGGATACCATAGAGCAGCGCCTGCTCGCGGAAGTCGGGGCCCGCATCTATAAGAATATGCACGCCATCGACTTCTACGAAGCATGACGAGCGGAGCCTGCGGTCGTGCGGGTTGCCCGACGTACAGGTCGCGCAACTGCAGCCCACAACCGGAATACCCGTCGAGGTTCCTGTGCCCAATAGTTGGACGTGCACGCGTCCCGGTGACAACGCTCCCACTCTGGGCTACTCCTCCGTCTCGATTTCCACGACATCGTGGCGCGCCCACGCATCCTCGAGAGCCCGACGAACAGCAGGTCTCAGAAAGATGGTGTCTACCGGAAGGTCCTGGAGGGCATCGGCCAGAACGGCCAGGTGGATTTCAGGTGGATGGCGGCGGTTGAGCATGAGGAGCGCTTCGTCATTTCGCACACAGGGACCACCGCGAAAATTGCCATTTTCACGCCGAACGCGGAGTCCGAGCTGCTCCACGGCCTTTTCCAGTTCTTTTACAATCTGAGTCGTCTTCATGGATCAGAAGAGTATTCCAATCCGGAAGGTATGCATTGTGCCCGTGTAATCGAAAGTATCGTTCGTGGCGGCCTCATTGAAATCGGATGCGTCCACGTCCCATGCCTGCCAACGAAACCCATAGCCGAAACTGATACCGAACTGATCGTTCAGGGGGCCCAGGGTAAGACGCGTGTTCGCATCGAGCATGGTAGATGATCCCGTATCGGATCCCAGGGACCGCTGGGCAATGCCAATCATGGGAATTACCCGAACACGCCACTGTGCCCGCGCGCCCTGGGCCTCAGCTCCAAGACCCGCGCCCAAAGCCAGCGTTGTGAATTCAAAGGCATCGAATGTTCCTCGATCCTCGTCACGCGATACCCGTCGGTATCCGGAATGAACGCCGAGAGGGATGGTAGGTTGAATTCCGGACCCCCGCGAGCGGGACCACGGACGCCAAGCCCCCGATGCCGTGATGAGGAAATCGGTCAGCGTGAGCGATTCGTCACCGCCTCCCTGCGTACCACGTGCAAAACGGGCAAGAAAACCAGGACGGGCATAGGCCAGTCCGTAGGCCGGCTCGTTGAAGTCGAATGCAGGCTCTTCAGAGTCCGATCCATCGAACGAAAAATCTATCAACGAGACCGTCGCTTCAACGGTCTGGTTGATGGCGCGGTCCGACCCGTAGTTGAGCTGGGCGAGAACGTTCTGATCGGAGGCCCAGCCCCACAACAGCAGTATTAACAGCACACGGGTCATGCAGGATCTCCGAAACGTGTCACAAAACGGTTCAACCTCCAGGCTGATCACTGTCTGGGCGGCGGCGGTTGCTTCCGCGGCGGGAGGTTCCGCTGCGTCCACGACGCCTGGATGAGGATGCGCGGGTGGGCTTCTCACCACCAGGTGGGCCCGCCACGGGCGTAGACGGTGTCTGTGCCTGTTCCACCGGCTTGGTTGGCTCAGGCGTTGTTTCCGTTACGGGCGCGGACTCGGGGCGGGGACCTGGACGGCGCTGGCCGTCGCGCGGCCGATCGCTTTCGGGGCGACTGCCAGCTTCACCGCGACTGCTGCCTTCACTGCGGCGACTACCTTCACCCCTCGACCGGCCACCGTTTCGCCCACTGCGGCCACCGTCGTCACTTCGACTGCGGCCCTCAGAGCGGCTGTTGCCTTCACTCCGCGAGCGCCCGCTTTTGCGACCACTGCCCTCCGAGCGACTGCTGCCTTCAGAGCGACTGCTACTGTCCGAGCGGCGGCCACCTTCACTACGTGAACGATCACTGCTGGAACGACCACTGCTACGGCTGCCGCCCTCACTGCGACTGCCACCCGTCGCGCTCCGGCTCTCCGACGAGCGACCACCGCCCGACCTTCCGGCACTGCGCTTGTCTTCCGTGGAACGGTCCCTGGTACGCTTAGACTCCGGTCGGTCCACTCGCTTCGCTTCCTTCTTCTTCTCAGGCGCAGAAAGGAATCGATCTGTCAGGTCTTCGTCCGTTCGCTGATCCATGAAATGAAACGCCAACGGATTGATATTCTCATCCGCTACTACCTTGATACGTACCAGGTGGCGCAGGAACCACCTTGTGGTCTGGTTGGGAATACGCTTGTTCAGCCAGGCGGCAAGGAACGGATGCACACGAAGCTTCAGTGCCCCTTTCGTCCCGCTGTCGAGCCAGTTCTGTATCCAGGCGTCCAACTGGGCCAGAATTTCTTCGGGAGATGCGGACGGCGCCGCCTTCAATGTGATATTGAGCTCCGGGCGCGGGCGCGGGGCGCGATCCACGGCCTCCTGACGCGTCGTAGGCGTTGGTTGCACGTCGCCATCCGCATCGGTACCGTCTGCCGAGAACGTCTTGGTAATACTGGGACGGAGGCGCTGCCGCGTGACCTGCATGAGCCCGAAATCGCTCATGGGAAGCACTTTGGTGACAGCACGGTCCTTACGGAACTCGCGGCGCAGTTCGTCAAATACCTTGCGTCGATTACGCTCGTGCCTCATGTCGATGAAGTCGATAACGAGAATACCACCGAGGTCACGCAGACGGACCTGCCGGGCAATCACCCGCGCCGCCTCGAGATTGATCTTGAGCGAACTGTCCTCCTGGGACATCCCCTTCCCGGCGCGCCCCGAGTTCACGTCTACGACGTGCATGGCTTCAGTCTGCTCAATAAACAGGTAACCACCCGACGCCATATTGACGCGGCTCTCGAAGGCCTCGTTGACCGTGGCGGAGATACCTACGGAATCGAAGACGGGTGTATTGCCCGTGTATTCCTGGACGGCATCGGCCATCTGCGGGGCAATGGCCTGTACGTACCCCTTCACATTCTTGAACGTACGATGATCATCGATCAGGATCCGGTCGTAGTCGTCCGTGAACAGATCCCGCATGATCGAGGATGTCATATTCACGTCTTCGTGCAGCTCTACCGGGGGTTTGGGATTCCTGGCCAGTTTCTCTTCAATCCTGCGCCATTTGTCGAGCAGCAGATTGAGGTCCGTATCGAGCGATTTTGCATTCTTGCCCGACGCAACGGTACGGACAATGACGCCGAAACCTTCCGGCAGCAAACTGTTGGCAAGCGCGCGCAACCGACGCCGCTCCTTGAACGACTGTATTTTCTTGGAGACGGCCACGTAGTTCGCCATCGGAACCAGGACCAGGAACCGTCCAGCGAGGGAAATATCCGTCGTTACACGGCTGCCCTTGTTGGCGATCGGCTCCTTGCTGATCTTGACGAGAACCGCCTGGTCCCGCTTCAAAAACTTCGTGGGGTCGCCCGGCCCATCATCGTCGCGGTCCTGCGAGCGCGACGATCCACTGCCTCCCTGACCACGCGCGTGCTGACGTTTCTGCGCCGACTTGCGGCGGTCTGCCTTGTCACGCCCGGCGACGTGACGATGCGACTCCCCCGATCCGCGGGCACCTTCCTCCTGACCTCTCGGCCGTCGACGCATTTTGCGCGTAGGGCGCGTTACGTAGTTGGCCTTGAACTGGCCAATTACCGGCTTGTCT
Source organism: Bacteroidota bacterium (assembly GCA_029262835.1). Classification (GTDB taxonomy): domain Bacteria; phylum Bacteroidota; class Rhodothermia; order Rhodothermales; family UBA10348; genus 1-14-0-65-60-17. Next base: position 116,472 of record JAJCYQ010000003.1, read on the forward strand.
GCATCCACGAACTGCAGCCAGTCCGTGACATTTTCGATCAGGTCGGAGAAGTGAAGAAAGGCATCCTGCTTCTGCCCGATATCCACGAAAGCGGCCTGGATGCTGGGCATGATGCGACGCACGCGACCCAGAAAGATGTTTCCGATGGTGCGTTCGTGTTCGGGATTCTCGATAAACAGTTCCACAAGTTCGCCATTCTCCAGAATGGCGAGCCGGGTCTGTTTGCCATGGTTGACAATAATTTCCTTGGACATACAATATCGTTGGACAGGATTCGGCCCACTGAATTCCCACTGGGGCCAGAAAACACCCTGTCATGCGTTGGAAAGGCTGAAGCGTGACGTACATCCGATGACGCGAAGCCCATGGCATATCCTGCTGCACGGCGAACCATGCCGAGCGAGAGGGCGACGAATAGCGCCCAAGAAATTGGATTGCGATGATTTGTCAAGAGAGTAACCGTGCCTGCGCTCCAGGAAATCGGATGGGTGGCGATCCACAGCGGCATACACCCCGACTGCATGGATTCCACCGGAATAGGTTGGTACCGCGTAAATCGCCAGCGGCGGCGAATGATCCCGATGAAATTGGATTTGGTTGACTGGCTCGCTGTACGTGACTATCCTGCCGATTCCTGAAACACGATCCCGGATCCGGAGATGTCTGCCCCCAAAACAGCCCGCGGCCTCGAGGGAGTCATTGCCCTCGAATCGAAAATCTGTTCAATCGACGGTACGGCCGGTTCGCTGGTCTACCGTGGCTATGACATTGCGGATCTGGCCGCGAATTGCCCGTTCGAAGACGTTGCGTGGCTGCTTTGGACAGGGGAGTTGCCGTCCGGGGCAGAATCCGAGCGCCTGAACAGCCAACTTGCCGCTCACAGAGTGCTCCCACCGGCAGTGCACGAGTTCCTGGCCCGCGTCGGCGAGCATGCCGAACCCATGTCGGTCCTCCGGACGGCTGTATCCATGTTGCCCCTGTACGACCATCCGCTGGAAAGCGACGACGATCCGCTCACGCAATCCATCCGGCTGACGGCCCGCATTCCCACGATCATTGCCGCCTTCGAGCGGCGCCGGGCAGGCCTCATGCCCATTCGGCCGCTGACGCATGGCTCGACTGCCCATAACTTTCTGTACATGATGACGGGTTCCGAGCCTGGCGAAGCGGCGGAGCACATCTTCGATACCTGCCTCACGCTGCATGCCGAGCATGGACTGAATGCGTCGACGTTTACTGCACGCACGGTCGCGGCAACACTCACCGACCTCCACTCTGCCGTCACGGCCGCCATCGGAGCACTCAAAGGACCATTGCACGGTGGCGCCAATACAGCGGTGATGCACATGCTCCAGGAGTTGGAGTCGAATCAGATGTCGCCACAGGACTTCATTCTGACCAAGCTTGAGAAAAAGGAGCGCATCATGGGCTTCGGTCACCGGGTATACCGGACGATCGATCCACGCGCTGTGATTCTGAAGGAGCTGCTGCAGGCGCTTTCCGACGAGCAGGGTGGAAGTGTGTGGCTTGACATGAGCATGGAAATCATGGAAACCATGACGGCCTCCAAGAACCTGTATCCCAACGTCGACTTCTTTTCTGCATCTGTCTACGCCACTCTCGGCATTCCGGCCGACATGTTCACGCCCATCTTTGCCCTGTCCAGGGTTTCGGGCTGGACGGCACACGTGCTGGAGCAGTGGAACGACAATCGCCTCATCCGGCCGCGGGCGGCGTACGTCGGGCCGTCCGGCAGATCGGTAGGCTCGACCCACACGGACAAACGGCCGTCGTGAACGTTTTCCCGGCACATATTCGTTCTCCGGAAACATATGGCCTGCAAAACACACCATGGTTTTACAAACCTGATGAGACACCACGCGCACTGATTTGTACATTGGGTCAAAAGTCACGACATCACGAGACACCATGAGCTCTTCGTCTACTGAATCCGGGTGGTTGTCCTCCCCCATCCTGAAAAAAGTGATCACCGGCGTGACCGGGCTGGGCCTGACCCTGTTTGTCCTGGGCCACATGGTCGGCAACCTGGCCATGTTCACTGGTCCGGATGCCTACAACCAGTACGCTCACTTCCTGGTGAGCCTCGGTCCGCTGTTTTACGCCATAGAACTGGGCCTGCTGGCCTTTTTCCTGTTCCATATCGTTACCGGAATTCGGATTGCCATCGGTAACCGCCGCGCAAGAAATACCCGGTATTCGGTATACAAAACCGCAGGGGGACCCAGTCGCCAGACGGCGGCCTCCCGATCCATGATCATCACGGGCCTACTGCTCATGGTATTTTTGGTCATCCACCTGCTGTCGTTCAAGTTCGGCCCGGGCGGACCCGGGAACGCCAGCCAGGCCTATCTCACGACCATCGACGGCGTCGAAATGCGGGACCTGGCGAAACTCGTACATGAAAAATTCCAGACCCCGTGGTATACATTCGGGTATGCGGCCATCATGCTGCTGCTCATGATCCATCTTCGTCACGGGGTATGGAGTGCCATGCAGTCGCTCGGAGCCATGCGACCCTCCCTGACGCCCATCGTGTACGCCCTTGGCGGCCTGCTCGGAGCAGGAATTGCCGCCGGATTCATCGCCATGCCGCTGGCCATCTATTTCGGCTTCATTTAAAAGTGGGTTGAAGAACCTGAGGCCCCGGCACCGAAGCCTGCTCATCTCCCGCGACTGCACCAACCGTTTCTGCCATGCTCGACTCCAAGACTCCAGCCGGTCCCCTGAAGGAAAAATGGGACAACTACAAGAACAGCTGCAAACTGGTCAACCCGGCCAACAAGAGAAAGCACACGGTGCTTGTGGTTGGTACGGGACTGGCCGGTGGTTCGGCGGCCGCGACGCTTGCTGAACTCGGCTATAACGTCAAGAGCTTCTGTATCCAGGATTCCCCCCGACGGGCGCACTCCATTGCGGCACAGGGTGGCATCAATGCCGCGAAGAATTATCCCAATGACGGCGATACGGTCTGGCGGCTCTTCTACGATACCATCAAGGGGGGTGACTACCGGTCCAGGGAGGCCAATGTGTACCGTCTGGCACAGGTTGCCAACAACATCATTGACCAGGCCGTTGCGCAGGGCGTTCCTTTCGCACGGGAATACGGTGGACTGCTGGACAACCGCTCGTTCGGGGGCGCCCAGGTCAGCCGAACCTTCTACGCCCGGGGGCAGACGGGACAGCAGTTGCTGCTGGGTGCCTACCAGGCCATGAGCCGCCAGATCGGTGCTGGCAACATCGAAATGTTCGCCCGCCAGGAGATGCTCGATCTCGTAACCATCAACGGGAAAGCGCGTGGCATCATTACGCGCAATCTGGTAACGGGTGAGATTGAGCGTCACGTCGGAGATGCCGTGCTGCTCTGTACCGGAGGCTACGGGAATGTGTATTATTTGTCAACGAACGCCAAGAACTCGAACGTGACGGCGGCGTGGCGCGCGCACAAACGCGGTGCCTATTTCGCGAACCCGTGCTATACGCAGATCCATCCGACGTGCATACCGGTTTCCGGTGACTACCAGTCGAAGCTGACGCTCATGAGCGAAAGTCTTCGAAACGACGGTCGCGTGTGGGTCCCTAAAGATCCCGGCGACACCCGGTCCCCGCGGGACATACCGGAAGACGATCGCGATTATTACCTGGAACGTCGCTATCCCAGCTTCGGTAACCTCGTGCCCCGGGATGTAGCTTCCCGCAATGCCAAGAGCGTGACCGATGAAGGACGTGGTGTGGGTGAGACGAAACTGGCCGTGTACCTCGACTTTGCCGACGCCATCCGGCGTCTGGGCAAGGACACCATCGAGGCCCGCTACGGCAACCTGTTCGAAATGTACGAGCGCATTACTGGCGAGAATCCATATGAAATGCCCATGCGGATCTTCCCCGCCGTGCATTATACCATGGGAGGTCTGTGGGTCGACTATGAACTCCAGAGTTCGGTTCCAGGACTCTTCGTCCTCGGAGAAGCCAATTTCTCAGATCACGGAGCCAATCGGCTCGGCGCATCGGCCCTGATGCAGGGGCTCAGTGACGGGTACTTCGTCATTCCATACACACTGGGCAACTACATAGCTGGTACGGAGATGGATGCCGTCGGCACGGACCACCCGGCGTTCGCCGAGGCCGAGGACGCCTCCACGAGCCGCATCGACCAACTTCTTTCCGTGCAGGGAGACAAGACGGTGGTTGAGTTCCACCGCGAACTTGGCAAAATCATGTGGGACGAAGTGGGCATGTCGCGCACGAAGGAAGGCCTTCAGCGTGCCATTGACCAGATTTCCGCCCTCCGGGATGAGTTCTGGCAGAATGTCCGCGTTCCCGGCGAACCCACGCATCACAACAAATATCTGGAATTTGCCGGTCGCGTGGCGGACTTCCTGGAGCTGGGTGAACTCATGGCGCGCGATGCCCTTGAGCGCGAAGAATCGTGCGGTGGACACTTCCGTGAGGAATATCAGTCGCCAGAGGGCGAGGCCATGCGCAACGATGAGGACTTCACGCACGTTGCCGCGTGGGAACACCGTGAGGATGGCAGCAAAGTGCGCCATACGGAAGACCTGGAATTTGAAAACGTGCAGCTCACAACCCGTAGCTACAAGTAAGTACCATGATCATTACACTGAAAGTGTGGCGCCAGGAAGGCCCCGATGTACCGGGCCGATTTGAAACGTACAAGGTGCCCGACGCCAATCCACACATGTCTTTTCTGGAGATGCTTGACGTTCTGAACGAGCAGCTTATCAAGGAGGGCAAGGATCCGGTCGAGTTCGACTATGATTGCCGCGAGGGTATCTGCGGATCGTGCGGGGTCGTCATCGACGGTCAGGCGCACGGGCCCCAGCAGCGGACCGCCTGCTGCCAGCTGCACATGCGGCACTACAAGGATGGGGATACGATCGTCATTGAGCCATGGCGCGCCGAAGGGTTTCCCATTATTCGTGACCTGGTCGTGGACCGCTCCGCGTTTGATCGCATTGTCGCCGCCGGCGGCTACGTCTCGGTCAATACCGGCGCCGCGCCAGACGCGAACTCCATCCCCGTCCCCAAGGACGACGCCGACCTGTCCATGGATTACGCGACGTGTATCGGCTGTGGGGCGTGCGTCGCCGGGTGCCCCAATGCTTCAGCATCGCTCTTCACGGCTGCCAAGATTTCGCACCTGGCACTCTTGCCACAGGGAGATCCCGAGCGTGAGCGGCGGGCAAAGTCCATGGTCGACCAGATGGCCAGTGAAGGGTTTGGTGACTGCTCAAACCACGCGGAGTGCGAAGCGGTCTGCCCGAAAGGCATTTCGATCGATGCCATTGCGCGTATGCGGCGCGAGTACATGCGGGCGGTGCGGGGCTGATCGGTTAGCGCTCCCGGCACCGATCGGCAGGAGCACGCTCAGGCTCAGGCCGGATGGAGCACATTCAGGCCGGCTGGAGCGCATTAAGGACCGATTCAAAAATCCGACGCCCGTCCGGCGATCCGAGTACTTCTTCCGACGAGCGCTCCGGGTGCGGCATCATGCCGAGCACATTCCCGGCCGGGTTTACAATGCCCGCGATATCATTCACGCTGCCGTTCGGATTACCATCCGCGTACCGGAATACGACCTGCTGATTGTCTTCCAGTTCGGCCAGCACATCGGGATGGGCGATATAATTGCCTTCCCCATGAGCGATCGGCGTCCGGAGCACTTCGCCCGCCTGTAGTCCCGATGTAAATGGCGTGCCCGTATGTTCAACGCGCACACGTACATCCTTGCAGACAAACCGGAGCGATGCGTTCCGCGTGAGGGCACCCGGCAAAAGGTGCGCTTCGCACAGAATCTGGAATCCATTGCAGATCCCCATGACGAGGCCGCCACTCGAGGCAAACCGGACCACATCTTTCATGACGGGAGAAAACCGCGCTATGGACCCGCTGCGCAGATAGTCGCCGTAGGAAAAGCCGCCGGGGACCACAACCAGGTCCACGTCCCCAACCTCGGCATCCTTGTGCCAGATGAAACGCGTTTCGAGACCGAAGAGATGCGCCAGCACGTGGTAGGCATCGTGATCACAGTTCGAACCGGGAAAGACAAGAACGCCGATGCGTGCTGACATGGGATGCGGGTGGATTCAGTTTTTGATGGCTTCGATTTCCAGAACGAGACGCACGTCCTCGCCAACAACCAGGCCGCCAGCCTCCATGACGGAGTCGAACTTGAGACCGTAGTCAAACCGGTTGATACGTCCCTCCGCTTCGATGCCTACCCGCTCCGAATTGCCCATGGTGGCTGTACCAATGACTTCGCCCTCGAGAACGATTTCTTTGGTCGTGCCGCGAATGGTAAGATCGCCCACGATTTCGAGCTCGCCGTCACCCTTGTCACGAACTTCCTTTGTCACGAAACGCAGTTCAGGATGGTTCTCGGCGTCAAAAAAGTCGTCCGAGCGAAGGTGGTTGTCACGGCGCTCATTCTCCGTATCGACACTTGCCGTCTGGATTACGGCTTCGGCGCGGAATGACTCTGGATTGGCAGGATCGAGCGTCACCGTGGCGTTGTAGTCCCGGAATTCGCCGGTAACGGTCGAGAGTCCCAGATGCCGGACCTTGAATCCAACGAATGAATGCGTGGCATCGACCCGCCAGGTAGGAACCGTGTCAGCGGATGTAGCCTGTGCGAGCGCTGCGTTCCTCGATGGTGTTGTGAAAATGAACAGGGTCGCAAGAGCGATCAGCGGGAAGAATCGGGACATATGCAGATGCAATAGGTTTGGAGAAAGCAGGACATTGTTGCAGGGTGCGAACGGGGGATCCGAACGGGTGTTGGGTACGCCAAACAGGGTAAATGTTTCCGCACGTTGAACGACGAGCTTTGTGCTGCGTTCTACCCGACTGTTCCAGCCGCCAGACGACGTGATAATGAACGACCACCGACACAGATGATCCCCAAGGAACTGTTCAAGAAAATCAGGCAGATCGAAATCCGGACCAAGGGCCTGGTGAGCAACATCTTCGGAGGAGAGTACCACTCGGCGTTCAAGGGGCAGGGCATGGAATTTGCCGAGGTGCGGCCCTACCAGTTCGGGGACGACATCCGATCCATTGACTGGAACGTGTCGGCGCGCTATGACGACACGTTCGTCAAAATTTTCGAGGAAGAACGCGAACAGACCGTGATGCTGGCCGTGGACGTATCCGGGTCTGGTGATTTCGGGTCGGTAGACAAACTGAAGCGGGAAATTGCGGCAGAAATCTGCGCCGTCATGGCATTCAGTGCCATCCAGAATAACGACAAGGTGGGGCTGCTTCTGTTTTCCGACCAGATTGAGCTTTTCGTGCCGCCGAAAAAGGGACGCCGCCATGTGCTGCGCGTCATCAGGGACCTCTTTGCGCACGAGACGCAGTCGCCGCGCACCCGAATCGCGTGTGCGCTCGAACACATGCTTCATGTTCTTCAGCGCCGAAGCATTGTGCTCGTCATCAGTGATTTCATGGATACGGGCTTCGAAACGTCGCTGCGCATGCTGGCCCGTCGTCACGACACGATTGCTGTACACCTGACCGATCCCCTGGAGGACATACTTCCCGATGCCGGACTCGTGGACATGGTAGATCCGGAATCGGGCGCATTCATCACGGTCGATACGTCCAATTTTGATGTACGTGAGACCTTTGAGGCCATCGCTGGAGAGCGCACGGCGGAACTGAACGGTCTGTTTCGTCGTGCGCGCGTGGACCGGATTCCGATCCAGGCCGACGAAGGGTATGTAGATCCACTCATCCAGTTCTTCCGAAAACGCCACAAGATGCACTGAGGTGACTGTCCTCTCCCACATAGTCCGGTACGCGTCTGCCGCCTTTGCACTCGTATTGCTCCTGGTCGGGCCGCTCAAGGCCCAACGGGCTACGAGTCATATACCGGTCGACAGCGTGTACGCCGGTGACCGGTTCGATCTGATTGTCGAACTGGGCCACGATGGTCTTGGCGAAAGCCTCTTTCCGCATGAACTGATTCCGGACAGTCTGATCGCCGGGAATCGCATGCGTCTACCGATCGGGGACTTCCTCCTGCTCGCGGTGCGGTCGAGGGGTGAGCGCCAGGTGTCAGACGGTATCCGGCTGGACAGCGTCGTGTACGAGGCGACAACGTTCGCCATCGACACGGCCCGCGTTGATGCCATTCCTGTTGGAATTATAGATGGGGTCGATACGACGCTGGTACTCGCCGACGGCGCTGAAATCCGGGTCGCTTCCCTGCTGGGAGAAGCCAACCCGGAGCTGCGGGACATCACGGACCTGGCCCTCTTCCCCCGGTCCTGGTGGCCCTGGGTGCTCGGACTCCTGCTGGGCCTCGTCGCGGCGTGGCTGGTGTGGCGACACGTGCGTTCAGCGCAGGGGCCGTCGGCCGACCAGGTTCCCGCGCCTGCGCCCGTACCTCCCATCGAGGAAGCCCTTGCGCGCCTGGCAGAACTCGAGGCCATGGACCTTCGCTCTGTACCCGATATCAAGGCGTGGTACATTGAATTGACGTCCATTCTTCGCACGTACTTCGCCGAACGCGCTGAAGTGCATGCGCTGGAAGCCACAACGGGCGAACTGATCAATGACCTCATGCGACTGCGCGCTGACCGGCCTGTGCCACGGGAATGGATTGAGGCGCTGCACAACGTGCTGGATGAGGCAGATCTGGTGAAATTCGCCGATATGCGGCCCGTCGTAGACAAAACCCAGCACCTGCTCCGTTCCAGCCGGGAGACGATCGAACAGACGGAACGCGCCTACCGTCTCGCTGAGGACGAGGCCCGCCGACGCGAAGCCTTGGCGGCCGAAGCGTACAAACCGGAACGCGCCCAGCAGGAAGCGGCCAGCGCAACCTCGTCTCCCGAGCACGAGGACACCGAGTCGACCCATCACACACCCGGCAAGACGCCCTGATCGTGGAATTCCAACATCCATATGTCCTGTTGCTGCTCCTCGTCGTGGCGGGGGGCGCGGTCCGCGCCTGGAAGGCGCGGCGGCGGCGTGGGGGGGGGGGTGTTTGAGGCGCCCCCCCCCCCCCCCCCCCGGCGCGCGCGGGGGGGCGCCCGCCGCCCCGCC
>JAJCYQ010000004.1 GCA_029262835.1 Bacteroidota bacterium
GCGTGTTGAAAAACCATCGCACACCCTACTGCGGCGGCGAAACGCCATCTGCTGCGTTGTCCCTCCTTCGAATAGCGTTGCTATTCGGCGTCGGGACGCCTGGCATCTGGCATTCCGGCGCTCGCATCTTGGCGCACGCTGATTCTTCAACACGCTTTTGAAATCCAGGCGCAGAAGCAGGATGATTTCGCGCGCCGGATGTTCGAGTATCATGCCCGGATATTCGGCAAGCATATGAGGCCTGTCGTGAGTTTGGCTGTCCTGGCAGACTCGGACATGGAGTGGCGCCCGTCTGAATACGAATTTCGGTTCGGAGGCTGCCGCGTTCGGCTGGACAATCCGGTCGCGAAGCTGCTCGACTTTCAAGGTCGAGACGACGACCTGCTGGCGAGTTCCAACCGCTTCGCGATCGTGGTATTCGCTTATTTGAAAGCACGGGAATCCGAAGGTGACGACGCATTGATGTTCGACTGGAAACTTGAGCTGATGAAACGGCTAAGTACAAAGACCGCGGCGGAACAGAGCGGCCTGGTCCAGTTCTTCGACGCCATTTTTCCGACGTACGGTGATCTTGATGAACATTTCTGGCACACATTCAGCACATCTGAGGAGGGTAAATCAATGGCATATGTAACCGGTCTGGAGCGGATAAGCATCAAGAAGGGCATGGAGAAGGGCCGCCTGGAGAATGCCCAGGAGAGCATTCTGGAGGCCCTGGAAGTGCGTTTTGGCCCGGTGTCGCAGGAACTGCGGTCGAGGATACATAGTGTTACGGACATTGAGGAGTGCAAAAAGCTGCACAGGCGCGCCGTGTCGGCGGCGACGCTCGAGGATTTCGGCGAAGGGACAGGTCCGCGGACAGGCTGAGCCGGTCTGTTGTCAGCACTGACGCATCAAATACGTTATTATGGCATCTGCATCGGTCTGCAGACTGGCCGGTTTTCCGGCCAATAATGGCTCAGCGAGCGCCGCCGCCAATGGGCGAGCGATGGTTCTCAAACTCGCTTCTATGCCTGTTATTGCTGGCGGCGTCTGCGGAACGTATGGGAATTTCCCCTACAGACGGATTCGGGACACACAGCACGCAAGGCTGCGGTGCAATGGGGATACTACAGGTACGTGACTGTTCCCATCACTTGCGAAGGTAACCACCATGCGCCGTATGCACGACATTGGCTTTTTTACGATGTTTTCCGCCGCTTTGGCGCTTTTCGCCGGGTGCGGTGCCAATCCGGAACCGGCCACTTATCTGCCTGAGCAGGGCGCCCGCGTAGTCGTTGTCCATGAAGTAGCTGATTTTGATGAATGGCATGCCCGGTTCACGGATCAGGCCGCATCGCGCCTCGACATGGGAATTGAAGAGGAACTCGTAATGCAGGGCGAGGCCATGCCCAATCTTGTTTTCCTGCTCATGACGGCGCGTGACTCAGCGGCCGCTGCTTCCTGGCTGGAAGCACCCGAAACGGCGCGGAGCATGGAGTTTGCGGGCGTTCAGGGCGAACTGATTACCGACATCCTGGCACCTGGCATTTTGTATCCAGACACTGAAGAGTTTGTGGCGCGCCTTGTTGTGCGTCATCCGGTGAGTGATTTTGACCGGTGGTACAGCACGTTTCGCGGACACGAACGGGAGCGCCTTGACGTGGGTGTGCACACCATGCTCGTTACGCATCCATTGGGCGACCGAAACGACGTCTACATGATGTTCGGTGTCTCCGATCCGGAACGCGTGGCCGAATACATGGCGTCCGATCTGCTGGGTCTCGCCATGCGGCTCGCCGGAGTCACCGAGCAACCCGAAGCCTTCTTCGTGAACGTGGTGGAGTAGCTGCAGCCGAGATCAGCGCGATAAAGGACCTGCTAAAATGTCTAACAGGACCGAAGTGCCGTTACAGGGTTTGTCCGTCCAGCCCGGATGGATTCCGACAGGATGGCCATGAGCGCTGACAGGATCAGTATCATCGCGGCCAGGAGGGGAATGCCAGGACCCAGGCTTGCATGGTAGGCGAATGAATCCAGCCAATACCTGGCGGCCCACACGGCAACGGGCAGGCCCACAGCGAGAGCAATGAGCAACAGCATGGCATACTCGCGGAGTACCAGCAACGTGACATCTCCTGTCGTCGCACCGAGCGTTTTTCGGATACCCATCTCGCGCCGCCTTTGTGACGTGCCGACGGCGGCCATGCCGAACAGTCCCAGGCAGGCAACCAGGACGCCCAGAACGGAAAATGCTCCCAAGGTTTGGGCCAACTGCGCTTCGCGTACGTAGAGGCGACCAAGCTCGTCGTCGACGAATCGTGGATGGATGGGATAATTACCCTCGTACGGCTTCCATGCATCGATCAGAAAACGACGCAGTCCCGACACATCGTTTGTTGCGAATCGGACGAGCACCGTTCGGTAGTTCCAGTGCACGGGCATGAGAACCATTGGCGCAATGTCGGTCCGGAGCGATTCCTGGTGGAAGTCCGCCACGACACCCAGTACGGTAACCTTCCTTCCATCCAGGGTCATGGATTGGGAAACGGCTTCCTCTGGAGCGGAAAATCCAAGCGCGCGTACGGCCGTTTCATTGAGTACCACACCGGACTCCATGTCTGACGCCCGGTCTGCCGCGTACATGCGGCCCGCTTTGAGCAGGAGGCCCATCGTCTCGGCGTACGAGGCGTCGGCGAAAAACGGGTACAACGTGGCCTTGCCGTCTGGCACGGCCGCTTCTGATGTAAAGAGCAGAGATGATCCGGGCGGTCGCCAGGCGTGCGAAACCGAGACAATATCCTTGTTCTGGAGCAGGCGCTGTCTGAATCCGTCGAAATCATTGGCCAGTTCCCGGATGCCAGGCATGGCAACGAGCCCCTCCGTCCGGTAACCCAGATCGGCAGATGCCATGAAGTCCATCTGGTGGCGGACAACGAGTGCCGCAACAATCACAACCAGGGCGAGTGCGAACTGGAGGACAACGAGCGCCTGCGTTGACCGGCGCCGAGCTGCACCCGCGACGCGTCCCCGGAAGGCGGCATCGGGGTGGATGCGCGCGAGGCGCAGGGCTGGAACGAAGCCGGACACGGTGCCGAGCGCGGCCCCCACCACGATTCCAGTGAGGAACAGGTGGGTCAGGGAAGTTGCTACCGCCGAGACATCCTGCCCCGCCCAGGCGGCGACGCGGGGTAGCAGGCTCCATGCGACCGAGGCTGCCAATGCGGAGGCCAGTACCGCAATCGATACGGCTTCCAACCAATATTGCAGGACAAGCTGTCCGGGAGTGGCCCCCATGGCCTTGCGCAGCCCGACCTCGCGCGTGCGCCGTGTCATCAGGGCGGTGGACAGGTTGACGTGGTTCGAACCAGCAATGAAAAGGATGAGCGCGGCGATCGCGCCGAGCAGCCAGAGCACGGTGACAGATCCACCCGGTTCGAGTTCGCCGATGGCCGTCGAATGAAGATGGATATCTGGCACGGCCTGGGCGGCGAGCGTCACGCGCTCCTGGTCCTGCGGGGCGTTCCGCCGCATGAAGTCGGAAATTGCGCTGCTGAATTCAGCCGGTGTGACGCCGCGTGGGAGGCGCACGTAGGTAGCGTAGTTGGGGCTGTCCCAGATCGAGGCGAGGTTCCGGCCGAACCAGGACTCAAGCAGTGCCACTGACGCCAGTGCATCGAAATGTATGTGGCTCCGGGCCGGGGTATCGTAGAAAACGCCGGCGATACGCATGGTTTCGGACTCATTCAGGAGTATCGTTTCATCGACGACGTCCGTGTGGCCGAACAGGCGACGGGCCGTGGTAGCGCTGATCACGATATGGGCGGGATCGGTCAGGTCGCCACTGCCATGCATCCATCGGAATCCGAAAAGGGACAGCGCGGCGGGGTCGGCCCAGAACGCGCGCTGTGGAACGATATGTACGTCGCCACTACTGAGCAGGGGGTCGACGGGCGTGAGGCGCGCCATTTCCACGACATCTCCTCGCGTGGAGGCGAGCGCTGGTCCAATGGCGGGTGAAATCAGCGCCGACGCGGCTTCGGCGCCCGGATTCGTCGTCGTTATGCGCACGAGCCGGTCGGCGTCAGGATGGTGGTTATCGTAACCCAGTTCGCTGCGAATGAGCTGCAGCAGGATGAGCGTGGCGGCCAGGCCGACAACCAGTCCGAAAAGATTGATGAGCGTATAGAGTCGCCCAGCTCGAATGGAGCGGGCAGCGGACGTCAGGTAGTGGAGCAGCATGGATCGTACCGGATGGTGGCCGTACGCTCCCAGTGGTCTGGCGGTCCTGGGTGGACACATGGACGGACGGGTCTACGGGGCGAACCCGCGCAAAGATGCAATTCGGCTCGGGGGAGGGACCAGTGCGTTATGGCACGAGCCACGTTCCGCGGCTGCCCGCCATGGACTGGAGGGTCGTGTCAATAAAGAGGATGACGCCCAACATTTCCATGCCTTCTTCGACGAGCACGGTGATTTCGTAGGTCAGCGTGTCGGCATCCATTGGCGCGCCGATGATCTCAACTCCGAGCGCGCCACCAACGAAAATGGCGCCGGAGAGCACGTAAAGTATCATGGTGCGCCGGGGAAGGCGGCGCAGGAGCGGTACGAAATAGATGCCGCACACGGCCACGAGCAGGGCGGCCGGCCAGACCCAGAGCGTATCGATGGCCGAATGGAACGATTCGTGGAGGCCTGCCACCTCGTCAATGGCGAGGACGAGAAAGCCAGCCGCGAGTACGCTCCAGAAACGTGTTTCTTTCCGGTCCTGGGACGCGCTTCCGGTATCGCCGCCCGTTCGGACCGTGGCCCGTTTTACGAGGAGCACCATCGAGGCCGCGAGCAGCAGGAAACTCGAATACCACGTGGGGATGTTGTTTTCCTCATCCAGCGCAACGAGTTGCCGCACCAGCCACGGCACTTCGCTCACCCAGTAGTGGTACATCATGACAAGCAGATGCGCCGACAGTAGCAGGAGCGCTGCAGGAAGCAGCCAGCGGCGCGCCGCATTCCGGGGCAGGGTGAGTTCGGTCATGACGTAGGCGGCGAAAGCGAACAGGTGGAACAGCCATACAATACACGATCCAATTCTATGGTGCAAGATCCCAGCGAGATGCATAAGTTAAGGCCTGTTTGCAGGCCCTCCTCGTTCCCGTCCCGATCCACCAGTCTGTTCGTGTACCCCATGTCTCGCTTCATCGACGCGTCCCGTTACATCCTTTTCCTGCTGGCCGCCATTCTCACGCTGCCGGCTGCGCCGTCTGCGGCCCAGACGGCCGACCCCGCGCTCCTGGAGGGCCTTGAATACCGGTTCGTAGGCCCCAATCGCGGTGGCCGTAGCGCCGCCGTGACGGGCGTTCCCGGCAAACCCGACCTCTATTATATGGGCGCGACCGGTGGCGGCGTGTTCCGGACTACCGACGGAGGGGAGTCCTGGCAGCCGATCTCGGACGGCTATTTTGGCGGATCGATCGGCGCCGTGGCGGTTTCCGAGTGGGACAATAACGTAATCTACGTAGGCGGCGGTGAGAAGACGCTCCGCGGCAATGTATCGCACGGATACGGCATGTGGAAATCGGTCGACGCCGGCAAGTCGTGGCGTCAGATCGGGCTCGAAGATTCCCGGCACATCGCGCGCGTGCGCATCCATCCGAAAAATCCGGACCTGGTCTATGCGGCGGCCATGGGCCACCTGTTTGGGCCCAACAACGAGCGCGGTGTGTACCGCTCGAAAGATGGGGGCGCGACGTGGGAGCGGGTCCTGTTTGTGAGCGACAAGGCGGGCGCGGTCGATCTCATCATGGATCCGACGAACCCGCGCGTGCTCTACGCCTCAATGTGGGAGGTGTACCGCTCGCCCTACGAGTTGTCCTCGGGCGGCGAGGACTCGGGACTCTGGAAGTCAACGGACGGCGGCGACACGTGGACGGAGCTCACCAACCAGGACAACGGGCTGCCAGGGGGGGTGCTTGGCATCATCGGGGTTACGGTATCGCCCGTGAATCCGGATCGGGTCTGGGCCATTGTCGAGCACGATGAAGGCGGCGTGTTTCGCAGCGAGAACGGCGGTGAGACGTGGCGGCGCATCAATGAGGACCGGAATCTGCGCCAGCGCGCCTGGTATTACACGCGCATGTATGCCGGGACCCAGGATGAGGACGACGTGTGGGTGCTGAACGTGGGCCTGTGGCACTCGAAGGACGGCGGAGAGAATTACGAGCGCGTCCGGACGCCGCACGGCGACCATCACGATTTCTGGATTGCGCCGGAAAACGCCGATCGGATCATAGTGGGCGACGACGGTGGCGCGCAGGTGACCTATAACGGCGGCGAGACGTGGAGCACCTACCACAACCAGCCGACGGCGCAGTTCTATCGGGTTGCCACAGACAATCATTTTCCCTACCGGATCTACGGCGGGCAGCAGGACAACTCGACCGTACGCATCCTGCACACGTCAACCGGGAGCGAGAACGACTGGGAGTCGACAGCGGGCGGCGAGAGCGCCTGGCTCGCCCCGAACCCGGATAACCCCGACATCGTGTTCGGCGGATCGTACGGCGGATACCTGCAGCGGCTTGACCATGACACGCGCCAGTCGCGCAATGTGAACGTGTGGCCGGATAATCCGATGGGACACGGCGCTGAAGACTACAAATTCCGCTTCCAGTGGAATTTCCCCATCCGCTACTCGCGCCACGTACCCGGTCGCGTGCTCACGGGCGCGAACGTACTCTTCAAGACGGACAACGAGGGGCAGTCCTGGGAAGCCATTTCGCCGGATTTGACTCGCGCCGACCCGAGTACGCTCGGCCCGTCGGGAGGTCCGATCACGAAGGACAACACGGCCGTTGAATACTACGCGACCATTTTCACGTTCATTGAGGGCGAAGAGGAGGGTGTGATCTGGACGGGTTCGGACGACGGACTCATCCACATAACCCGCGATGGGGGCGCCTCGTGGACGGACGTCACGCCGCCTGCCTCCATGTTTCCCGAATGGATGCAGGTCAACGACATGGTGCTCGATCCCTTCAATGCCGGCGGCCTGTACGTGGCCGGCACGCGCTACAAGTCGGATGACTTCGCCCCGTACCTCTACAAAACGGACGATTACGGCGCATCATGGACCAAAATCACGCGCGGTATAGATCCGCTCCACTTCACGCGGGCCATTGAGGCCGATCGCGAAATCCGGGGCCTCCTCTACGCGGGCACCGAGAGCGGCATGTATGTTTCGTTCGACGACGGCGCCAACTGGCAGACCTTCCAGATGAACCTGCCCATCGTGCCCATTACGGACCTCGAGTGGCGCGACAATGACCTCGTCATCGGCACCCAGGGCCGGTCCTACTGGATCATCGACGACCTCTCGCCGGTGCAGGCGGTGGCAGGCCTCCATGCCGGCTCGGGAGCGTCGGGGCCAGGCTCCGGCCTGGACTCGGATGGCAGCTACTTCTTCCCCGAGCCGCACCCCGTGACGCTCGGTGCCGAGCGGACCGTGCGCTTGCGCTACTGGCTGTCAGAGGGCGCGGCCACGGAGCAGGACGAAAAGCTGACGCTCCGCATCCTGGAAACAGATGGCACGGTGATCAATACCTTTGAAGGGGACGACGTGCCGTCCGAAGCCGGCTTCAACCAGTTCGACTGGAACATGCGCTACGAGGACGCCGAGTCCTTCCCCGGCCTCATCATGTGGGCCGGCTCGGTCCGCGGCCCACAGGCCGTACCGGACACGTACCATGCGCGCCTCATTGTCGGCGAGGACTCGACCGACATTCCGTTTGCCATTCAGCCCGATCCGCGCTCGGAGTCGACCATGGCCGACTACCAGGAGCAGTTCGATTTTCTCATCGACGTGCGGGACAAGCTGACGTTGGTGCACAAGGCCATCAAGAACATCCGCACCATGCGTACGCAGATGAAGGATCTCGTGGGCCGGATTCCTGTGGATGCGGCGGAGCGCGACGACATCAAGGCCATGGCGGACAGTATTTCGGCCGATATGACGGCCGTGGAGGAGGCGCTCTACCAGACGAAGAACCGCTCCGGGCAGGATCCGCTTAACTTTCCCATTCGCCTGAACAACAAGCTGGCGGCTGTGGGCGGCGTGGTGGCGAGCGGCAACTACCGCCCGACCGACCAGTCCTACGCCGTCCGCGATGAACTCGTGGCGCAGATAGACGACGAACTCGGCCGGCTCGCGACCATCATGGACATCCGCATTCCCGAGTTCGAGTCCCGGATTGCCGCGCTGAACCTGCCGGTCCTGGAGCGGCCGGAGTAGCGCAGCGTCGCCGAGGGCCGCTCCAGGACCGGCAGGTTCAGCTGGAGTCCCTGGCGTAGCGCTCCAGCGCGAGGAGCAGCGGGTGGGCCGGCGCCGAAGACCGGGCCGCACGAAGGTGCGGCCCGGGATCGGCGCCGGCCCGTATGGCATTCTGTGCCGCCACGAGGTGGAAATCGGCCTGGAGCGCCGGATCGAGAGCGGGCTCAGCGGCCAGCAGCTCAACAGACAATGATGCCGCCTCGCGGGCATCGGCATGGCGTCCCTGCTGCATGAACGCAGTTGAAATACGCTTCAGATCGCCGAGCGATACGCGCACTGGACTGTCCGGATCGTCGTTGAATTCAAACACGGCCGCGCGCACGGCATCCCATCCATCAGAGTCTACATGGTCGCGGATGAACGTGCTGACCTGGCTGTCGCGCCAGGGAAACACGTCGTTCAGCGCATTGTATTCTGAAAACCCGATGCTGAGATCGATGTCAATCCGGTCGCTGACAATGCCATTCCAGAAATCGTTGTCTGCGTAGACGACACCAAAATCATTTCGGTCAATAGTCAGGCGGCTTTCGAGGACCATGCGTTGGTTTTCCCACTGGTCCAGCGCGTGCAGGGAAACCACGTCGAAATCGAGCGTTACGTCGCGCGTCACGTCTTTTATGGTGAGGCGGCCGTGCATGCGTCCTGAATTTCCATCGAGGTCGATCTCCGTACTCGAAAAACGGATGAGAGGATAGGCGGCCGCATCGAAAAACTGTTTCTGGAGCAGGTCATCACGACCGGAATTCTGGGTATCGATGGACCCGACCTGGATGGTCACCTCGACGTAGGCGTCGTCCAGGCGCCCACGTGGCAGGATGGCTGCAGCATTCCAGTTGTTGAACGTCCCCCGAACGCGGCCAAACCCGATATGCCGCGCCGTAAAATCGAGAAGCGAATGCTGCGTGTCAACTTCATAGAATGTATCTCCCAACGCGGTATTCGTGGCCACGGGGTCTCCTTGTGGCGTAGTAGTCTGACCGGCCGGATCGGTGCCTGGTTCAGTCTGACAGGCAGACAACAGTAAGAGAAGGATTGTCAGTACAGCATATGGGCGCAGATACATGGCAGAAACAGGTTGGATGCGTGGTCTACAGGGGCGCAGCGACGCCCAATCGTGTCGGTCAACGGCCGAGTGGCACGCGGTTCATTCGACAGGGACGGGCGTTACGGTGGGTGTGACAAGCCGCCTTGTCCTCCTGGTGGATGACGACGTGATACGCGTCTGCACGTGGAGAACGACTTTGCGGCTGGGGAATTGAAGGCCGTCCGAAATGCCAACAGGAATTTGACGTGAACATCATGAGATCCGTACACATGCCCGTTCGGGCACAGCAGGTGGATATGGGCGGCTTTGTGGTCAAGCAGCCGCTGCCGCATGCCCGGCTGCAACATGTCGATCCGTTTCTACTATTGCACCACGCAGGTCCGGTCGCTTTCCCGGGCGGCGCGCGGCAGCGGGATGAGGGCGTGCCGCCGCATCCACACCGCGGCTTCGAGCCGGTCACGTTCGTATTCAAAGGCGGCGTTCATCATCGCGATTCGCGCGGGAACGACCACGTCGTGGAGGCGGGCGGTGTGCAGTGGATGACAGCTGGCATGGGGATCGTCCACAGCGAGCGGCCGAGCCGAAGCCTGGTTGAGGAGGGCGGCGAATGGGAACTCATCCAGCTCTGGATCAACCTGCCCGCGAACCGCAAAATGATTCAGCCGCGCTACCAGGGGCTCGCTGCCGACGAAATTCCGGTTGTGGAGCAGGGTGGTTTCCGGATCCAGGTCGTGGCGGGCACCTTCCAAGGCATCGTGGGCCCGGACGCTGGCGCGGTCGTAGGCGCGGACAGGCCCGCGGGCGTCGTTGGCCCCGCTGAGACCCAGACACCCATCACGGCGCTCGTGCTGGAGGGCACGCCGGGCGGCGACGCCGTACTCGAGCTTCCTTCCGGGCAGCGCGGGTTCCTCTATGTTCTGAGCGGAACAGTGACCGTCAACGGCGCTGCGCCGCTTCCCGCGCACCATCTGATTGAGCTCGATGACGAGGGGCCGCTGGGTCTCGCATCGCCCGAGGCGACGCGCGCTCTCCTCATGCTCGGCGAGCCGATTGGGGAACCTGTCGTTTCGAGCGGCCCGTTTGTGATGAACACCCATACACAGATCATGGAGGCCATGAGAGATGCCCAGATGGGCAAAATGGGCGTTCTGATCGAAGAATGGGGTGCTGAATAAATGTAACTTTCATTGTTACATTTATTTTCCGGTGCATGGTGCAAACTTTTTGGCGCCTCTCCGTATCGAAGCGGTGAATTATACTCCGTACCCATGCTTCGAAATTTCTGGACCATTGCCCGCCGCAATCTGCTGCGTAACCGCGGATACGAATCGCTGAACATGCTGGGCCTGGCCATTGGACTGGCCTGTGCCTTCTTCATTTCCATCTGGATTCATCATGAGCTGAACATGGATCGCTTCCATGAGGAGGCGGACCGGACGTACGCCGTGATGCGGCATTCCACGTTCGGCGGCGAGCGGGGCACGACGCGGTCCATGCCGAAGCCGCTGGCCGATGCGCTCGAGGCTGACTACGCCGAAGTCGAGCACGCTGTGCTCGTGAGCTGGGACAACACGCTACTTTTGTCCATGGGCGACAGGGCGTTTCGCGAAGATGGCCGCTGGGCAGGGAGCGCGTTTTTCGAGGTGTTTTCGTACCCGCTCCTGAGGGGCGAGGCGGAGAATGCACTCATGACGCCTGAATCCATCACCCTCTCGCGCACGCTGGCCGAGCGCTTCTTCGGCGCCGACTGGGAGCGCCGCGATGATATTCTGGGCCAGACCATCCGGCTTGACAACCGGGTGGACCTGACGGTGACGGGTGTCTTTGAAAACGTGCCGTCCACGTCATCCATGCAATTCGATTTCATTGTTCCCATCGAAGAATACACGCGGCGCAACGACTGGGTGGAGTCGTGGAGCAACAACGGGCTGCGCCTGTTCGCGCAGCTCCGCGCCGGCGCCGACCTCGGGGCATTCAACGCGCGGATCAAGGATGTGATCGATGCGCACCACGACTTCTATGAATCGGACGTCTTCCTCTACCCCATGAACGACCTCTGGCTGCGGTCCGAGTTCGAGGACGGGGTAAACGTAGGTGGGCGCATTGACTACGTATACATTTTCGGGCTCATTGCCCTCTTCATCCTGGTCATTGCCGGCATCAACTTCACCAACCTGGCGACGGCGCGCAGCGCCCGGCGAGCCCGGGAAATCGGCGTGAGAAAGACGATGGGCGCCGAGCGGTCATCGCTCGTTGTTCAGTTCCTTGGGGAAAGCCTCATCAAGGCAGGGATCGCGTGCCTTGTTGCATTCATCCTGGTGCTTGCTCTATTGCCGATGTTTGCCGATCTGACCGAGATTCGCCTCGGTGTAGGTGACATGCCGTCTGGCCTGTGGCTCTTCTTCGGGAGCGTTGCGCTCATCACAGGACTCGCAGCCGGTGCCTGGCCAGCGCTCTACGTGTCGTCTTTCCCGCCCATTGGAACGCTCGGCGGTAGCCGCCTGGCATCGGGACGCGGCGGGTGGTTGCAGAACGGTCTCGTTGTGCTGCAGTTCGGCCTGTCCATTGTGCTCATCGTGGGAACGGTGACGGTGTACAGGCAGCTCGATTACATCCGGACGGCGGACCTCGGCGTGGACCGCGAGCACATGGCCATGGTACGGCTCGAGGGCGGCATCCATCAGAATTATGACACGTTTCAGGCGGAGGCCAGTCGGATTCCGGGGGTTGTAGGCATGACGACGTCGAACAACAACCCGCTGCGGATTGGAAATGACACGATGGGCGTCGAGTGGGAAGGGAAGGATCCGGAGAACAATACGCTGTTCTGGAATGCGTCGGTGAACTATGATTTTGTTCAGACGATGGGGATGGAGCTGCTGGATGGGCGGGATTTCTCGCGCGATTTCGGGGCCGATTCCACGAACTACGTGATCAATGAGGAGGCGGCGAAAGCGATGGGTATGGACGACCCGGTTGGCCAGCAGATCACGTTCTGGGATGCGCCCGGGACCATTGTGGGGCTGCTGAAGGATTTTCACATGCAGAGCATGTACAATGAAATCCGACCGGTCATTTTCCGGCTTCGGCCAGACGACCAGGGCGTACTTTTCGTTCGATTCGATGCCGCCAATCTGGGGAGCGCCGTGGAGGCGTTCAGCGGGCTGTATGCACGGTTCAATCCGGAGTATCCGCTGGAAATGCGGTTCATGGATGAGGCCTACGAGGAGAGTTACCAGGCGGAGGCTGCCATGGGAACGCTTACGAATGTGTTTGCAGGTGTCGCCATCTTCATCGCGTGTCTCGGGCTCTTCGGGCTCGCATCCTATGCGGCCGAGCGGCGGCGGCGCGAGATTGGAATACGCAAGGTGCTTGGAGCGGGCGAGGGGTCGGTCGTGTTGCTCATGTCGCGAGATTTTCTGCTGCTCGTCGCGGCGGCCTTCATCGTGGCGGGGCCCCTCTCCTGGATGGCGGCGAATGCGTGGCTCGAGAATTTCGCCTATCGAATTGAGGCGGGTGCCGGTACGGTCGTCATGGTGGGCGCGGCGACGGCGGTCATTGCGTTACTGACGGTGGGCACACAGGCCGTGCGCTCGGCGCGGACGAATCCGGTCGAGGCGCTCCGGTCGGAGTAGAACACTCCGACCGGAGCGCGGTCAACCAGAATTGATCAGTCGAGCAGGGAGACCTGGCCCGAGGTGACGTCGTACATGGCGCCAACCACTTTCACTTCACCCTTATCCACCAGATCGGCGATAACCGGGCTGCGGTCAAGGATGTTCTGCACGGTCATTTCCACGTTCGTGTGGGCGACCGCATTCACGAACTCTGCGTTGGATGAGTTGCGGGGCCCGTCGACATCGACGGCGTAGACGGCCGGCGCAAGGTTACTCAGCGTGTGCGTCAGGTTACCCAGCTCAACGTGGTCACAGGCGCCTTTGACCGCGCCGCACTCCGTATGGCCGAGCACCACGATAAGCGATGCGCCGGCCACAGCCGTTGCGAACTCCATGCTGCCCAAGATGTCGGTGTTGATGAAGTTGCCGGCAATACGCGCCGAGAAAATATCACCAAGGCCCTGGTCAAAAGCGATTTCCGGGGGGACTCGGGAGTCCACGCATCCAAGCACGATCGCGTAAGGAAACTGTCCGGATGCCGTATCGTCTACCTGGTCCGGAAAGTCACGGGCAGCAAGCCCGTTGGCCCTGAAGCGCTCATTGCCTTCCATGAGGCGGGTGAGGGCCTGATCGGGCGTCATGGCCGCCTGCGATTCGGCGGTCTGCACGCTCGTGACAGATACGGACTGGGCAGAAAGCTGCGCCGGAAGAAAAAGGAGCGCAGTCGTGAGGGCAAACACAGCGGCCAACCACGTCCGGGGACGGGCGAGGGTCAAGGTCGTCGTATTCATGGTGATACGGTTTGTAATTTATGGGTTGTGAACCCGCGGAAACCGCGGTAGTATCTGACCCGGATCTGAATGCCCCGTTCCCCCTGTGAAGTCGATTTCAAGCCGGATCAGGCGGTGATCGATTTGCACCATACCAAACGACCAATGAGCGTTATGAGTCTTTCCCTTCCCAAGGACAAAATCCGGATTCTGCTGCTTGAAGGGATTGATGGCTCGGCGGTCGGGCAGTTTGAAGAGGCCGGCTACACGAACGTGGAAACGGCTCCGGGAACGCTGCCAGACGATGAGCTCGCGCGCCGTCTGGAAGACGTCCATTTCGTGGGTATCCGTTCGCGGACGAAGCTGACGGAACAAGTGCTCGGCGCAGCGCGGAAGCTGGCCGCCGTGGGATGCTTCTGCATTGGCACGGACCAGGTGGCGACCACGGCGGCCAGGCGGCTCGGCATTCCGGTATTCAACGCCCCGTATGGCAACACGCGGTCGGTGGCTGAACTCGTGCTCGCCGAAATCATCCTGCTCATGCGGGGCGTTCCGGCGCGTAATGCGGCGGCGCACCGAGGCGAGTGGCTCAAAAGCAGCGAAGGGTCGCACGAGGTGCGCGGCAAAACGCTCGGTATTGTCGGCTACGGCCATATTGGCATGCAGCTCGGTGTGCTTGCTGAAGGTCTCGGCATGCAGGTGGTTTTTTTCGATACGGCGCCAAGGCTGCCTCTGGGTAATGCGCGGGCCGCGGCGAGTCTGGATGAGGTGCTCGGGGCCGCCGACGTTCTGACGCTCCATGTACCCGATACGGATGCAACGCGGGGCATGATCGGCGAGCGGGAGCTTGGGCGCATGCGGCCCGGAAGCCACGTCATCAACGCATCGCGCGGCGGCGTGGTGGATATTTCGGCGCTGGCTGCGGCCATCCGGAGTGGGCATCTCGGGGGCGCGGCGGTGGATGTCTTCCCGCAGGAGCCCGCATCGACCCGGGAACCCTTCGCGAGCGAACTGCAGGGACTGGACAACGTGCTGCTCACGCCCCACATTGGCGGCAGCACGCACGAGGCGCAGCAGAATATTGCCATTGACGTGGCGACGAAGCTCATCCAGTACTCGGACAATGGATCGACCGTGGGAGCGGTGAATTTTCCCGAGGTCAGCCTGCCCGATCATGTCTCGGCGCGGCGCATTCTGCATATTCACCGCAACGAGCCGGGCGTGCTCACGGCGGTCAACCGGGTGCTCGCCGCAAACCAGGTCAACATTGCTGGCCAGTACCTGCAGACACTGCCCGACGTCGGCTACGTTGTCATGGACGTCGAAACGGACGACGTCGCCCCGCTCCTTGACGGACTCGCCGCGCTCGACGCGACCATCCGGACGAGGTGGCTGAGGTGACGGGGTCGTCTGAACCGCGCTGCAGCGTTTACATTGCAGCGAGCGTCGATGGGTTCATTGCCCGCGCCGACGGGGATATCTCGTGGCTGCACCGGGAAGAGTACGCCAAAGGCGGCGTGCCGGGGCTTGGCTGGGAGGAGTACATATCCAACGTCGATGCCCTCGTGATGGGGCGGCAGACGTTTGATAAAGTACGTACGTTTGGCACGTGGCCGTATGAGGGAACGCCCGTTGTAGTCCTGTCGCGGCGCGGAGTGGACATCCCGCCAGAGCTGAAGGGTTCTGTTTCTGTGGATGCGGGAGAACCGCGGCAGATTGTGGAGCGGCAGCACGCGCTGGGAAGGCATCATCTCTACATTGACGGCGGCGCCACCATACAGGCGTTTTTGGCGGACGGATGCCTCGATGAGCTGATCATCACCCGCATTCCGGTACTTCTTGGTGGCGGGATTCCGCTTTTCGGACCACTGGATCAGGATATTCATCTGCAACTCACTGGAATTGACGCCGCACCCAACGGGTTCGTACAGGAACGATACAGGGTGGGATGACTTCCACGAACAGTCTGGCCATGTCAATCCACCATTTCCTCGTTCTGCCGCATGACATCAAAATATTCAATCTGCCTCGTGCTGATCCTGGTCGCCACGGTGGTAGACGCAGGCAGCTTTGCCCATGCACAGGACATTTATTGGATTGGGGGTGCCCATGTGGAGGACACGCGAGGTAATACGATATTCCGATTTGCGTTGGGTGGCAGCGTGGTGGACACCCTGGTGCAGGTCAGGGACGTAGAGCCGGACTCGGGACTTCCGCGGTCCTTTAACTCCGTAACCGTCGACACCCTTAACAGGCACATCTACTGGACAGATTCGGGTGGAACGAATCCGGACGGATCAATACATATTGGAGCGATTATGCATGCCTCGCTCGACGGTGCGGACCCAGATGTTCTTGTGAGCCCCGTTGCCTGCGGAATCGGTGGACCAAACGATATTGAGTTTGATGCCACCGGGCAGACCATATACTGGGGCGAAGGATCAGACTGTCCCGATGTTGGGCTGAACGCACTCGCCTTGGGACAACCAGAGGTCGGACAATGGTATCGTCTTCCCATGAGCGCCAATTATGCCGTATCGGCTATAGAGGTCGATGCATCCAACGAAAAATTGTATTGGGTGAACCGGGATTTCTTTGCCGTGGAACCTGATGGCATTCTTCGTGCGCCCATGGCCGATACTGAATCTGATGAATATATCTTCGTTGGTAGCGTCTGCGATATCGCCCTCGCCCACGGGGTGGCGAAAATATATTGGACGCCGTGTGGAAGTGGTGTCCTGCGCCGGTCAAACCTTGACGGGAGCGGTGCGGAAGACGTGCTCGTAAGCGCGGCTGAAATAAACAAGCTCGCTGTCGACGGTCAGGCCGGGAAAATTTACTGGACCGAGACGGCGGCGGGCAACATCAGGCGGGCCAATCTGGACGGTACGGGTGTGGAGAATGTGCTGTCGGGGCTCACTGTGCCGGGAAGCATAGCGCTCTCGTCGGCGGGAGAGGTCCATACCAGCATTGATCCTGCGTATGTGCTGCCGGACGAATCGGGATTTGAGGTAAACGTCTACCCCAATCCTGTACGGGATCGTGCAACTGTTGAGTTCGCTTTCACCGCCATCTCCCACGCGACACTGACGCTTTATGACGTGCTGGGTCGGCAGGTAGTGTTGTCCGCGTCACGCGCGTATCCCGCAGGACAGCACAGCGTGGAGTGGGATCTGATCCATCTGCCGGGCGGCGTTTACTTTTTCCACCTGACGACAGAAAAGAAAACGCAGACCATTCCGCTCGTCGTCAACAGGTAGTGGTGGCAGGATGTGGTTCAACGCGATTTTCCGTGGGCTTCCGCGTAGATCGACTCGATCTCAGAAATTTCCTCCGGTGTCAGGCGTGAGAATTCGCGGCTGCGTGCGCGCGCCGACAACTGGCCGCCGTTCTGGTGCAGGAAGTTGTGAAGCAGGTGCACGGTGTCGCGCGGCATGTCAATGATTTGCTGCACGGCATCTGAAAATGCATCGAAGGCTTCGAGGAAGGCAACTTCCTCGACAAGATCCTGCTCAACGGTCTCGCGGACGCATGCGTAGAGAAACTCCGCGTGGGCCGTGGCATCGAAGTAGCGGTAGAAGTGCGCGGTGTCGCCGACTACCTGGATATTTTTCTGTTCGGTAGGCATCCAGTCTATACAGGCGAGAAGCGGACGCGCCCATGATTCCAGGACGCGCCTGTACGCATCCACATTGCGCAGCATGGCGGCGCTGATGGGGAACGGTACACCGGTGGGATGGTAGTCAGCCTTTGCCAGCACATGATGGATGAGCCATCGATGCAGGCGGCCATTGCCGTCCGAGAATGGGTGGATGTAGACGAAACCAAACGACACCATGGCCGCCCGGATAACGGGATCGATGGTGGCCGTGCTCTCGGAAAACCGGATGAGGCCTTCGATGAGAGACGGGAGGTCCTCGGCCCTGGCCGAGATATGCTCTGGAACAGGATCGTTCGTGAAGCGGTCCCGGTGGCCGACAAAGCCACCATCGCGGCGAAGGCCGAGCTGCACGAGGCGGTCATCGCCAATGACCATCTTTTGAAGTCGCTCCAGGGCCGGGATATCAAGATCCGCATCGCCAGCTTCGGCAATGGCGCGGCCCCATCGCCTGGCCCTGTCGGGCGACGGCCGTTCTCCCTCGATTTCGAAAGAGGACCGGCTGTCGCTCAGAAGCAGGAAAGCGGCCGCTCGGGACAGTATGTCCGGACGCACCCGGCCCAAGGCTTCGCGTGCGCGCTCATCCCACCGGGCGTGGACGGCGTGGCGAAGCGCGTCGGTCCACCTGACTGTGGGACAGAACAGTGGTGTTCCAGGCAGGTTGTCCCGCACCCGGTGGCGGGTGGAAAGCATTCCTTCTGGAAGTCCAACCTGCTGTGACGTGTCCAGGACATCTACCGCGGTCGGGCGTCCATCCAGATCGGGTATATCCAGTTGTTTGCCGGTCAGCCACTCGTAGAGATACCAGATGCGGCGCGTATAACGCCCGAGTGGTGCTGACGTGATGTAGTCGATAAGGACATCTACTGGCAGCACCTGGAAGAGCGCGTGCAGTACCGAAAGGTCAACGCCTTCCTGCTTGATGGCGAACTCGAGGTGGGCACTCACGGTCGAATCTGGAGGACGCTTGCCCGACACGATGAGCCATTCCTGACTGCTGTCAGGGTGGTTACGGTCGGCGATGAACGCCGGTCTTGCCGGAGGCGGAACGTTCAGGTCGAAATGGTCAATGAGCGCGGCATACCCGGCCGGGCGTCCCGATTCCGGCAGGGCACGCCCGCGCCACATGCGCGTGGAAGGTGTTTCCTTCAGTTGCATCCGGGTACTACCTGGTCATTTCGTTTGCAATATATACAAAACATTTGCAAAAGCGTAATAACTGGACATATCATTTGCAAGCTATACAATTACCCTATGCGCTGTCCAGAGGCCTCACACGATCGAGTGCAGCCCCACGCGGTTGCCTTCGCTGTCCTCGAAGTGGCCGACGAAGCCGTACTCGCCGATACTCATTTTCTCCGTGATGACTTTGCCACCAGCCGCGCGCGCGCGGTCGAGCGCCGTTGCCACGTCATCAACACTCAGATAGACCATGGAGCCGTCGTATGACGGGACGTAGGATTCCTGCTGAATGAGTGCGCCTGTGGCGCCACCGGCGTCCGGCACAAATGGAAACCAGACCATCGGAAAGCCCCCGACGTCCTGTCGGCGGAGTTCCTGGCCCAGCAGAGCTTCGTAAAACGTTTTGGCGCGGTCAATGTCCGCGGCCGGTATTTCAAACCAGTTGACAGGGTTCATGGGTTCTGTGGGTTGGTGTTTGGTGACTGACACTGAAAGGGCCTTAATCAATTTGACGTCTGCTCTCTCGGCGGACGGGGAAAGGCGCCTTGGATGACTCAACGGTTTTCCTTTTGTGAATATATGATTAAGTTATAAGAGTGTCTTGATATTTAATTTAGGGGGGGGGTAACGTTTGCGTAGTAAAATCGGTACATGATCATGGGAAGAGCCTTGTTCAGGATAGGCATATTTCTTGCACTGGTTATATCAGCATGGAATGTCATCGTAATCATGGAAAGACAGGCTCATCTTCGAGAGGTTGTCTCTAGCGTATTGGAGGATGGAAGGGCTGATCCACAGCTGTATGAGGAACTCCGTCGCAGCATCGAAACGGGACAACCTGGTAGTGGAGGTGAGGACGAAAGAGCTGTGCTATACATAGCCAATGCTGGTTTATGTGCCACCTATTATGATGACATTGAGGCTTATTCTACGTACCTGACTCAGCGTGGTGTATCGTCCCATACGCTATTTTTATGGCACACCGATGCGCGCATCTCCGAACGAATGAAGTATCTGGCCTCTAAGAGATTGAATATCGACGTAATCGCCTTGTCAAACTCTGACTTGGAGCACCTATCCAGACAGCTTCCCGATAGAGCTATAGCGCTTCTGCCAAGTCGGTCGGGAGAGTCGATACATCAAATACGACTTCAATCGAGAAGAGTAGAGAACTGGCTGAGAGAGGCTACATTAGGCGATCTGCTATAACGAGTAATTATAAACGCGAATCAAACAATCAACAAAGAGAGAAAATGAACTTTCCATTCAGTGCAGAATACAATATGCGAAAAATGGCCCTGGCGATATTCGTTTTTGGAGCATTGTTCGTAACGTCGGCATTCAGAGTTACACTCCCAGTAGTGCCAGAACCAACATGCACATCATGTGGCTCCGTTGATGATTGTATTTATGGCGTTTCCAGATCGAATGGGTACCCAGAGTGTTTTATCGGATGGGATGTTAATTCGGAAACATTAACATGCAGTGTTTCGGGGGAGTAAGGTGCGTGTTCGCCAACTTAAGGAATTCTGTGATCTGCTGCTACGTCTGTCCGTACTATGGGCCACGTTCGTCGGTGTGAATTCTGCCTTTGGGCAGGTCAGGTATACTGTTCCACATAACGTACAGTATACGATTGGGGATGATGTAGGCCCAGACGGAGAATATGCATTTGCCCAGATCCGGCATCTATTGAGCGATGGGGTTTATTTTTACGTAATTGACGGAAAGTCGCCGTCCGTACGATTCTATGAGTTGGAGTCTGGACAGTATCGTGGCTCCTTCGGACGGCAGGGAGACGGTCCCAGGGAGTTTCAGGATATCTATAGCGGGTACGTACACAAAGACAGTACGCTCTGGCTCTTTGACCGGTCGTTGCAGAGTAACCGCCCGGTGAAGTACACATTGCGCAGGTCGCTGTCCGTCCCCATTTTTCTGGCAAAAAGGGATGGGGATGCCAGGACAACGAAAAATAGAGGATATGCGGCCGCTCGTGGAGGCCTTCGAAGCGGGTTCGGAGCGACGCGAGGACTTTGCAGCGCGGCATGACATCAAGGTCGGAACGCTTGACTACTGGCGGCGCCGGTGCCGGGAAGAGGGCGCGGAGGCCTTTATAGAAGTCCGGCCTGATATTCACGAGCGCCGGTCAGTGGTCGACCTTGAGTTCGCAAACGGCGCGAGGCTCTCGTACAGCGGACCTCTCGACGCGGCGCTTCTTCTCATGCTTGTCGATCGCGCCCGATGACGCCGTTTACGCCTAATCAACGGTTCTTCTTCTACCGGGAGCCCACCGACATGAGGAAGTCTTTCAACGGCCTCAGCGGCATCGTGACGAACAGCCTCAGGCGTAGCCCTGTCTCTGGCGACGTGTTCGTTTTTCTGAACCGCCGCCGCACGCATGTCAAGCTGCTTTCGTGGGACCGAAATGGGTTCGTACTCTACTACAAAAGGCTCGAAGAAGGCACGTTCGAGGTGCCCATCCTCTCGCCAGACGGGGTGCTCACGTGGCCCAAACTGATGCTCATGCTGGAAGGCGTGTCCCTCAGTACAGCTCGCTTCAGAAAACGGTACGTTTTGCCCGATAAAGTGGCCTGAATGTATAAATAATGGCACTCTGTCCTGGGATGAGAGGGTTCGTTTTTGTATCTTTCTGGTATGGAAATGGATGCTCAAACAGCTACCTACAAGGCGCTTCAAACCGAAGTTGTCATGCTGCGCGAGCACAAGTCTTCCCTCGAGGAGGAGCTGGCGAATCTGCGCTTCCAGTTCGAGCAGCTGAGGCGTCTTGTCTTCGGCGCGAAGAGCGAGCGCTTCGAACCGGAATTGCCCGACCAGCTGGGACTTTTTGGACAGGAAGCGCCGGGAGGCCCCGTCGCCGCGCCCGTGTCCGAGTCTACAACGACGACAAGTGAGCGCGCGGAGACCAAGAGGCACCCGGTTCGAGTCGTCTTTCCGTCCCACCTTCCGCGGCAGACCACCGTCATTGAGCCGGACATTGATACGACCGGCCTCAGGAAGATCGGCCAGGAGGTCACCGAGACGCTCGACTTTGTGCCCGCAAAACTGATTGTCGTCCGGCGCGAGCGGCCCAAGTATGAAACGCCGGACGGCCAGGTCGCGATAGCCGAGCTTCCGGCGCGGCCGATCGACAAAGGTATTGCCGAGCCCCGCCTCCTGGCGCACGTCGTGGCAGCGAAATACCTGGACCACATGCCGCTCTACCGGCAGGCGCAGCAAATGGCGAGGCAGGGCATTACGATTGCCACATCGACGCTTGGCGGCTGGGTCAGTCAGACGGCAGACCTTCTCACGCCGCTCTATGACGAGTTGACGCGCAAGGCGCGGGAATCGGGCTACGTTCAGGCCGATGAAACGCCGATCCGCGTGCAGGACAGTAAAAAGAAGGGCGAGACGCATAGAGGCTGGTACTGGGTGTATCATGCTCCGGAAAAAGGCATCGTGATCATGGATTACCATGCGAGCCGCGGGCGGGCGGGTCCCGCCGCGTGGCTTGGCCCGGACTACGACGGGCTGCTTCAATCGGATGGCTACGCGGTCTATAACCAGTTTGCAAACGCAACGCATGCCGTCTGCTGGGCGCATGCCCGGCGCTACTTCCACGACGCGCAGGAGTCGACCGCCGAGCGGGCCGAGTATGTGCTGGCTGAGATCCAGAAGCTGTATGCCATTGAGCGGCAGCTTCGAGAGGAAGACGCAGCGCCCACTGAGCGCACCCGCGTGCGGCAGGAGAAGGCCACGCCCATCCTTGAGGGCCTCAAAACCTACATCGAAAACAACCCGGGGCTCCCGAAATCGCCCTGGGGCAAGGCGTCCTCCTACGCGCTCACGCGGTGGGACAAGCTGACGCGTTACGTCCTCGAGGGACGGCTTGAAATAGACAACAACCTGACCGAGAACACCATCCGCCCCATAGCATTGGGTCGAAAAAACTGGCTCTTCAGCGGAAGTCACGACGCGGCGCAGCGGGCAGCCGTCATCTACTCGCTCGTGGCCACGTGCAAAAAGCACGGTGTGAATCCTGAAACGTGGATGGCCGACGTCCTGGCCCGCATTCCAACCCATCCGGCGAAGCGGATTGAAGAGCTCCTACCAATGGACTGGGAGAAAAGAAAGGTGTAGTCCACCGGACGGTTACGTTGCAGAAAATGGAAACCTACCGGCAGGGCGTTCATGTAGAGACGCTGCGGATTTCAGACGATGAGTTCATGGCTCCGCAGGTGTTCTTTCTTGAATCCGACTCACTGGTCGTCGCGCACTCAACGCTGAATTCCGATGGGGCCGTGGAGTGCATCGACCTGAAAAGCCGAAGCAAAGTCTGCTCGTGGCTTGATCTTCGGCCCGTTTTTGGATCGGAAAGGTATCCGCTCGAAAATGATCGGACCCTTGCAGACTGGATACGGATCGCTCATGCAGGCCGCAACACGGCATATTTCGTAAGGGACCTCTACGATGGAACCGTATGGAAGGCAAGGTTTGACGGCAACTCAGAGACGGTGACTGCGCTTAGCAGCTCAGGATATGCCACGGGTACCGGGTATTTCGCGAGTGCGGGCCGTGTCTATAAAGCGCTGAATTACTTTGACTACTATGGGCGTGATGGCGGTGTTCGGGAACGCTACCCGTACCACTATTCCATATATTCAGTCTTCAATGGAGGGCAGCGACACCCGAGGATGTATCACATGTTTTCATCCACGCTGAACATGTGGATGGATCCGTCTGGAGAAGAGGTATATATCGCGTATGTCCTGCATCGGGAAGACAGGGGATCGGACATGTTTGTGGACGCAGTCAGCATTGAGACCGATTCTGTGCGTACGGTACAGGTTGCCACCTGGACAAGCGGACCCAACACCGTCCGAGATATGCTTCAGATCGGCAGGAATGAATTCCTCGTAGAGGGCATTTTGGACGGCATCCCTGTTATCTCCAGGATGACGCTTGAACTTGGTGAGTGAGCCGTCATGCGACGGCACGTAGGATTCCGGCCTATTCCACCTCCGCTCGCGCGCCGCGTGGGAGGGCCGTGGCGTCCAGGAGGCGGCCGCCCAGCATGACGTGCGTTATGTTTTCGGCGTCGCGGAGGCGCGCGAGCGGGTCGCCGTCAACAATCAACAGGTCGGCAAGCTTACCCACTTCGAGCGATCCGATGTCGCTGTCCATGCCGAGGTAGCGCGCGCCGTGGAGCGTGGCCGAGCGGAGCACTTCGTGCGGAGTGAGGCCACCCTGTTCCAGGAGGCGCATTTCCCAGTGGAACGCCAGGCCCTGCATTTGACCGTGGGCTCCGATCTGGACCAGATTCCCCTGCCGGATGAGCGCGGCGGCAGCAGCGGCCACCTCGTCGTGGAAATACTCATCGGATGCCGCTTTCTGGCGGCGGCGCGAGAGGGGGTCGACGACAGAGCGCGGTACGTAGCGCAGGAGACGCTCGTTTTCCCAGACATTGTCCTCTTCATACGCCCAGCGCTCGCCGCTCGGACCGCCGTAGAGCACGACGAGTGTCGGCGTGTACCCCGTGCCGCTGCGGCGCCAGAGTTCACGCACATCCCGGTAGAGGGGCGCAACCGGGAGGTTGTGCTCAATACCCGTGTGCCCATCCACAATCATGGTCAGGTTGTGGTTCAGCGTCGATCCGCCCTCGGGGACCACATTCAGGCCGAGCTCCCGCGCCGCCTGCATGATTTGCTGCCGCTGGTTACGGCGCGGCTGGTTGTAGCTCTTCACGCTCACGGCGCCGACGGCTTTCATGCGGCGCAGGTGGGAGCGGGCATCGTCCAGAGAATTCACGATGGCACGGAAATCCCCGTCGGCGCCGTAGAGGATGGTTCCGGTCGAGAAAATGCGCGGACCGAGCATGCGCCCCGAGCGCACCATCTCGGAGAGGGTGAAGACCGTCTCGGTGTTCGCCGACGGATCGTGCAGCGTGGTGACGCCGAAAGCCAGGTTCGCCGAGTAGACCCAGTGCTCTTCGGGCACCGGACCGCTGAAGAAGTGACTGGCGT
Source organism: Bacteroidota bacterium (assembly GCA_029262835.1). GTDB lineage: Bacteria > Bacteroidota > Rhodothermia > Rhodothermales > UBA10348 > 1-14-0-65-60-17. Next base: position 24,601 of record JAJCYQ010000004.1, read on the forward strand.
GCGCGTGCGCATCCACAAAACCCGGCAGGACCGTCCTGCCAGCAGCGTCGACGACGCGTGCGCCCGCCGGAACGCTTACCGCTCCGCGCTCACCAATGGCGCGGATCCGGTCGCCTTCGACCACGATCACGCCGTCCTCAATGACCTCGTCCCCCTTCATGGTCACGATGCGCGCGCCCGTGATGGCGGTAACCCCACCCGGCCGATCACTTTCCAGCGTCAACCCGATGTGCACGACCGACGAGTCCGAGCCGTCCACGCGCCGCGTGTAATATTCCTCGCCGACCATCCAGTGGATGGCCGATCCATCGGCCGAAAAGTGCACGTCCGTCCCAATGTCCCGCGTCAGGCGCTCGACCGGAATGGCCTTCGTGTCTTTGTTGAGATCCACCGGACTGCCCGTCTTCGGGAGCGGCGCCAGATACGCGTTGAAGAGCTCGTTGAACGCCACGCGCTCAAAATCCGGACTCGGAACGACGACGTTCGCGTATTTGAGTTCGAAGTGGGTGCGCTCGTCGCCGCCGTGCGCATCGACCGACATGTACTTCTTCGAGAGGCCGCCGCCCGACAGGAAATAAATGCGCTCGCCGCGCGGCCCAAAGCGCGCATCCGACCCCGAGCGCGCAACGAGAACAGGGTGCTGGCCGTCCGCATCCATCCGGTAAATGCCCGTATCCATGCCGTGGAGCGTGCCGCGCATGCTGCTGCCGCCCGTGCGCCGGTACACGATCTGCGTGCCATCCGGCGAAAAACGGGGCTCGGCGTAGTGCCCGGGGCGCGTGGTAAGCGTGCGCCCCTCACCGCCCTGCGCCGGGACCCGGCGGATGGTCGCGTACGCCTCGTCATCCCACGTCGTGTATACAATATGCCGCCCGTCGGGGCTGAAATCCGGGTCGTATTCCCAGTGATCGGTCTGCGTAGTGAGGCGGCGCGGCGTGCCGCCCGGGAGCGATTTCGTGTACAGATACCCGGCCGCGTGGAAAACAATACGCTGGCCATCCGGCGCCGTGGCGACGTCCCGAATCATGCGCGCCGTAAAGCGATCGGGATGCACATCAACCGGCACGCGGAGCGCTTCGTGGATGGTGCGCTCTACGTCGACTTCGAAGGGAATGGCAGCCGCGTGGCCCGTCTCGGCATCCACCCGGTACAGCCCTCCTTTTTTCCAGAATATGATAGATGCGCCGTCCGGCGTCCACGCCATGCGTGGGTAAACGCCGAAAATGGCCCAGGCTTCCTGTTGGTCGCGGTCCAGGTCATCGTGCAGCCGGCGGATACCTCCCGTTTCGGTGTCAAGCAGGTAAATGGCGCTCTTTTCGCGGGCGCGCCGCACAAAGGCGATGGTCCGTCCGTCGGGCGAGGGTGTGGCGCGCGCCGAGCCGCCGGCGCCCGTGATGTAGCTCTCCGTGCGGCCGGTTTCGCGGTCCAGACGGCGAATGACGTAGATCTGCGTATTCGGGTCCTTGTTGTACTCGAACGTCGAGCCGCCCGACATGTCCTCGCTATAGTAGACGTAGCGGCCGTCCGGGCTGACAGCAATTTCGTTGCCCTGGTCCTGCTGGTCGTTCTTGCGCTTTGTGAGCTGCAGCCCGGCGGAGGCCGTGCCGCTCGCGTGGTACATCCAGACTTCGCCCGCGCCGAGCGAGCGGCCCGACGTGAAGTGCTTGCGGGCCAGCAGGTACTCCCCATCGGGCGTCCAGGCGGGACCGTTCAGCAGGCGGAACTCTTCCTTCGTGATCTGCACGGGGTCCGCGCCGTCGGACGCCATGGTCCAGATATTGTCGCCGCCCGCGCGGTCGCTAGTAAAGGCAATCCGCGAGCCGTCGGGGCTGTAGGTGGGCTGCACGTCCCACGCGGGGCCATTCGTTAAGGGCGTGGCCTTGCCGCCCGTGATGGGGAGCGAGTAAATGTCGCCAAGGAGATCGAAAACAATGGTCCTGCCGTCCGGCGACACGTCGACGCTCATCCACGTGCCTTCCGTGGTCGAGAACGACACGGTTTCCGCCGGGCCGAACGGCTCGGCCACGTCCCAGGTGGCTTTCTTTTCCGCGGGTTCGCTGTCGGCGGTTGTGTCCTGCGCCGCGAGGGGCGCCGTAAACGCAAGGAGTGCGAAGAGCGTGATCAGGGTGCGAACAGTGTGGCGCATGGCGGTAAACGTGGAAGCAAGGGACGGTATCTGCCGGAATATACAGAAACCGTCGGTTTGCGCACCTTACACTTCTGCCGCTGACGGTCGTGGACATTTGCTGTCCAGTCCATCAATATGTTCCATCAGTCCCGGTTGTATATGCCCCCACATGGGGTCCAGTACAAAATCGATTCCTTCGCGCCGCGCCAGTTTTGCTGCAGGCACAAAATCGGAATCACCGGAAACGAGAACGATCTTGCTGACCAATCCTTTTAATGCGAGCGACGTGATGTCAACTCCAATTTTGATATCCACGCCCTTCTGACGCAAAGAATAAAAGAGGTCTGAATCTCCAAGCTCCTCGAATACTCGCTTTCCGGAAAGAATCTGTTTGGTGACACGCGGACGAAACAGCCAGCCATCGTCATCATTGAGATGTCCCAGTCGCAGCGCCACCTTGCGTTTTCGCTTCAGGCACTCGTGCAGTTCCAGCCGAAACCGTGCTTCACCGGTTGTCGAGAAATCAATACTTCTCTTCGATATGGGTAAATGCGCCTTTTTGAGGAGTGGTGGGCAATTGTAATAGAGGATGCGGTATAGCGTGTCGCCGCTCCTTCTGTCCAAGTGAGCACGCGCCATGACATGCAGCTTGTCCGCGACCACCGCCGCATCGGCTTCCAGACCGAACGTATGGGGATACCGTTTCAGGAAGAAGCCCCCGTCTATCAGAATCGCAGCCTTTGCCATGAACAAAAAAAGCCCCCAGGCTCGGCTCCGAGACTATTGGATGTCTGGAGCTTACTGCTGGGGGCGTAATAATGTCTGTAGTGCCCCTTCGCGACGATAGGACACATTCGGGAGAAAAACATAACTACGGTTCGTCATCTTCAGTTCCACGCCGCGGGTCGAAACACTCCGTCCCCGGTAACATTTGAGTCAAAACGCAACCAAAATGGGACCTATTGAAATGCCGTCACTGACGTTGAAAGGTATTCCGACGGAAGTTCTCGACAAATTGCGCGCATTAGCGGACAGTGAGCGTCGCATTCTGAATCAACAGGCCATTCTTCTTCTGGAGCGCGCGGTCTCGCCTCCTGGAGTGGGTTTTGCTGCGGCCTACGAGGCAGTTACGCGTGAGAACGGGCCCTCGCCGTTGGCGGATGAAGATGTGACCGGACTCAGGGAGCGCGCGGGTGAGATTCGCAACCTGCCGTTCGAGGAGGATGCGTCGTAATTCGGGTACGCATTTTTACCCTTTACTGGACGGGTCAACGATATATATTGCATTCCCCCTCGCATTTTGTCTCCTCGTGCCACCCTCCTGATGAGGTATCTCATGCGAAATCTTGCCGTTCATGCTCTTGGCGTCCTGGGAATCGTAGCGATATTCTCGTGGTCTGCGAATACTGCGAGGGCGCAGGACCGGCCACTCGATCACTGTGAGGAAACGACCGCGAGTGCGTTTCTCGATGTAAACAACGTTCGGGCGAGAGTCGTGAACAGCGGCAAGTTGTTCTGGGACGATGATCGTCCAGTGGTCCATGAGTTTCCGCGGGGCGGCGGGCAGAACACGGTGCAGATGATCAGTCTATGGCTCGCGGCGAAGGTCGGTGGTGAGGCGCGGACGGCGATGACGTACAGCAATATTGATCCGTTTCGCGCTGGTCCACACGACGCGATTGCTTCCGGCCAGCCGTGCAATCCCTACGACCGAATTTTCAGCGTGGGCGGGCGTGATATGCATGCACTCGATAACGGAACGGAGCCAGCGGCCGATGTGGTTGACTGGCCGTGGCAGCTCGGCGCGCCCGTTGTAGACGGCGACGGCGTGCCGGGCAACTACAACTTGGCCGGCGGCGACAGGCCGCTCCTGTTGGGAGACGAAACGCACTGGTGGATCATGACAGACCAGGGCGGAGGCTATCTGCCGCACGCCGGTTTCCAGCCCATTGGTCTCGAAGTGCACGGAATGGCATTCGCATCGGCCGCCGTCGGCTTCGAAAACACCACCTTCTATCAGTTCCGTGTAATCAACAAGTCGAGTGATGTGCTTGACAGCCTGTTCATCGGGCTCCAACAGGACTTCGGTATCGGGCCAAACGCGCGTGACAATTTCATTGGGGTCGATACGACCCTTTCGCTGGCGTTCGGCTACAATGCGGACAATGATGACGTTGGAGGGTTCGGGATGAACCCGCCCGCTGTCGGCGTCCAGTATCTGAACAGCAAAATGGCAGCACACAGTACGCTGGTCACGGATTTCAGTGAGCAGGGGCTTCCCTTCCGTGCCGAAATGGCGTGGCTGCGTATGCAGGGGCGGTGGCGGGACGGGCAGCCGATGACCGAAGGCGGACGTGGTCTGGCCAGCTCCGAGAAAATCACCCGGTTTTTATACCCGGGCGATCCCGTCACGCGGTCTTTCTGGTCACAACTCAATGCAGACGGGGAAGGTGGTGTGGACGATTCCACGCATTTTGCGTCTTCGTTATCGGCGACGGTTGCGGATCGACTCGCGCCCGGAGAGGAGACGACCCTGTTTTTCGCCGTTATCAACGGCCAGGGTTCCGATCACCTGAACAGCATCAGCGTGCTTCGAGATGCAGCGCGAACGCTCGAGGGAGTTCGCCCCGAGGACGTGCCGACATCCGGCGCCCCGCTGCTGGGGCCGGTGCCCGTCGCATCTCCCCACATAACGGGTATTGCGGACGGAGCGCGCCGGCAGCCACGGGATCTGAAACTCCGTTGGGACTGGCCATCGGGGGGCGCTCCGGGGCTGGCTCCCGATTCACCGGACCTCGAGTTCGAGCTGCAACTCAGACACGACCGCGTGCAGCGGTGGGTGACATCGAGGCAGGAGCAACCCCTGGACCTGGAACCCGGTACGACCTACCAGGCGCGCGTTCGCGCCATGACGCAGGCCGGTTATGGTCCATGGTCGGAGGAAGTAACCTTTTCGACGGGCGGAACCGTGCTGTCTGAGACCTCGGTTTTTGCCGACATGGCCGTTGTGGCCAATGCGGCCGGGCCGCTGGATCCGCCGGATGGAGCGGTGGCCGATTTCCTGGGTTTTCCAGGCCGTCCTCCAACCGACAGGCAGCAGGCGGGCAGTGCCCGGTGGATTATTCACTCGAGGGCCTACGACCCGACAGATACGTTTGATGAATTCCTGTCCAGCGTAGTGCTCCCTGGTAGACAGGATTTTCGACCGGCACTGCTGCCGTACGACTACGAAATCCGGTTCACGGAAGAGGGTAGCGTCATTTTTGACAACTTCACGCGAGACATCGGGCGCGTTCCGTTCGAGCTATGGCGCACAGGAATTGGCACCCCAGATGATTCCTCAGATGACGTCAGGCTCGTTCCTGGCCTGTACAACACACGGCCGGGATTTGGCATCGAGTGCCGCAGTAATACAGCGAATCGGCGCCACATCACCGACGGCTTCTCGTGGTTCTTTCCGCGCGATATGACACCGGGTCGATCCGGCTACGACGCGTGGGAGGCCGAACTGCGGGCCGAAGGAACGGCTGCACGTCAGACGTTGGGCTCGAGACTCATGTCGGGTATGGTGCTCGTCAACCTCGACGGTACCGGCGACCCGTGCTCGCCAGATCAGCCGCTGCCCGAGGAGGGGACCATTTTCAGGCTGACGACAGCGCGGCCGCCCGCAGCCATACCGGGCGCTCCGGCCGACGAAGCCGTGCTGCCAGCGGGATCGGTCTCATTCCACTGGAGCGAGGGGCTCATTCCGGCGCGCCGACTCGAAGTCGCGCGGGATGCGGGTTTCACCAATCTGCTCCTTGCGCTGGATCACGCCGAGTCCGGGCGGGCACAGATGTTCGCGAGCGAGCCGGGCACGTACTGGTGGCGGGTGATCGACCTTGCCGGGACGCCGTCAGAGCCCATACGCTTTTTTGTAGGGACAGCCGTCGACACGGACGACGTGCTCGGCAGCGCGCTGCCGGACCGGTTCGCGCTCGGCGCGGCGTATCCGAACCCGTTTACGCAGGGCATCACGATTCCCTACGACCTGCCACAGGCGAGCCGCGTGCGCCTTCGCCTCTTCGACGCGCTCGGCCGTGAGGTCACGACACTTGTGGATGCGGAGCTCCCCGCCGGTCGCCACACGGCCCGGTTCACTGTGGGCGCGGGATCGGGCGGCGCGTCGGGGCGGCTGTCGGGCGGCACGTACTTCTACGTGCTCGAAGCCGGCGGCTTTCGCGACACGGGGCAGGTGGTGTATCTCAGATAAGGAACGTAGAAATCCGCTCCATCTGCCGGCGGTGCACGAGGTCGTGGCCGGCGTAGAGGCGTATCATGTGGCGGACCGACTCCTCGCCGCGCTCCACGTGCACTCCGACCCGGTCCAGATCACTGTCTGACGCGCTGTTGAGGAGGCGTAGATTGGCCCCGCGAAGCGCGGTAAACATCTCGAGGGCCTTGTCAGCGTCAGCATTCTCGTAGCCCAGACTGTCGGCCCAGGCATCCTGGTCGTAGCCCGTCAGCTCCGGACGTTCCTCCGCCAGCACCTTGCGAAGACGGTATCCCCAGACGAGTTCAGAGTCGGCGAAGTGCTGCATGACGCCAGCAATGCTCCATTTGCCTGGAGCTTCAGGCGTCGTGAGCTGTCTCGTGGTGAGATCGCGCATGCACGCGGCGCACCAGGCAGCGGTCGACTTGAGAACGTTGATCGGATCCCGGTCACCAATCAGCTCAAGGACTGCTGTGATATAGGCCGCTGCGCTGTTATTTGCGCCGTGGGCTGGATTTGAGTAGACGGACATATCCGGAAATACGTATTGTGTGCCATTCAACGTCACCATTTTTCCATCGGTTGCCATGAACTGTTCTCATATTTTCCATCTTGTGCTGACCGGCCTTGCGGTCATTCTTCTCGCCACAACTGTGCAGCCGCTGGCCGCCCAGGTCGCCGGGTATTACAGGCACCCGGACATTCATGGCGACCGCGTCGTGTTCTCGGCGGAGGGCGATCTGTGGACGGCTCCGGCGGGTGGCGGCACGGCGGTCCGGCTTACGACGCATGCCGGAGAAGAGTCTTTTCCTGTTTTCTCGCCGGGTGGTACGCAGGTGGCGTTTCGGGCATCGTACGATGGCAGCCCGGATGTGTATGTGATGGCCGTTGCGGGCGGCGCGCCCCGCCGCGTGACGTGGGACGCACGCGGCGGGGCGCGCCCAGTCGACTGGACGGAGGACGGCCGCCTGCTTGTCCGGGCGTCCTGGCGCGCGGGCCTGCCCGATGCCCGACTGGCCCTCGTTGACCCCCAGACTGGCGACACCGAAGAAATCCCGCTCTCACAGGCGGCCGAGGGCAGCTTTACCGCCGATGGCATGCTTGTTTTCGCGCGACTGCCCCGCCAGGGCAGCAATAGTCGTTGGTACAAAGGGGGGACGGCCCAGAAACTCTGGCGTTTTGACTATGAATCGGCAGCGGGCACCGGAGCCGGAACCGGAGCGGGCGCGGCCGAAGCCGTGCCGCTCACCACCGATTACCCTGGCACGTCGCGCCAGCCGAATGTGCTCGCCGATGGACGCGTCTACTTCCTGACGGACCGGGAGGGTGCCATGAACATCTGGTCCATGGGAACCGATGGCTCGGACCTCGTGCGCCACACGGAGTACGAGGATTTTGACATCCAGGAGCTGGCCTCCGACGGGGAGCGGCTCGTGTTCCGGATGGGCGCCGACCTGTACGTGCTGACGCCGGGTGCCCGGGCGGGGCAAGCCGGTGCGGGCCGAGCGGGCGCGGCGGGCCCCGAAAAAATCGATATCCAGTTGCAGACGGACCTGCCGCAGGCGCTCACCGACTGGGAAACGAAGCCGTTTGACCGCATATCGGACGCCGCTATTTCGCACGACGGCCGCACAGTCGCCGTCGTTTCGCGCGGCGAGCTGTTCACGGCGCCAGTTGGAACGGGCCGCTGGGTGCACGTATCGCGCGACTCGGGCGTGCGGTACCGGAACGCCACCTTCACGACAGACAGCCTGCATGTATATGCGCTTTCGGACAGGAGCGGCGAGTTGGAGTGGTGGCGGGTACGCACAGACGCTGCCGAGCCGCCCTCGCAGGTCACGCGCGGCCCCGCCATGCTGCGGCTCGGCGCTACGGCCTCGCCCGACGGTCGCTACCTGGCGCACCTTGACTATGATGACCAGTTGTGGCTGGTCGATGTGGAATCGGGGACATCGACCATGATCGCGGGGGCGCCGACGGGCTCGGCCGTCGCCTGGACGCCGGACTCGACCGTTCTCCTCTACAGCCGATCGGACGGCAACATGATGAACGTGCTCTGGGCGCACGATGTGGCATCGGGCGATGCGCAGCAGATTACATCGAATCGGTTCAGCGACACGAATCCCATGGTCTCACCCGATGGCCACTGGCTGTACTTCGTATCGACCCGGACATGGAATTCGACCGTTGGCAGCCCGTGGGGAGAGCGCGCCCCCATGCCGCACTTTGACGACACCGCGAAAATCTACGCTATTCCACTCGTTGAGAACGCGTCGTATCCATTCGCGGAGCCGACCGAGCTGAAGCCGAACGGCGAACGCGGCGCGCCCTACCGCTGGGACCTCGCAGCCAGCGTGCGCGAGGTGCCGGTGCCAGCCGGATCGTGGGCTCTTGTAGGCGTTACCGACAAGCGTATTCTGTACCGGGATGCGTCGGAGAATGCCCTAATGGGCATCGACCTGAAACCCGGCGCAGAGCCCGTGAAGATCGTGGAATCCGGCTCCAGCTACCAGCTCTCCGGCGACTCCAAAAAGGTATTGCTCCGAAAAGGCGATGCCTACCACGTGATCGATGCCCACGCCGCAGAGGGCGTCAAACTCGACAGCGACAATAAAGTGCATCTGGATGACTGGGCCTTTGCGGTCGACAAGCGGGCCGAGTGGAATCAGATCTACATGGATATGTGGCGGCTGCACCGGGACTATTTCTGGGATCCGGATATGGGAGGTGTTGACTGGGAGGCCATGCGGGAGAAGTACGCATCCCTTCTGCCGAGGGTCGCCTCGCGCGAGGCGCTGGCCGATCTGCAGGGCATGTTGGTATCCGAGCTCAGCCTGCTCCATTCGAATGCGGGTGGGGGAGATGCGCGGCGCGGCGAGAACACGGCTGCTCCAGCGGCACTCGGCGGGGATTTTGAGCGCGACACCGATACCGGCGGCTTTCGGCTCGTTCACCGGCTGCAGCACGACCCGGACCTGCCGGAATTCCGCTCGCCACTTGCCCATCCCGACGCGGATGTCGAGGTGGGGAGCACCATCCTCTCGGTCAACGGCCAGTCGGCGCAGGACGCACGAGCCCTGGGTGAACTGCTGCTTGAGCAGGCCGGTAAACAGGTTCGCCTGCGGGTCCGGAATCCACGGGGTGAAGAGCGCGATGTCATTGTGCGCGCCATCTCGGGCCGGGAGGAGTTCAACCTGCGCTACCACGAGTGGGAGTACACGCGGCGCCTCGAGGCCGATCGGCTGTCGGACGGGCAGGTGGGCTACGTGCACCTGCGGGCCATGGGCCGCGGCGATGCCGGCCAGTTCACGCGCGAGTTCTATTCGCAGCTCGACCGGCAGGGTATGATTATCGATGTGCGCCACAACAACGGCGGCAACATCGATTCCTGGATTCTGACGCAGCTGCTTCGCCAGCCCTGGGCGTGGTTCAAGTCGCGGGCAGACGGCGTAGTGTCTCCGAACATGCAGTACAGTTTCGGCGGCCACCTCGTGATCCTGGTAGATGAGCGCACGGCGTCAGATGGCGAGGCCGTCGCCGACGGATTCCGGCGGCTCGGCCTCGGCGCATCGATCGGTGTCAGGACGTGGGGTGGAGAGGTCTGGCTGACCAGTTCCAACCGGCAGGTGGATGGCGGCATTACCCGCGCATCCGAGATGGGCGTGTTTGCCGATGGCGAGTGGCTCATCGAGGGCTGGGGGTTCGTGCCCGACGTGGAGGTGGACAACCTGCCGCATGCCACATGGAACGGGCGCGACGCGCAGCTCGAGGCGGCGGTTCGGCACCTGATGGGCCTCATCGAAGAGGACCCGAGGCTGTGGCCCGAACCGCCGACTTATCCAGAGCTCATTCCTGGCTCCGGCTTTCCTACGCCGTGGCACCGCCGCTGACCGGCGATGCCACGGGGCCCCGCTGCGGCATGGTCACCGAACATCAAACCGGTCGGCGTCCATGACCTTCGTCCAGGCGGCGACAAAGTCGCTCGTAAACCGGGCGTCAGCGTCACGCTGCGCATAGACCTCGGCAATGGCCCGCAGCTCGGAGTTCGAGCCGAAGACGAGATCGACCCGCGTCCCGGTCCATTTGACCTGGCCGGTCGCCCGGTCTCGGCCTTCGAACACGCGGCCGTCGTCCGACGCCGGCGCCCAGACGGTCTTCATGTCGAGCAGGTTGACGAAGAAGTCGTTCGTGAGCGTGCCGATGCGGTCGGTGAATACGCCGTGCGGCGAATCGGCATAGTTGGCGCCGAGCGCGCGCATACCGCCCACGAGGACGGTCATCTCGGGCGCCGTCAGCGTGAGGAGCTGCGCCTTGTCGAGGAGCAGTTCTTCGGCCCGCAGCGTGTAGGCTGCTTTTTCGTAGTTGCGGAATCCATCGGCCATGGGCTCCAGGACGTCGAAACTCTCGGCATCGGTCTCCTCGTCGGTCGCATCCGTGCGCCCAGGGGTGAACGGCACCTGGGCGTCATGCCCCGCGCGCCGCGCCGCGTCCTCGACGGCCGCGCATCCACCCAGAACAATCAGGTCGGCGAGCGAAACACGTTTCGCGCCCTCCTGCGAGTCGTTGAAGGCCTGCTGGATGCCCTCGAGCGTTGACACGACGCCAGCAAGCCGCGCCGGCTCATTGACCTCCCATTCCTTCTGCGGCGCCAGGCGGATGCGGGCACCGTTTGCGCCGCCCCGCTTGTCGCTTCCGCGGAAGGTCGATGCGGCCGCCCAGGCCGTTCGAACAAGCTCGCTCGTGGACAGGCCCGAATCCAGGATGGTGTCCTTGAGGCTGGCGATATCTTCCGCATCTATCAGATCATGGTCAACAGCGGGGAGGGGATCCTGCCAGATGAGGTCCTCGTCCGGCACTTCGGGGCCCAGGTAGCGGCTCTTCGGACCCATGTCGCGGTGCGTAAGCTTGAACCAGGCGCGGGCGAAGGCCTCCGCGAACTCTTCTGGATGCGCGTGGAAGTGGCGGGATATTTTTTCGTAGGCCGGATCGAACCGCATGGCCATGTCGGCCGTCGTCATCATGATGGGGACTTTTTTCGATGGATCCTCCGGGTCGGGCGCCATGTGCTCGTCGCGCGGGTTCTTGGGCGTCCACTGCCAGGCGCCGGCGGGGCTTTTTACAAGCTCCCATTCATACCCGAACAGCACATCGAAATAACTCATGTCCCACGTCGTGGGCGTCGGTGTCCAGGCGCCTTCGAGCCCACTCGTGATGGCATCGCGGCCCTTGCCGCTGCCGTAGGTGCTCAGCCAGCCAAGGCCCTGGGCCTCAAGCGGTGCGCCCTCAGGCTCGCGCCCTACATGGCTGTCGGGCCCGGCGCCGTGCGTCTTGCCGAACGTGTGGCCGCCTGCTGTGAGGGCCACGGTTTCGTAGTCGTTCATGGCCATCCGCTTGAACGTCTCACGGATGTCGCGGCCCGATTTCACGGGATCCGGCTCGCCGTTCGGGCCCTCCGGATTGACGTAGATGAGGCCCATCTGTACGGCCGCGAGGGGCGTTTCCAGATCGCGATCGCCGCTGTAGCGTTTGTCGCCCAGCCATTCGGTTTCCTTGCCCCAGTAAATATCCTGCTCCGGTTCCCAGATGTCTTCGCGCCCACCACCGAACCCGAAGGTCTCCAGACCCATGGATTCGAGGGCCACATTGCCCGCGAGGATCATGAGGTCGGCCCAGGACAGCCGGTTTCCGTATTTCTGCTTGATGGGCCAGAGCAGGCGACGCGCCTTGTCCAGGTTGCCATTGTCGGGCCAGGAGTTGAGCGGCGCAAAGCGTTGGGATCCGGTCGACGACCCGCCTCGGCCATCGGCCGTGCGGTACGTGCCCGCGCTGTGCCATGCCATGCGGATGAACAGGCCGCCGTAGTGTCCGTAGTCGGCCGGCCACCAGTCCTGGCTGTCGGTCATGAGCGCCCGGAGATCCTCCTTGAGCGCCCGGTAGTCGAGCTTCTCGAACTGCTCGGCATAGTCGAAATCCTTTCCGAGCGGGTTGGCCTTCGCTGGATTCTGATGAAGCATGCGGAGGTTCAACTGATTCGGCCACCAATCCTGGTTCGATGTGCCGCTGAAACGATGTGTGGTCATGCCGCCCGATACCGGGCATTTTCCGTTTTCACTCATGGGAATCTCTCAATCTCTGGAAATACTTTGTGGGTTTTGCTTTGTACGTCATGATCGCAATGGGTTCGGCCGAGGGCAAGCGAGAAAGCCAATTATTGCGCAAGTTTCACGCTTATCTTGGCCCGCATGGATGAAATGGCCGCCACATATGCCTTTGATGACTTCGTGCTCGATGTCCCGGCGCGCGAGCTGCGCCGTGGCGCGGAGCGCATTCCGCTCAACAGTCGGTATTTCGATGCGCTCGCCCTGCTGGTGCGGGAGCGGGGGCGACTGATAGGAAAGGAGCGCTTCTTTGACGAGGTGTGGGGCGATGTCGTGGTCAGCGACAGCGCACTCACGCAGTGCATCAAGGATATCCGAAAGGCGCTCGGCGACAGTCCATCCAGTCCGCGCTTCATTGAGACGGTGCCGCGCTACGGGTACCGGTTCATTGGTGTGGTAGAGCAGCCCGGCACCGGTGGGTCCGTGGCGGAGCCCGTGTCCGTGGCACGGCCGCCGCGTACGCAGCGCATGCTCCTGGAAGCCCTCTCCGGCACAGCGGGAAGTGGAATGGCGGGACTCGTCGGGGGCGTGCTGTACGGACTGGCCCTGGCACAGTCCGAGGGCCCCGGCGCGCTCGGATCGGCATCCATCGTGCTGGTCATGATGGCGCTTGCGTCGCTGCTGGGTATCCTTGGCGGCTTCGGCGTGAGTCTTGGTCTTGCTACGGCACGTGTACTGGTGCCTTCGAATCGTTTTTGGCAGGTCGGTGGCGCCGCCGTCGGGGGCATGGTGATCGGAACGATGGCCAAACTACTTGGGGTCGATGCATTCAACCTGCTCCTTGGCCGCACACCGGCTGGTATCACGGGCGGATTGGAGGGCGCGGTGCTCGGCGCGGCCGTTGGATTGGGTTTGCTGTTGGGCGCACCACCCAAACCCTGGGCACCCGTTCTTGGCGCGGCCCTGTCGGCGGGTGTGGCGGGTGTCGTTATCCCGCTCGCCGGTGGCCGCCTGCTGGGTGGCAATCTGCAACTCGTGGCCGAGTCTTTCTCCACGTCCCGTCTCGAGCTCGATGCCCTGGGCCGCTTCTTCGGCGAACTGGACTTCGGCCTGGCCACGCAGGTCGTTCTGGGCGGCGCTGAAGGTCTACTGTTTGGCGCAGGCCTGGCGAGTGCGCTTGTCTGGTACCGCTCGCGATCAGACCCTCACGGAGCCTGATCGACCACCGCCAACCGGAACAGCCCGCCCGATCCTGCCAGCAGTGTGGCAAGCGCCATGTTCACGGCAATGATCTCCATGGGTTCACTGCCTGGCCGGCCCCATTCGACGAAGAGCGCGATGCCCGCGATGAGGACGACGGCGCCGGTCATGGCGAAGAGCGTCAGCATGAGCCCGCGGGCCTGGAATTGAGCGAAAATGGCGCCCAGGAAACCAATGGCGAGGACGCCAACATAGAGCAGGTTCAGCGTGTTGTCTTCGTCGCCGATCAGGCCAACGGCAAGGTTGGCCCAGACCAAAAGAAAACCGGTCCCGACAGCCATTGCCGCGCCCGCCTGATAGGCGAGGTTGTCGGAGAGCCGCACGGCCAGCTCCAGCAGTCCGCCGACGCCCAGGAGCATGACGGCGAAGAGCACGAAATCGGCGATGCTCCAGTCTACGCCCGCGTCAAATTGCATGGCGACTAGGGGCGTGAGCCACAGAAGGCCCGCTCCGATCCAGAAAATCCAACGAAGTCGGCGCGTGAGGCGCGATGTAGAGGTACCTGTTTCCGTCATGATTGTCCTGCACGTTTTTTGTGTAGAGTGAAGAGCCACCCGCCGCCAACGAGGACGAGCAGCAGCGGAAGCGCGCCCGGCTCATCTTCAACGACGACCATGTATGACAGGAGCACCAGGCCTATGGCCAGGATGACGCCCGCGAGCCTCTGCTGCACGCGGCGCGTCAGGCCTGACGCGCCTGGTGTCGAAAGTTCAGGATGGGTACGCTTCGGGTTCAGTCTGCCGGTCATGTCTGTCCGCGGTGATTGATGGGGCAAACATAGCGCTGCGTGGACGTGACCAGCGTGAGGGCGTTATGAGCACTTCGTGAGGAGTCGGTACGCCGCGATGACCAGAGTGGCCGATGGCATCACGGAGCGAACAGCTTCGCCAGCGTCGTCATCGGTGCAACAATTACCGTGCGGATGGCTGCGTTCATTTCGCTCCCGCGGGTTGGATCGAGTTCGACCAGATAAACGTCGAATCGGTTTTCAGAACGTCTCACGACCCTGGGTTGAGTTGCTCAAGGAGTGAACTACATTCGTTTCGGAGTACCACAACGTCGTGCACTATAATGGCCCATACGAGCGCATCGTCGACGGTTGGGTACTCGTGGGTCAATTGATTCCTGAAGTCGACGATTCTTCGTGCCTTGGTAATTTTATCAAAGGCATTTGGCGCCACGCGGCCGAGTGCGGCGACAGCTTCACCGATAATAATGAACTCGCGCTCCACGGAGGAACGAATGAGGCGGTTGTTCTCGTATTCCGGCGCGTCCATACCTCGAGTTGCTCTGGATATCGCATCGCAGGAAACGATGATGTCAGCGAGATGAGCGCGCGCGTCACGTGGCATACAGCACCTGCTTCGTTCGCTCTATATCACGTGCGATATACGGATTCTTGACGGCTCCAACCATGACGAGGTCAACATTGATACCTGTCAACTTCCTGAGTGCGTCCAACATGCCAAAATAGGCATCAACCCGGTCGTACGGCTCCATCGGCATGAAGTCAACCAGCATGTCAATGTCGCTTATGCCAGGCTTGAAGTCATCACGAACTGCCGAACCAAACGCGTACAGGCTTTTCACCCTGTGGCGCGCACAAGTGGATGCTATCGCCTCTCGATTCGTTTCAAGAATGCTCAACATAACAAGGGACTCGCAATTTGCCTGCAGTCGTAACCCATTCGGACTATTTTCGTTCTCCATTGAAATGTAGCACGGGCCCCGTTAATATGGCGGTCACTACTTCACTATCCGGCTTCGTCATGCACGTTCTGTCTCGTTTCGTATTGCTTCTCGGCCTCTTTTTGTTCGTTTTCGCGCCTTCTGGTGTCCATGCGCAGTCATCTCCCGAAAAACTGTTTGTGGATGGCGACTGGCGGTACGTGGGGCCGTCGCGGGGCGGGCGCGTAACGGCCGTGGCCGGACACCGCGCGCATCCACATACCTTCTACATGGGATCGACGGGCGGCGGCGTGTGGAAGACGACGGACGCCGGTCAGTCGTGGCACAACATTTCGGATGGCTATTTCGAGAGTCCATCCATCGGCAGCATTGATGTCGCCGACAGCGACCCGGATATTATTTATTTGGGCACAGGATCGGACGGGCTGCGCAGCAACGTGATCATTGGACGCGGCATATACAAATCGGTAGATGCCGGGAAGTCATGGCGGCACGTGGGGCTGACTGAGACCGGACAGATCGGGGCGGTCGTGGTGCACCCAACGAATCCGGATGTGGTATGGGCGGCCGCGCTCGGCTCGCCTTTCGGGCCAAACCCTGAGCGGGGCGTCTACCGGACCGTGGATGGCGGCGCGTCGTGGGAGCTCGTCTTCCACGTAAGCAGCGAGACGGGCGCCATCGATCTGGAACTCAATCCGGGGGACCCCGAAGAGGTGTATGCGGCGTTTTGGCACGCTCGGCGCGATCCGTGGACCATTATTTCGGGAGATGACGGCTCCGAGAACGGGATCTACGTGACGCGCGATGGGGGGGAGACATGGAGGAAGAGCACAGTGGGGCTCCCAGATGACCTGATCGGCAAGATCGATTTCGCCGTGACGCCGGCCGATCCGTCGCGCGTGTATGCGCTTGTCGAGGCGCGGCCGGACGTGGAGGGGCTCTACCGCTCGAACGACCATGGGGCGTCGTGGCAACTCGTATCGAACGAGGGTTTTCTGATGACGCGGCCGTTCTATTACACGAATGTGGACGCGGATCCGACCGATGCCGACCGGGTCTACGTGAACAACCTCGGTTTTCACCGCTCGGATGACGGCGGCCACGCGTGGACACGCCTGTCGACGCCGCACGGGGACAACCATGACATGTGGATCAACCCGGACGATCCGGACATCTACATCCAGGCGAACGACGGCGGCGTGAATGTGACGCTCAACGGTGGGCGGACCTGGTCGCGGCAGGACAACCAGGCGACGGCCGAGCTCTATTCGGTCGACGTCGACGACCGCTTTCCGTACTGGCTCTATTCTGGTCAGCAGGATAACTCAACCATCCGCGTGCCATCGAACGTGGCCGGCTCGCGGCAGGGTGGCTACCAGGCGTACTGGGAGTCTGTGGGGGGATGCGAGACAGGGCCGGTGGTCCCCAAACCGGGCGATCCGGATATGGTCTATGCAAACTGCAAAGGTCGATTCGGCGTGTTCAACGCGCGTACGAACCAGGAAAAGCAGTACTATGTGGGGGCCTGGAACCTGTACAGCCGGAATCCGGCCGATCTGCCGTACCGCTTCCAGCGTGTGGTGCCCATTGAAGTGTCGCCGCACGACCCGAATACGGTCTATCACGGTTCGCAATACGTACACCGGACCACAGATGGCGGCGTCACATGGGAGCAGATTTCGCCCGATTTGACGGCGTTCCGGCCGGAGCGACAGGTTATTGCGGGCAGTCCCATTACGCGCGATGGGACGGGTGAGGAGCACTATTCGGTGCTCTATGCCATTGAAGAGTCGCCGCTCGAGCCGGGGGTAATCTGGGCAGGCGCGAACGACGGCCCCGTGCACGTCACACGCGATGGCGGCGAGACGTGGACCGACGTGACGCCCGCTGACATGCCGCCCGAGGGCCGTATCAACAGCCTGGAGCCGTCGGCGCATTCGCCGGGCGTGGCGTACCTGGCGGGGTACCGGTATTTGCTGAACGATTTTACGCCGTATTTCTACCGGACGACCGATTACGGGGCCTCGTGGGAGCGCATTACGGACGGCATTCCGGATCATCACCCGGCGCGGGTGCTGCGCGAGGATCCGGCCGTGTCGGGACTCCTGTATGCGGGGACGGATTATGGGGTCTGGGTGTCGGTCGATGCGGGCGCGTCGTGGCATGCGTTCCAGTTCGATCTGCCGGTTACGCCGATTACGGACCTGCGCGTGGTGCAGGGAGCGGCTGTCGGCGGCGACGGCGCGGGGGCTGACCTGGTGGTATCCACGATGGGCCGCGGCTTCTGGGTGTACACCGACCTCTCGAGCGTCCGCGAATGGGCCGTCCAGCAGCGCACGAAGCGCTGGCGGGACGGCGCACCTCACTTTTTTGAGCCAGCGGTCGCCATTCGCGGGCGGTGGGGCGCCCGGGCAGGAGGTCCTGCCGACCCCGAGTACGTCGCCCCGGGCGCCCGCCTGGACTACTTTCTGCCTGAAGGCTTCGAGGGCAGCGTCCAGCTGACGGTCCGGGACAACCGGCTCCGTGTTGTGCGTGATTTTATTTCCCGCGACGCGGGCGCAGGTGGAGGCGGACGCGCTGATGGCGGACGCGCTGATGGCGGACGCGCCGCCGAGGGCGCGGCCGGGAACGACCTGCAGCAGGGCATGCGCGGTCCCGCCCGGCCGCCCGTCCCCACCGGCGGACTCGATACAACGCCCGGCATTCACCGGTTCGTTTGGGACCTTCGCCATAACGGGCCCGACTACGGAAACAGCCGCACCGGCCGTGGGCCGCTGGCTCTGCCCGGAACGTACCAGGTCCGACTGCAGGCCGGAGACGTGGACGTGACGCGCGAGCTGCGCATTGACCCGGATCCACGGCTTGAAGGCGTGTCTCCGGCCGATATGGAGGCTCAGTTGGCCTTCAACGAGGACATGGTGGCGCTTATCACCGACGCATATGCGCTGTTTGGCGAGGTCGAGGGGCAGCTGGAGGGCCTGGACGCCTCCGCTCGTGGCGAAGGAGCCGAGCGGAGGGATGCGCTTCGTGCCATTCGTGAGGCGCTTGAGACCTTTGATACCGACAGTTATGCCCAGCCGAATCTGCTCAACCAACTCGGGTACCTCTACAGCATGACGTCGCGCGCCGACCAGGTGCCGGGCGCAGATGCGTATGCCCGGCGCGGCGAACTGCGGGCCGAGCTCGAGGTGCTAAGGGCGCGGTTTGACGACATGGAATGAAGCCGGTCAGCAGGCCCTATTCTGTTTTCAGTGAGACGACAGGGCTCATGTGCGCGGCGCGCCAGCCCTGGTAGCTGACCGTAAGTAGGGCTACGGCGAGCGCGCCTACGCCTGCGGCGAGCAGGAGCCACGGCGACACGGACGTGCGATAGGCAAAGTCAGCGAGCCATCGATCCATCAGGATCCAGGCGGCCGGAGCAGCCAGTACGAAAGCGAGCGCGACAAGGCGAATGAACTCGCGTGACAGCATGAACATGATGTCGCGTGTTCCGGCTCCCAGCACTTTGCGTACGCCAATTTCTTTCGTGCGTCGCCGGGCCGAGAAGGCAGACAGTCCGAACAGGCCGAGGCACGACACGAAAATGGCGAGCCCTGCGAAGAACGTGAAGAGGCGCCCCAGTTCCTGTTCGCGCGCGTAGAGTCGGTTGAAGTCATCGTCGAGGAAGCGGAAATCGAACGGATACCCGGGCGCAATGTCACTCCACGCCGCCGACAGGATGTTCACGGCCTCTTCGGCGTCGCCGGGAGCAACCCGGAATGCAATCCAACTCGTCCACGGCTTGACGTTGATGACAACAGGTTCAATGGTGCTGTGGAGCGATGTGAAATGAAAGTCGCGAACCACGCCAATGATTTCGCCCATTTCGCGGTCCCATGCGCGGAAGGGCTGGCCAATGGCACTTTCCGGGGTGGAGAATCCGATTTCCCGGGCGGCGCTCTCGTTCAGGATGTAGGTGTTCTCAAAATCGGCCGGGCGATCCCGGGAGAAGTCGCGACCGGCAACCAGTTCCAGGCCGAACGTGTCCAGGTACCCGAAATCGGCCAGAACAGTCTGGAAAGACAGCCCATTTTCCGTGCCAGCCTCCTGTCCCGGCCAATTGTAGCCGCGCGAGGTCCGCACGCGCCCCGGTACATTCCCGGCGAGGGTCGCTTCTTCAATGCGTGCATTCTGGAGAACGCGCTGCCGGAGGGCATCGAAGTTTTCACGGACGGGTGTGTTCACCGGAGCGTAGATGACGTGCTCACGATCGAATCCGAGTGCCGATGACTTCATGTACTGCAACTGGTTGTACACGCTCACCGTGGCAATGACCAGCACGATGGCGATACCGAACTGTGCCACAATCAATCCCTTTCTGAGGAGCGCGTTGCCGCCCTTGGCGCCCGATTCACCCTTCAGGACGCGCGACGGCTCGAAGGCCGACAGGAACAGGGAGGGATAGAGTCCGCTGGCGAGCGCCGTGAGCATGCCGGCGCCGACAAGCGTGGCGGCCCAGATCATGTTTTGTATTCCGACTCCACTATCAGCGCCCGCGGCGCTCGCTGCGCCGACTCCACTGTCAGCGCCCGCAACGCCGCCCCCACCCGCGGCCCCGGAGGCACCCGCAGCAAAGAAGGAGATATCCGTTCCGACAATGTCCGAAAACCAGGGCAGGGCCAGAATGCTGATACCGAGCCCAATGGTGGATGCCAACAGGCCCGAAACGGCCGCCTCCGTCATGAACTGACTGGCCAGTTGCTGCCGCACAGCGCCAACTGTTTTGCGAACGCCGACCTCACGTGCCCGCTGTATGGCACGCGCCGTGGCCATGTTGGTGAAGTTCACTCCGGCGATGAACAGGATCAGGATGCCTATAAGGGCGAACATCCATACCGTACGGGGATCTGTGGTTGTATTGGTATCCGCCTGAACTTCTGGCATGAGGTGGATGTCCCGCATGCGCTGCAACTGCAACTCGGCCTGGACGACCCCATTTTCATCGCCAAAATTATCCACAAGGACCTGCTGGAGGGCTGGTTGGACGGCCTCCGGTGTAGAGCCCGGCGTGAGCAGCGCATAGAGCGTGTAATTCCAGTTGCTCATATTCGAGAGGGCGTCCTCGCCCATGAAGCGGGTCACGAGTTCGAACGGCACGAGCGCGCTGAACTGAAAGTGGGTGTTCGTGGGTAGAGGATTCAGAACGCCCGTCACCGTCAGGTCGAGATCTTCTCCCCAGGTCAGGCGCTCGCCGACAACGTCCGTCCGTCCGAACAGGGCGCGGGCCGCACCCGGTGTGAGCACGATGGAGTTGGGCGCCACGAGCGCCGTACGGCCCATTCCCTCGCGGAGAGGAAATGAGAGCGCACTGAATCCGGCCTGGCTCATGAGTCCCACGGGCCCTATGCGCTGGCTGTTGCCGCCGACGCGCAGATATGGGGTGCGCTCTTCATACAGGAAGAGGGTCTCGATTCCGGCCGATCCGGCCTCCAACATGGGAACCAGCCCGGCGGCCATGTTCGTCGATGTCTCCCCGGCGTTGTCAGGGGCGGTGGACTCCGTATATATGCGGTACAGTCGGTCGCCCCGTTCGTGGAAATCGTCATAGGAGCGCTCGTGTCGCACGAAGGCGGCGATCAGGAACGCCGCAGCCAGCGCGAGACTCAGTCCGCCGATTGTGATCGCCGACATGCCGGCATGGCGCCGCAGTCCGCGGAGCGCGAGGGTCAGGTAACTCTTGAGCATGGGAACGGGTTATTCAGGGCGTGTCAACGCGCCGTTGGTCAACAGTCTATTGGATGGATCGCCACCGCGAATGGTTTGCACAGGGATGCACGGTTGCCACAGCCCAGGTGTTACAACCGATACAAGTGTTTCGCGCTATATTGCAAACGGATTGAGTCATTGCCCACCACCAACCCAATCAGAATAATCATGGCTGAACAGTCTTTCGCAAACCACAAGCAGATGGTGCCCGGGTTCCATTACGTGACATTCATGGTATGGCTGCTTACGTTCATCGGGGCGGCCATGAATCTGTATCACAGTTGGGGAACGCCCGCCCAGTACAGCGCCAGCCTGATTTTTGTCATTATGCTGCTCCTGTTCTCGGCGCTCTGGTACCTGCGCATGTTCGCGCTAGGCGCGCAGGACAGGGCCATCCGAGCAGAGGAACATGTCCGCTACCTCGAACTCACGGGCAAGCCGCTCCCGGCCAACCTTTCGCTGCCGCAGATCATTGCGCTGCGCTTCGCATCGGATGCCGAGTTTCCAGAGCTCGCCAACCGGTCTGCCGAAGAAGGCCTCTCGGGAAAGGAGATCAAAGAGGCCATCCGCACCTGGCGGGCCGATAATCATCGGATCTGACGGTGAAGGCCACCTGCGGTGACGTCCGTTCGTAACGCCCGCCGTGTCGGAGCGACATACGTGCCGATACCGTTCAATACCTCAAGCAAACCATGCGTACGACCAGATTCTCCGTGACCACCGTTGTTCTGGCGCTCGCCGTGATCGGCGGACTCACCACGACCGGCTCCTCCCGGGCCCAGACGGTTGCCCAGGGACAATTCATTGAACGGGAATCGAAAGGTGAAGGCGTCGTATTCCTTGTCATCAACGAAGAAGGGCGGTGGCTTGAGTTCAACGAGGATTTCAAGACGGGGCGCGCCCCGGATCTGCGCGTCTACCTGTCTCCGGTTGCAGCCAGTGAGTTGACGGCTGAGACTATTGAAGGAGGTATGTCTGTGTTCCTGGCCGAGCTGGAAAGCCGAAAAGGCAGCCAGCGCTACCAGATACCGGAGAATATTGATCTGACTCGATTCCGGTCGGTGGCGGTGCATTGCCTCAAATATTCGAAGCTCTATACGGCGGCCGATCTACAGAAAGGACAATAATGTCCGATATTGGAGGGCATGACACGCTCTCCAATCGTACACCGGCACACAGCGCGCCGCCTTGCAGCGCTGCTTCTGCTCGTCCTGCTGCCCGCCTGTTCGGACCTCGATCCGCTCGGGCCCGAGGACGGCGGTCCGGGCGTCCTGCCCTCGGAAGATGTTCGTATGACGCTCGATCTCGTGTCGGCGGCTCCGGTTGACAACGCGCCAGACATGGTAGATGCCGGGTTCCTGCTCCCCGAACTGCCCGTAACGGTATCGATCGGGTTTGAAGGCACCGAGGCCCGTACGCACCGCGTGTTGACGAGTGCGTTCCTGCGCCTCGAAACGGACGACACATGGGTGTTTTCGGCCGTCGCATCGAATTTCCTGATTACCGCCGGCATTGATGAAGGGCCAAGCGAGGTCTGTACCGTCACGAAGCGCGGCGTGTACGAGCAGGACGACGTTACGATTTCGCTCTTTACGCCAGACCCGGATGGGGGAGGCGTGGTCCGCGACAGCACGGGTACCCCCGTAGCCCACACGCTCGTCCGGGACGCCGAGGACCGTTTCCGCATGGCCCAGTTTCCGGTTTCGTGCTCGCGCACCGAGGGCTCGCGTATCCTGGCGACAAACCTGCTCCTCGGCGGCCTCCAGTTCCGCCGGCGCTGAGGTCGTGCTGGCACGCGCTGACCGCCCGTGACGATCTGGTTGTGACCGGGCCTCCGGACGAAATGTCCTGATTCACAAGCTTTTTACGTATGTCATGGTAGTGTCTACACGCCTTGCCAACGTCAGCGAAGTGACCACGAACAATCTCACCACCGTACCGCCAGCACGCCCCGCCGTGCAGTTCAGCACGCGTACGCGCTGCTGGACGCTTGTATCGCCCTTCGACATTACGCTTGAAGGCCACCACGTGTGTATCCCGCCCGGATTTCAGTTCGATCTGGCCTCCGTTCCGCGATTTCTCTGGTGGTTCATGGCGCCGTTTGAACTCTCCATTGCGGCGCCCCTCACGCACGACTGGCTCTACCAGCACGGTGGCTGTGTAACCGACACAAGCGGTGCGCCGTTCTGCGTCTCGCGCCGCGCGGCCGACCGGGTGTTCCGCTGTGTCATGCAGGACCAGCAGGTGGAAACGTGGCGCATTGTCCTGGCCTGGTGCGCCGTCCGGGCCTTCGGGTGGACCGCCTGGCAGCGCCGGATGGATCCCCAGACCACTCCCATCGTTCACGCCCCTTGACATCTTCGGGGCAGGGTGAAATTCCCGACCGACGGTATGGATGCGCCACCGCGCGTGTCCGAGCCCGTGAACCTGCATAGGCCTGGAAGCGTGTTGAAAAACCATCGCACACCCTACTGCGGCGGCGAAACGCCATCTGCTGCGTTGTCCCTCCTTCGAATAGCGTTGCTATTCGGCGTCGGGACGCCTGGCATCTGGCATTCCGGCGCTCGCATCTTGGCGCACGC
>JAJCYQ010000005.1 GCA_029262835.1 Bacteroidota bacterium
CGGCCGCCGCCGACCTTTTGGACGGGTGGTGCCGGGCGCGGGGTTTGTTTGGGGTCGGATTGGGGGACACCGTCGTGGCGCCCCACGCCACGCCCGGGCAGGACACGGAACACCCCGACACGGGCGCGCCGAGGCCGCACCGTACGCTGCTGCTGAATTCCCACCTCGATGTGGTACCGCCGTCCACCGACCATCCCTTCCCGCCATTCAATCCGGTTGTGCACGAGGGCGCCGTCTGGGGCCGGGGCACGGTCGATGCCAAGGGGTGTGTGGCCGCGATGGCTGCAGCGCTCGTCGCGTGGTCGCGCCGGAAGGATCGCCCGCCGGGACGCGTCCTGGCCGCGTTTACGACGTGCGAAGAGCTGGGCGGCGCCGAGAACGGACTGGAAGACATCCTTCCGAAGCTTGGCCCGCTGGATGCTGCGCTCGTTGGTGAGCCCACCCACATGCAGCCGTGCACGGCCCAGAAAGGCCTTCTTATCCTGAAACTGGTGGCGCGCGGCCGGTCGGCCCATGCGGCGCGCGCTTCCGAAGGTGAAAATGCCATCACCAAGGCCGCTGAAGCCATTCGACGCCTCGAGTCGCTACAGTTCACGCCCCATGACCCCCTGCTGGGCGCGGTAAGCTGCGTGCCAACGGTCATTGAGGGTGGCGCGGCCCGCAACGTAGTGCCGGACGAGAGCACCGTCTGGCTCGACATCCGCTCCACGCCCACGTGGCCGCATGACAGAATTCGTACGCATGTGGCCGCCCACATGGAGGGGCTCGTTGACGTCGAGGTCCATAGCGAGCGGCTGCATCCAGTCGGCACCGCCGAGACTGAAGACATCGTGCAGGCCTGCATCCACGGCGCGGGCCGTGGCGGGCAGCAGCCCTTTGGATCACCCACCGTGTCGGACTGGGTGCACCTGCGCGCACTGCCCGCGGTCAAGATTGGCCCCGGCGACAGCCGCCTCTCCCATACGCCGCGCGAACACCTGCCCATCGCCGAACTCGAAGCGGCCGTTCGCATGTACGTTGGAATCATCGAAGCCTATCACAGACGTCCGAATCCATGAGTAAAAAACCCATCTGGTTCAAGGAAGGTGCCGCCGCCGACTGGGTCACCCGCTTCACGGTAGGCGATGATCCCTACTGGGACACCCTGCTGCTGTCCTACGACCTGCGCGCCTCGCGTGCCCACGCCCGCGGCCTGGCGACGGCGGGCGTACTCTCGGAAGACGATTTCCGCACGCTGTCCGGTGCCATCGCCGAACTTGAGGAGCGCGATGACCTCGTCGTGGAGGCTGACGATGAAGATTGCCATTCTCTCATTGAACGCCTGCTTACGGAGCTCGTAGGCGACGTAGGCCGGCGCATCCACACGGGAAGAAGCCGAAATGACCAGGTGCTGGCCGCACTCCGTCTCTGGATGATGGATGCACTCGACGCGCTTACGCGTGGGCTCGGGGGCGTAGCGAACGAGTTGCTTGCCATGGCCGACGCCGGGCACGATCAGTTTCTTCCAGGTTACACCCACATGCAGCGGGCCATGCCTTCGACCGTTGCCGTCTGGGCGCACGGGTATGCTGAGAACCTGCTCTCCGACATGCGGGCCCTGATCCACGCCCGCCAGCAGGTCAGCGCATCGCCCCTCGGCAGCGCCGCCGGATACGGCGTGCCGTACCTGGATATGGCCCGCCAGCAGGTGGCCGATGAACTCGGTTTTGACCGCGTACAGACGAGCGTGGCGGCGGTGCAGCTCTCGCGCGGCAAGCTGGAACTGCACGCTGTGCACGCCCTGGTCCAGGCTGCCATGACGCTCAACCGCGTCGCATCTGACCTCGTGCTCTACGCCAGCGCCGAGTACGGTTTCGTGACGCTCCCGCGAGAGTACACGACAGGCAGTAGTATCATGCCCCAGAAACGGAATCCGGACGTCCTCGAACTGGCACGGGCAGCGCTGCACCGCATTACGGCCGAAATGCAGGTGCTCATATCCGTGCCGTCGAACCTGTCATCGGGCTACCACCGCGACCTGCAGCTGACCAAGGAAGCGGTTATGCGGGCGCTTTTGCGCGGCCAGGACCTGGTTTCCGCCATGCAGGCCGTCCTTCCCGGCGTGCAATTCAATACGGACCGCGTTGAGGCTGCGCGATCGGCCGATCTGTACGCCACGGCCCGCGCACTTGACCTCGTGCGGCAGGGCGTGCCCTTTCGGCAGGCGTATCAGCAGACAGCCGAGGATCCTGGGGCCTGGGAGGACTACCGCACCGCCGCGGCTTCGGACACGTACCAGTATGATGGTGCTCCGGGCCACACCCGCTCCGCGGGCGCGGCCCTCCGCACCGAACTCGAGCACCTGAAAGCGTGTTGAAAGGCCCGTCGCGCACCCTTCTGCGGCGGTGCAATCCGGGTCCATGCAAGATGAGCTTTTAAAACCTGGGCAGGTGACATGCGCAGCGCGGCGCGGCCAGTCAGCTGGTGACATGCGCGGCCCTGCCCGCCCAGGAAGCAAGCTGAGGTTTCAAAAAATGGGCAGGTGACATATGCGGTGCAGACCTGCCCGCCCAGGAAGCAAGCTGAGGTTTCAAAGTCTGAAGGATGAGCTTGCGTCTTGGGCTCGTGTGGCCCAGTATGGATCAACGAAATATGTTGGTGTTTTGAATTCGACAGGCTCAGCTTTCAACGGCCTGCCAGCCTGAAAGCCAGCCAGCCAGCGCGCCCGCACGCCCGCCGCGCCCCAAACCATGACGTTCCTCGGATCGGGCCGATCTCAGCGCCCGCTGGTTCTTCAACGGGGTTCTACATCCGGAACAGATACTGGAGCTTGAAGAAGACCTGTCGGCGGGTCTGGCCAAAGACAGTCCGCTGCAGGGCGTCCGATTCGGCCGATGGGCTGGCCGGGTCCACCACCGTTCGGTCCTGCAGTTCGTGCGATGACCCCACGTGGAAGACCGTGAAGGGACTGATCCGGTACGTTACGAGTGGGTCTATCTGCAGCGACTCCGAGAAATCATTGTACTGGACAATTACGCGAGCCAGCAGTTTCCGGGTGAACTGGTAGTTGGTCCGCGTTCGGAGAATGTACCCGGAAAAGAAATTTTCTTCGGTATCAACACTCTTCAGCCGTGAAAAATTCAGACTGGGAGAAAAAATCAGTCGATTGTTCGGCCGCAGTACAGCATTGAGTCCGCCATTCAGTTGCCTCCCAAGCTCTGGCGAGGCCGAGCGGAAAATTGCTTCGCCTACCGAGATATTGGCGCCGAGCTGAACCTGCTTGGTGAGCACGGTATTCACATTGGCACTCCCCTTGAGCATGTTGTCAAACTGAACATCTGCGAAGCGCTCACTCGACGAATTGATATCCAGATTCAGGAAGGTCTGCCGGATGAGCTGCGCCCGCAGTCCGCCCACAATCCAGTTGTCCTTGCGCACGCCTTCCCAGTTCCAGACGCGCCCGAGGGCCATCCACGGCGAAATCCGGTCCACG
Source organism: Bacteroidota bacterium (assembly GCA_029262835.1). GTDB lineage: Bacteria > Bacteroidota > Rhodothermia > Rhodothermales > UBA10348 > 1-14-0-65-60-17. Next base: position 3,473 of record JAJCYQ010000005.1, read on the forward strand.
AACCGGTTGTCTTCGGTCCAGAAACTGTAGTCCTGGAACGCCGTCACGCGGCGGTTGTCATTCTGCGTCACGAACCCGTTTTCCGTACGGAACGTCGGGCTGGAGTGCCAATAATCCACATCGAAGGACCAGTTTCGGGCATTCCGCTCCAGGCTTGAATACAGCGCGTTACCCCAGAACGACTCTCCGTCCAGCGCGAGCGAATGGTCGCCCCGGTCGAAGGTGCCGCCGAGCCCGGCCGCGTCGCTGGCACGTGTGGCATCCTCGCCATCGGCCTCCTGCGTCCGGTGTCCGAGCGCCTGCCATTCGAACTGGTATTTCGTGCGAAACCGCACAACGCCGTCGACGCCGAACGTCGTCCCGGATCCCCCCATGTCGTACCGGCGGTCAGAGACGACGCCCGCTATGAAGGAATTGTTCTCAAACGAGCGCCGTGCACGCGCTACAGTCGACCAGCTTTCACCGGCCGATACCAGGCGGCTGCTCTCTTCGAGCGGAATGAGAATGGGTGAGTTTTCGTCGCGGGCCGCAATGTACCCGAGCGTCCAGTTACCGCTGCGCCCCGACAGTTTACTGGCTGCAATCGGATCGTTGATGGAGCGCGTGTGGACCACGTTGAAATTCGTGTTGTACAGGTCCGACCCCTCCTGGAAGAACTCTCGCCGCTCCGGAAAGAAGAGCGCAAACGGCGTGTTTACGTCTATCTGGGCCGCATCGGATTCAATTTGGCTGAAATCGGGATTGACGGTAGCATCGACCGTGATTTCGGACGTGAGACCGTACTTGAGGTTGAGAGATGGGATGGTTGTCGCCCGGCTGTTGTCGAACTGGCCCTCCGCGGCGTCCCACGCGGCGCTCTGGCTGCCCGTGAACGAGGGCAGAATTTCCACATTTCGACCGGGAGAGACGCCCTCGATCCCGGAAATATGACCGAACTGACACGGCGTGCACGGATTGTCCCGGTCGAGTGCTGCCCAGGAGTACCGGTTGCGGGCTTCCCGTGGGTGCGTGATCCAGTGCGTAAACCGCCACTCCTGCACGTCCCGCTCTGGAAACCGGAGACTTCGGAAGGGAATGGCCATCTCGACGATGTATCCGTCATCGGTGATCGTACCGGCCGACGAATAGATCATATCGAACGAGGCATCTTCGCGCTGCGGGCTCGAACGCGTATCGCCCTGTATTCCGTATGGGTTCGCCGCAATGAAATAGACCGTCTGTCCGTCGCCATTGGTGTCGAGCATGAACCCGGCATAATCGTCCTGCCAGATGGCATCGCGCTCCGAATAGCGGGCTCGAATGAGCGCCGGATTGTCCCGGATTTCGTAGGCCACGTACAAATTCTCCGCGTCGTACGCCATCCAGGCCGTAATTCCGATCGGCGGTACGGCATGTTCGTCGGGAAACGTCTCGGAGAAGCGGGTCGTACGCTCGGCGCGCTGCCACACGGAATCTGACAGGTCGCCGTCAAGGACCGGCCCATCGCTCACACGAGGAATCCGGGCTTCAGGCTCGAAGAGCGGGACGAATTCGGAACCGGCCGTTTCGTGCTCGGTCTGGACGAGATCTTTGTCGGGCGAAGACAGCTGGGCCTGGGCGGACGCAGGCTCGAGAAGAAAGACGGCAAGCAGAAGCGTTATGTATCCGAGATGGGCGGCAGAAACGGAACGCAGCGTGGCCCACGCAGCCGGCCAGATGAAGAAGCGCATGTTATTTTCAGGGTGGAGGTCATTGGAAATCCGTGGCGTGGTGGGGCTTTCGCGTGTCTCCCTACGGTGTTTCTCCGAATGGGGTTACAGGTACTTGGAGTGTGACGAGTGGAAAAAGTTGGCACGCCGCCGAAAAAAATTCACCAGACTTGCAAATATGGCCGCCAGACTCCTTCTTAGGACGGTAGAAGGACTGAACACCTCAAATCACCCCATCCGTGGCCTGTAGACATGAACAAAAAGCTCAAAAAACAGCTCGTGACCGCTGCCCTCATCCTGGTTGGCATCTTTGTCGTCTTCGCCGTCGTAAGTCGGATTGCCTGATGAGCGTGCGCCCGTTACCTTTCTGCAGATTGCATCTGCCACGATATTTTCGGTAACGAATGAAATTTTTTATAGATACGGCGGATCTTGACGAGATCCGCGAAGCCAACGACATGGGCGTTCTGGACGGTGTCACCACCAATCCGTCCCTGATGAAGAAGACGGGGGGCGTCGACTTTCACGCGCACATCCGCAAGATCTGTGAAATTGTCGATGGGGACGTGTCGGCCGAGGTCACCGCGACCGACTATGACGGCATGATGACGCAGGCGCACGACCTGGCGGCCATCCATGACAATGTCGTGGTCAAAATTCCGCTCATCCGGGAGGGCATCAAAGCCATCAAATCGCTGTCTGGTGAGGGCATAAAAACAAACTGCACGCTCTGTTTTTCCGCGTCGCAGGCCCTTATTGCCGCCAAAGCGGGGGCTACGTACATCTCACCGTTCATTGGCCGCCTCGATGACATCTCGGCCAATGGCATGGAACTGATCGGTCAGATTGTCCAGATCTACTCCAATTATGGATACGAAACAGAGGTGCTCGCCGCATCCATCAGGCACCCTTTGCACGTCGTGGAGTCGGCCATGATGGGCGCTGATGTAGCGACCATCCCGTTCAATGTCATCACGCAGCTCCTCAAGCATCCACTCACGGACAGCGGACTGGAGCGGTTCATGGCCGATTGGGAAGCGTTCGAAAGCGCATCCCGATAGACGGCGGTTCCTATGTTGTATGTACCTCTTGGTGGTGCGGTCGAGGAAATCGGGGCCAGTTGCCATTTCCTGTTCGTAGATGGCACCGGCATTCTGCTCGATACGGGGTCGGACCCGGAGAAGGAGGGCCGCGCCAGCGTACCGGACTTCCAGCGCATCCATGACCGCCCCGACTGGCACGTGGACCACATTGTGCTCTCGCACGCCCACCATGACCATATAGGGTCGCTGCCTGTTGCGGTGCGCGAGTTTCCGCACGCCCACGTGCACATGACAGCTCCTACCCGGAAGCTCCTGGACATTCTGCTCCCGGCCTCGGCGCGCCTGCAGCGCCGCCGCCAGATGGAAGGCGTGACGACGGAAGACCCGCTCTATACGGAGGATGACCTCGAAACGGGCTCCTACCTCTATCTGGTGCACGACTACGAGACCGACTTCGACCTGACGGGGCTCCGGGGCGGCTTTCCCGTGACGGGTCGCTTCTACGACGCCGGGCATATCCTGGGCTCGGCGGGCGTGCTCATCACGGCCGAAGACGATGGCCGGTCGCGCCGCATATTCTATACGGGCGATACGGGGCTCCAGTCGCAGACCATCATCCCGGGCGCCGTCTATCCGGAGGAGCCGGTAGATGTGTTGCTGTTGGAATCGACGCTGGGGGCCGATACGGAAGCGGAGAAATACCCCAGGCGCGGCGAAGAAAAGCGACTTGGCGCATCGGTAGCCCGCGTGTTGGCCAAAGGCGGTGTGGTGCTCATACCGGCCTTCTCGCTCGGCCGCAGCCAGGAAATGATTGCGCTCATGGATCAGTACAAGCGCCGGAAACTGATCCCGAACGACACGCCGATCTATACGGCGGGCATGATGCGGGCCATCTCCGATGCCTACGACAAGACGCGGTTTATTTCCCCGCGCCTGAATGAGGAATTTGAGGTGTATGGGGTTCCGCAGCGCCGCCTGCCACGGGGCAATTCGGGACTCAACGAAGCGCTCCGAGAGCCGGGCATTTTCATTGTAGGCAGTGGTATGATGTTCGAGAACACGATCTCCAACCGGATTGCGCAGCGCATTGCATCGCACGAGAAAAACGGCATTTTCCTGGTCGGGTTTGCCCGCGAGGAGTCACCAGCCGATCTGCTGCTGCGCGCCGCCGAAGAAGAGGGTCCCGGCGCGGAGGTGGTCATAAGCCGCACCCACGGCCCGCAACGCGTTCTGTGCGCGGTGGAACGTTTCCGGTTCAGCGGCCACAGCAACCGGCGTGACCTGCTCGAAATCGTAGATGAACTGGAGCCTGAAACCATCGTGCTCCTGCACGGCGAGCAGGCGGCCCGTCAATGGATGCGGGACAACATCGGGTATTTCCACGCCGATATCGACGTCCGTATGCCCGAGAAGGGCGACGAAGTGTGGATTGACTGAATCAGCGTGCGCCAGGATGCGGCGGCCGGCCGGCTTTGCGGCAGGCTGGCTTTTGGGCCGGCCAGTTTATCGGCCGTTGAAACCTGAGCCGGCGCCGTTACCTTCAGAAGTTTATCAGGGGCAGCACCTTGAAGCGTTTCTTGTTGGCCGCGTGGTTGATCAGGCCAATCTGCACGCCGCGCAGATCACGGGCGTAGTTGTAGAGGCCAATCGTCAGGCCGCGCTGCTCGCCCCGCACAATGGACACGGCACTCGCCGCCAGTCCTTTCTGGAAACCTTCTTCAATCCGGAAGTATCCAGGAGCCACAATGAGTCCGTTTGCGCTTTCGGCGCCAATGGCGAAGCCCGCGACGTGCAGCCCGGTCATGGTGCCCCCGGACCCGGAGGCAAATCCACTCAGCGTGATGCCCTTGATGTCGCCCCCGGCTCCAGCTGCCAAACCGCTGAGCATGATGCCTGTGACGTCGCCGCCCGCTCCCGTGCCAATTCCAGAGACCAGGACGCCGAGGACATCTCCGCCTGCACCCGCGCCAATGCCTGCTATACCGAGCCCGTCGAAATCGCCTCCCGAGCCAACGCCAACGCCTGCCAGGACGAGACCCGACACGTTGCCCCCGGCGCCTGCGCCAATTCCGGCAAGCACGAGACCGCTGAGTTCTCCGCCAGCGCCTGCGCCGATTCCGGCGGTTACCAGTCCGCGTACATCACCGCCCGCCCCAACGCCAAGACCGCCCGACATGACGCCGGTCAGATTTCGTCCAGCGCCTACTCCGAGACCACCGAACGCCACACCTGTTATATCCCTTTCAGCTCCTACTCCAAAAAAACCCCAGCCGTAGCCGTTGATGTACTCGGCGGATGTCGCAGGCAGTCCGAGGGCGACGCCATTGACGGTGCCCCGCATGGGCTCATGGGCGGTCCAGATGGTGGCGTTCACACCGCGCACCATGCGCATGTTGCGGTCACGGAAGTTGAGCCGGAGCCCGGTTACCTCTTCGCTGTCACCAATGGACAGTCCGACGCCATCCACCATCAGGTCAAGGCTCTGTCGGGCCTCGGTAACGAGCGGGGAAAGGAGCAGAAGAAAGGCCAGGAGTAGCGTGCGCATGGGTTCGATGACGTTGAATTCAATGATATCGTGCACTTGACGAATGAACGCGTCCGCAGGTTACACGTCGCTGAGCAGCGCGTGATAATCGGTCGCGGTCATGTGGCGACGGCACGATGCGTTCGAGCCGTTCTCCGCCGCCAGGCGGGCCAGGTCGTCGTACAGGCCCGGATCCACACCCAGCCCCGCTACGTCCGGTAGTCCAAGAGCTCGCCGAAGAGCATCGAGTCGGTCAATGAACAACCTGGCAGCGTCACGGAGCCCGGCGCCCGAGACGAGGGCCGCGAGCGGCTCCTGGATTTCAGACTCGGTGTACCGGAGCACGGGCACGAGCAGGACCGCATTCAGAAGTCCGTGCGGCATGTCCAGTACGCCGCCAATGGCTTCGCTCAGGCAATGCACGGCGCCGACATCGGCGTTTCCGAAGGCCATGCCAGCGAGTGTCGAGCCCTCCATGAGCCGGAGCGTATCGCGCTCGCCGCCGCCGGCCATGGCTTCGAGCGCAGGGACGAGGCGTTGGAGCGCGGCGGCGGCGAGCGCGTCGGAGGTTGGATTCGCAGCGCGACCAACGGCCGCTTCCACGGCGTGTGTCACGGCGTCCATGGCGGTCGAGGCGACGAGCCCGTCGGGGAGCGACGCGAGCAGGTCGGGATCCACGAACGCCGCGGCCGCGAACATGCCATCGCCCTTGATGCTGATTTTGCGTTTCGTGGCCGGGTTGCTGACGACAGACACCCACGTGACTTCACTGCCCGTACCACAGGTCGTGGGAATGGCCAGAAACGGGGCGGCAGCGTGCTCGAACCGGTTTTTGCCTTCATAGTCGGCGATGGAGCCGGGGTTGGTGATGAGCATGGCCACGGCCTTCGCCGCATCGAGCACGCTGCCGCCTCCAAGCCCCACAACCACATCGACGCCGGCGTGGCGCGCCTCGCGCGCGAGCCGATCTATATCCGCCACGCGCGGGTTGGGCCGCGTCGATGCGTCCGTCAGGACGGGGCGCGCGAGGCGCGCCACCATATCGGGCCACGGCGTGGCCTGCAGTCCGCTGTCGGTTACCAGGAGTACGCGTTCGGCCCGGAGCCGACGCAGCTCCCCGTCCAGTTCCGACAGGCAGCCCGGCGCCATGAAGACCCGGACCGGGAGACGAAACGGCATCATTGTCCGCTTGAACCGCGTCCGTTCACGCCCTGACCGCTCGAGCCACCGCGCCTCACACCGCCCGTCGTGCCCCCATGGTACGCCGAGAGCGTCTCTGCGCCCGTCCAGAACGCGGGAAGCTCCGTGATCAGCGGGTCAATGGAGTTGAAAACCGGATACCACGCCTCACTCTGCCACAGTCGCTGGGCAATCCGCCCCTTGAGAATGACCGTGAGCATATCGCGCGACGCTTCCACTTCGGTCACATCGACCTCACCCGCCTCGTCGACAAACGACACGAACCGGTCCCAAAGCTCCTCATCCACGCGGAACGTCGTCATGAACGCATCCTGCCTGTTTTCCCAGGTGGCTCGAAACGCGGCGCCGTCCGTGTCGAGCCAATCGCGCACGAAGAGGAAAGGAAGCCCCGCACGCAGCGTAGTCTCCACGCCCGGCGCGGCCAGGGGCGAAAGTGAATCGGGCGGGACGACGCGGTCGGGCATGACGCCGCCGCCTCCGTATACCATGCGTCCGTTCTCCGTTTCAAATCGAAGCGAGTCGGGAATGTCGGCCAGATAGGCGCTCGGATCGTAGGTCGCCTGCTCGAGGTCCGCGAATTTGCCTTCATAGTAGGACGTCTGCTCACCGTCCGTGTATGGCGTCTGGATAAGCCTTCCACTGGGCATGTAGTAGCGCGAAACGGTCATCTGCAGTACGCTTCCGTCGCGCAGTTGAAAGGGCCGCTGCACGAGCCCTTTTCCGAACGTACGCCGGCCCACGACGAGGGCGCGGTCATGATCCTGCAGCGCGCCGGCAATGATTTCACTGCCCGATGCTGTGCTCTCGTTGACGAGCACAATCACCGGCTCGGTCGTCAGCAGCCCACCGGGCGTAATACGGTCCACCTCATTCTCGCGCGGATCCCGTCCGCGCGTGTACACGATCGTGCCCTCGCCATCCAGCATTTCGTCGGCAATCGCGACGGCCGTCGCCTTGATTCCACCCGGGTTGTCGCGCAGGTCGAGCACGAGGCGCTCAAGGCCCTCTCGCTTGAGACGCGTGACATGCTCCACGAATTCGTCATGCGTCGTCATCGCAAATCGGCCAATGCGCACATACCCCGTCGTGGCATCCATCATGTACGCGGCATCGACGGAGTAGAGCGGGATGGATTCGCGGCGAATGGTGAATTCAATCGGCGCTTTCGTGCGCGGCCGCTGGACGGTGATCACGACATCGGTCTGGACCGGGCCTTTGATCATATTCTGGATGTCGAGGCTCCCGAGCCCCACAATACTCGAGTCGTCGACGGCAATCAGGCGGTCGCCCGGCATGAGGCCGACGCGCTCGCCTGGACCATCAGGAAGCGTATTCGTGACCTTCGCCGTGTCATCCTCGGCCGCTTCGAACCAGATTCCGATACCACCGAATTCACCGCGGTATTCATCCTGTACGCCGTTTATCCGCGATGCGTCGATGAACGTCGAATGGGGATCCAGGTCCTTGAGCATGGCACGGATAGCGTCTTCAGCGAGCTGCCGCGCATCTACATCATCTACATACTGCCGGTTGATCAGCAGAAAGGCATCTTCCAGCTTCTGCAGCTGCTCGAACGTGTCGTCTTTCTCAAAAAAAGAGTTGACCGACAGACCGAGGCCCGTACCGGCTGCAAAGATGAGGAGCGTTGGGAGGAGGTAACTGACGAGACGTGCTTTCATGCGGCTGGCGTGTTTTCAGGGCCGGTTGTTACGCGGATGTAACCTTTCTGATTCCATGTGCGTTTTGAGGACACAGACCATCTTTGGCGCCGTGTCCCCATCCGCATTCAATCAGATCGTAGCATACCACCGCCCGCGCATTTTCGCGCTTGCGTGGCACATCCTGTCTGACAGGGAAGAGGCGGCAGATGTTACGCAGACCGTCTTCATCCGCCTGTGGGATCGCCAAGCGGAGATCGACATGGATCGGGTAGATGCGTGGCTCCTGCGCGTAGCACGCAATGCGGCCATCGACGCGTGGCGCCGGCGGCGAACGCGCGAAGGGGTACTCTCGACCGATACGGATGCCGTTGAGCAGTTGGCGGCGGCTCACCAGGAGTCGCCGGATGCTGGCGTGGCATCTTCCGAATTTCGCGGGCGGCTCCGGATTGCTGTGGGCCAGCTGCCTGAGCCGCAGCGCAGCATCGTCGTCCTGCGCGAAATCGAGGGCTACCAGTACGACGAGATCGCCGACACCCTGGACCTGCCTCTGAACACGGTCAAAGTCTACCTGCACCGCGCCCGGCGCAGGCTGAGAGAGACGCTGAGAGTTTATTCCCCTGAAAACGCATGACGGTGCTGACTCAAAACGAACGCAACTGGTGGCTCGAGCGGCTCGATGCCGCGATCGACGGCGATCTCCCGGAGGCTGAGAGGGAGCGCTTCATGGAAATGGCGGCGCTCGACCCCCTTCTGGCCGACGAGTGGGCGCTCGCGGAGGCCATGCGCAGTGCACTGGCCTCGGAGCATGTGCCCGCCTGCCCGGCGCGTGTCGACGCGGCCATCGAAGCCCACGTACGGGCATCGCTCCAGCGCGAACGCGGAGGCAGGGGGGCGCGAGCCGATCGCGCCCCGAAACGCACGCTCCGGCCTGCGGCGCTCTGGAGTTCCGTGGCCGCGGTCATTGTTCTCACCATCGTTGCCGTTGTCATGATTCAGCCAGCCCCCGAGACGAATTTTCCGGCGGGTGCGCCGACGGCGAGCGTCGACCGCGCGAAGCAGGACGTTCAGTGGGCGCTCGCATTCGTATCGGATGTTGGAGGGGCTGCAGGCCATTCGGTCGGCCTGGGCGGAGGGGAAAACCAGTGAGCGCCGTATCCATCATATCTGACAGGACGCTGTTGTGCGGCACGCGGCTTCGGGTGCTTTTTGTGGTGGGGCTGCTGGTGGCGCTCGTCGGCGGGCTCTCGGCCCGCGAGGCCGCAGCGCAGACCGTGCGTAGCCATCCGGGCTACGTGGACCTCGCTGCCCTCGGAAACCTGGACGACGTGTTCAGTACCGCCCCGACGGTCGAAGTCAATGTGGAGGGAGCCCTGCTGAAGTTGGTCGTGGAGGCCTCGCGTGCCGATGATCCGGAACTGGCCGACCTGCTCGAGCGGCTCGAAGGACTCTTCGTTCGGGGGTATCCGGCATCGGGCGCCTCTGGCGGACGCATTCGCGACCGGATGGGACTTATGGGGACCATGCTCGCCGAGGACGGTTGGCAGACCATCGTATCGATATCCGAACGCGACCAGTTCGTGCGCATGTTCGCCCGTTCGGGCGCAGAAGGCATAGTCGGCCTTGTGGTGATGTCGCTCGATGAGGAAGCCGTCTTCCTGAATATTGTGGGCGATGTCGATCCCGAACAGATTGGCCGCATCGGAAGCCGATTCCGCATCGCGACCGGCCTGTAGAAACCGCTCGCGCCGTGTGCCGTAGTCATGCGCTGACCCACAACCCTCTTCGGTAACAGCATGAACATCGGTAAATATATCCTTGTCGGTATTGTTCTTGTCATAGGATTTGGCCTTTTCAGCAGCATTGGCACGTATAATGGTCTGGTGGATGCGGAGGAAGGTGTCTCACAGGCCTGGGCCAACGTCGAGACCAACTACCAGCGCCGCTCGGACCTGATTCCGAATCTGGTGAGCACCGTGCAGGGCGCGGCGGACTTCGAGCAGGAGACGCTGGAGGCCGTGACGAGTGCCCGCGCACGGGCCACGTCCATCAATCTGGATGCATCGGACTTGTCCGATCCGGCCCAGCTCGAAGAGTTCATGGCGGCGCAGGAAGGGCTCTCTGGCGCGCTTGGGCGCCTGCTCATGGTGACGGAGAACTATCCGGAGCTGCGCGCGACCGAGGCGTTCCGTGACCTGCAGAGTCAGCTCGAAGGCACCGAGAACCGGATTTCGGTGGCCCGTCGGGACTACAACGCCGCCGTAACCGCCTACAATCAGCGCGTACGTCGTTTCCCGGGGTCCCTCGTAGCAGGCATAACCGGTTTTGATCGCCGGACCCCCTTCGAGGCCCAGGCTGGCGCTGAAAAAGCACCTGAGGTTGACTTCGGTTCGTGAGTCGGCGCCCGGCCACATACCAGCGCATGTCTTCGTATCCGTCTTTCTCGCCGGTTATGCTGCTCGCCGCTGCCTTCGTGGTAGCGGTGGCATCGCTTGTGATGGCGCCGGGCAGCCATGCCCAGCAGATCCGCACACTGGCTCCGACGGGCAAGTGGGTAACGGATGACGGAGAATTTCTGACGCCGCTCGAAGAAGAGCAGTTGTCCCGGCGTCTCGCGGGGTATGCCGACACGACGTCCACGCAGATCGTGATTGTGACGCTCGAGGATCTCGGCGGGTACGCGGCCATGGACTATGCTACGCAGCTGGGTCGCGACTGGGGCGTTGGCACAGAGGGCGCCGACAATGGGCTGGTCATCCTGGTATCGCGCGAAGAGCGGGAGCTCTTCCTGGCGACGGGTTTCGGACTCGAGGGGCTGGTGACCGACGCCATGGCCGCTCGTATTGTGCGCAATATCATGAAACCTGCCTTTCGGGAGGGCGATTTCCACGGGGGGCTGGATGGCGCGGTGACGGCCGTCATGGGCCTGGCATCGGGCGTTTTCACAGCAGCGGACGTTGAAGCCTCCGAGCGGAGAACAGATTCAGGACGCGGAACACCGGTTCTTGGTTATATCATTTTCATTTTTGTGTTTTTCCTGATATCATCTGTGCGTCGCCGCGGGGGTGGCGGTCCCGGAAAAGGGGTCCGTCGCCGGCACCATGGCATGCCCATCGTATTCTGGGGTGGCATGGGCGGACTCGGAGGCCACGGCTCGTCCGGTAGTTTCGGTGGAGGTTTCGGTGGAGGCTTCGGCGGAATGGGCGGAGGATTCGGTGGCGGAGGAGCCGGCGGGGGCTGGTAGGAGGCACATGGATTCATGGGCACACGATGCGTTGAACAGCGTAGAAAACTGACATGTCCAGGCTCGATCAACTTTTGGCATTCCATGCAGACGATCCGGACGACTCGTTCGTCCGCTTCGCGCTCGCGGCCGAGTACGTCAAGCTCGGCCGTCTTGACGCCGCCCTCGAGATGTTCGAGGCCCTTATGCGGGATGATCCCAGGTATGTTGGCACGTATTACCACCTCGGTAAATTGTATGAGCGACTTGGACGCACACAGGATGCCATTTCCACGTACAGGGCCGGCATGGATCGGGCCATGGAAGTCACTGACTTTCATGCACGGTCCGAGTTGCAGTCGGCGTTGCTGGAACTGCAGGGCCTCGGTGCGGACTGAGGGCGGCGGGCTCGGGCCGGTGAGCTGTGTGCCAGCGTCGGCCTGGCGTGTCGGTATGCTCTCTTTGCTGATTTTTCTGGTGGCGCACATGGCTCCTGTGGCGGGTATTCGGGCGGCTGGTGTCCAGGCGGCTGCAGGCCAGACCACGGGTGACGCCGGTGCGGCGGCCGCGCCTGATACGACGTGGACGACGTATACCGTACGGCCGGGCGATACACTTTTCGCCATTTCCCGCCTTCACGACGTGCCGGTCGACACGCTGCGCGCCTGGAACGCCGCCACCGCACGTAACCTGAGAGCGGGAACCGAGCTCCGCGTGGGCTACGAACTACCTGACGTGGCGCCGGACCCGGTGGATGCGGCGCGACCGGTGGATGTGGAGCAACTTGATGCGGACTCCACGCGTCTTACGCTGCTCGACGTCGTGTCCTCGTACGGACTCGCCGACAGTCTTCGCGCCTGGCAGCCGGATGCCGCCGCGTGGCTGGCTCAGACGGCGGTGGAGCGGACGACTGCCGAGCGCCCGCCGCGCATACACGTCGTGACGGCGGGTGAAACACTCTTTGGCGTCAGCCGGACGTACGGCGTTGATTCCGACCGGCTGCGCGAGGCGAACAACATGACAGGTACCGGACTCAGGATTGGCCAGGAACTCCGTATTCCAGGCTCGGATGGATCGGTCACCGCCAGCGGGCTCGATGTACTGCCGCCTGTCCACGAAATCGTATCGGTTCTGGCGTGGCCATCGTCCTTCGACGGGCAGCAGCTCTCCAGTGGTGGCGCCTATGATCCGGCCGACTGGCTGGCCGGACACGGTGAGTGGCCGCTCGGCGCTGTGCTGCTGATCGAAAACCCGGCCAATGGGCGCATGGCGGTGGCCCGTGTGGCCGACCGCACGCCCGGCGCGGAACTCGGCATCCTGGATGTATCGCGCGCCGTCTACGAGGCGCTCGGACTGGAGTGCGTCGCGGATTCTGATGATACTGCGGCTTCTGACCGCGGTACTGCTGTCGATGGCGGCACGTTGGCGTCCTGCCGCGTCCGGGTCCGCCTGCTTCCGTGGAGCGTCAGCCAATGAACCCTGTCAGGAGTCTACGCGAACACACCGGGCGATATTTTGGTGCCACACGCTCGGCGACGTACGGTGTGCTGGCGGGTCTGCCGCTCTTCCTGCTCTACGAGACGTTCGTGATCCTCGTCAATGAGGGGCGCACCGAGCACATCCGCGTGGGCGCGGACGTCTGGATCAAGAATGTGCTGGCCTTTACGGGCCAGCCGACGCTCTTCGTAACAGCCGCGCTGCTCGGCGCCATCGGGGTCTACGTGGCCATTCGTGAGCGCCGGCGTCACATCCCGATACGAGCGTCCTGGTTCGGCCTGCTCGTAGCCGAGAGCATGGTCTACGCCGTCGTGCTGGCGCTCGTCGTGTCGACGCTTGTGGGCGCCGTATTCGGCCTGGACCTCGGCCTCATACCTGCCAACTCGGCCACGCCGCCCGGCCGCGTGACGCTCTTTGTGCTCTCCATCGGTGCTGGCCTCTATGAGGAGTTGGTCTTCCGTGTGGCGCTCGTGGGAGGGCTGTTCCTGCTGCTGCGCCGCTTCGTGAATGGTTCGCGAAAGGCCTACATCACGGCCGCGCTGATTGGTGCGTTCGTGTTCAGCCTGGTGCACTATATGGGACCTTACGGTGACCCTTTCCTGTTGTCCTCCTTCACGTTCCGGTTTCTTTTCGGTCTCGCTCTGAACGCGTTGTTCCTGGTGCGCGGATTCGGTGTCGCGGCGTGGACGCACGCCCTCTACGACGTCATGGTAGTGGCACAAATGCCTGGTTCCTGACGTATACACGGCCATACCCGAACCATCCCGTACCGAATTCGATGAACGCGCTCAGAACCTCGGCCCTGATGGCCGCCCTTATTGTGCTTTTTGCCCTGTTGGGCCAGGCCGTCGGCGGTAACAGCGGCATGATGATTGCCTTTGCTGTCGCGGTAGCCATGAACTTCGGCAGCTACTGGTTTTCCGACAAAATCGTTCTCAAGATGTACAAGGCGTCGGAAGTATCGCGCAGCGACGCGCCGGAACTGGTTGACATGGTGGACCGGCTGCGCCAGAATGCCAATCTGCCCATGCCACGGGTCTACGTCATACCGTCGGATCAGCCCAATGCCTTTGCTACCGGCCGAAATCCAGAACACTCTGCCGTCGCCGTCACAAACGGCGTGGTGCGTCTGCTGTCGAAAGATGAGCTCGAAGGCGTTATTGCGCACGAACTGGCCCATATCCAGAACCGCGACATACTGACAAGTTCGATTGCCGCCACGGTGGCCGCTGCCATCACCATGCTGGCCCGGTTTGCCTTCTTTTTCGGTGGCGGCGACCGGGATCGAGGCGGAGCGGTCGCATCCATACTGATGCTCATTCTGGCGCCCATCGCGGCCATGATGATCCAGATGGCTATTTCGAGATCACGGGAGTTCGCGGCGGACAGGGATGGCGCGACGATCTGCGGAAAACCGCAGGCGCTTGCGTCGGCGCTTCAGCGTCTGCAGTCGGGCGCCGAACATGTGCAGATGCAGGCCAATCCGTCGACTGCCCACATGTTTATTGTGAACCCGCTCTCCGGGGTCATGGGCGGCATGCGCGCACTGTTCTCGACGCATCCGCCAACGGAGGACCGCATTCGGCGCCTCATGGACATGCGGGTCTGACATGGCACATGGGTACCTCGATGTCATCATATTGGCCTTCCTCGGATTCTGTTTCCTGGCAGCCATACTGCTAATTCCAGTCTATCGGTTCATGAAGCGGGAGGAGGCCGACGGGGAGGCCTTTACGGAGGCACTCCGGCGGCAGTCTGAAGTGAGTCGGGATGGGGAGCATTCGAGCGAAGCGAATCAGGGCGAGGAGGATCCTCCGGCGCGACCGTAACCAGTTCGCGCAGCTTTTCGAGTGTTTTGTCCCCGATACCGCGTACCAGGAGCAGGTCATTGACCGACGTGAAGCCGCCGAGCCGGGTGCGCTCGGCCAGGATGCGGGCCGCCATGGCGGGTCCGATCCTCGGCAGGTGCTGCAGTTCGGACGACGTAGCGCGGTTGATGTCGATCGGGAATTCCACGGTGTCGGCCGCCGCTGCCAGCTCGGGGGCAGTCCACAGTATGAACTCGGCCGGCGTCCCGACCTTGTCCAGCGAATCGGCCCGCGCGGCGAGAGCCAGGAACAGGCTGTCCATCTCCGCATGGGACCAGGAGGAGAGATCGTTCGCATCTATCCGGAATGCGCGCAGCGACAGGCTTGCCGCGACGAGCACCAATGCGCCGAGCAGCATGAGCGCTTCCTTTTCCGTGCAATAGAGGTGCTCCTGTATTCGATATAGCCAATAACGTGGTCGCATGGTACCTTGCAGATCGTGTCCCTGTACACTTTGTCTTCCTCTACAAAGACACGCCGTCCGGCCGAACGTAACTCCGCTGGACTACGAATCCATACTTCTGAGCCATGGCAAGAGAGCGTCCCCACATACTCAGGACCCATGCGGTCGTACTGCGCTCCATTGACTATGGGGAGACGAGTCGCATTGTGACGCTCTACACCGAGGAGCGGGGACGCATGGCGGTCTTGGTTCGGGGGGCGCGCTCGTCAAAGAGCCGATTTGGCGCCACACTCGAGCCCATGTCGCACATCGAGGTGGTCATATTCTGCAAGCCCGGACGGGATCTCCAGAATCTGACAGAGACCAGTCAGGCCAGCGCCTGGCGGGGTATTCGCCGGTCGCTCGACAAACTGGAGACAGCGTGGCGCATACTTGAATTCACGACCGCCCTCATGCACGAGGAAGAGGCGCACCGGGATGTCTACAACCTGCTTGTGTCGACGCTCGCGGCCCTTGATGTGGCGCATGCACGCTCGCGCAACCTGTGGCCGTTTTTCCAGCTCCGCCTTGTGGCCGAGCTCGGATTCGAACCCGCGTTCACGCGCGAGGACATAGCAGCGCTGGCCGACGAGCGCGGCGTGCTGCACCTCGAAAGTGGCCAGGTGGCCGAAGATGTATCCGGTTTCACGACGGGCGGCCCATCGGGTGCGGTCCGGGAGGCGAGTCGTGCGGCGCTCCGGGCGTTCGCCATCCTGTGCCGCGCAGATGCCCGCAGCGTACTTAACATGCATATGGATGCGACGCTCCGCAGCGAAGTCGAAGCGCTCGTGTCCGGGTATGTGTCCTGGCACGTGGAGGCCGCGCTTCCGAACCGTACGGAGAAGGTATTTGCACAGATCAGCTGAAATGCCTATAATATGTGTGTAACATATAAGCACATGCCATGGCACGCCGCGACCTTACCGACAAGCAGGAAGCCTTCCTGAAATATATCCGGGACTACACGGAGGAAGAGGGTATCTGGCCCACCTACAGGGAAATCTCCGACTACTTCGATTTCCGATCGCCCAACAGCGTGACGCAGAATCTGCAGGCGCTCCACCGGAAAGGGTATCTGGACAAGGATGACGACGGGTTCTACTTCCCAGAGCGTCAGCATGGGGCCGAGGCGCAGCAGGGTATTCCCATTCGGGGTATCATCACGGCTGGTGGCCTCCAGGAAGCCGTGGAGGAAAACCTGGGCACCATTTCGCTCGAGACGCTGTTTCCGAATCTGGACCGGATATTTGCCATCCGGGTCGCGGGTAACTCCATGATCGGAGCGGATATCAACGATGGCGACTACGTGCTGCTCATGGACGATGACATCCCGAACGGGGGTATCGGCGCTGTCCTCTACAATGGCGAAACCTCGCTCAAGAAGGTATTCTACGATCAGCACGGTCTGCGGCTTGAGCCGGCCAATGATGAGTACCAGGACATCCACATCCGGCCGGATGTATTCGAAGAGGTGCGCGTCCTGGGGCGCTACGTAGGCCATGTGAACCGGACCGGAATATTCAGTCGCTCGGCGACGAGGCGGGCGGTGGCGTAGAAGGTGTAGGGGAGCGGGGACAAGTTGCGGCACATGTCGTACTTTGTAAGTACGGTCCTCTCATTGCTCCGAAACTCTGTACCGACGCCCATGCGCCTCCTGCTGCCCGCTTTTCTGGTGATCCTGGCCACTCCGGCGCAGCTGCAGGCGCAGGTGCCTGCCAATGATTTTTCGTGGGATCGGGCCACCATCTATGAGATCGTGACCGATCGGTTCTCGAATGGCAATACGGAGAACAACAGTGCGTACGGGCGGGGACTCGATGGGCAGGGCGTTCCCTACGATGTGGACTCGACGGGCCACTTCCTCGGCGGCGACTGGACTGGTATAGCGGCCTGGATCGAGGATGGATGGTTCGAGCAGCTCGGCGTCGATGTCCTTCTGATTTCTGCGCCCTGGGAGCAGGTGCATGGATGGATGGCTGCCGACGAGGGTATGGTCCAGCGCTATGGCTTCGATGGACGCTGGCCGCTCGATTTCACCGAACCGGACGATGCCTTTGGCAGCCGTCAGGACTTCCGGGATCTTGTGGACCGCGCGCATGGCGCGGGGCTGCGCGTTGTGCTGGATGTCGCGCCCACGGCGCCGGGACCGCTCACGCTTCACGACCGTGCTGAAGTAGGCATGGCCGGTTCGCTTCCGGATGCCTGGCGCGCATGGCGGCCGTCGGGTGCGGAATCCGGGTGGGACGATCTGTACGTTTCAGGCAGTATCGGGGGCACGAATGGTGCCCCGGCGCCAGATGTTGCGTCCGATTTCGCCTCTGACACGGTGGCCACAATACCGTGGTGGGGCCCCGACTGGATACAGGAGGAGGGCCGTTTCCGGGTCGATGCGCCGCGTGTTGACTCTCTGCCGCCCTTCCTGCTCCAGAAATGGGGGCCTGGGAAGACGGAGCGCGAGCGCGCGGCGCTCGATGCGTTCTTTGACCGTACGGGCTATCCGCGCACGGCGGCCTTCCACGTGGTCAAGTGGGTCACGGACTGGGTGGCCTTCGCTGGCGTGGACGGCTACCGGGTGCACGTTCCGGAGGCGCTTCGTGGCGCGTGGGCACCCGTTGTGCAGGCCCTCGGGGCCGAAGCCACGCGCCACAACAAAGATTTCGTCCTGATCGGGGACGTGTACCGGGTCGCCGAGCCTGCCGACATGCTCCACGCGGGCCCCGTGCATCTGCTCTATGGCGTCGAGACCGGCCGTGCCACGCCGGACATGAACTGGGCGACCTATGACGAAGAAGAGCTGCGTTCGTGGCGCCTGCTTGGGCAATTCCGGGCGCGCCACTTGGCCATCGGTCAGGGAGACATGATGGAGCTCAGCCAGGACCCGCGTGTGGTCGGTTACGCCCTCGACGGATCGCAGGACGATGCTGCCGTCGTGGTTTACGGCGCCGAGCCCGGCACGCGACTGCGCCTGAATGTATCGCGCATATGGCCCGACGATACGGCGCTACGCGACGTCATGACCGGGGCCATCTCTATTGTCTCTTTTGGACAGATAGCCTTCACACCTTCGGCCGAGACCGGGGGAATGCTGCTGCTCGAAGAGGTAGAGTAGGACCCGCGACGCCGGTCGCTGTCCGCGTCAGGCCTCTACGCTCGACTTCGACGCGTTCAGAAACTCGCGAAGCACGTAATGCAGAATGCCACCGTGTCGGTAGTATTCAACTTCGACCGGCGTATCGAGCCGAACAAGCGCCTCAAATGTAATCGCTTTTCCGTTTTCGTCGCGCGCTGTTACCGTGACCGAGTCTCCGGCCTTCACGTCGTTTGAGACCGGAATGTCGAAGTGCTCCGTCCCATCAAGCCCCAGCGACTTGGCCGATTCGCCCTCAGCATACTGCAGTGGCAAGACGCCCATGCCGATCAGATTGGACCGGTGAATGCGCTCGTAGCTCTCCGCAATGACGGCCTTCACGCCGAGCAGCAGCGTACCCTTTGCCGCCCAGTCGCGGCTCGATCCCATGCCGTAGTCATTACCGGCCAGCACCACGAGCGGCGTTCCCGCTTCCTGGTACTTCATGGAGGCATCGAAAATGGGCAGCGTCTCGCCCGAGGCGAAGTGCTTCGTGATGCCGCCTTCTGTGCCCGGAACGAGTTCGTTCTTGATGCGGATGTTGGCGAACGTGCCGCGCATCATGACCTCGTGGTTACCACGCCGCGAGCCGTACGAGTTGAACTCGAGGTACGGAACGTCATGTTCGAGCAGGTACTTGGCCGCCGGTGAATCGGGCGCAATGGCTCCGGCCGGTGAAATATGGTCGGTCGTCGTGGAATCGCCTACCTTGGCGAGCACGCGGGCGTCCTTGATAGCCGAAATTTCCGGTGTTTCCGGCGTCAAGTCCTCAAAAAACGGTGGCTTCTGGACATAGGTCGATGCATCGCTCCACTCATAGATGGATCCTTCCGGAATGGATATCGCGTTCCAGGTCTCGTTGGAATCCTCAATGCCGTCGTACTCCGTGCGGAACATCTCCGGCGTGACGCAGCGGTTGACGAGTTCGCGGATTTCCTCGCCCGTGGGCCAGAGATCCCGCAGGTAGACGTCATTTCCGTCCGCATCCTGACACAGAGGGTCATTCGCCAGATCAATGTCGACGGTGCCGGCGAGGGCATAGGCCACGACGAGTGGCGGAGAGGCCAGGAAGTTGGCCTGCACAAGCTGGTGAATTCGGCCCTCAAAATTGCGGTTGCCCGAGAGCACGCCCGCCACAATCAGGTCGTTCTCCTTGACGGCTTCGGCAATTTCCTCGGGCAGGGGGCCGGAGTTTCCGATGCATGTCGTGCATCCATACCCAACGAGGTTGAAGCCAATGGCGTCGAGGTAGGGGGATAGTCCCGCTTCGTCCAGGTACTCGGTCACGACGCGCGATCCCGGAGCCAGCGACGTTTTGACAAACGGCTTGACCTGGAGTCCGCGCTCCACCGCTTTCTTGGCGACGAGTCCCGCGCCGATCATAACCGACGGGTTCGACGTGTTCGTGCAGCTCGTGATGGCCGCAATGGTGACATTGCCGTGACGCAGTTTGAATTCCTTGCCCTTGCTGACAAACGTGCTTTCCGCGCCAATCGAGTCCGGTTCAAGACCGAAACCCTGCGGTCCGGCCGGACGCGTGAGCGACGCCTGGAATTCCTTCTGCATGTCGGGAAGCGCAATCCGGTCCTGCGGACGCTTGGGTCCCGAAAGGCTCGGTACGACGGTCGACAAATCAAGCTCGAGGACGTCCTTGAATTCGGGTTCGGGTGTGTCGGGCGTCCAGAAGAGGCCCTGCTCCTGCGTATACCGTTTCACCGTTTCGACGAGCTCGGGATCGCGACCCGTCCGCGTCAAATAGTCGAGGGTTTCCTGGTCGATGGGGAAGAATCCCATCGTGGCGCCGTATTCGGGCGACATGTTGGCAATCGTGGCGCGGTCGGGGACCGTCATCTTCGAGAGGCCGGAGCCGAAGAATTCAACGAATTTGCCAACCACCCCATGAGCGCGCAGCGTCTGCGTGACGGTCAGCACCAGATCGGTGGCCGTAGCGCCTTCGGGCAGTTCTCCTGTCAATTTGAACCCTACAACTTCGGGCATGAGCATGTAGATCGGCTGACCGAGCATGACCGCTTCCGCCTCAATGCCCCCAACGCCCCATCCGACAACACCGAGGCCATCGATCATGGTCGTGTGGCTGTCCGTGCCGACGAGTGAGTCCGGGTAGTAGACGGGCACGCCATCTTCGGCCGGGCGACTCCACACGCAGCGCGCCAGGTACTCCAGATTCACCTGGTGGCAAATACCACTGGCTGGCGGCACGACTGAAAAATTATCAAATGCCTGCTTGCCCCACCGCAGGAACTCATACCGCTCACGGTTGCGATGGAACTCCTTGTCGGCGTTGATCTGCAGGGCCTCGGCCATGCCGAACGCATCGACCTGGACGGAGTGGTCAATCACCAGATCGACCGGAACGCGGGGATTGATCGTGTCAGGATCGCCGCCGAGCCGGGCCATGGCGCTGCGCATGGCCGCCAGGTCCACGACAGCCGGGACGCCGGTGAAGTCCTGCAGCAGCACGCGGGCCGGCAGGAACGGAATTTCGACCTTCTCCGGGTTTTTCGGGTCGTAGGACGCGAGTCGCTTCACGTCGTCCTTGCTGACCAGGAAGTCGTCACAGTTGCGGAGAGCGCACTCGAGCAGCACCTTCATGGAAAATGGAAGGCGATCAATGCCGTCAAACCCTTGGTCTTTCAGGGCCTGCAGACGGTAAATGTAGCCGCTGCCAGATCCGGTGTCAAAAGTGTCGCGCGCGCCGAAGAGGTCGTTGGAGCTCATGGAAATGAAGTATTTGAATTCGATGTGAGCAGGAGGCAAAAAAGATGAAATCCTGCACACAGAAGATACGAATCCATGCCTCTTCGTTACGGCACGCGATTTGAAATCCCGCCGTATTCCCATATTTTACAGGCGTGCCGGGGGTGACAGCTGCTGCGCCGCCGGGACAGGGGGCTATAGCTCAGATGGTAGAGCGCCTGGATCGCACCCAGGAGGTCAGCGGTTCGACTCCGCTTAGCTCCACAACCCGCACCCCACCGACTGCGGCGAACCGATCACCATCCCTCGACCTGGGCCACGAGCCGCCGTCCTTCCTTCCAGGTCGAAGCTACTGCGCTGCCGCGCTGCTCAATAGAGGGCAGCGACGCCCCCTGGCGAACATCTTCCCAGGTTACACTGCCGCGGCGAATCCGCCAGGCCGACAATCCGTCCCGCGTCGCATCTTCCGTGAGCAGGCGGATGTTGCCCTCTGCATCCGGGCTGAGCGCCACCTGCGCGACGGGCACGTCGGGCAGTACGTTACGTGCTGAGGTAAATGTCTCTCCCCGATCCCGCGACACGACGTGCTGAATGCCTGCATTGTCGTCGGCGCCGGTATACCAGGCCACGTGAAGGTCGCCGGAGGCCGAAATGTCCAGCGCCGGACCCGTGTGCGGGCAGGCGGAGATGTTCCAGTAGTCCCGACGTACGGGCCGAGGCTCGCTGAACGAGAGGCCGCCATCGTCCGAGAACGCGAGTACAATGTCGCGGTCTCCATTTTCGTACTCGTGCCGCCAGGACGCGTAGACCCGGCCGTGCGCGTCGACCGTCAGATTCGTCCGGCAGCAGGGGCAGGACGACGTGTCCAGCACGGACGTTTCGAGAATCCGCGCTCCGCCGTCCTCAATTCTCGCGACGCGGATTTCGGAGCCGACATCGGACGCGTGCATGGCGGCATGCGCCCCGTGACCCTCATGTCCTCCGCCGGCTCCGCCAGAGCTCGCCCCATCGGCACCGGCTTCTGCCTCCGCGGCGAGCCGCGCCGCTTCGCTGCGGCGGCCGTCAATCCAGGAGACCAGCATGGCGCCGTCCGTGAGGCGCGTCAGGTTGTGGAAAGTATGCCCCGCGGGCGCGCCGCCGGCATCGCTGTGTACGTGCTGCTCGGGCCCGAACGTCCGGCCCCCGTCAGAAGACACGGCGACAAAGAGGTCGCTCGCCGGAAAGCGGCGCCCCTCCACGGCTATGCTGTTCGTCCAGGCCACGTACACGCGCCCTTCGAGGTCCACGCCCACCTGCGGAGGCGCCTGGTCGTGCGCGGTCGCGTTACCCGGCGTGGCGTTCACGCGCACGGGCGCGGAGGGCCCCTCAGCCCCCCGCTCCCACGCGCTCAGCCAGACATCCCACGCACCATCCGTGCGCTCCACCCACGTATAATAGGCGGTATCTCCACTTTCCGACAGCGCAACCGTGGATCGGCCGACGTCGCCCGAGGCCAGTTCGGCTTCGCGCATCGTCGGGTCAGACCCGCAGGCGGAAAAAACAGATACGAGGCACAGAAACGCCAGACTGTGCCCCAGACGACGGACGGTAAACATGGAATGCATGGACATGGCAATCAACGGAATGAGTAACGAAGAGAGACATGGACCTGACGCGGCAGGCCCGGCGAGAATTCATCGCCCCGGAAACGGTTGTGCGTCGCGCGCTCGGCGAAGAGTTCGTCCGTCAGATTCGACACGCGGGTGAGCAGCGTGACCTCGTCTGTGATACCGACGTTGACGTTCAAATTCAGCAGGTCGTGACCGTCGTATTTGGCGGTGTTTTCCGGATCCATCCAATAGGAACCGAGCCGGCTCCACTCGAGCGTGATCATGGCTCCGCTGAGCACCGGCACACGGTACGTCGCGGCGGCATTGACCAGGACGCGCGGCGCCACCTCCATTTCATTGCCTGAGAAGTCGGTGCCGTTCTGCGTCTCCCATTCTTCGTACGTGTGCTCGGCGTACGATCCGCTGAAGCGCAGCGAGAGGCCCTCGACGTCGCGCGTCGTGACACCTGCTTCAATTCCGCGGTGCCGTGTTTCGCCCGCATTCGAGCTCGCCTGCGTGCCGTCGGGAAGGACCAGACTCAGGATATCGTCCCGCTTGACCAGGTAGTACCCCGTAAAGTCATACGATCCAATGCCGGGCACGCGGCCCCGCACGCCTGCATCGAAGTTGTCCACCTTGACCGGGTCGAGGTCGACCGTGTTGATGGAACCACCCTGCCGGAAGACCTGACTCTCGGAGGGCGCGCGGAACGCATGCCGGTACGAGCCGAACACGTTCAGCAACGGGTGCGCCTGGTAGGTCACACCGAATTTTGGGCTCAGGTGGGAATAGGATACCGTGGTATCGCCGGGGCGGCGGTGCCGGCCTTCGGTCTCAACCGAGAGATTGTTCTCATAGTCGTAGCCCATCACGTCCAGCCGCAGGCCAGCCGTCACGCGGAGGCGTTCGGTCGGCGAAGATTCCAGGTGAACGTAGGGCGATGCCTGTCGGTAGGTGACATCGTAGTCGTACAGCTTCTCTTCGACCGTGTAGGACGTGAATGCCGGTCCGGTCCGCGAAGGGTCCACGCGGCGCTCAATGCGCTCGCCGGGGCTCAGGTCAAGGTCAACCCCCGATACGACGCGGCCGCGCAGCGACGCCACATCGCGCCGCACCTTCAAATTCGCCCCTACCGAGTAGTTCTGCGTCTCCCACACGGCCGGATCGAACGTCAGCGACCAGTTCGGCAGCAGGTCCATCGTGTTGAACCGGGCGTACGGCGTCACGCTCACCAGCGTCTTCGTGCCCACTTTTTCGAACGCGGAGGACACGCGAAAGGCCGACACCTCACGAAACGAGATGGGCTGGAAATTCTGCCGGGCATCGCGGTTGAACTCATCCTCGGGCAACGACGCACTTCCCGCTGGTTCCTGGTCAATGTTCGACCACGAAGCGACCGTGCGCACCACCCAGTCCGAGCGCGAGCGGCGGTCCCAGCGCAGTGTGGCGCTCTGGCGGGCGTACTCTGTGTTGTCCCGCCAGCCCTCGCTGTCAGTGGCGTTCACATCAAGCCGCAGACCATTCAGGCCGACCGTGGTACCGGTTGAAAAAAGCACCCGTTTGTACCCGTAAGAGCCGCCCTCGGCCGTGACATCCACCATGGGCGAGGCGGGCGCCGAGCCGGAGGTGACATTGATGACGCCGCCAATGGCATCGCTGCCGTAGAGCGCCGTGCCGGGGCCCTTCATGACTTCAATTCCGTCCGACTGCGGAATGTTGATTTCGTAGAGCGCGTTGTGGTTGAAAAATCCGGTCGAACGCGTCGCGACGCCGTTTTCGAGGAACAGATACAGGGGATCTGTCGAGAGCGGCTGCCGGATGGACGTCATGTGCCCTTCGCCCGACGTGTTGTTCACCCACACGCCCGACACCTGGCCGAGTATATCCGCTGGATGCGACGGATTCTGCTCGCGGATGGCGTCGCCGCTGATGGACCCGATCGAGGCGGCAATGTCCGATTCGAACTGGCGCTCGCGCGTGGCCGATACGACAACGTCTCCAAGTTTGAGGTCAACGGGCGCAAGGGCAATATCAACGCGTACCTGCGCATCGATCGAAATTTCCTTTCTCCAGGTTTCGTAGCCGACGAAACGGGCTACGAGGACGTCGCTGGAAGCCGATGTGGCAAGTTCGAACGTTCCATCAACGGCGGTGATGACGCCCGTTCGGGCGGTTTCGAGGAAAACGTGGACGCCGGGAATGGGAGCGCCCGATTCACTGTCGGTGACCCGGCCTTCAATCCGGTTTTCCGATGAGTTCGAAGAGGAGTTCTGGGCAAGGACGGACGAAGTGACAATCGGCGCAATGGCCATCGTCATAAGCGCTGCAAATACGGCGAATACGCGTACCGGCAGCGCACAACAGTTACGAATGTGCATGGGTATTTCCTGCTTGAAAATGACTGATTACCGGGCCCTGTTTCTCACACAGAGATCATGTGGCCCCTAAAAGGGAAGTAATCAGGCAGCAGGAGGACCGCGGGGCTGGTCGGAGGAGTAGTACGTGCTGGCCGGAAGCGTGTCCGTGGCCGCACCGAGAACGTTGTCATCAGCAAGAGGAACAGGTACGTCGGTGGCGGGCGCCGCGGTGGCCTGGGCCGTAGCAAAGATGCTGTCGTAGTCGCACGTGATGTGCTTTGGCGTCGTCGAGGAGGCTTCGAGCGGGACGGCGTCATTCGTGCCGTGCGCGTCGTGCATGTCGGGCGCGTGCGCAAACCAGTCGGTCGTCGCCATCCACGTATAGTGGACGAGCGGCGAAACCACCGTTCCGAGAACGAGGGCGGAGGCGAGCAGGACCGATATGTGCCGACGATTCAGCATCCTGGATTTAGCATCTTACAGTCAATATACCGAACTTGGAGTATGCTATCCATCGATTCGTTACTGCGCACCTCGTCTTTTGTCAATGGCTTCTGGGTAGATGCATCCAGCGGCGACACGTTTGGCGTCGAAAATCCCGCCGATGGCACGGAACTCGCGCGCGTCTCGGACCTCGCGCCGGCCGATGCGCTGACCGCCGTCGATGCCGCCCACGATGCGTTTCCCGACTGGAGCGGCCGCACGGCCGAGGAACGGGCCAGTCTGCTGGCGCGCTGGCACGATCTCATAGTGGAAAATGCCGAGGACCTGGCGCTGCTCATGACGCTCGAACAGGGCAAGCCGCTCCGCGAGGCCCGCGGCGAGGTGGCCTATGGCGCCGCGTTCGTGAAGTGGTTCGCCGAAGAAGCCCGCCGGGCGTACGGCGACATCATACCGCCCCACGATGGCGACAAGCGGATTCTGGCGCTGCGCCAGCCCATCGGGGTGGTGCTCACCGTGACGCCGTGGAATTTTCCGATTGCCATGATTACGCGCAAGGCCGCGGCGGCGCTCGCCGCCGGATGCACGGTGATTTCCAAACCCGCCGAAGACACACCGCTCTCGGCGCTCGCGCTCGCGCGCCTTTCGGAGCTGGCGGGTCTGCCGCCGGGCGTTTTCAATGTTGTTCCGACAAGTCGTCCGGCGGAAGTGGTCGAGGCGCTGATGGCGGACACGCGTATTCGCAAGGTGTCGTTCACCGGATCGACCGAAGTCGGCAAGATCATCATGCGGCAGGCGGCAGACTCGGTCAAGCGCGTATCGCTCGAGCTCGGTGGTAACGCCCCGTTCATCGTGTTCGATGACGCGGATGTGGAGGCCGCGGCGCGCGACGTGCTGGCCTCCAAGTACCGCAATGCCGGCCAGACGTGTGTCTGCGCCAACCGTATCTATGTGCAGGACGGGATTTACGACGCATTTCTGGAGGCCTACGGCCGCCTGCACGCCGATCTTCGGGTGGGGCCAGGGATAGACGAAGATTCGGAGATAGGCCCGCTCATCAATCAGGCAGCGGTGGACAAGGTGACGCGGCTGCTTGCAGGCGCCCTTGAGCGCGGTGCGCGCGTCTCGCACGGCGGGCGGCGTGCAGATCTCGAGACGGGGGGCGGCCCAGGTCGCGCATCGACCTTTTTCGAGCCCACGATTGTAGAAGATGCCGACGATGACATGGAGATCTCGCGGGACGAAATATTCGGGCCGGTTTCCGTGATTTATTGCTTCAAAGACGAACATGAGGTCATACGGCGGGCCAACGACACGCCCTATGGACTCGCGGCGTACTTCCATGCCCGCGACCATGCGCGCATCTGGCGCGTGTCGGAAGCGCTTGAGTATGGCATGGTGGGCGTGAATACGGGTATGATTTCCACGCCTGTCGCGCCATTTGGAGGCGTAAAAGAATCGGGATTCGGACGCGAAGGCTCCCGGTATGGCTTGGACGAGTACCTTGAAATCAAGTATGTTTGTATTGGTGGCCTGTCGCGGTGACGGGCCGTAACCGCCTGGGTCACCCTGTCGGCCCGGCACCTCCCCCGCCGTCCATGTCTCGTACTTCTCTTCGCGGCTCCCTCGTTCCTTTTCGTGGCGCCCTCATTCTCGCGCTCGCCCTCGTCTTTGTCCCGCTTCTCGGTACGGCCTGCCAGGCCCAACAGACCGACCTGTCACTGGAGCGCATTTTCAGTTCCCGTGACTTCGCCGCCGAGGGTTTTGGCCCGGCGGCCTGGCTTGAGGACGGGTCAGGCTATACATCCGTCGAGCCGTCGCTGGGCGGTAGCGGCCAGGACGTGGTCAAGTACGATCCCGAGACGGGCGAGCGGTCCATTCTGATTGCGGCCCAGGACCTGACACCGACGGGCGCACAGTCGCCGCTTCCCATCCACGGCTACTCCTGGTCGCCCGACGGATCGAAGTTCGTGCTCTTTACCAACAGCCGCCGGGTGTGGCGTCTGAGTACGCGGGGTGACTACTGGGTGCTGGATCTGGCGTCGCGGCGCCTGGAGCAGCTCGGCGGTACAGATGCCGCCGAGGCAAGCCTCATGTTCGCCAAAATATCGCCCGACGGGACGCGCGCCGCCTACGTGCGCGAAAACAACATCTACGCCGAGGATCTGGCCACGGGGCGCATTACGGCGCTTACGACGGACGGGTCGGAGACCATTATCAACGGCACGTTCGACTGGGTCTACGAAGAAGAGTTTGGCCTGCGTGATGGCTTCCGGTGGAGCCCGGACGGATCGAAAATAGCCTACTGGCAGCTCGACGCGAGCGGTGTGGGCGAATTCCTGATGATCAACAATACGGACTCGCTCTACTCGTTCACCATCCCGCTGCAGTACCCGAAAGCCGGGACCACGAACTCGGCCAATCGTATTGGCGTCGTGTCGGCGGGCGGCGGCGAGACGACCTGGATGCAGGTGGGCGGCGATTCCCGCAACTACTATCTGGCCCGGATGGACTGGGCCAATAATTCCAATGAACTGCTCATTCAGCACCTCAACCGGCTGCAGAACACGAACACGGTGCTCATGGCAACGGCCGCGACGGGCGCCGTGCGGACCGTGATGGTGGACCGCGATGAGGCGTGGCTCGATACGGTCGACGATATCCTCTGGATGCCCGACGGCCGCACGTTTACGTGGCTCAGCGAGCGGGGCGGATTCCGGCAGGCCTGGCTCGTAGACCGCGATACAGGCGAGATGACGCTCGCAACGCCCGGCACGTACGACGTGCTGAACGTGGTCCGGATCGATGTAGAGCAGGGGTGGCTCTATTTCGTGTCGTCCGTTGACAGCGCCACGGAGCGGTACCTCTACCGGGTGCGACTCGGCGGTGGGGCGGCCGCAGGGGGCGACGGAGCGGGCGGCACGCCCGAGCGGCTCACGCCCGCAGGCGAAGCCGGCTGGCACAGCTACCAGGTCTCGCACGATGCCCGATTCGCCTTTCGCACCTACTCCAGTTTCGGCTCGCCGCCCGCCGTCGATCTCGTGGCGCTGCCATCGCACGACGTTATCCGCACGTTCGTCGACAATGAGCGGCTCGGCCGTACGTTTGGCGCGCTCACGCTCGGCGAGCGCGAGTTTTTCCAGGTGGATATCGGGGGCGGGGTCGCGCTCGACGCCTACATGATTACGCCATCAGACTTCGATCCGGCGAAAAAGTATCCGGTGCTCTTCCATGTCTACGGAGAGCCTGCTGGTCAGACCGTGACCAATCGTTGGGGCGGCCGCAACATGCTCTGGCATCACTACCTGGCCGAGCAGGGATACGTCATCATGAGCGTTGACAACCGAGGCACGCCCGGTCCGCACGGCCGCGAGTGGCGCAAAATGATCTACGGCGAAATCGGGACCATTGCATCGGCAGACCAGGCCGCTGCGCTCGGCGCCATTGCCCGTCGCTGGTCATGGGTCGATACATCGCGCATAGGCATCTGGGGATGGAGCGGCGGCGGATCCATGACACTCAACATGCTCTTTCGCCATCCGGACAAGTACCACGTCGGCATGTCGGTCGCGCCCGTTCCCGACCAGCGCCTCTACGATACCATTTACCAGGAGCGCTACATGGGTCTGCCGCAGGACAACGACGATGGGTATACGAAAGGATCGCCCATTACGTACGCCGAGGGCCTCGAGGGCAAGCTGCTGCTCGTTCATGGCACGGGCGACGACAACGTCCACTACCAGGGATCGGAGCGCCTCATGAACAAACTTATTGCGCACAACAAGCCGTTCGATGTCATGGTCTACCCGAACCGGTCGCATGGTATTTTCGAGGGCCCCGGCACGACGCGCCACCTGTTTGAACTCCTGACGCGGTACGTGACCACGCACCTGGAGGCCGGCCCCCGCTGACACACATTTTTGATCACCACAGACCCCACCACCACGCATGACTTCTTTCCGATTCCTGCCTGCCGCCGTCGTCACGGCGGCCGTGCTTTTGGCTACGCCGTTTTCGCCCTTAGCGCTTTCGGCCAGCGCCCAATCGTCTGGCGCCCGGTCGTCCCAGGCCGCCGCATCCAGCGATTTCAATTATGAGAGCATGGGCGAGGGCCCGTACGAGCGTCTCGTCATTCGGGGCGCAACGATGGTTGAAGGGGCGGGGGCGCCGCCCGTCGGTCCGGTCGATATCGTTGTCGAAAACGATCGGATCACCGAAATCCGTGTCGTCGGTTACCCCGGTCTGCCCATCGATCCGGACCGGCGACCGGCGCCCGGAACCCGTGAAATCGATGCTACCGGGATGTACATCCTGCCGGGCTTCATTGACATGCACGGCCATCCGCACGCGAGCGGCTCGGGGCAGGGCGTATCGCTCGAGTACGTGACCAAGCTCTGGCTCGCGCATGGCATTACGACGAGCCGCGTGGTGGGCGCGAAGGGCGTAGACTGGCTGCTTGAAATGCAGCGCCTCTCGAATGCCGATGAGATCACATCGCCCCGTATTGTGGCCTATCCGGTGTTTGGTCAGGGCGCCGAAAAACCCATCACGACGCCCGAAGAGGCGCGCGCGTGGGTCCGGTGGCTGGCCGGGGAGGGAGCCCAGGGTATCAAGTTTTTCGGCGCTGCGCCACCCATCATGGAAGCCGCGCTCGATGAGGCCTCAAAGCAGGGCCTTGGATCGACCGAACATCATGCCCAACTTGATGTTACGCGCATGAACGTGCTGCGTACCGCGAGCCTCGGTCTGACCTCCATGGAGCACTGGTACGGTCTGCCGGAAGCGCTCTTCGAGGACCGCATTATCCAGGACTATCCGGTCGACTACAACTACCAGAACGAGGCGCACCGGTTTGGCGAAGCCGGACGGCTCTGGAAGCAGGCTGCCGAGCCCTTCTCGCCGCACTGGAACGCTGTCATGGATTCGCTCATCGCGCTCGATTTCACGCTCGATCCCACGTTCATTGCCTACCTCGCCAGCCGCGACCTCGTGGCGCAGAGTCGCCGCGAGTGGCATTCGATCTATACACTTCCCGCGCTCTGGGATTTCTACCGGCCGAGCCGCGCCGCGCACGGATCGTACTGGTTCGACTGGACGACCGAGAACGAGATGGACTGGAAGGAGAATTTCAACCTCTGGTTCACGTTCGTCAACGAGTACAAGAACCGCGGCGGGCGTGTCACGCTCGGGTCCGACAGTGGATACATCTACAATCTCTACGGATTCGGGTACATCCAGGAAATGGAAAACATGCGCGAGGCCGGATTCCATCCGCTCGAAGTCATCCGCTCGGCGACCATCATGGGCGCCGAGGCGCTGGGCATGGACGACGAACTGGGAAGCATCCAGGTCGGCAAGAAAGCCGATCTCGTACTCGTGCCTGGAAACCCGGTCGCGAATCTGAAACTGCTCTACGGCACCGGATCGGTCCGATTGAATGACGACACGGGGGATGTGGAGCGCGTGGGCGGCATTGACTACACCATCAAGGATGGCATTGTGTTCAATGCGCGCGAGCTCCTCGCCGACGTGCGCCGCCTGGTCGAGGCGCAGAAGGCCGAGCGCGGCATGCCCGCTGGGCCCATGCCCATGACCATCGAAACGGTCGACGAACGGACCCCCGCCGGACCGGGACGCTGATTCTGATTCCTCCTCCCACCATCAAGATTCTGACCATGCGTTTTTCTTCTCTTCTATTGCTTCTGCTTGTGGCGTTTTTCGTACCCATACCAGACGCCGCCGCCCAGGATGCCTACGCGCACGAGTACACCGACTCCTACCCCAAAAACCTCGCCATCGACATCCAGGGCTACGTCTTCGAGCTGCACCTGACCGACAACTCGGACGTCATCGAAGGCCGCACCACTGTACACGCGCGCTTCGTCGAAGGCGGCCAGTCGGCGCTCCGACTCGACCTTTTCGACATGTCCGTAACCGGGGTTCATATGGTCGATGCGACGCCCTCCGGCCCATCACCGGGCGCGGCCCTTGCCTACGAGCACGCGGACGGTGCCCTCACCATTGATCTTGGCCGCACCATGCCCGCCGGAAGTCATGCCAAAGTCGTGGTCGAATACCGGGGTACGCCCACCGAGGGTATGGATATCGGCCCCAACAAGTACGGCGACTGGACCTGGTTCAGCGACAACTGGTCCTCGCAGGTCCGGCATTGGCTGCCGGTCGTGGACCACCCCTACGACAAGGCGACGACCGAAATGATCATCACGGCGCCCGACACCTACCAGGCGGGATCGAACGGAACGCTGAGGGAAGTCACGGATCTCGAGGGGGATATGCGGCTCACGCACTGGGTGAACCCCGTGCCGACCGCGACGTGGCTCTATTTCATTGGCGTGGCCGATTTTGCCGTCGACTACGTATCGACCTGGAATGGCGTCAGCATTGAGACCTGGGTTTACCGTCAGGACCGCGACAAGGGGTTCTATGATTTTGCGGAGCCCTCGGAGGACGTTCTCGCCTTCTACACCGATCTCATCGGGCCGTATGTGAACCGCCGCCTCGCGAACGTGGTCTCCAACGCCACGCCCGGCGGCGGCATGGAAGCCGCCTCCATGCCCGCCTACTCGGACCAGTCGGTGACGGGCGATCGTTCGCGCCGCTGGCAGCACGTGATTATCCACGAAATTGCCCACCAGTGGTTCGGGAATGCAGTCACGCAGGTCCACTGGAACGATGTCTGGCTGAGCGAGGGCTTCGCCACCTACTACACGCTGCTCTTCCGCGAGCACGCCTACGGCCACGATGATTTTGTCGAGGGGCTGAAGAACCACCGCCAGCGCACCATTGATTTTTACCGCGAAAACCCTGATTTCCAGCTCGTTCGGCCGTACATCGAGGACCTGAACAACGTATCGGGCCTCATGATGTACATGAAGGGCGCCTGGACGCTCCACATGCTGCGGGAAATGATTGGCCACGATACGTTCGATGAGGGTATTCGTACGTACTATGCCGAGTACGTGAACCGAAACGCCCAGACGGCCGATCTTCGGCGCCACCTCGAAGCCGCCAGCGACCGCGATCTTGGCTGGTACTTTGACCAGTGGCACTTCCAGGGCGGCATTCCTGTGCTCGAAGGAGCCTGGAAACCCGTCGACGGCGGCGTCGAAGTCGCCCTCCGCCAGGTGCAGGACGCCGCATATCGCTTCCAGCTGACCATTGAAGTGGACCTCGTCTACGAAGACGGCAGCCGGCGCCGCGCCGCGATTGACATGCCCACCTCGGGCTCCGTTACGCGCAGGATTCCGGTCGACCAGACGGTCACCGACGTCATCCTGGACCCCGACACGCGCCTCCTCGCCGATTGGACGTTTGAAAGGCAGCGGTAGGGGGCCTTTTTGGTGTCGGACGCACATCGCCCTGGCTGGCCGGTTTCGTAACAGTTGAAAGATGAGCCTGTCGATCTCGAGAGAGTAACATATGCGGTCGCGAGGGGTGGGCCCAAGACGCAGGCTCATCCTTTAGACTTTGAAACCTGAGCCTGCTTCCTTGAGGTGGTCATCGAATCCGCGTATATGCCTTGACCAGTTTTTGAAAGCTCATCCTACGTCGCGCCGGTCCGGTCGCCGAGCGCGAGCTACAACCACGTGTCCGCAAGCGAACACCGGGCGTTCACTTCCGAACGCCACTCGACGCCACGGAGCGTCATCGATCACTGAAATGGCCCCGTTCGGGCTCAG
Source organism: Bacteroidota bacterium (assembly GCA_029262835.1). Classification (GTDB taxonomy): domain Bacteria; phylum Bacteroidota; class Rhodothermia; order Rhodothermales; family UBA10348; genus 1-14-0-65-60-17. The sequence continues at coordinate 36,548 of JAJCYQ010000005.1, forward strand.
TACGTCCAGACAGATCGTGCGCGCCCCGATGGCACACTTCTTGATTCGTCCCATGTGATCACAGCGCACTCACCAATCAGGCCCTCCTCCCGCACGACCATGCTCCTGCATTCGCTTCGCACCACGCTCCGTCACGCCCGCCGGGATGCGGGCTTCGTACTGCTCAACGCCGGGGGACTGGCCGTTGGACTCGCCACCTGCCTCGTCATTCTCATGTACGTCCGGACGGAGCGGTCAACGGATCGCTTCCACGAGAATCACGACCGCATTGTCCGCGTCTGGGCTGAAACGACGCTTGGGGAGTCGCCCAGTTACGACAGTAACTCGGCGCATCCGCTCGCCGACCTGGCACGGGAACGCTTTCCCGACGTGGAAGAGGCGTTCCGGACGGTATCCATGGGGACGTCGCTTGTGGCATCGAGCCGAACATCTGCGTACGAATCGGACGTACTGCTTGTTGAACCCGCTTTCCATGACGTATTCGATTTCGAGTTGGAGGGCGCGTCGCCCGATGAGGCCCTCGGGGCGCCATTCTCTGTCGTCGTGACGCCGGCGTTCGCATCCCGCTACTTTGGCCGCGCATCTCCCATGGGCCAGACGCTCACCATGAGCTTCTGGGGTACCGAATACGAGTTTACCGTTACGGGCGTTGTGGCTGTGCCCGACAAGCGGTCCCGGTTCCAGTTCAGCGCCCTCGTTTCGTATGCCACCTACGAATACGTCCAACGGAATGTATTCGAGGACGACCCGTCGACAGCCTGGACGAGCCTTAACCCTGACACCTGGATGCTGCTCGCACCCGGAGCCGATTGGCGCGCCCTCGAACAGAACATGCAGCAGGCCGTGACCGAAATTGTCGGCTCAGGCGATGACGTCTGGTTCACCTACTTCCTGCAGCCCCTGTCCGACGTGCATCTGGGCGGGCTGGGCCTGAAGATCGCGCCCGAAGGCGATCCTGACACGCTGCGCATGTTCAGCGGCATTGCCCTGCTCATCCTCCTCATTGCGTGCGCAAACTACATGAACCTGGCGACCGCCCGGGGCGCCGAGCGCGCGCGCGAAGTGGGCGTAAGGAAGGTGTTCGGCGCCCAACTCTGGCAGGTGCGCCTGCAGTTTCTCGTCGAGGCCGCGGGCATGACGGCGCTCGCCCTCGTTGTCGCGGCCGCTCTCGTCGAACTCGCCGTCCCGGAGATCAACCGGGCCGCCGGCGTGACCCTCATTGACGGCACATGGCTCTCTGCCACCATGGCCCTGTGGATTCTCGGTCTGGGCGCGGCCACGAGCCTGCTGGCTGGTGCCTACCCGGCTTTTTATCTGTCCCGCGTCAATGCGGGTGCCATTTTACGCGGCTCCAGCCAGACGGCTTCCGGGCGATCGGGCGGCGGCATGCGCCGGCTGCTGGTCGTGGCCCAGTTCACGGGCGGCATTGCCCTGCTCATGATGACCCTCGGAATCCGCGGGCAAATGCAGTTCCTGGCTGAGAAGGACCTCGGCTTCGAAAAGGAGAACGTCCTTTTCGTGCCCGTCCGCTCCAACGCCGAGCGTGAACGCCTCGATCAAATCGCCGAACATCTGCGAACCGTGCCTGGCGTAGCCGCTGCGGCCGTGGCATCGAATGTCCCCATCGGCCTTACCCAGGGACACGGCGTCCGGGTGGTCGATGACCGGGAAGATGAAGGCACCATCCGCGGCGTACTTTCTGCATCTGCCGAGTACCGCGATGTATTGGGTCTCCAGATGATCGCCGGCTCCTGGTTTCGGGCCGACCGGGAGACCGACCAGACCGGTTTCGTCGTCAATGAGACGGCCGCGCGCATTTTTTCCCGGGACGGCACCGCAAGCGGCGCCCTCGGCCTGACGCTCAACCGGAACGGCCAGGAAGGCCCCATCGTGGGCGTCGCGAAAGATTTCAATTTTTCGGCCCTCCGCAACCCCATCGTTCCGTTGGTAATTTACCAGCCGCAGCGCGTCTGGGACAGACAGAACGTGGTCCTACGCCTGGCGCCGGGCTCCGAGACGCTGGAACGCGTGCGCCTGGCCTGGCAGGAAATTTCCCCCGGCACGCCGTTCGAATATAATTTTCTGGATGCGTCGCTCGCCGCTCTCTACCAGCGGGAGCGCACGGCAGGTCGCCTGTTCGCCTTGTTCTCGGGCCTCGGTATCGTCGTAGCCTGCCTCGGGCTGTTTGGTCTTGCCGCCTTTGCGGCCCACCGGCGGCGAAAGGAAATCGGCATCCGGAAGGTGCTGGGAGCGGGCGTCGTGCGCGTCATGCTCCTTTTGTCGCGCGAGTTTGTCGTGCTAGTTTCGCTGTCGATCGTGATTGCCCTGCCTATCTCCATATGGGCCCTGAACGCGTGGCTCGGCGCGTTTGCCTACCGTATAGACCTTGCGGCCTGGATGTTCGCCTGGCCGTCGGCCGCCGCCCTCGCCATTGCCATCGTGACCGTCTCCGGCCAGGCCCTGCGCGCGGCGCTCACGAATCCTGTCGACAGCCTTCGCTCGGAATAGGTAATCTGAACTGATATGCTGAAAAACTACTTTGTCATCGCGCAGCGGAATCTCCGCAAACATCCGGGGTCGACCCTCATCTCGGTCGGTGGCCTGGCTGTTGGCCTGGCGGCGAGCCTGCTGATCGGTATGTACGTCATGCACGAAATGTCGTACGACGAACATTTCGAGCGCTCGGAAGACCTGTTCCGCGTCGCGTGGTTCGGAGATAACCCGCAGACGCGTACGCCCCATCCGATGGCCCAGGCCATGGTCGACGATCTACCGGAGGTTGAGGCAGCGGTGAGCCTGTCGCCGATCTGGGGGCCAGGGCTTACGCGCCCCGAGATTACGTTCCAGAACGGCGACAATCGGTACCGTGAAGGTCGTGTCCTGTCGGCCGACAGTACCTTTTTCGACGTGTTTTCCTTTGATTTTCTGCACGGATCGCCGAGTACCGCGCTTTCACAGATCGGCGGTGTTGTCCTGACCGAATCCACAGCCCGGAAATATTTCGGCTCGGAAAATCCGATGGGAAAACCGCTGATGGTCAACGATGAATTCGAGCTTTTCGTATCGGGTGTGGTCACGGACGTTCCAGAAACAACGCATTTCCATTTCGACATTCTTGTCTCGTATGTCACACTGAAACTCCAGGAAACCGGAGCATATTACGAGTGGGCAGATTTCGGCCATTTCAATTACGTGTTGCTGAACGAGAACGCCCGTTCGGAGCAGATGGAGCGGCGTATCAACGATTGGGTCCGGGACTACGTCGCGTTTTCTCCGGGGACAATTGAGCGTATGAATGCCGATACGATGTTCGGATTCAGGTTGCAGCCAGTCACGGACATACATCTGAAGTCGAACATCCGCTGGGAACTCGAACCCAACGGTCGAATGGCCTATGTCTACATCCTGTCGGCCGCCGCCCTCATCATTCTTCTGATATCCTGTGTCAATTTCATCAACCTGTCAACGGCGGGCTCACAGACCCGAAAGCGGGAAGTAGGTGTCAGAAAGGCGCTCGGAGCAGGACGGATTGATCTCGCTGGCCAATTCCTGTGTCAGGGATTTATTGTCACGCTTCTGGCCATGACGGGAGCGCTGGGGATTGTCGAAATTACACTTCCTGTTCTGAATGCCTTTCTGGGCTACGAGACGGGTCTGCTCCATTCATTTCGCGATGCAGTACCGCTTCTGGCCGGCCTCTTCCTGGTTGTCGGTCTGCTTGCTGGCGGGTATCCGGCCTTCATTATCTCCTCCTATCGGCCGGTGCTGGCACTGGCCGGTCGAACGGGAGAATCCTTGGGGGCAGGCCTGTTCAGGAAATCGCTTATCGTGTTTCAGTTTGCGGCATCGGTCGCCCTCGTTGTCGCCATTCTGGCCATCAAGGCGCAACTTTCATATGTGGAGAATACATCCCTCGGAATGGAGGCCGAACGGGTCGTCACCATTCCCGTGGAGTCCGGACTGGTTTCTGAGCAGTACGAATCTCTGCGGGAAAGATGGCTGGAGGAGCCCTCGGTTCTCAGCGTCGCAGCTGTTTCCAACATTCCGGGTGGAAACTTCAACCAACAACCGCTCGAATGGCGACCTGGACGCGACCAGATCGATGTATCACCCTGGCGAGTCGATTCTGATTTTCTCCAGGTGCTTGGAATCGAGCTGGCTCACGGCCGATCGTTCTCGCGGGACCGACCGGCTGACAGGGACAATGCCTTTCTTCTCAATGAGACCGCCGTGCGGCAGTTGGGTATGGAATCGCCGATTGGTGAGCGAATCACTTTCATGGACGATGACGAAGCGCGGGAAGGGACGGTCATCGGCGTGTTGGAAGATTTCCATTTCAAGTCCCTTCACCGGGAAATCGAACCCATGATCGTTGAATACAGGCCGAGCTCCATGAGCTATATCCTGGTCAAGCTACGCTCCGCTTCGTCTGCGCAGATGATCGGTGCACTCTCTGCCGGGTGGTCTGATGTATTCCCGGATATCCCTTTCACATCTGATTTTCTGGATGCGACAATCAGTGCCCAATACCGAAGCGAGCGGCAGATGGGTGCGCTCTTGACGCTGTTCGCCAGTATTGCGCTCGTTCTGGCCTGTCTGGGCCTTTTTGGACTTGTCGCGCTCGATACACATCAGCGGACGAAAGAAATCGGAATCAGGAGGGTGCTGGGCGGTTCCGTAGCGGGCATTGTGTTGTTGTTCTCGCTGGATTACCTCAAGCTTGTCGGTGTTGCACTGCTCACAGGTGGCCTTGTGTCCGCCGTCCTGGTGAACGATTGGCTGTCGAATTTTGCCTACAGTACCCGTCTGGGTTTCGAAGTTTTCCTTTGGGCTGGAATAATTGTAACCGGCGTGGCCATGCTGACGGTCGCCTGGCAGGCCGCGCGCTCCGCGACGGACAATCCTGTCGACAGCCTGAGAAGTGAGTAGTGCCGCGGAGGTGGGCTTGGCCGACGTGGATTTCATGACGGAACTATTCAGGCACTGTACTCGAAGAGTGGATGTGTCGACAGTTGTGAAGGTCGTTCCGGTTGGGGATCCAGTTTCGTAACTTGCCGGCATGAACACACCTGAACTCACGGCCTGTGACAAGGCCATGCTCGATGGTCGCGAAGGGCCGGCTACGCAGATGGCCATGCGTATTCTGGTGCGTATGATGCCTGTATTTGGAGCGCATCGGCTTATGAACGTGTCGGCGGCGCATATTGACTCGAGCGTCTACATGGGGCCGGCGACCATGGAATACGCCGAGCGCCTGGCGGAGCTCGGCGCTCGCGTGCGCGTGCCGTCGACGCTGAATGTGGCGGGGGTCGATGAGCACGGCTGGTCCGAGTGGTCGGTGCCGGCGGGCGTTGCGGACGGTGCCATTCGGCAGATGCGCGCCTACGAGAAAATGGGCTGCATCCAGACGTGGACGTGCGCGCCGTACCAGACGGAGCACCGGCCGACGTTCGGGCAGCAGATTGCGGCTGGAGAATCGAACGCGATCTGCTTTTACAACAGTGTGATCGGGGCGAGGACGGCCCGGTATCCGGACCTGTTGGACATCTGTGCCGCCATCACGGGCCGTGTGCCGGCCGCCGGCCTGCATCTGGACGAAGGCCGGCACGGAACCGTGCGCGTAGATCTGGTGGATGTACCACGGAGCGTCCAGGAGGCCGATGCGTTCTGGCCGGTCCTGGGTATTCTGCTGGGAAACGTTGCGGCGGACGATGTGCCGGTTGTGACGGGCATTGAAGTTGAGCCGACGGATGACAACCAGAAAGCGGTCTGCGCGGGCGCGGCAAGCTCGGGGGCGGTGGCGCTCTACCACATGGTGGGCATTACACCCGAAGCTCCGGACGAGTCGGCCGCCTTCGGCGGCCGCCCCGCCCCGAAAGTCATCAAAGTAGGCATGGACGATCTGCGCCGCGTGTGGCGCAGCATGTCGGCTGCGCGGCCGGAGGGCGGTGGCAGCGGCGTCATTCCGGCAGGCAGTTCCGGGACGGTCTCGGCGCGCAATTCAGAGGGCCCGTCTGAACCGTCCTCGGCTGGCGCGAGCCAGAGCCCGGGCGGGAGCGACGGCGCAATCGGAAGTGGAGACGGGGCAACCGAAGGAGGCGTCCCCGCGCCAGCAGCCGCCCCCGCCGAAGGACCTGGCGCGCTCGATATGGTGCTGCTCGGCAGCCCGCACTTCAGCCTCGAGGAGTTCCGCCGCCTGGCCGAGCTCGTTGAGGGCCGCACGCGGCACGAAAGGGTGCAGTTTCTTATTACGTGCAGCCGATCGGTGCGCATGCTGGCCGAATACGGCGGGTTCATGGCGCCAATTGAGGCCTTTGGAGCGAAGATCACGGTCGATACCTGTCCGCTGACAAGTCCCATGCTGAACGAAAGTGTTGGCACCATCATGACCAACTCGGCCAAATATTCCTATTACTCACCGGGCCTGCTCGGAACGGGCGTCGTCTATGGCTCGCTCGCGGACTGCGTGGAATCGGCCGTCAGAGGGACGGTCGTGCGCGACGAAACCATGTGGGAGGTGGCATAGATTATGACGACGGAACAGACGGAGAAAGGGGCCGGAACTGGCGCGCAGGTCCGCGGCGAGGCCGAATCGAGCGCACAATTTCGCGGCCAGGCTGTGGTGCCGGGCACGGCGGCGGGCGAGGCGCTCGTGAGCGCCGAGCCCCTGTCGTTCTGGGGCGGCTACAGCGCACAGACAGGCGAAATCATTGATCGGCGGCATCCACTATCGGGCCAGCAGGCGGCGGGCAAGATCCTCGTCCTGCCCTTCACGCGCGGCTCGAGCACGACGACGGCCATTTTCCTCGAAGCCGTACGGGCAGGCGTGGCCCCGGCAGGTCTCGTGACCGACCGGCCCGACGTTTTTCTGACGCTTGCCAGCGTCGTTGCCGAAGAAATGTACGGGCGCCCCGTGCCCATCGTGGCGCTCCGCCCCGACGAGTTCCGCGCGCTGGCCACCGCCCGCGAGCTGCGCATCGACCAGGACATTCTTTCTGTGATATATCATTGATATATCATAAATATATCAGACTGTGAAGAGGCCAGGACCATGCACAACGAACAGCACGATCTGGATCTGTTTTTCCTCGGGCCAAAGTCTGAGCAGCGGCAGTTCCTGACCGAAGTGCTGCAGCTCGTGCTGAATGACCACGTGTTCTGGAGGCGCAACTATTACCCGAAAGATCCGCCGGCCATTCCGTACAGCAAGGTCCATGGCGAGCAGGCGCGGCACTTCCGGGAGGAGTTTTACACGGAGCTCTTCCGGCTCATTTCGGAGCTCAAGCTGGACGTCCCGATATTCTCGCCACGCTATGCGGCGCATATGATTTCGGAGACGAACCTGCCATCGCTCGTGTCCTATTTCGCGACGCTGCTCTACAACCCGAACAACGTATCGAGCGAGGCCAGTCCGGTC
>JAJCYQ010000006.1 GCA_029262835.1 Bacteroidota bacterium
ATTCAACGCATCATACAGCGAAGCGGAGAAACCATGGAATGGCCCCTCATCTACAGGGAACTGAAACCTCTATTGGCACTCTATGACGAGGCGGAACGTCTGTCGCGCCTGCGAAAAATGGTTGCAGAGGAATACAAATAATTGTTACGACGAGGTTGCCACGAGTGACATCACAACCACTCGAGGCTCCGTGCGGTCGTCTGGGCCAGATACGCATTGATGATGGCCAACATGATGGCTGGTATCATAGCGTAGAAGGGATCCCGGATCCGGATGCGAACAATTGTTGCGAGGATCATCATGAGGCAAAGTCCCGTGCTGGCAACAAGGGCAACGACAGGCACGAACAGTCCGACCAGCAATCCAAGTGCCCCTGCGAGCTCGAAGGTCGCGGTCGTACGCCGGAGTCCGCTCATGCCCCAACGGTCAAATTCTCCAATGAGATCCTCCGATATGAGGCTCGCAATTCCATAGTAGGCGAAGAGCGCGACCGAACAGATGGCAAGGAACATGTATATTGTGCTCATGAAGGCAACAACGGTACCCACGTCGTTGCGTTTCTGTCCCCACCATAATTTTACCCACTCCGCGCTATGCCCGAAATAACCACGACATCCATTCTTCAAATCATTGTTGCCCTTGGTCTTCTGAACGTGTGGTTGGTTCGCGCTGGTTCGAGCACAGCCTACAGGGGTGGCGCTGCAACGTCGCTCAAGGAAGAATTTGCGGCCTACGGGCTGCCCGAGATGGTATTCTACATTGTGGGCGTACTCAAAGTTGGAGCTGCGCTGGCGTTCATTGCAGGACTCTGGATGCCGGAGCTTGTCGCGCCCGCAGCCGGCATAGTTGCCGTCCTGATGGTCGGCGCGCTGGCCATGCACGTGAAGGTCAAGGATTCTGTAAAGAAGTCTATTCCGGCCTTTCTGATGCTGGCCATGAGCGTCGCCATCCTGGTGCTCTGACGTCTTCAGTCGACGAACGTGTCTGGCGTCCGAGCAATTTCCGGGAAAATCCGAGTGAGTGCGCGGTCCCACGTGAGAAGCGGGACGGCGAGTGTCATGGCCATGGCTACGTACTCCGCGTCGTAGGATGAACAGCGGGTCGTGGTGCACAGCGTCAGGACGAGGTCGTCGTCTACCCGGCCAGAGCCGCCTTCCATGACACGATAGGCGAGGATCATGGCGTCGAGCGCTTCTCTATGGTCGATATTACCGACCAACAGGTGCTTGCGCAGAACACTACGGAGTTCGCTCGTCCAGAGCACGGGCGCGCACCAGTTATGGTCTATTTCCAAAACGTGACGGGCCGTAGACGTTTTGTCTGACGGAATGAGCAGGTGCGCTATGACTGACGTGTCGACGACAATCATTCACGTCCCTCCCGTATGGCTTCGTTGAGGTTGACCGGCTCCATTTCGCGACCAGCGAGACGCTGGTCAAACGCTTGCAGATCGCCGAGGAGGTCGCTGACAGAAGCGTCCCGGCGCGTTGCCGCGGCGAGGATGTTCAGTATTTCACTGTTCATGCTTCGACCGTGGCGCTCAGCCTGGCTCCGCAGTCGTTTATGGATGGAATCAGGGACATTTTTGAGGGACAGGTTGACGGGCATGGAACAGAAGTGTGTAGTGGTACCAAAGTGGTACCACCTTTTCATGAACCTGTTTCCGGGTTACGTCTGCCACCAATGGGTGTTTATATTACGACATGGATGTCGAAACCCTGAAATCGAAGATCGACCGGGAGTGGGGCTATCGCCGCGCGGAAGAGTTGCGCGTCCGCGACCTGAAAAACAGGACGCATGAAGCGTGGCTCAATGAGCTTCCTTACGTGCACTACGTGCATGAGCCGACCGGGTATCTGTTCGAGGAGGCCGCCGCGCTGCAGAAGGTGTTGCGCGGCAAGGGCATTACGTTCTGTTTTATTGGCGGCATAGCGCTCCAGCGCTGGGGTGAAGTCCGCCAGACAGATGATGTGGATCTGACCATATTCTGCGAGCTGGGCAAGGAATCGGATGTCCTCACTGTGCTGGAGACGTATCTGGAATCGCGTATTGACGATACGCGGGAGATGTTTCTGCTTGGCCGTATGTACCTCGGGAGGTCGCCCCGCGGGAAGCAGGTCGACATATCCATCGGTTTTACGCCATATGAGAAGCGCATGATGGCGCGGGCCGTTGACGTGGATTACGGCTTGGATGTGCCGCTGCGCATTTGCTCGGCCGTCGACCTGACTGTGATGAAGACGGTGGCTGGTCGCCTGCGCGACTGGGGGGATCTTCAGCGCATTATTCAGCGAAGCGGCGACGCCATGGATTGGGACCTGGTCTTCGGCGAGCTGGAGCCGCTCCTGTCCATGGCTGGTCGCGAGGAGCACCTTGACCGCCTGCGTAACATGGTGGCAGAGGAATCGTGATTTCGCCATGTCGATGTCGCGGCTCTGTCAGGAATGCATATCAACCAGTGGGTGGTTGTATTGCATGGATATGTGTCAGTGGTGATTAGTCAGACCTTGTCTATATTGCGCACATGACCTCAAAGCATTCCGCCTCTCCACAGAGAACGGACCGATCAACGCTGTCGGTTAGAAAGACCCGAACGGGCGGGGCCTCCGCACAAAAAACTGCCCCGGTTCTCGATGCGTCGGAAGCCTTGGCAATGGTTTGGCCCATCACTGTGGATTCATGGACCATGACTGGGAATTTCAATGCTGAATCCAGACTACAGCGACATGTTGTCCGTATTGTCCGCCGCGAACGTTGAATTCCTGGTAGTGGGTGCGTTTGCACTTGCAGCCCACGGAAATCCGCGCCGGATTGATTTGTTGACGGGTCTGGAGGGCATTGAAAATTTCGATGAAGCCTGGTCGGACCGGCTGATGATCAAGATGGAGGAGCTGCAGTTCCCGGTCCTCGGGCGAGCGACGCTCATTCGAAATAAACGAGCGTTGGGCAGGCCACAGGATGTGGCTGATGTCGCCTGGCTGGAAAAACATACACAATGATCGGCACGACGCTTTCCCACTACGTAATTGAAGCCGAGCTTGGGCGCGGCGGGATGGGCATTGTGTACCGCGCGCGGGACACGAAGCTGGACCGTACGGTCGCGCTCAAGGTGCTGCCGTCGAGCGCACTCGCAAGTGAGGACGACCGCGCGCGGTTTTACCGCGAAGCGAAGGCCGCCGCTGCGCTGAACCACGCGCACATTGCGCAGATCTACCAGATCGATGAGGCGGTGCCGCTTCAGGCGGATGGCGCGCCGCTTCACGGGCGCGACGATGTACGCCCGTTCATCGCCATGGAGTTCATTGATGGCGAAACGCTCGAGGCGCGCATCAAGAAAGGTCCCATGAAGCTGAAAGAGGCGGTTGAGCTGGCCCTTCAGGCGGCATCGGCGCTCGGCGCGGCGCACGAAAAAGGTATTGTGCACCGCGACATCAAGAGCGCGAACATCATGCTGACGGCGAAAGGGGTCGTGAAGGTGCTGGATTTTGGGCTGGCGCAGACCGCCGCGTCGACCAAGCTCACGCGCATGGGCTCGACGCTTGGGACGGTGGCCTACATGAGCCCGGAGCAGGCGCGGGGGGAAGAGGTGGACAGCCGCACGGATCTCTGGGCGCTCGGCGTGACGCTCTACGAAATGATTGCCGGTCGCAATCCGTTTGGCGGCGATTACGAGCAGGCGGTGGTCTACAGCATCCTGAACACTGACCCCGAACCGCTCACGGCGGTCCGTACGGGCGTTCCGATGGAACTCGAGCGCATTACGAATAAATTATTGGCCAAGGAGGCGGCCCGGCGGTACCAGTCGGCGGCCGATCTGACGGTGGATCTCGGTAATCTGGATATCCAGAGCAGTTCGGGGCTCTCGCGGTCGACCTTGTCGGTCTCGGGCGGCGCGCCCGCGGCAGCGGGCGCGCCGCCCGAAGGAACGCCGGGGAATGCACGGCGCGCTCTGCAGACCGCAGGCCTCATTGCGGCCGCCCTGTTGGTAGCCGCGGGCGCGTACGTTCTGGGCCGGACGCAGGCCGGGTCGCCTGAACTTCCAGGCG
>JAJCYQ010000007.1 GCA_029262835.1 Bacteroidota bacterium
GTCGATCTTGACCATGGGCCGCTCGGAGTCGACCTGCCGCCGATTGGCGTAGCGACTCTCGAATCGCTTCGATGTCTCGATGCGTTGCCCGATACCGAGTTGCTGCTCGGCGAGCATCAAGGTGGCGTAGTGCGACATGCCTTCCGAGAGGAGGTTGCCGCCCGGCCCGCGACCCGGGGTGAGGATATTGCCCCACCACTGGTGCGCCGATTCGTGCGCGGTAACCAGAAACGCCGCACGCGAACGGGGGTCGCTCTTGGTCAGGAATCCAATCGCCTCGGAGAACGTGATGTTGGTGGGAAAACCCTGGGCGTACGCGGCCAGCGCCGGAAACTCGCTGAGCTTCAGGAGCTGCCACGGATACGGGTAGAACCACTCCGAGTAGTACTTGCGCGAGGCGTCGAGGGCCTCGATCATCTCGTCGATGTTGTACGTGTGTTCCGGGTGGTAGTAGATGGCGGTTCCGTTACCTTCGCGCACATCCCACCGACCGCCGACGAGGTTGAAGAAGGTCACCGGGTGGTCGCTCTCCCAGACCACGGTGCGGCGACCTTCGCTCACGTTCGACTCGGTCAGCACGCCGACAGAGTTGAAGTGGAAATCCTCGGGCCCGGTCACGCGGATGCGGGTTGTGTAAGGCCGACCCTGCAGGCCGAAGCCGTTCGGCGTAACGCCTTCGTAGAAGTCGTCCGGGTAGTCACGCGGTTCGAATTGATTGTCCTCGTCGATGCCGACCTGTTCGAGGTAGCCGATCATCGGTACCCATTGAGGGCCAAATGACGTCAGCACCACTCCGGCGTCGAGAACGAACTCACCGGCGCCTCCGCCTCCACGGCTGTAGCCCTTCGGGAAGAACCGCTCATAGGAGAATCCGAGTTCGACGACTTCTCCGGGCTCCAGCGCGTGGTCGAAGACATGGAGGCCGGCGCGGTCGTCCGCTTCGATCTCCTCGCCCGCCAGCGTCCAGCTGAGGTTGTCGGCATGCCCTGGCGTCACGGCCCAGGAATCGAGACGAACGTCGTGCTGATTCTGCAGACGGTAGGTGCCCTCGACCCGCATCCAGCGTCGCGTGGGCTCCAGTTCGACATCGAGGTCGACGTGTTCGGGGGCCGGTTGTTTCGAGTCGCGCCAGGTGGCGAAGTTGCGTCGCCAGTAGTCCTTCTGGAGTTCTTCCTCGGCTTCACTCTGATAGCCGCGTTCGACGTTCATCCACAGGAAGACGCCCAGCCCCACGGGAACGATCAGTGCCGGCAGTAGTCGCACGGTCGACCACAGCAGGGCCCGCGGCTGGATTCGCTGGAAGACTCTCTGGGCATCGTGGTCGCGACGGCCGTACCAGCGTACGGAAAGCGACACAAACAAGACCGCGAGCGAGAGCACGAACATCCGATTCCAGAAGAAGGGCTTGCTGTTGAGGGGGAACAGGCCCATGTCGCTCCAGCGCACGGCACTCCATCCGAGCCAGTTCGTCACCCACGTCAGGCCACCCCCGAACGCCTGCCGGTACATGGTGTAGATGATCGCCGCGATACCCACCGCGTAGGTCGTATAGCGGTTGCGCGTGAGACCGAAGACCGCGAGCACGAACGAGCACCACACGATGAATGTCGGGATGAGCACCGCGCCCCAGGTGACAAGAAACGGCCAGGCGCTCAACGCGACGGGGCTGCCGTTGAAGAGTTGCTGCCACAGCAGGATCACCAGGCAGAGAGCCATCATGGCCCCCAGGATCACCGCGCCGACGAGACTCGTTCCCAGCGCCTTGCCCATGAGGATGGCTCCGGTGCGCGCGGGCGTGGCGTAGAAGATCGGCGCGAATCCGGTGGAGTACTCACGCTGCAGCGACTCCACCATGTAGAACAGCAGCAGGAAGCAAACGAGCAGGTTCAACGTGTTGACCATCTGGCCAGCCATGGCGCCTGGAGTCAGCAGCGCGGGCGCATCAAATGCGGCCACCGATGTGACGATGTTGCCGGTCGCCTGGATCATGATGAGCGGAACGAACAGGTACAGGCCCGGCCGCGTCAGCAGCTCTCGGATTTCCGCGGCGGCGATCGTTCCCACGGTTCGGAACAGCCCCGTGGGAACCGTCGCCATACCGAGGTCGGCGAGCGGCGTGCGCGGCGGCGCGCTGGCGATCACGTTGCCGGCATCCCCGGAGTCGCGCCAGATGCGATGTGTGATGGTCTGTCGCAGGCGGCTCAATCGTCCCGGAGCCGCCACACCGGACAGGCTCCGTCCGAAGTGCCGTTGGCTAATCGCCACGGCGGCGAGTCCTGCGAGAATGAAGACGAAGCGGCTGAGCACGAATCCCGTGTCGAACCCGATCGCGCCATGGTTGTAGAACTCTACGCCGCGATCGACCTTCAGCCAGGTCTCGTTCAGCCAGCGATAGCCGCTGGGATCGACCATCATCAGCAGGCGGTTGACCGCCGGGCTGAGCCAGCTTGGCGACCAGGAGATCAAAAACGACAGGGTGCCGAACATGACGACGACCGGGAACAGGAACACCAGAATCGGCCGCCGTGTGATGGTGCCCGTGGCGAACGCGATGCCACCCAGGAAGATGATGACGGGCATGCCGAAGGCAAGGGCCGGAACCGCGTAGTTCGCCAGCGAGAACGGACCGATGTAGTCCGCCGAAGCGGCGTCCGCGAGCGCATGATTGAAGAAAGCCGCCATCGTCAGGTGCAG
>JAJCYQ010000008.1 GCA_029262835.1 Bacteroidota bacterium
CAAGGCCATCAAGGTCAAGAGCCGGGGCTTCCGCAACAAGCAGCGATTTGCAAATGCCATCTACTTCCATCTGGGAGGCCTCGACCTCTACCCTGCAGGGGCTCGATGAACGGCGCTACCCACACGAACAATCGTAGAGCCTGAAATAGATGTTTCATTGATTCTTTACTGAGGGATAGCATGCCCGTCATTGCTCTCTTCTAAAAAAGAACTTATCTTATTTGAGTCATTGTTCAATCGTTCAAATGATATAGGTTCTCCCATGCATACCGACTCCGCTTGCGAAGTGCGGTGCTTGCACCCGGAAGCCGTCCAGCGGGCAACGCAGGCCCTCGAAGCTGAGCCGGATCTGATAGGCATGGCTTCCCTTTTCGCCGCCTTCGGCGATCCTACGCGGCTCCGGCTGTTGCTGGCTCTCCAGATTGAACCGCTCTGCACCTGCGACCTGGCCGTCGTGCTGGGGGTGTCCGAGTCCGCGGTCAGTCACCAGCTCCGCACGCTCAAATCGCTCGATCTAGTAGAGAGTGAGCGTCGGGACCGAATGATGTTCCACCGCCTCACCAGCACCATCACAGAGGCTCTCAGCGCAGTTGCCCGCAGCCATGTAGTAGGGTCTTTAACATCGGCGGAAGCCGCATGATGGCGCGTCTGCGCCATATCGCCCCGCTGATCGCGGCCCTATTGACTGTGATCGTGTTCGCCGAGACAACGGACGTCTTCGGCTGCCCCGACCAACCCGTCCGCACGTCGCAGAGCGACGCCGGTACGACGACTTCGATCAAGGCAGCCGAAGCCCCGCTGCTGATTGAGCGCGCCGGGGTCACGGTCCATGACCACAACTCCTCCGACGATCCATCGCAGGGGAAGCGTCCGGTGCCGGAGTGCCTCTGCCAGATCACGTTCGTCTCCACGGCGGTACCTCCTGCCCTGAAGGCTCCAGACGCGCTATCGGTTTCCTATCCGATTATCGACGTGACGGTCGCACCGGGTGAGGTGCTCGTCCCGAGCCCCGTACCCCTTACCTGAGGATTGGCAGGCCCACCGCCTGCCCGCCGCGCTCGTGGATGCACGGCCCGCTCATTCGGCATCCGACCGGCCACACAGGCCGCGTCAGCCCTCCCTCTATAGCGGTTCCTCAGGTACATGTTCGAAAAACTTATCACGTTCTCGCTACGTCAGCGGGTGCTCGTGCTCATGGGCACGCTGGCGCTCATCATCGGGGGCCTCTACGCCTTCACACGGCTCCCCATCGACGCCGTCCCCGATGTCACCAACAACCAGGTGCAGGTGCTCACGAAGGCGCCGGCGCTCTCCCCGCTCGAGGTCGAGCAGTTCGTCACGTTCCCGATGGAGCTCGCGCTCAAGTCCATCCCGGACCTGGTCGAGCTCCGGTCGGTCTCGAAGGCCGGCATCTCCGTCATCACCGTCGTCTTCCAGGAGGGTGTCGACGTCTACTTCGCCCGCCAGCTCATCCTGGAGCGGCTACGGGAGGCCGAAGAGGACCTCCCGCCCGGCGCCGAGACGCCGGAGTTGGGCCCCGTCTCGACAGGCCTCGGCGACATCTTCCGCTACACCCTGCGCGACACCACGGGGCGCCTCTCGCCGATGGACCTGCGGACGGTGCAGGACTGGATCGTCCGCCGCCAGCTCCTCGGCGTGCCGGGGCTCGCCGAGGTGAACTCGCTCGGCGGCTACGTGAAGCAGTACCACGTGCTCGTCGACCCGGAGCGGCTCAACGCCTACGACCTCACGCTCCGCGAGGTGTTCGAGGCTACCTCCAGGGCCTCCGGGACCTCCGGCGGCGCCTACATCGAGGCGGGGCCGGAGCAGTACTCCGTCCGCTCGGTGGGCCTCGTCCGCGAGATCGAGGACCTGGCGAACACGGTTGTGAAGACGACGGCCACCGGGACGCCCATCTTCCTCAAGGACGTGGCCGACGTGGAGGTCGGCTCGGCGATCCGGTTCGGATCGGCCAGCGCGGGCGGCGAGGGCGAGGTCGTCGCGGGGTGGACGATGCAGCTCACGGGGGCCAACGCCCGCGTGACCGTGAACGCTGTGAAGGACCGAGTCGCGGAGATCCAAGCCGCGCTCCCGGAGGGCGTCGTGATCGAGCCGTACTACGACCGGACGATGCTCGTGGGCCGCACGATCAAGACGGTGGCGAAGAACCTCGGCGAGGGCGCCCTGCTCGTCATCGTCGTGCTCCTGCTCCTGCTCGCGCACCTCCGAGCGGGCCTCATTCTGGCCTCGGTGATCCCGCTCTCGATGCTCTTCGCCGTCATCCTGATGGTGCTCACGGGGCAGTCGGGCAACCTCATGTCGCTCGGCGCCATCGACTTCGGCCTCGTCGTTGACGGCTCGCTCATCATCGTCGAGAACATCCTACGGCTTCTCGGCAAGCACCAGCGTGAGGGGAACCCCATCACGAACGACGAGGGGATGCGAAACCTCGTCTACAGCGGGGCCGCCGAGATGGTGAAGGCGGCGAAGTTCGGCGTCTTCATCATCATCATCGTCTACCTCCCCATCATGGCGCTGCAGGGGATCGAGGGCAAGCTCTTCCGCCCGATGGCGCTCACCGTCAGCTTCGCCCTCCTCGGCTCGCTCCTGCTCTCGGTGACCTACGTGCCGGTGATGTGCTCGCTCTTCCTCAAGGGGAAGAAGCCCATCAAGCACTCGCCCATCATCGAGTGGCTGCACCGCCGGTACATGCCGGCGCTCCGGCGTGTGATGGGCGCGCGCAGAGTCGTCGTCGGCACGGCGGTGGCCCTCTTTGCGGTTGCCGTGTTCGGCTTCACCCGGCTCGGCGGCGAGTTCATCCCGCGCCTCGACGAGGGCGACATCCTCCTCCAGGTCTACCGCCTCCCTTCGGTCTCGCTCACGGAATCGCAGAAGCTGACGACGCGGGTCGAGGCGGCGATGGTAGAGTTCCCCGAGGTCAACACCGTCGTCTCCAACACGGGCCGGGCCGAGATCTCCACCGACCCGATGGGTCCCGAGATCACGGACATGTTCATCACGCTGCACCCGGAAGATGACTGGGCGAGCGGGCGGACGAAGGAGGAGCTCATCGCGGAGATGGACGAGCGGTTAGAGGAGATCCCCGGCGTCGGCTGGCAGTTTCTCCAGCCCATCGAGATGCGCACGAACGAGCTCATCGCCGGCGTCCGCGGCGACGTGGCCGTGAAGGTGTACGGGGAGGACTACGCCGTGCTCAACCCGGCCGCCGAAGAGATCGCCCGGATCCTCCAGGTGACCGAGGGCGGCGACGACGTGACGATGGAGCAGACGAAGGGGCTGCCCCAGCTCGTCATCGAGCCGGACCGCGCGGCCATCGCCCGCTACGGGCTTACCGTCGAGGACGTCAACCAGCTCGTCGCCACCGCCGTGGGCGGGCAGACGGCGGGACAGGTGTACGAGGGCGAGCGCCGGTTCGACATCGTCGTGCGCTACGCCGCCGGGGCGCGGAAGGACGCCGAATCGCTCCGGAACCTCCTCGTCCCCACACCGGGCGGGCAGCGGGTGCCGCTCGGAGCGCTGGCCGACGTCTCGCTGTCGGAAGGCCCGGCCCAGGTCTCACGCGAGAACGGGTCCCGCTTCATCACCGTGCAGGCGAACGTGCGCGGGCGCGACGTGGCCTCCTACGTCGAGGACGTGCAGGAGCAGATCGCAGAGCGGGTGGAGCTGCCGCCCGGCTACACGGTCGACTACGGCGGCCAGTTCGAGAACCTGCAGGAGGCCTCCCGCCGGCTCATGATCGTCGTGCCGCTGGCCCTCGGCCTCATCTTCCTCCTCCTCTTCCAGGCGTTTGGGTCGGTCCGCCTCGGCGTGATCATCTTCCTGTGTGTGCCGATGGCGACGATCGGCGGCATCGCCGCGCTCTACGTCGCCGGCCTCCCGTTCTCGATCTCGGCCGGCGTGGGCTTCATCGCCCTCTTCGGCATCGCCGTACTCAACGGCATCGTGATGGTGGCGGCGTTCCTGAAGTTCGAAGGGGAGGGGCTACCCACGTACGAGGCCGTGCTGGCAGGGGCTGACGAGCGCCTCCGCCCGGTCGTCGCCACGGCTACGCTGGCCGCCCTGGGCTTCGTGCCGATGATGCTGGCGCGCAGCGCCGGCGCCGAGGTCCAGCGCCCGCTCGCCACGGTCGTCATCGGCGGCCTCATCACGAGCACCGTGCTGACGCTGTTCGTGCTCCCCATCGTCTACGCGTGGTTCGGCGGGCGACGGCGGCGGTGGCACCGTCCGACGGACGCGGAGGTGGCCCTGGAGACGTACACGCCCCTTTCGGACGTGGACGGCGGCGGAACTCCCGTCGCCGGTGAGGACGGCGCTACGCGACCCTCGCCTGGGCTGGGGCTTGCCGGGCTCGCGCTGCTGAGCCTGTTTGGCGCGGGTCAGGTGGCTGCCCAGGACGTCGGCGCGCTCACGCTGGAGGCGACGCGGGCACGAGCGGCCGAGGCCGCCCCCGAGATTCAGGGCGGCACGGCGGGCGTCATCCAGGCCCAGGCGCTCCGGGCCAGCGCGGGCGTGCTGCCGGCGCTGGAGGTCTTCTACAACGTGGACAATGCACCGACGGGCAGCCTCCCCAACGACCGAGAGACCGCCTTCGGGATCTCGCAGTACGTCCAGTTCCCCACCTACTACGTCGCGCAGCGGCGGGCTATGGGGCGCCTGGTCGATCAGGCCGAGGCAGAGCAGGCGGCGATCCGCCGCGAGGTCTCGCTCCGGGCGACGCTCGCCTACGTGGATGCCCTCGCTGCCCAGGAGCAGTTCGCCCTCGCCGACTCGGCGGTGGCTCTGGCCCGCTCGTTCGCTGCAGCCGCGACGCGGCGACGCGAGCTCGGGGAGAGCAACGCGCTCGAAGCCCTCCAGGCCTCCGTCGCCCTGGCAAACGCAGAGCGGCGGCAGGCCGAGGCCGCAGGCGACCTCGTCGCCTCGGCTGCTGCCCTCCGCTCTCTGCTGGCGCTGCCGCCGGAGCAGGAGGTACGGGTGGCCGGAGACCTCGTCGAGGCCGCGCCCCTCCCTGCGCTGGCAGAGGTCGAGGCCCGCCTCCTGGAGACGAACCCCGAGATCGCAGCGGCACGGCGGGCTGCGGAGGTGGCCCGCGCCCAGCAGGCCGTCGTCGCCAGCGAGCGGCTTCCGGAGTTCGGCTTCGAGGTCGCCCGTCAGACCGTCGCTGGCACGGCCGGTTACTACGGCGGAAACGTGCGGCTGGGGCTCCCGCTCTTCCGGCTCTTCAACCGCGGCCCCGACCGGGCGGCGGAAGCGGCGACGGCCATCGCCGAGGCGCAGCGCGAGCGCGTCGTGCGGGCCGTGCAGGTCCGCCTCCACGCGAGCTACGCCAAGCTGACGGCGGCACGGGCGCAGGTGGCCACGTTTGCCGAGCGCCTGCTACCCCAGGCCGAGCGCGCCTACGACATCGCGCTCCAACTCCACGCCTTGGGCGAAGCGAGCTACCTGGAGGTGCTCGCAGCGCAGACGGCGCTGATCGAGACCCAGTCTTCCTACGTGGAGGTCCTCCGCACCGCTGCACGGCTCCGCGCCGAAATCGAAGCGATCACAGGCGACATCGCCCGGTAGCCCCACCACCTTTTCAGATATACGACTGCTATGAACACACAACCGAACGCGACCGTGCCTGTGCGCCGCTCGCTCACGCAACGACTCCTCCTACAGGGGTTCCCGGCCTTCCTGCTCGCCCTGATCCTGATCACGACCGGGGGGTGCACGGGGGGAGATGACCGGCAGGAAGACACCCCCGACGCCGCCCTCGTCCGCACGAGTGAGGCCGGTGAAGACGAGGGGGAAGGGGAGGAAGAGGAATCTAATGAGGTCACCCTCTCAGCCGAGCAGGTTGAGGCCGCCGGCATTGAGATCGAGGCCGTGGGCGAACAGGAGGTGAACGGGACCCTCGCAGCACCGGCCCGGATCGTCCCGACTGAAACGGCGACGGCCGAGGTCGGCAGCCTCGTCGCCGGGCGCGTAACGAGGCTCTTCGTGCGGGACGGAAGCTCGGTCCAGCGGGGGGACCCCATGGCCGAGATCGAAAGCCTAGAGATCGGCCGGCTCAAGGGCGATTACCTCCGCGCCCACGCCGCTGTGGAGCAGACGCGCGCGGCGTTCGAGCGGCAGCAGCAGCTCGAACGCGAGGAGATCGGCGCGCAGCGGACGCTGGAGGAGGCCCGCGCGGCGTTCCACTCGGCCCAGGCCGATCTCACTGCGCTCGCTACGCAGCTTGCCGCGCTGGGGATCGACCCGCAGACCCTGGAGGAGGCCGAGGGTGCCCTCGGTGCCCACATCGTGGTCCGCGCGCCTATCGCGGGTATAGTTGCGCGGCGAGAGGTTGCGCTAGGGGCATTCGTAGAGCCGAGCCGGGACCTCTTCGAGATCGTGAACCCCGGTGCCGTCTACGCCGATGCCCAGGTGCCGCCCGACGTGGCGGCGACGTTGGAGAGGGGCGGCACGGCGCGGGTGCGCACGGCCGACGGACAGGTCTACCGCGGCACCGTAGCCGCCATTGCGCCTACGGTGGACCCGGAGTCCCGGACGGTGTCGGTCCGCATCAGCATGGAGAATTCGAGCGGCCTCCGGCCGGAGACGTATGCCGATGCCGAGTTCGACGCTGGTGTCGCAGAACGTGCGCTGGCCGTGCCCGTCGCCGCGCTCGAGCGGGAGGGAGAGCAGGCCTACGTGTACCGAGAGCTGACTCCGAACGCGTTCGAGCGAGTACCCGTCCGGCTCGGCACTCAGACGACGGACTACGCCATCGTGCTGGCCGGTCTGAGCGTGGGCGACCGCATCGCCATGGACGGGG
Organism: Bacteroidota bacterium; assembly: GCA_029262835.1. Classification (GTDB taxonomy): domain Bacteria; phylum Bacteroidota; class Rhodothermia; order Rhodothermales; family UBA10348; genus 1-14-0-65-60-17. Next base: position 6,818 of record JAJCYQ010000008.1, read on the forward strand.
TGTTCTACTTGAAATCCGCCCGGCAGAAAGGGGAGTTGGGCGACGACGACTAGAGACTGGGATGAGGAAGTACGCACCTCCACTTGCAACCGCGTTGGTTCTCGCCGTCGCTCTGGACCTGGGGACGAAGGCTTGGGCCGAGCGCTCGCTCTTCAGGCACGTGCCTGAAGAGGTCGTTGGGGAATGGTTTCGCCTGACGCTAACCTACAACCAGGGCATCGCCTTCGGCCTCCTAGCCACGGACGGCCCCGGTGTAATCATCGCGAGCGGGGTGGCCACGCTCCTGATCGCCCTTTGGGTGGTCCGCATCTTTCGCAGGGGTGTCGACCCCGTCCCTGCTCCATGGGCGCTGGGCCTCCTCCTGGGGGGCGGTATGTCGAATTTTATCGACCGGATCGGCGACGGGCGTGTCACGGATTTCCTCGACCTCGGCGTCGGCGCGCACCGGTGGGCGACGTTCAACCTCGCCGACGTCTTTATCGTCACTGGGGCCGCCATGTTAATCATTTGGTCCTACCGAGGCCCCACGACCGATGAGGCTTCGGTGCATCCTTCAACCCTCGAATGAGCGTAGCATCATGGAACTGAAGACGGCACAACCAACGAACCCGGAACGGCTCGACCTTCGTGTGCGAGGTCTCGACTGCGACAGCGACGCGGCCCGGCTCCGGCGCGGGCTCGCCGATGCGCGCGGCCTGGCCGAGGTGAAGGTGAACCCAAGCGCCGCCCGCGTCACGCTCCTCTTCGACCCAGCCGTGACGACGGCGGACGATCTCAGGGACAGGTTACAGGCAATCGGATTCGCGCCGCAGCGCGGCATGGCGATCCCGGAACCGCCCCGGCCGTGGCGGAACCCAAAGGTGCTCGCGGCGGCTCTGGCGGGCCTCTTCACCTTGGTCGGCTGGCTGTTCGCCCTCTCGACCGGCGAGAACACGGTCTCCTTCGGGCTCTACATTGCGGCGGCACTGACCGGGGGCTACCACTTCGGCCGCGAGGCCGTTGAGGAGCTGGTCTTCGAGAGGAAGGTCACCATCATGCTCCTCATGGCGGTCGCGGCTGTCGTGGCCGCCGTCATGGGGGAGCTGTTCGAGGCGGCCGTCCTCGTCTTCCTCTACTCTATCTCGGAGGCGGCCGAGGGCTACACCGAGGCGAAGACGCGCTCGGCCGTGCGGGCGCTCATGGACCTCGCGCCGAAGAAGGCGACGGTTCGCCGCGACGGCCGCGACGTGGAGGTCCCCGTCGAGGAGCTGGCCCCGGGCGACGTCTTCCTCGTCCGCCCCGGCCAGGGCGTGCCGACCGACGGCGAAGTCGTCGGCGGGGCGTCGAGCGTGAACCAGGCCCCGGTCACGGGCGAGAGCATGCTCGTGGAGAAGCACCCGGGCGACGAGGTCTTCGCAGGAAGCATCAACGGCGAGGGGGCGCTCGAAGTCCAGGCCACGAAGGCGTTCGCCGACAACACCATCTCGCGCATCATTCAGATGGTCGAGGAGGCACACGAGCGGAAGGGGACCAGCCACCGCTGGATCGAGCGCTTCGGCGCCCGCTACAGCCCCGCCGTACTGCTCGTCGGGATCTTGATCGCGGTCGTACCGCCGCTGTTCGTGGGCGGAGCGTGGGCGGAGTGGGTCACCCGGGCGACTGTGTTCATCGTCGCCGCGGCCCCGTGTGCGCTCGTCATCTCCATCCCCATCACGCTCGTCTCGGCCCTGGGCACGGGCGCTCGGCAGGGCGTGCTCATCAAGGGCGGCGTCTACGTGGAGGAGCTCGACAAGGTCCGCGTCGTCGCCCTCGACAAGACCGGGACCATCACGCGCGGGGAGCCCGACGTCACGGACGTGCTGTCGATCCGCAACGGTGCGGCACTCGATGCGCATTCGGAGGAGAACATCCTACGTGTCGCCGCCGGCATCGAGCGGCAGAGCCAACACCCGCTGGCCCACGCGATCCTGCGCCACGCGGAGGCGCAAGGCGTCGAGCCCGCGCCCGTCGAAGCGTTCGAGTCGCTCACTGGGGCCGGGGCCTCGGCCCGCATAGGCGGCGAGGCCGTCTTCGTGGGTAGCCCGGCCCTCTTCACCGAGCGGCTGGGCGTGCCCCTCGACGGCGCACAGGACGACATCGCCCGGCTCCAGAGCGAGGGGAAGACCGTCGTCCTCGTCGGGGACGAGCGGGCCGCGTGGGGGCTGATCGCCATTCGCGACAACCTGCGCCAGAACGCGAAGCACGCGATCCGTCAGCTCCACGAGGCCGGCATCGAGAAGGTGGTGATGCTCACGGGCGACAACGAGCGGACCGCCCGCGCCATCGCTGCGGAGGCGGGGATCGACGAGTTCCACGCCGACCTCAAGCCTGAGGACAAGGCGGTGAAGGTGCGCGAGCTCGCCGAGCGCGTGGGCCACGTCGCGATGGTGGGGGATGGCGTGAACGACGCGCCCGCCCTCGCCGAGGCCACCGTGGGCATCGCGATGGGGGCGGCGGGCACCGACGTGGCGCTGGAAACGGCGGACGTGGCACTCATGGCCGACGACCTGGAGAAGCTGGTCTACGCGCTCCGCCTCGCCCAGCGGAACCAGAAGATCGTCCGGCAAAACCTCGTGCTCTCCGCCATCGTGATCGGCGTGCTGGTCGTCGGTGCGGTCGCGGGGGCTTTCACGCTCCCCATCGCCGTGCTCGGCCACGAGATCAGCGAGTTCGTCGTCATCGGCAACGGGCTCCGAATGCTACGCGCCTAGGAGTCCGTCGGACTTACACCCGGGGATTTCGTATTTTGGGCAAGCACGTTTTCAGTGACTTTCCCGGTATTTCGGATGGCTGTTCAGACGTTTCTTCCCGTAGACCGTTCGACTCCGTTCTTTCTTCCTCCCTCGG
>JAJCYQ010000009.1 GCA_029262835.1 Bacteroidota bacterium
GGCCGGGGCGGCGGCTGGGGCGGCTGCCGCTTTTTCGGTCCCTGTGCCGGGGCGGGGGGGGCCGTTGGCCCCCCCGCGCCGAGCTCTACACCCACATTCGCTGGGTAGGCGCGCCCGCCATTGTCATTACCATCGCCGGCTTCGGTGCCCTGCGCGGTCTACGGCGCATGCGGGAGCCACTTTATGTGGCCCTTGCCCTGAACGCCGTCAACATGGCGCTCGATGCGGCGCTCATTCCTCATTACGGTATTGCAGGCGCCGCCTGGGCCACGGTCGCTTCCCAGTGGCTGGGTGCTCTCGCCGTCATCTGGCTTGTGCTTCGGCAGGCCGCCAGCTCTTCCGCCAATCTCCTTCGCCGCGCCCTCTCGGCCCGCAGACTCGGCCGGCTCTTTCGAGCCGGCCGAGACATCATTCTCCGAACCGGCAGCCTCACCCTTTTCATCGTACTCGCCACGCGCGAAGCCACCCGGCTCGGCGCCGACCAGGGCGCCGTCCACCAGGCCGTACGGCAATTCTGGATTTTCACGGCCCTCTTTCTGGATGCGTTCGCCATATCCGGGCAATCGCTCGTGGCCTTCGTCTCTGGCTCGGGCTCCGGCTCTGGCTCCGGCTCCGGTTCCGGCTCTGGCTGCGACTCCGCGCTCGCTGCCGTTCGCCGCGTGGCGCGCGTCGTGCTCCTGTGGTCGAGCGGCGTTGGCGCCGTACTTGCCCTTCTCATGTGGCTTGGCGCGGGGCCCATCGGCCGTCTTCTCGTCCCGGCCAGTGCGCTCTGGCTGTTCCCCATGGCCTGGATTCCTGCCCTTCTCTTCCAGCCCCTGAACGCCCTCGCCTTCGGCACGGACGGTATTCTGTGGGGAACCTCCGACTTCGCCTATCTGCGCAATGTGACGCTCACTGCAACGGCGGTCGGTCTCGTCCTCATGTACGGCCTGCTCTGGGCCGGTGAGCTTGATCTGGGCATGATCTGGCTCGTAACGGGCGCCTGGATCACCGTGCGCGCTATGCTGGGCCTTCTTCGCATCTGGCCCGGTCGCGCCGGCCTTTCCTGAACCTCCGGATCGGCCGCACCAGCGCTCAGGGGGTGGCACTCCAGGCGAGAGATCCTGGACTTCATTGACAGGCTTCCCGGCCAGGAGTGTGTTCTTAGGGACATAAGGACGAAATGTCGCAGCGGAACTACACGGGATAGTCCAGCGGCCAGCAATTTCGTATTATTGGGCGGTCAGCCAGGCGCGCCAACGGGCGCAGGGCGGCGAACGCTGCGCTACAGCAGGACGGCAGGCGAACGCTGCGCTACAGCAGGACGGCCAGCCAGGCGCGACCAGCGCATCTCCCCAAAAAAACACAGAGCAACCCCCCAGACACATGCCCACACCCCACTACCAGCGCATAAAGGAATTCATGCAGAAGGCCGGGCAGGCGACGCCGGAGACGGCGACGCGGCCGGACGATGAGACGCGCGTGTTGCGCGCGAAGCTGATTCTCGAGGAGGCGCTGGAGACGGTCGAGGCGCTCGGCGTTCGAGTCCACTCGAACGGTGCGCCGCTCACGGAGGAGGGCCTGGACTACGCCGCGGAGGACGCCTTCGATCTGGAAATGGTGGTCGATGGATGCGCGGACATCAGTGTCGTCACGATGGGCACGCTGATTGCCATCGGGGTCGATGACGAGCCGGTGCTCGAGGAAGTCGATGCGGCGAATCTGCGCAAGTTTGCGGAGGGCGGTTACAGGCGGGAAGACGGCAAGTGGATGAAGCCGGCAGACTGGCGTGCGCCCGATATCATGGCGGCTATTGACCGCGGCTACGGGCGGTAGCAAGCGCCGCGCCGGCTGGAATCGAGCCGCGCTGACTGGAATCACGCCGCACATTTCGGCGTACGCCCTCCCGGAACAGGAGACCCGACCTGAAGCATCTACAATAAACATCCCGAAACATGGCTACCAATCCAAACAACCGGAAGCAGCGTGGACGCCGAGCGGCGTCGAGTGCGGCGCTGAACAAGAACGCGCTGTGGGCGGCACTCGTTTTTGCGCTCATTGGAGCGGGTCTGGCGCTCTACTCGACGAACATGACGTTCCAGATTGCGACGCAGGGCGTGGTTGAGGCCAGCGGATGCTCACTCAACGACCTGGTGAACTGCGACGTGGCGGCGGCATCGTCCTACGCGAACCTGTTCGGCATTCCGGTCGCGTGGTGGGGCTTTCTGTTCTACGCGTTCGCGGCGCTTGGGGCGCTTCTGGGCGCGACGGGATCGAAAGGATCGGGTGCGGCGCCGCTGATTGCGGCGGGCCTCGTGCTCTCCTTCGGCGCGGTGCTCTTTACGTTCGTAAAGGCATACCACCTGTACGAGCTCGGCGTGGTGTGTCTGGTGTGCATTGGGATGTACGTGGCCAATTTCGGCACAGCAATTTCGCTTGGAATCGGAATTGGCTATGCGCCGCAGCGCTGGGGGGCCTTCGTCCGTGATTATTTCCAGGCGGCGACCGGCAACCGGGCGGCGCTCGGGTTCAATCCGTCGCTTCCCATGACGGGGGTCGCCCTCGCTGTCGTGTTTGGGATCGGGTACGCGGGTGCGCTCAACTACCAGAAGGACATTACGGGCACGAATGATTTCGACATGTCACAGGCACTCGAGGCGCACTTCCGCCAGACGCCGCGCGACATTGAGATCCCCGAGGAGGCGGCCGTGTGGGGGAATCCGGAAGCCGATATTGTGCTCGTCGAGTTTGCCGATTTCCAGTGCCCTGCGTGCCGGATCAGCGCGTTCCATCTGCGTCCGGCGCTGTTCGAATACCGCGACGAGGTGCAGCTTCGGTTCATGAACTTCCCGCTCGATATGCACCAGCACGCCGAGATTGCGGCGCGTGCGAGTGTGTGCGCGGCGCGCGAAGTGGATTTTTGGGAGTTCCACGACCGCGTATTCGAGGATCAGGTGCAGCTCAATCCGCGCCTCTTTACGCAGATTGCAGAAGATATGGGGCTCGAGCCGCGCGCGTTCGCCGAGTGCGTTGTGAGCGAAGAGGTCGGGGAGCGCGTCATGAGTGATCGCGACCACGGCCGGGAAATAGGTGTAAACGCGACCCCGACACTGTACATCAATGGTCGCAAGGTGGCCTTCTGGAACAACACGGCCTTCATCCATGAAGTGATAAAGCGTGAGCGGGGCTGAGCCGTGGGTGCTGGCAGGCTCACGAATATTGAAATCAAGGCGCGGTGTGATGATCCGGAGCGGGTCCGCAGTGTGCTGCAAGGCCTGGGTGCCCGGTTTACGGGGCAGGATGAGCAGGTCGATACGTACTTTCGCGTTTCACGCGGCCGGCTGAAAATCCGGGAGGGAACGATTGAGCAGAGTCTGATCGCGTATGAGCGGCCCAATGCGGAGGGCCCGAAGCAGTCGGATGTGCACCTGTACCGAGCCCGGACGGACAGGGCCCGGACGGACAGCGCTGCCGAGGCGGACTCCGCGGAATCGGACATGGCATTGATCCGCGCGGCGCTTGAAGCGGCGCTCGACGTTCTCGTCGTGGTGCGAAAGCGGCGCGACATCTGGTTCCTGGACAACGTCAAGATTCATGTGGATGAGGTCGAAGGGCTTGGATCGTTCGTGGAGATTGAGGCCATCCACGACCCCAGCGCGGGCCCGACCGCCGAGCCCAGCCCGACCGCCGAGCCCAGCCCGACCGCCGAGCCCAGCCCGACCGCCGAGCCGGATTCTGCCGCCGAGCCAGGCCCGACCGCCGAGCCAGATTCCTCCGAGCCGGTAACCGATGCGCTCCGCGCCCAGTGCGAGCGCCTCATGGCGGAGCTCGGCGTCGAAAACGAGCATCTGCTCGCGACATCCTACTCCGACATGCTGCTCGAGAAAGCCGCCACGCGCTCCGAAACCGCTCCGGAGCCGGGGTCGGGACGGGAACCAGGAACGTCGGGACCGGAACCGGGAACGTCAGCAACGCCACCGCGGCTCATTCTCGACGAGGCCCTCCTTACCGATGGTCTGCGCCCGCTCGAAAAGGCAATTGTTACCGTCTGGCGCATAAAGACCGGGATATGGGCGGGCGTCGTGGTGCTCGCGCTGCTCGCCTGGGACATTGTGACCTTTTTTGGCAACAGTCCCTGGTTTCCGTTTGGAGTCAAACCGGGCGTGGCGCTTCTCGTCCTGGGTGCGTTGATAACAGTCATGACGCGCCTGCGCTACCGGTCGTGGCGGTTCGCACTGCGCGAGGACGAACTCTACCTGGGGCGCGGCATATTCAATCACATCCGGACCATCGTGCCGCTCAAGCGGATCCAGCATATCGATGTATCGCAGGATGTGTTCGAACGCGAGTTCGATCTGGGCCGCCTGGTAGTACACACGGCCGGGACGCGCGGCAACGCGATCATTCTGCCGGGCCTCAAGCTCGAGGAAGCCGAGCGGCTGCGCGATGCCATGAAGGCATTCATCCAGGACGAGGCGTTGTGACATGGATCTGGACAATGCCCAACGCCTGCATCCGCTGACGCTCCTGCTCCGCGCTGCCGGGTCCATTCCGGCGCTGATTTTCATCCTGCTTCCGGTATTCACGGGGCGAAGTGCAGATGCCGGCATCTGGGTCAATATCGTCCTGGCCGTGGTCTACGGCATCTTCTTCCTGCCGTGGGTCGTGGTCTATTTCCTTCGCTTCCAGTACTGGATCACGGAGCGCGAGCTGATTATCCACTCGGGGGTGTTCACGCGGCGGCGGCGCAATATCCCGGTCGATCGAATCCAGAATATTGATATTGAACAGCGTTTTCTGCCGCGCATGCTGGGGGCGGCGAAGGTGCTGGTCTACACGGCGGGCAGCACGACGGCCGAGGGGGAACTGGCGTACGTGTCGCTCCGGCAGGCGCAGGACGTTCGGGCCATTATCCGGTCCATCCAGGCAACGGGCGCGGGCGAGGAGGCGGGCGCGGGAGCAGCAGCGGGCGAGGCGGCAGGCGCGGGTACGAAATCTGGCCCGGGAGCGGAGGAAGAGGTGGGCGCCGGGCCGAATGACGCGGAGGGCCTCGCAGGGGGGCAGGGCGCCCAGACTCATGCTGCCGCCGGGCACATTGCCGCCGGGAACGCGGGCTTCGCCGCTGGGCGTGGTGTCGCCGGGAATGCAGGTTTGGCCGCTGGGCATGTAGCCGCCGGGAATGCGGGCTTGGACGCCGGGCATGTGGGTGCCGGTCGCACGGCCGCCAAAACCCTTTTCGCGGCCTCCACGAAGCGGGCCCTTCTCGTCGGGGTCTACCGGTTCTCGCTGCTCTACATCGCCGCTATTTTCTCGCTGCTCCAGTTCATTGATTCCGATCCGATGGTGGTGATTGACTGGCTGCTCCGGGGGCCGCTCCAGGGCATTGCAGACGATGTCCGCGAGGCGCCGGGCGTGGCGGCGGCCACGGGTGCTCTCGGGGCGGTACTGCTCGGGTGGGTGACTGGTATCCTGGTGGCCTTCAACCGGTATTACGGTTTCCACATCGAACTCGAAGGGGACCAACTGCACCGGCGGTACGGGCTCTTGACCCGCAACGAAGGGACCATCCCGCTGCGTCGCATCCAGAATTATATTGTGCGCTCGAACCCGCTCATGAAGCGGTTCGGGTGGTACCGCCTGGAGCTGCAGACGATTGGTATCAATCAGCAGGAGAGCGGGTTTCATGTGGCCGCGCCGATTGTCAGGCGGAGCGAACTGGTTGCCATCATGGATGCCATTTCAGATGGCGCAGCGGGTACGGCCTGGGAGCGCCTGGCCTGGCAACAGGTATCGCCCCTCACATCGCGTCGATTCATGATCCGCTGGACGGTGGCGCTGGTCGCTGTCGTGGGCGCTGTCGGGTGGTGGTGGCATGCGGCCCTCTGGGGGCTGGCCATCTGGCCGCTCATTCCTGTCATCGCGACGCGTCGCTTCGCGAACATGGCCTGGGGCCTCGAGGGACCGTATTTTGCGGCGAGGCGGGGCATCGTCTACAAACACGACTGGCTGCTTCCAATCTCGAAACTGCAGGTGGTCTTTCTCTTCGACAATTGGTTCCAGCGCCGACTTGGTCTGGCTTCTGTTCTGGTCGATACGGCGGGCGCGTCAGAAGGCCGCGCTGCCGAGGTGGTGGATCTGGATGCCGTTGTAGCAGAGCGACTTGTGGCTACGGTGCATGCGCGTTATGGGGCGCCGGGTGCCGCTGCCCGCTCACGAAGCGAGCAGAGCCCGAGGTACAACACGGCGGGTACGGTTTTGCGATAGGCGGGGCCCTGCAGGTCAATGGCCGTCCAGCCAATGCTGGCCGTCCACGCGGCCGGGCCAATCCAGCCGACCCACCAGGGCATGCGGCCGGCCAGGAAGGTAAAGAGTTGTCCGGCCAGGCGCGCACCAATGAATTTGGCAATGCTCCCGAAGAGGACGGTCTTGATGAGGCCCTGCACTACAAAGTGGTTGAATGCCTGGATGAGAGCGGGTAGCGCAAAGACGCCAGCGCTCCGCGCCAGGAACGCGGCCGCCTTCTCGCGCTCAACGCCCAGGTCTTCAAGCATTTTCTGCTGCTCCTCGCGCGGCAGCTTGCCAAACGTGGCGGCCGCGTGCTCTGTGGCCACGTGCTCAACGAGCGCACGGGACGCATCCTTAGGCGGGCTGCCGGTCGACGTGCTGCCCGTTGGTCCGCTGCCAATGGCTGCGCCCCCCGCCGCTTCGGGTCGGGCCGGCGGGTCCGAAACGCCGAGCGTCCGGGCGACGTCGCGCACCACCTCCTCGAACGATACACCGGGCTCACTTCCCATCGCGCGCCGCGCCGCATACATGATATCCGAACTACCGGCATAGCGGAGTTCGTGGAGAAGTTCTGCGCGGCGGCGGGCGGATGTCCTGGTGCCCGCACCCTCTTCGCCCGCCGCCGCGCTGCCGTCTGCGCCTCGCGCTGCATCTCCGCTGCCATTTGCGCCTCGCGCTGCATCTCCGCTGCCTGGGGTCCCGCCGCGTGCGCTTCCGCGAACCCCCAGAACCTCCCCGAGGAATTCCAGGTCAGCAGGTTCGAGCAGGGCGAAGGCGCAGTTCATGGGAGCGGCTGAGGGCTGTTCATTGGGGGTATCGTTCATGTCGGTACGTACGGTCGTTTTTACACGCAGGTTACGCCGGGTATCCACCAAATCTACAGCACACCGGGAGCGCAATTTGCGCTACATTGGAAGCGTTTTGAAAAACCATCAGGCACTGCGCCACCGACCCCCGGCGATCATGTCCCAGCACCGCGCCTCCGGGCTCCTTTTGCATTTGACCTCCCTTCCCGGGCGCCACGGCATTGGCGACATGGGCCCCGAAGCCTATCAGTTCGCCGATTTCCTGGTATCTGCCGGGCAGTCCCTCTGGCAAATGTTGCCGATCGTTCCCGTCGGATACGGCTGGTCCCCGTACGCCGCGCCCTCCACGTTCGCGGGCAACGAACTCCTTATTTCGCCCGACCTGCTCGCCGAAGACGGCCTGCTGCCGGAGGGCTTCCTGAACAATGCCCCAACGTTTCCCGATGGCTATGTCGACTTCGAAGCCGCTCTCGCATGGAAACACAAGGTGCTTTTTGCGGCCTGGGACATGTTTTCGATGGCGGAAGGCTCGGCGGCAGACGGCTCGGCGGCAGACGGCTCGGCGGCCGACGGCTCGCCCGCAGGCGGTTCGGTCACTGGCGGATCGCCGCGCAGCCACGCCATGCAAGGCGCATTTCACGATTTCTGCCGCTCCGAGGCCCACTGGCTCGACGACTATGCCCTCTTTGAGGTGCTCAAGGACGAGCACGACCGCATCGAGTGGATGGCCTGGAAGCCGGAATACGCCATGCGTCATGAGGCGGCCATCGAAAATGCCCGCACACAGTATGCCACGCGCATTGAGCGCGTCAAATTCATCCAGTTCCTGTTCAACGAGCAGTGGCGCCGCCTGAAGGACTATTGCAACCGCAGCGGCGTCCGGATCTTCGGGGATCTCCCCATCTACGTCGCCCAGGACAGCGCCGATGTATGGGCAAACCGGGAGCTCTTCACGCTCGATACGGCGGGGCGCGCGACCGCCGTCAGCGGTGTGCCCCCGGATTATTTTTCAGAGACCGGGCAGCGCTGGGGCAACCCGATTTACCGCTGGGACCGCATGAAAGAGACGGACTATGCCTGGTGGACGCGGCGCATGGCCCGGATTCTGGATCTGGTAGATCTGGTGCGACTCGACCATTTTCGCGGCTTCGAGGCGTACTGGGAAGTACCGGCTACGGAAGAAACCGCCATTAACGGCGCATGGAAAGCGGGGCCCGGAGCCGATCTCTTCGAATCGCTCGAGCGGCAGCTCGGCACGCTACCGCTGATTGCCGAGAACCTGGGCGTGATCACGGACGGGGTGACCGACCTCATGAACCGGTTCGGTTTTCCCGGCATGGCCATCCTGCAGTTCGCATTCGATGCCGGCCCAGAGAACGAGTTCCTGCCCCACAACTACGCCGAGCCGCTTGTTGCCTATACCGGCACGCACGACAACGACACGTTCATGGGCTGGTGGACGCACACGCAGAGTACCCAGCAGCAGGATATCACCCTGCGCGCCAAGGCCTACTGCCGTGCCTACCTCGACCTCGAATGCCATCCGGAAGAGGACATCCATTGGCGGGCCATCCGCGCGCTCATGGGCTCTGTGGCCCGGTTTGTCGTCACGCCCGTCCAGGATGTGCTGGGTCTTGGCGCAGAGGCCCGCATGAACACGCCGGGACTTTCGAGCGGCAACTGGGGCTGGCGCCTGTGCAGCGGCGAGCTGAACCAGGCCCACGCCGAGCAACTTGCCGCCTTTGTTGACCTGTTTGGTCGCCGGTAACCCTTTTAATCATAAGCTCGTCACGTCGGGAATGGTATCACCAGGCTCATGGTTCGTCGGCGAGGTCTCACGGCAAGGGGACTGGACGCGGCTGGATCGCGTGGCGGCCGAACATGCCGGCTCCAGAATTCTTGCGCCGTGCGCTGATGTGCGCGTTATCGTCGCCGCGGAGAGCGCGACCTGCACCGTGTGGGAGGAGTCGGACCGGGAGGAGCCCCGGGTGGAGTCGGACCGGAAAGCCGCGCCGTGCATCCACGTCTGCTGCGGAAGTGTTTTTGTCGATACGCCCGGCGGCCGGGCACTGCTCGCCGACGCGCCGCGCGGCCGGGCGTCCCTGGCGGGGGCATCGGGCCAGTTCGCGGCCCTCGACATCTCGCCGTCCGGTGCGCTCACTCTGCGGACCGACGAAAATGGCCTTCGAAGCGTCTTCGTCATGCGCCGAGGCAATCGCGTACTCTTCGCCACGCATCTGCACCTGCTTACGCGGCTCGCCGGGCGGCTCGCCGCGAATCCGGAGCGCTTTGGATCGCACTGGTTTTCCTGGTGCCAACTCTCGAGCGAGAGTTTTATTGACGGCGTCGAGCGTATTGCCGGCGGAGAACAGGTCGACATCCAGATTTCTGGCGGCGATGACAGCCCGGCCGTGCATGTGCTGCCGCCTGGCCCGTCCGCAAAGCGGGATGCGGGTGGAGGAGCGGCCGCCAAAACCGCCCTCGACGGCATCCAGTCGGGCCTCCGCGAGTTGGGCGCACGCGGCGTCCTCGCGCTCTCGGGCGGCATCGATTCCCGGCTCCTGCTCGCTACAGGTGCCATCCGTGAGGCGTTTGTGTTCGGATCAGATGCGGATCCTGACGTGATTATAGCGCGCGAAGCGGCCACGGTCGCAGGCATGGAATGCACCGTTATTCCAGATGCCTCTCTCGCGTCCTTGATCGGGAACGGCCTTCTGGAGCAGTACGCGCGCGACAACATGTGCATTTCGACGATTACGGCCGCCGCGCATATGGGAAACTACCCTCTCCTTGCCGAGCGCTTTCCGGGCCGGGTCCTGGTCGATGGCGGCTTCGGCGAAATAGGCCGCGCACAGTATCTGCAGCGGTTCGAACTGCTCCGGAGGTTGTTCTGGCTGCGGCTCGGAGGGCTGGATGCGTGCGTTTCGGCGCTCGCATCTGTTCGCTGCGACGTATTCGCGCCTGCAGTGCGGCGCCGTATGGAGGAGGGCGTGCGCCGCGACGTGGAGCGGTTCATGGAAGAACTGGCGCGGTTGGACGCTGCGCCGTCCGATGCCGTGCGCGCGGAAGATGACCTGGCAGCCCGCTATCGGCGACAGAACTTTTTCGGCCACGGTCAGGCCTGGATCGATGCCTTTGTGCCCAACTACATGCCACTCGCGCAGGAGCCGTTCGTACAGTACGTGCTGCGGTCTCCGCTCCGCGAGCGGCGCGCCAGCCGCGCCGTGCGGGCGTGGATTGCGAAAGAGAACGCCCGCCTTGCGCGGGTCCATCGAAGCGCGCGTGGCACGCTCGTTCCGTTCGGGGTGCCTCCGATTCTCGTTCCTGCGGCGCGGCGCGTGCGCCGCGCCGCAGCCCACCGCCATGGCCGCGCATCCATCACGGAATCCAACACGGAATCCAACCCACTTCTCCACCGGACGGTCAGGGAACTCGTCTACGATACGTGCCTCTCGCCAAGGCCGTGGTATGAGCCGGCGAAAGTCAGGTCGCTCGTCGAAGGCTTCTACTCGGGCAACATGCACCTCGCGCCCGCCGTCGCGTGGCTGCTCTCCCTCGAACTCTGGCTCCGCGGCAACGATCTGGAGGCGTAGACGAGGAGTCCGTTGAGGAACAAGCGTGGGCCAGGATGCGAGCGCCGGTACCGGCGCAAGAATGAGACCATCCAAGGAACGTCAGGGTTCATGACGCACTGTCTTTCGCATGGCCAACATTCCGACGGCGAAGTTTTTGAATGCGCAGCCTCCGCCGCAGCGTATGGGTATGTGATGGTTTTCAACACGCTTCTGGCATTGTAGACCATAATTCCTGTTCGTAGCTTCGAGCCATGCTGCCGGGAGTCTATATTGAAACAACGATTGTCAGCTACTTGACAGCGCGGCCCAGTCGTGACATCGTACTTGCTGCCCATCAGCAGATCACGGACGAATGGTGGCGGGACCAGCGTGGGCATTTCGATCTCTACACGGCTCAACCTGTGGTCGATGAGGCTGCACAGGGAGATGCAGATGCTGCGCGAGAGAGGATGAAAATCTTGTCGTCACTGCCTCTACTCGATGTAACAGAGTCTGTGTTTGTGGTAGCAGATCGCCTTCTCAAGGAAGGACCGATGCCGAAAAAAGCAGCCTTGGATGCCGTTCACATCGCAATAGCGGCAGTGCATGGCATGGACTATCTCTTGACTTGGAATTGCAGACACATTGCCAATGCAGCAATGCGAAACAAGATAGGGACGGTAATACGTTCAAGTGGTTATGAGGTGCCAGTGCTCTGCACACCAGAAGAATTGATCGAGGATTGATAATGGAGAAATGGGAAGACCAGATTGTAAGGGAAGTACGTGAGGTACGAGAAGAGTACGCAGCGCGGTTCGGCTTTGACGTCAAGGCGATATGCCAGGATCTACGCGAGCGGCAGAATTCTGGCGGGCGAACGGTCGTGAAGTCCGCGCTCAATCCTCGTGCTCCCCGGCCTGGAGCAGCACCGCGCACGGGCCGTCAACCAGCACCGTAGCGCCCTCGTCGAATGCGGCGCCATCTGGGAGGCAGTGGCACCCCTGGAGGACCGTCCATTCGCGGCCGAAACCAGGCAGCACGACGCGGTGGCTTGTGGCGGGCTGGTGGAAAAACAGGAAGAGCGTCGCATCGACAATGGAAGACCCGTCCGAGCGGACGTCCCGGATGCGGTCGCCATGCAGGATGAGGCCGACCGAGTGGCGCGCGTCGTCGTGCCAGTCATCTACCGACATGGGGCGACCGTGAGCGTGCCACCACGTGGCTTCGCGAGAGCCGTTGATGAACGCGCGGCGCCGGAGCGACGGATGCTCACGCCGAAGCGCGACGAGCGCGCGCACGAACTCGAGGAAACTCGTCTGGTGCTCGCCGAGCTCCCAGTCGTACCACGTCACCTCATTGTCCTGGCAGTAGGCGTTGTTGTTGCCAAGCTGCGTGCGGCCCAGTTCATCGCCGCCGAGGATCATTGGAACGCCCTGCGAAAACAGGAGCGTGGCCATGAGGCTGCGCATGAGGCGGTCGCGCTGCAGCAGGATATCGGGGTCGCGGGTCGGCCCCTCGACGCCGCAGTTCGTGCTGTAATTCGGCTCGTGGCCGTCGCGGTTCTCCTCCAGATTGGCCAGGTTGTGCTTCTCGTTGTAGCTCACAAGATCCCGCAGCGTGAAGCCGTCGTGGGCGGTTATGAAATTGATGGATGCGTGCGGTCGGCGCCCCGAATTGGCGTAGAGGTCCGAACTGCCGGTGACGCGGGTGGCGAACTCGCCAACGCGGTGCTTGTCTCCCCGCCAGTACTGGCGCACCGTGTCGCGGTAGCGCCCGTTCCACTCGGCCCAGAGCCAGGGGAAGGAGCCGACCTGGTAGCCGCCGGGCCCCACGTCCCACGGCTCGGCAATGAGCTTGACCTGGCTGAGCACAGGATCCTGCTGAATGACCGTAAAAAACGTGCCGAGCATGTTGACCGCGTAGAGTTCGCGCGCAAGGGTCGATGCCAGGTCGAACCGGAATCCATCTACATGCATGACCTCCACCCAGTAGCGCATGCTGTCCGTAATGAGTTGCAGCACATACGGATTACCAGCGTGGAGCGTGTTGCCCGTACCCGTGAAATCCATCAGGAAGCGGGCGTTGTCGGGCTGCGCCTTGTAATAGTGCCGGTTGTCAATGCCCCGGAAGGAGAGGTGGGGCCCGAGGTGGTTGCCCTCGGCCGTGTGGTTGAAGACGACATCGACAATGACCTCGAACCCGCGCTGGTGCAGCGTTCGGACCATGGTCTTGAACTCGGTGTGGGCATTTTCCGGCTCGGCGGCGTAGCTCGGCTCGGGGGCCAGGAAAGCGAGCGGGTTGTATCCCCAGTAATTCGTGAGCCCGTTTTCGTCGAGGCGGCGCTCTGAAATCTTGGCATTCACGGGCTGCAGCTGCACGGTCGTGACGCCAAGCGCGGCAAGATGCTCGAGCACGGGATCGGTCGCGAGGCCCGCGAACGTGCCTCGTAGCGCCTCGGGCACATCGGGGTGGCGCATGGTCATGCCCCGGACGTGCGTCTCGTAAATGATGGTATTGTGCCAGGGCACGTTGGGACAGGCATCGCCCATCCAGTCAAATCCGTTCTCGCATACCTTGCCGAGGGCGGCGACGGAGGCGCTGTCCGCGTGCGAGAACACGAGGTCGTTGCCTTTGTCAGCGTCGTACCCGAAAAGGGCGTTGTCCCACACAGGCTTACGGCCAATCAGATGCGCGTAGGGGTCGAGAAGGACCTTGTTCCTGTTGAAGCGGTGGCCCCGCTCGGGCTCCCAGGGGCCATCCACGCGGTAGCCGTAGAGCTGACCGGGGCCCACGTGGGGCAGGAAAATGTGCCAGATGGGGCCGCTGCGCTCCACGACAGGAATGGTCTCGGAGGGGGCGTCGGAAGTTGGGCTGTCGAAGAGCACAAGCTCGACGGCTGTGGCCGACTGGGAGTAGAGCGCGAAATTGGTCCCCTGCCCGTGACACGTTGCGCCGAGCGGATAGGGACGACCAGGAGGATGCATGGGCAGTAGACGGGAGAAGGGGCGTGTGGCCGCATTGGCCGCAGAAACTGTCTCGAAAGATAAGACGTTTTTTGCGTACTTTTCGGCGCGCCGTCGGGCGCCACGCAGCGCGTCCTCGTTTGCCCACCAAACCCACCCCGCCGTGCCCCGTATTTCGAATTACGATCTTTATCTCTGGGGCCATGGAGAGCTTCAGGCCAGCCACCGCACGTTTGGGGCGCACGTGAACCGGGGCGGGACGTGGTTTCGCGTCTGGGCGCCGCGCGCCGAAAAGGTCTGCCTGATTGGGGACTTCAATGACTGGGATGGAGAGAAGCACGTCATGCGGCCGACCGGTGAGGGGCTGGCGCGGACGTGGGAAATCTATGTGCGTGGGGCGCGGCCTGGCATGAAGTACAAGTACCGCGTGTACCGGTTTGGACATTCGGTAGACAAAACCGATCCGTTTGCCTTCGATATGGAGCCGCCGCGGCCGGGCGGGAGTGCGCATGAAGGGCTCTCGGCCATTATTGCGGATCTGGATTTTGAGTGGACGGACGGGGAGTGGATGGGCTCGCGCGGCGGTCCTCGTGACCTGGAGCGGGCGGTGAGCGTGTATGAAGTGCACCTTGGGTCGTGGCGACGTCACGAGGACGGCCGCGTCATGACATACCGGGACATCGCGCAGCCCCTGGCGGAGTACGTACGGGGCATGGGCTACACGCACGTGGAGCTCATGCCCGTTCTCGAACATCCCTATTATGGATCCTGGGGCTACCAGGTCGTCGGCTACTTCGCGCCGACGGGCGTTTACGGCAGTCCCGTTGACTTCAAATATCTGGTCAACACGCTGCACGAGCACGGCATTGGCGTCATTCTCGACTGGGTACCGGCGCACTTCGCGACCGACCGGCAGGGGCTCGAGGCGTACGACGGCGAGCCGCTTTTTGAGTATACGGATCCCGCCATGCGGCATCACCCGGATTGGGGCACGTACGTTTTCGACTATGGGCGCCCGCAGGTTCGCAATTTCCTGATCTCGAACGCCCTGTTCTGGCTCGATGAGTACCACGTGGATGGCCTCCGCTTCGATGCCGTCGCCTCCATGCTCTACCGCGACTACTCGCGCGAGAACTGGACGCCCAACCAGTTCGGCGGCCGCGAGAATCTGGAAGCGGTCGATTTCCTGAAGAGCGTCAACGAAAAAGTGTTCTCGGCCTTTCCGACGGCCATGATGATCGCCGAAGAATCGACCGCGTGGCCCGGCGTATCGGCCCCGACCTACAACGGCGGCCTGGGCTTTCTCTACAAGTGGAATATGGGCTGGATGCACGATACACTCGAGTTCTTCCGGCGCGATCCGCTCTACCGCCAGCATCACTACCACGACTTCACGTTCCCGCTCGTCTACGCCTGGGCCGAGCACTACATGCTCTCGCTCTCGCACGATGAAGTCGTTCACGGCAAGGGCTCACTCTTCGGCAAAATGCCGGGCGATGACTGGCAGAAGGCCGCCAACCTCCGCCTTTTGTTTGCCCACATGTTCGGCCACCCGGGCAAAAAGCTCATGTTCATGGGCATGGAGTTCGGCCAGGGCCGCGAGTGGAGCCACGACCGTGGCCTGGACTGGTGGCTTCTGGATGCGACCGACGAGGAGGGCACAACCGCCGAGACCAACTCGGCCGCTCTGGATGGCTCCGCCGAAACTGGCCTGCATACGGGTCTTCAGTCCTGGGTGCGTGCTCTCAACGCGCTGTACGGCGCATCGAGCGCACTCCAGTCAGACGCCATGGGCTGTTTCGAGTGGATTGATTTTGGCGATACGAAGAACTGCGTCGCGTCCTATCTGCGCCGCGTTCCGGGTGCCTCGACCGGCCGGGCCGCGGGAGAAGCGGGGGCTGGGGGTGGCTATACCGTGCTCGTGTTTATTTTCAATTTTACGCCCGTTCCACGGAATGCGTACCGCGTGGGCCTGCCCGATGGCTACCGATGGACGGTGAACCTGAACTCGGACAGCCGCGAATTTGGCGGCAGCGGCACGGGAACACCGCAGCAGCTCACGTGCCGGCATGGCGAGGAAATCCACGCCGTCCCGGCCCACGGCCGAACGCACTCGATCGTGCTCGACCTGCCGCCGCTCGGCGTCCTCGTCCTGTGCGGCCAGCCGGTGCGCTGCACGCCATAACGAACCTGTGGCTTCACGCCTCGTATAAGGCCACAAGGCTTAACAAATCAGGCCATATGGCATGAAGTACAAAAATTGGGATCTCGTTACAGCAGCGCAGCGCGTGGCCGAAGGGCTGCCTGCGTATACGTTGGAACGCGTCCGAACGAGGCTCAGCCTTTCGAAGCGCGAGTTTGCCGACATCATACAGATCTCGGAGCGCACCCTGTCGCGACGGGCAAAAGAGGACACGCTTCCAGTCGACGAATCGGACCGCGTGTACCGGTTTTCACGGCTCATCGAACTCGCAACCGATGCGTTCGGAAGCGAGGAGGCAGCGCGTGACTGGATGAAAGAAGAAAATTATGCACTCGGGAACGCCACGCCTTTGAGCTTTGCACGCACGGAGCCGGGGGCGGAGTTGGTAGAGCAGCTTCTTGGGCGGCTGGCGCAGGGCATTCCAGTGTAGGGCGTGAACGTCTCGAAACAGGTGCGAATGCCGATTACTGTCTGGCGGATATCCAACGAGAAATATGCTGACTCCCTGTTCTCGGGAATCGGTGCTGAAGCGTATGGCGGTCGCTTTAACAGTCCAGGTCGACCCGCCATCTACGCCGCCGGAAGCCTGTCACTCGGGATTCTGGAAATACTTGTGCAGGCTGGCAGAAAAGAGCGGCTGGGACGCCTCGTTTATGCGACGGCGCGCTTTCCGGAGACCCTCATGCACACGCTCAATCCAGACGATCTGCCAATTGGCTGGGATACGCGTCCGGCGGGCGCTGCGTCGCAGCGGGTGGGCGATGCGTGGCTCAAGGCCGGAGAATCTTTGGTCCTGCGTGTTCCAAGCGTTGTCGTGCCGGGCGAATTCAACTATCTGATCAACCCCGTCCACCCGTGGTTCGGTGACATTGCCATTGGTGAGATCCGACGCTTCGAGTTGGACCAGCGATTGATGCCCTGAGAGGTTATATCTCCCTAACAACCAAGATGCGAAACACAGAATTCGATATGCCGTTCGATTGTCATAACGTTAAACGAAACAATGATCGATCAATGTCTACCGTCAAGGTATCACCGAAATTCCAGGTTGTCATTCCAAAGGATATCAGAACATCCATGAACATTGAGGCTGGCCAGTTGGTGGAAGTTTTTGCGTGGGACAATCGTATTGAAATCGTCCCCATCAAGCCGATGAAGGATATGCAGGGCTCTCTTCGCGGTATGGACTCCAGCATTCCCAGAGAGGAGGATAGGGCGCTGTGAACCTCGTTGATTCCTCGGGATGGGTGGAGTTTTTTGCAGATGGACCGAACGCGGGCCGTTTCGCTCGCCCTATTCTGGGTAAATACGCGCTTCTCGTGCCGACCATTTGCTTGTACGAGGTGTTCAAAATCGTATCGACCCGTCGTGATAGGGCCGCTGCATTCCAGGCCATCGCTCACATGAAACAGGGACGTATTATTGATATCGATGCCGCGACTGCCCTTCAGGCGGCTCGGATCAGCATGGATCAGCAACTTCCCATGGCAGACAGTCTGATCTACGCTGTGGCTGGCGCGCACGGAGCCACGCTTTGGACGCAGGATGTGGATTTTGAGGGTCTGCCCGGTGTCCAGTATGTCAGCAAGCAGGACTGACCGCACCGCCCACCGTACGCCTTCAACTCCCTTTCAAGGCACCCCAATGATCTTGTGGGTCTGCAGGCTGAGCTTCCACTGTGGACGCCGCGCGCAGTAGGCGCGGGCTTCTTTCGTGAAGCGCTCCCGGTCGGGGCCGTCCATGGGCTGCAGGAAGAAATGCTCGAAGTCCATGTGGGCGAACGCATCGGGTAGCGCCAGAGCCTGGCGGTACACGAGTTTCAGTTCGTGGCCGCGCGTGAGCACGACCGGCGCACCGGCTTTGGGAGATACGCAGATCCAGTCAATCCCGCCGGGCGCGTCCTTCGTACCGTTGGTCTCCACTCCGACGTCGAACCCGCTTGCCTGGAGGGCCACGACAAGGGGCGCGTCGAGTTGCAGGAGCGGCTCACCACCCGTGCAGACGACATAGGGTTTGGTCGTGGCGGCGGCCGGTTCCCCCGCAAAAGGTCCTTCAAACGCGGCGTGCTGCGCACAGTCGCTGGCGCCCGCTGGCAGCGCGCCTTCCCAGACACTTCGCACCCGCGCCGCCAACTCCGCCGCCGAGCGGAATTTACCTCCGCCCGGTCCGTCCGTGCCGATGAAGTCCGTATCGCAGAACGAGCAGACAGCCTCTTCGCGATCTTCCTCGCGGCCCGACCATAGGTTGCAGCCCGCAAAACGCAGGAATACGGCGGCGCGGCCCGTGTGCCAACCTTCACCCTGGACGGTCTTGTAGATTTCTTTTACGCTGTACACAGAGGCGGTGTTAACGGTGTTATTTGCAGTTCCTTCAATGATTCCGGGCGGCACGGGGAGTACTTTGTCGGGCAGACAACGGCCCGTCGCGGCCCAATCCAGTGTGGCATAAACAGGGAGACAAGCATGCAGATCCAGGGACATACTTTTTTGGTGACAGGAGCCAGCAGCGGGCTGGGTGGCGGAACGGCCGATAGGCTCATTGAGCTCGGCGCCAACGTGATTCTGGCCGATGTGAGCGAAGACGCGGGCCGTCGGCGCGCCGAAGCCCTCGGCGAGCGGGCTGTTTTCGTGAAGACCGACGTTTCGAGCGGCGAGAGTGTCCAGGCGGCCGTCGACGCGGCGCTCGAGCACTTCGGCGCGCTGCACGGGGTCGTCAACTGCGCGGGTATCCTGGTTGCGAAAAAAACCTGGGGGTCGAAGGGCGTGCACGATCTGGAAAGTTTCCAGCGGGTCATCAATGTCAACCTCGTAGGTACGTTCAATGTGATTCGCCTGGCAGCCGAAGCCATGGCCAAAAATGAGCCCATGACAGACGGCGAGCGGGGCGTGGTCATCAACACAGCCAGCGTCGCGGCGTTTGAAGGACAGATCGGTCAGGCGGCCTACTCGGCCTCGAAGGGCGGCGTGGTCGGCATGACGCTACCCATTGCGCGCGACCTCTCGCGGACCGGCATCCGCATCATGACCATTGCCCCCGGCATCTTCGAAACGCCCATGGTGGGCGGCATGCCACCCGACGTGCAGGCATCGCTCGCGGCCCAGATTCCCTTTCCGTCGCGGCTTGGAACGCCCGCCGACTACGCGTTCCTGGCGCAGCACATCATTGAAAACGTCAAACTCAACGGCGAAACCATCCGCCTCGACGGCGCCATCCGAATGGGGCCGAAATAGGTTCGCCAGACAGATTTCAGCAGGGGACGAATTTTTACCCGGGAGGGGCGGGGGGCGCGCGCGGCGCGGGGGGGGGGC
>JAJCYQ010000010.1 GCA_029262835.1 Bacteroidota bacterium
GATGGTTTGCTGATGCCACCACGCCGAAGAGGACCGACAAAAGCGCAGCAGCCACACCTTGGAGTGTAGGCTCGCAACAACATATGCCGCTGCGGCAGGCACGTCCCTTCGGCGGGGCGCTCGAACAGGACCGATAACGTACGATGACCAGCTGCGCTACGCGTGAGCGACAGCCCATACTCGATATAATTGTCCGTTCAGAGCCTGGCTGATAGCAGACGAACTGTTTTGACGGCTCCTTCGGGTCGTCCAGGACGACCATGTCCGGTACTTATACCGGCATCACTTTCGACGGAAAAACGATATTCTTCAGCCAAATCCTTGACATCCGCGTAATGATATGCGCTTGTTATACACACCCTCTTCCAAGTTCGCTAGAGGAATCAACTAGTCAGATATGCTTTGACAGATCGGTACTGGTCCTTGATTTGCTTCGCATACAATGTATTTGTCTCGACCACAAATACTACCAATCCCACCATAAATACCGTCGCCAATTCATCGGGCGAGCCCAAAGGCGTATAAATGCAAATACCGATTGCAATAACATCTGTAAATACAGACGACCCGATGGCTGTTCTTTTGTCCTTTCGACTTTTGTTTAATTCATCATTTTGTTTTGCTGTCAATGTCTGATTATCCGGAATGTTATTTTCTTTTCGATATTCAATAGAAGCTGCAGTTTCATCGAACCCACCAGCTATGACAACCCCAAATAGAGTAAATACAATACTGTAGGTAAGCAGCGCCCCATTAAATACGCTTGCGGACACCGGGAGTAGGGTTTTCAGAAAAAAGCCTACTAAGGTTACGACTAGCAGCAACCAGAAAGCGATTCTTCTATTACTAATCTTGATTGGATAATCAACCTGTCTGTCAAGGAAGACAATTCTAAGGAAGTGCCTGGTCATGAGTATCGATATAAAAAACAAATACCACGGCCTGTACAGGTTATCTTCTTTTACATGGCCTCCTACCCAGCTGCCATACTGAAGAGGGTCTCCTTGGAAATATCCGAACCACGCGTAGGATAGAAGGATTCCGAACAAGCCACCCACGAGAGTGGCGCCTATACCAAGTCCCTTATTCATTCTACCTCCTTCCTGTTGGGGTAATCTTGCTTTTTCCTCCAAACAATACAATTATTCCTGGCAAAAGAGGAAGCAAGACCATGTAACCCCTATTGTACTGGGGTGTGATGTATCCTAACACTATCGCAATGGCGGCTCCAAGTACCAAGGCAGCGCTTACGGTTTTGTCAGATCCGTATCCTTTGAGCGACAACAGGACTGGAATTCCTTGGGCCGACAGGAGTGCGATTACACCTTGAAAGTCTTCAGTTATCCAGTCTTTCCTCAATATCGCGAATACGCAGCCCACTAAAACAAAGGCGACCGCTACGATACGGGATAGAGGTAAACCCCAATCTCGCTTATTTTCTGGATTGAAGAAGCGAACATATTTATCGACACGTTCTTGTTCTGAAAGAACAGCTGCTGAAACTACTATTCCAGCCGTATCAGCGGTAGAAAGCCAAGCGCTCAACAAGCCGATTGAAAACAGGGACATAACTATTGAAGGCCATGCACCCGCGGATGCAACACTCTGCAAATAGGCCTCGATTGGTTCGAGATTCCCCTCAAGGACTTCATTTACTCCATGTTTTCCAAGAGTACCGAAAATGTCGATAGCCAGTAATGCCAACGGAAGGATAAACAGCAACATCGCGATTCCAGCGTAATTCAAGCTGCTTCGGGCGCTTTTGTCACTCTGTGAAAGGGATATTCGTTGCCAAATATCAGGTCCGGCAAACGCTGCCGCTATTGTTGCGACGAAAACAGTAAACAGCGTTGGTTCAAGTAAAACGGAGCGAGCAGATGCCACTGAGAGGGCACCAAGTGAAGAAAACGACTCTGCTAAATGAGCAGCAGGGTCAATTAAGTAAATTGTGACTAGGACGACAATCAGCCCTAACCACATCAATAATCCTTGCCATATATCCGTGTGTAGCAGCGCTTTTAACCCTCCAAATGACAAGTACAAACCGACGGTGGTGGCGATAAGGACTACAGACCATTCGTATTCAATTCCCGTTGAAGCTTCAATCAAAACGCCACCGAGTGCGAACTGAGACCACATTATCACCAAGAAGGACACAGAGGTAATAACAGTTGACACTCTCGATGAGAAAGAGCCATGCACTGAGAATAAATAGTCAGGAGTTGATGACACTTTGTAGCCATCGATCTCAATGCTCCTCCGAGTATTCGTTCGAATATTGTTGACGTATTTCCGTAGCAGGAAAAAACTAACAGCCAACCCCAAGAGAAAAGTCGGTGCAACGAACCCATATGCAAGAAATAAAATTATTGCATATATGTATTCGCCACTTCCGATAACGGTGAAGATGCTAGCCGCTATTTCTGTTGTCGAAGACGACGATTCATCAATGAATGACCGTCTCCAACCGACGTAGACAAAGAACGCTGCGAGAATGAGGAGACCAAATGCTGATGCTGACATTTTGAATATTCGGCTTTGTTATCGCAACATAGTATGGTATTGGCTGATCTTGATCAAGCACGAAAAATGGGGGTGTATAACGGCTGGCAATCTGCTGCGACCGACGCGGCCGCTCATCGAAGTATACGAGTCACAAGCCTTCCAGACCAGCACCGTCAGCAGTGGGAGTCAGCGGCATTGCATTGATAATCCCAAGAAGGCCCCCTGCCTCCGATATTGGAGTGCAGTCAAACGAAAACAGGAGGCACTTCCATGGGAACGACTTACTACATCGGCATCGATCAGCACAAGCGTTCGAGCTACCTGACCACGGTCGATGCAGAGGGAGACATCGTACGCTCGCAGAAGCTTAAAAACAACCCGGACGCCATCCGGGCCTATTTCCGGACGCTCGCCGGAGAGCATGCCGTTACCG
This sequence comes from Bacteroidota bacterium, assembly GCA_029262835.1. Classification (GTDB taxonomy): domain Bacteria; phylum Bacteroidota; class Rhodothermia; order Rhodothermales; family UBA10348; genus 1-14-0-65-60-17. The sequence continues at coordinate 2,939 of JAJCYQ010000010.1, forward strand.
TCGAATCCACCTCCGGCTGGTACTGGATGAACGACCTGCTGTCTGCCGAAGGCATCGATTTGAGCCTGGCACACGCTACCTTCGTCAAGGCAATCTCCTACGCAAAGGTCAAAACAGACAAGGTCGATGCGGAAACGCTCGCGCAGTTGCTTCGCGTCGGCCTGATCCCCGAAGCCCACAAGGTCTCGAGCGAACTCCGAGATATCCGCGACATGCTTCGAACCCGGCTCAGTCTGGTCGAGAAGCGCACGTTGTCAAGTGACATCCAGATTTACGATTTAACAGGACACCCAGATTTACGAATGCCGCGGTGGTGGCGTGGCCGGGTTATTGTTTCGTTCGGAGGGCTTCGTCGAGTTCGCGGAGGCGGTACGACCGGCCCTTTATGTTG
>JAJCYQ010000011.1 GCA_029262835.1 Bacteroidota bacterium
CGGCGCCGAGAGGCGCCCCGCCCTTCTTAGGGGTTGTTAACACTACGTCAGCGGGTTCTGACGTAGTGTTAACAGCCCCTAATTCAACACCTTCTGCTACAGAACGCTTAAAAAAGCGTGCTGAAGGTCCTTATTGCATCAAGACCAGACTTCGCGTGTAACTGAAGGACCCGGCCTCCATGCGGTACAGGTACAGTCCGCTCGGCAAACGACGGCCATTTACGTCCGTCCCATCCCACTGCACCGAGTACTGCCCTGGCGCAACCGTCTGGTCAACAATGGTCCGGACTTCGCGCCCGAGCACATCGAAGATACGCAGCGTAACGCTGGACGTCTCCGCCACGCCATACTCGATCGTCGTCGACGGACTGAACGGGTTCGGATAGTTCTGCTTCAGGCTGAAGACGTCGGGTACCACGTTGTCGGCCGGCTCATCCACCGAACGCGAACCATCGCCTTCCGTCTCTACGCCCACGCTGACGGCAGAGGTCGAGAACACGCCTACTCCGGAGTGGGCTGAGCTGACACCGTTGCCGAATGAGCGCACCTGCCAGAAATACGTTCCTGGCTCGAGTTGATCCAAATTGAAGAATGGCTCAGTAATATCCGCATAGATGATAGGATCCGACATGTCTGGCGACGTGCTGAGCGTCAACTCATACGACTGCTCGGCACCAGGAGCGATAGGCAGGATCCAACTGAGTATCGGGCTCGACGTGCTGAGGCGAACACCATTGGCCGGGCTGCCAACCTGCGGTTGTACGGCCACGGCGCCAGCGGCTACGACAAACGATGCGGATGGTGACCACGGGCCGAATGTGGCACCGCCATCGTTTGATATCTGGACGCGCCACCAGTAGGTATGACCAGGAATCAGGTCTTCTACATCGAGGAAGGTGTTCGTAGTCGTCTCCGTGATGGTCACCGTTCCAATCTGCAGGAAGAGCTCCGTGTAGCTGTATTGCACGCGGAACGTCAGAGGCACGTTCGTCGAACCATTCACGAACCAACTGAAGGTCGCCTCCGGCTCGACAAGCAGCTTCCCGCCTACGGGATGCGTAAGCTCGGCCGAAAGCGTCGAGAGGACGCCCGTCACGTTGAACGAACCCTGCGAGCGCGTGTTTGTCCAGTCTGACTGCCCCCCGCCCGTATAATTGGCCCGGACACGCCAGTACTTCTGATCGCCGAAAGACAGACCCGTCACGAGGTATTGCGTCTCGGTGATGCCAACTGTAGTCGAGCAGTTCACCGTATAGGCCGCGTCGTCGCAGATCTGGACTTCATAATCAACCACGCCAAGGGCCGATCCGTCAAGGTACCATGACAGGAGCTGCTCCAGCGAATAGGCTGTCGGATTGCCGACTGGCCATGCCGCCACAGGAATGGCGTCCGCGCTGCCACCCGCCACATTGAAGGTGGCAACAGGAGACTCCAGGTCCGGCGTTACGCCGTTGGAGGACGTCACACACCAGGCATAGTCGTGCCCCGGTTCGAGACCGGTTATCTGCAGGCTTGGTACATCTGTGGTCGGCATGTTAACCACGTTCGGGTCGCCTTTGAGCGCCGCACACGTAGCCGGCGTACCTACCGGTGGATCCGTGAGATCCAGGTAATGCACCGTGTAGTCCAGACCACCAAACTTGGTCGCTGTGAACCAGTGGAATTTCGGGGCCGTCGTGTAGATGGTGAGATCGCCCACAGGGTAGCTCGGTGTGACGACCACGTTCGTGCCAACACCCAGCGTCGTGAACGGCTCCCAACCCGACCACGGTGATTTGGCGCCATCGAGGTCGCTGCGGACGCGCCACACATAGCCCACACCCGGGTTCAGACCACCGTTTGGCGGACACAGCGCACCGTCACCTGTATCAAAGGTGAGCCCCGTAATGCCCGTGCCCGAGCAGACGACGCCGCCCTGCGGATTCCCCGTACCGTCATCCTCGAACAGTTCGACATCGAACGTCAACAGATTGAAGGGCAATCCAACATACCATGACGTGACCGGATCATTGACGAACACATCGGCACCGTCGATCGGGTAACTCGGGGTTGGTGCGACGAGGAGGTCTGCTGTGCGGAAGGAAACCGTATCGGATATACTGGCCATACGGTCTGACTCGTCAAGGTCATGGATTTCCTGGGGCACCCATCCGGTAGGAGGAACTGGCCACATGCTGGACACGCGCCAGGCATATTCCGAGCTGAACAGAATGGGCGACGGCAGGTCAGTCGCCGCGAACTGCGTATCGGACGTGTACCCATCCACAAGCGCCGTGTCATCATCATTTTCGATGTCACCGCCCACGACCGACGGCGCGGCACCATTGAAGCCGGCAATCGTATTCGCATCGACGTCAAGCCGCCAGTACACCTGGTCGTTGGCCACTGCACCTACGTCCCAGGCAAAATCAAATGCATTGACGTCGGCAATACTCCGGTCGCGGGGATGGTTGAGTTGCGGGAGCAGGGCATCGATCGTGGTGAACTCCCGCGTGTCCGTGAAAATGATGCCGCCGAGGCCCAGATCGGCCTCCAGGTTCCAGAAGTACTTCGTGCTGTTCTGGATCGGGATGCCATTGGCCATGTCAAAGGGATCGTCCACATCCGTAATCAGGAAGTCGCCAACAATGCCGGGATCTCCCGTGAACACGGGACGCGAGTAGAAGGGCGACGACATGTCGGCATTCAGGCTCATATTGAGTGTCAGCGCCGAGATGGGCGACGCCACGGGCCAGTTGTCGATGTCCCAATTGAAGTAGGGTTCAATTGAAATGCCACTCTCCGTGTTGAGCGGATACATGATGTCGCCCGGGTATGTTGCGCCAGGGAAGGCATCCGGGTCCGAGAAGCGCATGCCCACCTGCTCGATCTCCGCGTATGTGACAGTCAATCCTGGGAGCGTCGAAAAGTCGTAAATACCATCCTCCGCTCCGGTTTCCGTCAAGTTGATGGTCATTGGGCCTACGAGGCCACTGATATCGATATCCAGCACGTCGGCAACAGGCTCATTCTCACCATCGACGAAGATATCGTACACGGAACTTGGCTGGATCTGAAACACGTCATCCCCAAGACCTCCGGAAATGGTGATGGATGCCAGGCCTGCCGTCACAAAATCCACCGATTCGGCCGTCACGGGAGTCGTAGAGATCAGGTCGCGTCCGGCACCTCCGCCGCCGCCCTCGACGAGCGTCACGTTGTCGTCCGTGGCCGCATACGTGAACGTCTTGCTGGCCGTTGGGATCAGGTCAATGATGGGCTCCAGTCCGGTGTATGTAACCGTGCTGGTGGTAGCCCCCGTTTCAATGCCAATCGATCCATCATTTGCATTTACGGCAACAAAATTGATTTCGTCCGGCGCAGGTCCGCCCGTATTTTGCAACTGTATGGTGTCCCCTCCTCCGCTGTCAGGGCCCCCATCGAACGTAAAGTTTGGAACGTGCCCATCGGCCCATTCAACAATCAGTGTATCGTCCCCGTCCTCTCCGTTGATATCCAACGTTCCTGAGAATGGTGTCTGATCGTCAAGATCGGAAATCGTGATCACGTCGTTGTCAAGGCCGGCATCGACCTGCAGGACACCGGTAGGATCGACGTAGGCAGAGGTAAGGACATTGCCGGTAATGGAAAAGCCACTGAACCCGTCAGCCGGCACCGTCCCTTCATCAATAAAAATCTGATCGGCAGCACCCGTGCCGGTAAACAGCTTGCTGGTTGATACCAGCTGGTCGGTCAGCAACTCAAGATCCGCGAAGCTGATCGTGAACGACTGAAGGAGGTCGTCGGTCATTACAACCTCGCCTGCTGCATAGTCATGCTCTACACCTACCCATGTACGAGCGGGCGGCGTTCCAGATATATCCAGTTCGTCTGTCCCCGCACCGGGCAGAAGGTTCAGTCCCCCTGACGGAATGGGCATGCCACCCGAAAAGTCAAAAGCATAGACCTCATCGAAGGCGGTCCCGTCGATGGTCACTCCCCCGTCAAGCGCACCCAACGGGGCACGAAAATAGTTTGCCGCGACGAAATCCGAACCCGACCTCGAAATACTGATGGTATCTCCGTCTTCAACAAATATGGTCGCGGCAACGTCCTGTTGGATGACGGTGGCCGTGTAGTCTTCTATTTCACCGTTGAAAGCCGAGTAGTCGGCGTCTGGACCCTGCTCTGTGGGCGTGGGAAGTGCAACGTCTGAAAAAATGACGCGAAAGAGCGTAGGGTTGATACCCGCCGCAATGGTCGCCAGATCAATGTCGATAACGTTGACGCCTGCCACTACGGCCAGGTTCTCTGTCACATGCTGCGCGTTTTCCGCGAGGTCGGCTGTTGCCGGGTTCCCATCCGTCTGAAAGACACTGTCATTGTTGTGATCTGCGAAAATATTCAGGAATCCGGGCTGACTGACCGTGATTTCAATGTAGACATCGGTACCCGTCATGAGCGTAGCCCGCTCGTTCATGCCTGCTTCCTGCGTGCCTGCATTGGGATCATTGGGCGTAACAGGCGCGGCCGCCCCGATGAAATGAACCCCGTCTATGCCGATCTGCCCGGTACCAACCGAGCCCTGATCCTGTGCGTGGGCACCAGACACCGCCAGAACGGCCGTGAGAAGGGCGACTGCTCCCAATCGTAGAAATGAATGCATTGCGTATCTGTCGCTCATAATAGTCAGTGACGGTCGAAAAAAAGGTGTCATACGGAACCACGTTTTGAGAACGCAGAAAACCGTCGGATTTGCGATTCCGTTCGAAAAAACATCGTAACGCCTCCGAATGGCCAGTGGGTGCCTGACAGTTTGATAATACGGTAAATAAAGCAATTTCAGGTCTTGACACCACGGATATGGAGAATTTCATGCAAGCGAAAAACGTAGTTTGGCCCCCCACCGAACCACATCTCGCATAATGATCCTGATCCTCAAGCCCAATACAGACCCGGAAAGTGCCGAATGGGCGCAGCTCACGCGCCACCTGGACTCGCTCGGCGACATCACCTGGACACAGCACGAAATCCAGGGAACCGAGCAGCGCCTGACCGAGATCTATCTGCTCGGCAACACGAAAGCGCTCAGCACAGGCACCATGCAGGGCCTGCCGTGCGTGGAGCGGGCGGTGCGCGTTCAGACGTCGTACCGAATTCTCGGACGACACGGGCACGAAGACCGCCAGAACGGCTTTACCTACAACGGCATCCGGTTCGACCAGGATTCGCTGCACGTGTTCGCGGGACTCTGCGCTGTTGACACGAAGGAACATGTGGAGCAGATGATGCAGGCGCTGCAGGCGCACGGCCAGCAGACGACCCGCATGGGCGCGTACAAGCCGCGAACGAGCCCATATTCGTTCCAGGGACACGGAGCGAACTGCCTCCCCTATGTCTTTGAACTCGCTGGCCGGTACGACATCAAAGTAATTGCCATGGAGGTCACGCACGAATCGCATGTCGAGGAGATCGATGCGGCGCTTGACGAGGCCGGTCGCCCAACAGGCGTCATGCTGCAGATCGGCACGCGGAACACGCAGAACTTCGAGCTGCTCAAGGCCGTCGGCCGGCAGCATACCCACCCGGTCCTCTTCAAGCGCGGTTTCGGTATCACACTCGACGAGTCGCTGAACGCGGCCGAATACCTGGCGAGCGAAGGCAATCCGAACGTCGTGTTCACGCTGCGGGGCGTAAAGACAAGTATGGGCGATCCGCACCGCAACCTGGTGGATTTCGCACATGTGCCGGTCGTCAAGCGCCTGACGCGCATGCCAGTGTGTATTGATCCGTCGCACTCGGTCGGTACGCGCGACGTCGCACCCGATGGCCTTACCGATGTCATGCACGCGACGGCGCAGGGCGTCGTTGCGGGTGCCAATATGGTACTCGTCGATTTCCACCCGGTGCCGTCCAAAGCGCTTGTCGATGGCCCGCAGGCACTTACGATCCCTGAGCTCGGGTGGTACCTGGAAGATGTGGCTATTGCGCGCGAGGCCTATCTGAAGCGCCGCGAAGCCGCCCGGCGCTACGCGTCCGGGAGGACCGACGCTACCAATGAAACGGCATCTTCCTGAATGGCGGCCAGGTGATCTTCTGAGCGGAAGCTCTCGGCGTAGATTTTGTAGATGTCTTCCGTACCCGATGGCCGCGCGGCAAACCAACCGTGCTCCGACTCCACCTTGAGGCCACCGATGGCCGCGTCATTGCCTGGCGCCCGCGTGAGCACCCGCGTCACGGGGTCGCCCGCAAGCGACGTTCCCTGCACATCGTCGGCCGAGAGCGCCTTCAGGGCCTTCTTCTGCGCTGCCGTCGCCGGCGCATCGGTCCGGGCGTAGATGGGCGCACCGAACAGCTCCGTCAAGTGAGCATAGTGCTCCCCGGGATCCTTTCCGGTGACGGCCATGATCTCGGCCGCAAGCAGATTCATGATGATGCCGTCCTTGTCGGTTGACCAGGCCGACGCATCCATCGAAAGAAAACTCGCCCCGGCACTTTCTTCCCCGCCGAATCCGAGCGACCCATCCAGAAGCCCATCCACAAACCACTTGAAGCCCACCGGGACCTCGACCACGCGGCGACCGAGGCGGCTCGCCACGCGGTCAATCATGGAACTGGAGACGAGCGTCTTTCCGACGGCCGCGGCATCCGGCCACGCGGTGCGGTGCGTGAACAGGTAGTCGATAGCGACCGCCAGGTAATGGTTCGGGTTCATGAGGCCTGACGAGCGAGTCACTATACCATGCCGGTCGACGTCCGGGTCATTGCCGAAGGCCAGATCAAACCGGTCGGCGAGTTCGACGAGCCCTGCCATGGCCCAGGGCGAGGAGCAGTCCATACGGATTTTACCGTCATGATCGAGCCGCATGAAGGAGAACGCAGGATCTATTCTTTCCTGGACCACATCCACGCGGACTCCGTAGGTTTCGGAAATCAAATCCCAGTATCCGACAGCCGCGCCGCCCATGGGATCTACGCCGAGGTGCAGATCGGCGCTCCGTATGGCCTCCATGTCAACCACGCGGCCGAGCTCGGCGACATAGGCGGCCCGCAGGTCGCGCTCTTCGGCCGCCTGTCGTGCAGCGCGGAGGGCGGCGCGGGGCACCGTGTCTGCTGCCCCCATAAGTTCGTTCGCCCGCGCCTCCACCACCGACGTGACATCGGACCCGGCCGGGCCGCCGCTCGGTGGATTGTATTTGATGCCGCCGTCTTCGGGCGGATTGTGGGAGGGCGTAATAATGAGGCCGTCGGCGCGGGCTGACCCGCGCGCCGCGAGGTTGTGCCGGAGTATGGCCCGCGAAATCACCGGAGTGGGGACAGGAAGCCCCCCCGACTGCACGACGACGTGGACGCCCCGCGCCGCCAGGACCTCAAGCGCCGTACCAAGCGCCGGCTCGCTGAGCGCATGGGTATCGGCGCCCAGGAACAGCGGGCCCCGAATGCCCTCACCCTCCCGCCAATCGCATACCGCGCTCACAATGGCTATGATGTGCGCCTCGTTGAATGTGCCGTCCAGGGACGTTCCGCGGTGGCCGGATGTGCCAAAGGCTACTGGGCCGCAGGCGTCGGCCGGTGTGGTGTGATAGCTCGATACGAGCCGCGGGATATCTGCCAGCATGTCGGTCGTGGCCGACCTCCCGGCATCAGGATGGTGAGGCATACGTCAGATTTGAATTTGGTGGGCATTCAAATCTAATGGTATTGTAGATTGCACGGGTAACCAAACAGTGATAGAGCGTGGAAATACTGGGAATTGACATCGGCGGCACGGGAATCAAGGGCGCACTCGTCGACACGGACACGGGAAAACTCACCACAGAGCGTTTTCGGGTCGATACGCCGCCCGAGGCCACGCCCGATGCCGTTGCCCAGGTCGCGAGGCAGATTACCCGTCACTTTAACTGGCAGGGCCTGCTGGGGTGTACCATACCGGCTCGCGTGGAGCACGGCATGGTCCACACGGCGGCCAACATCCACCAGGACTGGATAGAAACCCGGGTAGATGCGCTGATCAGTGACGCGACCGGGTGCGAAACGCACTGCCTCAACGATGCTGACGCGGCGGGTGTGGCCTCCGTCGCGTTCGGCGCAGGCCGTGGCCGCATGGGTGTTGTATTCTTCGTCACCGTCGGGACGGGCATCGGCTCGGCCCTCTTCACCGATCAGCACCTGGTCCCGAATACGGAACTCGGCCATCTGCCGCTACGAGGCGGCGCCGCCGAAGATTGGGCATCGAACCGGGTCCGCAAGGAGGAGAACCTCTCGTGGGAGGAATGGGCGAGCCGCTTCCAGGAATACCTGGACCTCGTGGAATTCCTGTTTGCGCCGGACACAATAATCGTAGGTGGCGGCGTCTCGCGCCCGGCCAAAGTCAGTCTCTACCGCCACTGCCTCCATACGAAGGCCGAACTCGTGATTGCCGAACTCGAAAACGAGGCTGGAATCATCGGCGCGGCGCTGTCCGCGCGTCAGTCGCGCGTGACCCGCACCTGATCGGGTACGACGAGAAGCCTGGGGAAGCGGCGCTCCATGGCGCCACGCAGCGTCGTTGCTTCGGCCCGCGTTCGAAAGTCACCCACACGTACGCGGTAGTAGGGCGAAGCAAACACGGTGCGCGCCACTTCCTGCTGCCCGCTCCGGGCAAGGCCGAGCTCCGCGCGCCGCTCCTCGTCAAGACCCTCGATCCACTCCTCGACAGCGTCCTGCATGATCAGGGCTTCATTTCGATCGATGGATGAGAACACCTGTACGCGGTAGCCGGGTACTTCCTCCACAATGCCATCGTCCGCGCGGCTCTCCAGGAGTTGCCGCGGAACGTCGTGTGTCACCACCCCGGTCCGTACAGGCGGGGTCACATCCCTGCCGGAAAGATCGGCTGTTTCAACATCGGCCCACGCAGCCGGCACCGGGGCCTCAGGCGTGCCCTCGTCGGTGGCTATTCGTGGCCCGGAGGAACACCCCGCGCCCACGAGCATCAGCCCGAATATCAGACAGACCACACCTTGCGGCCATCCTTGGCCTGTAGCAATGCGTTGCATCAATATGTTCCTTTTCCTTTTTCTCCCTGCATGATAGCCACCGATGCACTGGCACCAATCCGCGTCGCACCGTGCGCGAGCATGGTCTCTGCGTCCTCGCGTGAGCGCACGCCACCCGATGCCTTGACGCCCATCCCTGGCCCCACAGCACGGCGCATGAGCGCCACGTCGGCGGCCGTCGCCCCACCTTTTGAAAACCCGGTGGATGTCTTCACGTAGTCGGCTCCCGCATTCTTTGCCAGCACACTGGCAATTACTTTTTCCTCATCCGTCAACAACGCCGTTTCCAGAATGACCTTTACGAGCACACGCTCGGGACCTGGGAAAGCGTTCGATGCGGCGCGTGCTGCGTCGACCACGCCGCGGATATCATTCTCCACGTAGTCGTATTTCCCGGATTTGATCATGCCCACATTGATCACCATATCCACTTCCGTAGCGCCGTCGTGGACCGCTTCCGTCGCCTCGGTGGCCTTCACCCTGGATGCTGAGGCGCCGAGAGGGAATCCGATCACCGTGCAGACAGCGACGCCCGAGCCGGCAAGAAGACGGGCCGCCTTTCGGACATAACATGGGTTTACACACACGCTGGCAAAACAGTACGTGCGCGCTTCCTCACAGAGTGCGTCTATATCCCCGTCTGTCGTCTCGGGTTTGAGCGCCGTGTGGTCAATGGCGCGGGCCAGCGCCGGCGCCAGATCACAGGCCGACCAGCCCCGGACACCGGCCCTGTCCGAATGGAGACCAAGGCGATCGGCGCCCGCCGACATGACGTGCCCGAGTCCTTCCTGACCGGCCATTGTCGCCTGCTGCCCCAACTGGCCGAACTCGTGGGCATAGCGCCGACGCAGCCTGTCAAGGATTTGCTCTTTCTCTTCCTTCTTCATGCAGGCAAGATACGCCGGATGATACAAATGGGTGCGCTATCTTCCGGGCGCATACCATTCACCATGTCACTGCGCTCCGACCATATCGTCCCTCTCCTGCCCAGCCATCCGGCTGGCGCGTGGCTGTGCGCGCTCCTCCTGGGCGCCGCCATATGGACCGGGTGTGGATCCGGGCAAAAAACGGATCGCGCGCCACGGGCCGACAGCACCCGGGCGGAACGCGCCCCCCAGTCCGACAGCACCTGGGCGGCTTCGGCGCGCGACACCACGCTCACAGACGCACTCGGCCGCGAGGTAACCCTTCGCGTGCCCGTTCTGGGGCTCGCTCCGCTCGCCCCGAGCGTAACCGAAACCATCGCGCTTGTGGCTGGCACGAAGGCTCTCGTGGGCGTAACCGACGCTGACACCTGGCCGCCCGCAATTGCCCACCTGCCCACTTACCAGGTCCTGCCGGTCGACTTTGAACAGATTGCCCTGCTTCGCCCCGACCTTGTGCTGGCCTCGACCCAGGTCAACGCGCCGCGCGACGCCCGCGCTTTTGAGGCACTTGGCATCCCGGTTATCTACCTCGCAGGTGCCAACCTCGAAGATGTGCTCGGCAGCGTGCGCCTGGTCGGCGAACTCACGGGACGCACAGGGCGGGCCCGCACCGTCACGGACAGCCTGCAGGCCCGCCTGCGGGCGCTTACCGACAAGACCCGGGTGCTGGAGTCGCAGCCCAATGCCGTCTTCCTGATATCAACCGGCACACCGTGGTCGTTTGGTCCGGAGAGCTATATGCACGAGGTCATGTCATGGGCTGGACTTGCATCCATCACCCGCTCATTTCCGAACGAAGCCCCGGTTCTGACCGACGAGTTCCTGATAGAGCGCGCTCCGGAGGTCATCGTAGGGCCCTTCGACAGCGACGTTGACGCCCGCGCCGAGATTCTGGCGGCGCATCCGCTCTGGCGTACGGTCCCCGCGGTGCACAACGGCCGAGTCATCAGTGTCCCTGCCGACCTCGTCCTGCGCCCCGGGCCCCGCATGATCGAGGGAGCCTGGGTCATGGCACGAGGCGCGCATCCACAACTATTCGAGCAGCAGCCATGACGCGACGTGCCTGGTCATTCGCTCTGCTTGGCGCAGCCAGCCTGCTGACGTTTGTCTTCGGGCTGACAGTCGGTACGGCCGACGTAGGGCTGGCGGCGCTGGCCGATCTCGTCGCGGGTCGGGAGACACTTTCCGAGGCTGAGCGGCTGATTCTGCTCGAATCGCGGCTGCCCCGCGTGCTGGGTGCATGGATAACCGGTGCGGGCCTTTCCATCGTCGGCGTTGCCATGCAGGCGCTCGTGCGCAACCCGCTGGCGGAACCATATATACTGGGCATTTCGGGTGGGGCGTCGGCGGGGGCATCGCTATTTTACATGGGACTGCTGCCGAGCCTGTTCCTGGGAGCACTGAGCGTCTCGATTGCGGCCTTTCTCGGAGCGCTGGCTACGATCTTGCTCGTTTATGCCGTCGCCAGGACGCGGGATGGCCTGTCCGTCACGCGGTTGCTCCTGGCCGGAGTGGCGCTGGCCTCGCTGACCGGTGCCCTGTCTTCGTTCGTATCCTTCGCATCGCCCGACGCCAACAGGCTGCGCGCGGTACTGTTCTGGCTGTTGGGTTCATTCTCTGGACTGACCCTGTCGGATTTGCCGATTGCCACGGTGGCATCTGTCCTCGGTCTCGGTATTCTCATGGTTTTCTCGCGGTCCCTCGACGCCCTCCTGCTGGGCGAGGAACCGGCCGCCACACTCGGTATCCCGGTCGAGCGAATGAAGCACGTACTCATCGTGCTGGCTGCCCTTGTGACGGGTACACTGGTGGCCATATCGGGCGCCATTGGATTCGTGGGACTTATTGTGCCCCACGTCGTTCGGGGATTCACAGGCGTCTCACACAGGTATGTTGTACCGGCGGCGTTCCTGGGTGGTGGGCTGTTTCTCGTGGCGGCCGACACGCTGGCTCGCAGTGTGCTGCCCGGCCAGGAAATCCCGGTTGGTATTGTATCATCGATGGCCGGCGTACCATTTTTCCTCGTGCTGCTCAGACGGCAGTCCTGGCGCTTCAAAAACCTGTCCTGAGGGCCGGAGTATACCCGCGCATGACACTGAAAGACATCCAAAAACCGGTCGCGGAAGAACTGGAAGCGTTCCGATCGTACTTCCGGTCGGCCATGCGTTCAGACGTTCGCATTCTCGACCTGATTGTGCGTTACCTGCTGCGGAAAAAGGGCAAACAGTTGCGACCTACGCTCGTCCTGCTCTCGGCCCGGGCCTGCGGCGAGGTGGCGGACGCCACGTATCAGGGAGCGGCACTCGTGGAATTGCTGCACACGGCCACCCTGGTGCACGATGATGTGGTTGACGACGCGGATCGCCGCCGCGGTATTTTTTCTATCAATGCCCTGTGGAAAAACAAAATTGCCGTGCTCATGGGCGATTTTCTGTTGAGCCGGGGGCTGCTTCTGGCGCTCGATGCCCGCGAGTATGATCTGCTGCATGTAGTCTCTGATGCCGTCAGGCGCATGAGTGAAGGAGAGCTACTGCAGATCGAGAAGTCCCGCAAACTCGATATCGACGAGGAAACCTACTTTCGCATTATTTCTGACAAGACCGCCTCGCTGCTGTCGGCCTGCACGCGGTGCGGTGCGGTAAGTGTTCGTGCCAGCACGGAGACCATCGAGGTCATGAGCCGTTTCGGCGAACAACTCGGGCTGGCCTTCCAGATCCGTGACGACCTGTTTGATTTCGGGCAGACTGATGTCGGCAAGCCACTCGGAATTGATATCCGGGAGAAAAAAATGACGCTCCCGCTTATTCATGCCCTCCGGGAAGCACCCGCGAAAGAGCGACGTCGGATGCTCGGACTGGTTGGCAGGTCGGAGAAATCAAATGGTGACGTCGCCGATGTGGCCGCCTTTGTGGCCGCCTACGGAGGACTTGACTACGCGCGCGAACGCATGCACTTTCACGCGGAAGCGGCGCGCCGCGAGCTGGACGCTCTCCCGCCGGGCGATGCCCGCACAGCGCTCGACAACCTGGTGCAGTTCACCGTCTCAAGAACGCGATAGCCACGCGGTTGAAATGCGCTGGCTGCTCAATATTGCAGACGTGACCCGAGCGTTCCACCACCTCAAGTTCAGCAGACCGATCATTGGCGACAGCGCGGCGTGCGGGCGGCAGAAACAGGTAGTCGCGCGCCCCCATTACGTAAAGCGTCGGGGAGCGGTCTGTCGACGTCGACCAGGCGGCCAATTTCGAGTGGACCTCCCGCGTCAACCGCAACCATCGCCGAAATTCAGCGGGTCGAACAGAGCGCGCCTCCCGCCGGAACACCCTGCGCGCTTCATTGGCCTTCGGGCCAGGCATGATGATCCACGCAAACACGGCATACAGGGCGCGGAATGGGATGACGTATTTAAGCGAGTGCCCCGCCGCGATCAGCACGCGCGCAGGAGCGGTAAAACCCACTACAGCGCCGGCATATACGGCCGAACGCACGCGCTCCGGGTGACATTCCTGCAGGGTACGTATCAAGATCGTGCCGAGCGATACCCCTACGAAATGTGCCTCTACTATTCCGTGGTGATCCATCACGTCCAGGATATCACTCGAAATACCCTCAAGGGAATAAGCGCTGCCGTTACCTCCATAGGCCGCCGATCGGCCGTGCCCCCGCAGGTCGACCATGAGGATATTGAACCACGGCCGAAAGGCCCTGATCTGTTTGAACCAGACCACCGAAGACCCACCGGCGCCATGTACGAAAACAACCCAGTCCTGGGCCTTCTCATTCCTGTATATTCGATGGAACAGCATGCGGGTCCCCTACGAATGAACGCACCGATTGTCCCCGCTTCTTGTTACCTTGATTCTGTTCAAACTCCAGGCGCATGAAGGTGCAAATCTGGGGCACACGCGGCTCACTGCCCGCACCCGGCCCCCACACAGTACGCTACGGCGGCAACACATCCTGCATAACGATTTCGATCGACGACAGCACGACGCTCGTCCTCGACGCCGGCACCGGTCTCGCGGCCATGGGCCTTGAAGCCCCTCCGCCGCCCCATACCTATTACCTGCTCCTCTCCCATCCCCATTGGGATCATATCCAGGGGCTCCCGCTGTTCGCTCCGCTCATGTGCCCGGGCAATCATATCGTTTTCCTGACCGAGCCGGCACCAGAGATTGGACAGCAGGCCATGTCACAGTTCGATGGTCTTCATTTCCCGCTCTGCCATGACGACATCGAAGCTGATGTCCGGCTGGATGCACGCCAGATCGGCGAGGTACTCTCTGGATGCGGGGTTTCCATTTCCTGGCAGCGTCTGAATCATACAGGCACATGTTTCGGCTATCGCGTCCAGGGGCCAACGCGGAGCCTGGTCTATATGACGGATAATGAACTCGATGAGGTGACGGGAGACGTCTCCTACGATACTTTGCTGGCGTTCTGCCGCGACGCCGATGTGCTCATCCACGACTCCCAGTACATGGACGATGAGCGACCATTCCGAACGGGCTGGGGACACAGTTTCCTGTCCGATGTCTGCCGACTGGCACGTCGAGCGCAGGTCGGAGAGCTGATTCTCTTTCATCATGATTATCGGCGCAGCGACGCGGAGATCGATGCCATGAACGCGGCGGCCTGCGCAACTCTCGGCAACGACGTCGGCTGCGCTGCTGCATGTGAAGGCATGACATTTGAAATATGAATGAACCCACATTGGACGGCGCGAGAGGCGTAACAGGATCGCACGCATCGGGTCCAAGAGGCACAAACGACTTACAGAACACGTGACTCATTCAGAACAACAGGCCTCGCCCGAAACTGGCACCAACACCCACGCTGACGCCACGCGACGGCGCCGATCGCGGCTGCGAAGCCTGGCCGAGGTGGCCGCAATCATCGGCATTTTCGCCTTTTTCCGCTTTACAGATACAGGAACGGTGGCGCAGGGCTGGTTGCAGCAGGGCATTCTGGCCACCGGACTCTTCCAGGCCGATGTAAACTGGGCGGAAGAAAATCGGCAACCTGCCAATTTTGACGTGGAACTGGTCACTCTGGACGGGGAGCCCGTGTCACTGTCTTCCTACAGGGGAAAGCCCATTTTCATGAATATATGGGCAACGTGGTGCCCTCCGTGTCTGGCTGAAATGCCCTACATCGAAGCGCTCTATCAGGAAGTAAAAGACGAGGACATCATATTTGTCATGATATCCACGGACGAAACGGCTGAAGAAGCCAGGGCGTACATGCAGCAGAAAGGATATACACTTCCAGTCTACCGACTGGCCGGCTCGCTCCCGGAGCCCTACACCAGTCGCGTGCTACCGACAACCTACGTGATCGGCGCAGACGGCACGCTTGGAACGGTCCACTCGGGGATGGCGAACTACAACAAGCCGGGCTTCAGGAAATACCTGCGGTCGCTGAAGGGCGAGTAGGCAGCGGCACGTTCGGCCGGATCAACCCCTCAGGTAGGCATCCGAGCCGTCAAGCCAGTCCTGGCGCGGCGGGCTGAAGACATCAACATCGAGTGTGTCTTCGAGCGCTTCCGCCTTGTGCCATACGTTGGACGGAATATGCAGTACCTGGCCGGCATGAACGTCGACGACCTTCTCCCCATTCCTGCCAATGAAGAAGCGAAGCGCCCCCTCCAGGATGTACGTGATCTGCTCGTTATCGTGCTGATGCTGCGGGACGATACTCCCCTTCTTGAGGTATACGTGGGCAAGCATCATGCGGTCTCCCGTCACGAGGCGGCGAGAAATGAGTGGTGACAGGTCCTCCTTGGGCATCTCATCCCATGTGAAAAGTGCAACGTCTGACATGATGTTTACGTATTGGTTATGCTGTGGACAACAAAGCGTACGTAGTATACGTTGAATACTGTCATGAACGCACAGCCTGACATAGCCACCGGCTCCGTGCCACCCGGAAACCCCCCTCCCAAGCGGACATTCGTCAATGGGGCGTATGAACTTGGCTGGGTGCAATCCCGCGCGGAACTGCGAGCTGTGCAGGAACTTCGATACCACGTCTTCAACCTTGAGTTGAATGAAGGCCTGGATGCATCACACGAGACGGGCCGCGACAGTGACCAGTACGACGACGTGTTCCACCACCTCTACGTCCGGCACATACCGTCCGGTCGCGTTGTAGGCACCTACCGCATGCAGACGGCCCACATGGCCCGCAGCAACAAAGGATGGTATTCGGCGAATGAATTTGATTTTTCTGGCGTTCCAGCGTCCGTCCTGGAAGCCAGCGTAGAAACAGGACGCGCCTGTATTGTGCAGGAGCACCGGAGTCTGAAGGTGCTTTATCTGCTCTGGAAGGGCATCGGATTCTATATGCAGGCCACGGGGTCACGGTTTTTGTTCGGGTGCTGCTCACTCACGAGCCAGGATCCCCTCGAGGGAAGCGCTACACTGGCCTACCTCAGGCAGCACGGGCATATGCATGCTGATCTGTGTATCCCGCCGCAGCCCGCGTACGGTTGCTGTCATGAAATTCCTGAGGGATCCGGTGTCGCGCCCATTCGTCCTCCCCGCCTCATGCGCGCGTACCTTAGTTTTGGAGCCCGGATCTGTGGCCCCCCGGCCATGGACAGGGAATTCAAGACAATAGATTTCCTTGCCCTCTTCGACGTGAAGAGTCTGCAGGAGTCCGATCTGGCGTTCTATACCATTTCATGATCAAGCACGTGCGGGCGGGCGGGCGGCTCGTTGCCATTATCCTTGTCACGCTGTTCCTCACCTTTCTGTGGTGGGTGCTCGGGCCGTTCAAGAATCGGACCGTCCGGGGACGCGTCGCATGGCGGCATACCATTACTGGAGGCTGGGCTCGCGGACTACTACGCATCATGGGCTGTCGTCTGCACGTCAGCGGCTACCCACCAGACCCGCCCTTTTGCCTGGTCGCCAATCACCTGGGCTATCTTGACATCCTTGTGGTCATCGCCACCACCAGGGCTCGCCTCGTTTCCCGCGCTGACCTCGCCCACTGGCCAGGCATCGGGTGGCTCGCGCGTACATTCGGTACCATATTCATTGAGCGCTCCCGGATCAGGGACATTCCCCGTGTGGCCCAGGATATGCGCCGTGTATTGGCCGATGGGGACGGTATCGTATTCTTCCCGGAAGGCACTTCCTCATCGGGCGCAGGCGTTCTGCCGTTCAAGGCGCCGCTCATGTCCGTACCTGCTGAACTGGGCCTACCCGTCCACACCGCGGCCATATCGTACGACCTCCCGGGGGGCGATGCCACGACGGAGCTCTGCTGGTGGGGCGACATGACCTTTGGAGACCATTTCTGGCGCGTGCTAACGTTTTCCCGATTCAATGCACGTATCCACTACGGGAGCGCACCCATTGAGCCAGCCGACCGTAAAACGTTGACAGCTGCCGCTTTCGAGTCCGTAGAAGAGTTATATTTGCAGGTACCCACAACGCAAGCCAGATGAAGCGCACAGACACACTCGCCGCCCTCAACCAGGTCCACCTCAGGCAGGGTATTTACCTGCTTGCCTCGCTTACTGACGCCCAGTACACGGCTACGCACGCCACGCTCTACCCATCCGGCGTCGGCGAGCACATGCGCCACATTATTGAGCACTACCAGCTGTTTCTTGGGGGCTTCACCAGTGGGCTCGTCGACTATGACGCCAGGAAACGGGACACCCGTATATCCGAGAGCCGCCTCATTGCAATCGACGTCATGGAACGTATTGTTGATGACCTCGATGCCATGGGCGCATCCGATGGAGCGCTCGAAATCAAGATGGCGGCATCGCACACCCCGGACAACGACTCGCCACTGTCAGATTCGACCATCAAGCGGGAGTTGCAGTATCTCCAGGCGCACACTATCCACCATTACGCCCTGATTGCCCTCATTCTCCGCATCCAGGGTGTCGAGCCCACACCTGATTTCGGCGTCGCTCCGTCCACACTGCAGCATCGCCTGGAACGTTGACGAAACAGGTGGCATCCACGGGTCGCCTGCGGCGACTCTCGGGACGAATTTTACTTGTCTGGCTTGTTCTGCTCGCCGCTTCGCACCTGACGCGTTACGTTCAGGACGACCCCGGTCCGCTTGAGGATCAGCACGTTCGCATGGTCGCGTCGGGCGCGGACGCCGACCCTGTCCGTATGGCCTATCTCGACTCGGCACCCCGAGACGCGGCGACCCACATGGCCTCCGACGGCCAACGTCCGGTCATTTTCATTCTTCATGGCAGCCCCGTCGCTTCGCGATCCATGCGCGCACTGCACAGGCATCTCGCTGAAGATGGTCGTTTCCGGGTAATCACGCCCGACTTGCCGGGTTTCGGTGGGTCCACACTGCGCATTGAGGACTATTCCATCCGCGCGCATGCCCGCTACACACTGGCGCTCCAGGATACGCTGGGGATTGACCGGGTGCATTTTGTAGGATACAGCATGGGCGGAGGCGTTGCCATCGAAGCGGCGCACGAGGCGCCCATCAGGGTGGCCTCTGTTCAGCTCCTGTCTGCAATCGGGGTGCAGGAGCTCGAGTTGATGGGCGAATATCACCTGAACCGGGCCGTCCACGGCCTGCAACTCGCTGCCATCTGGGCTGTCTCTGAGCTTGTGCCACACTTCGGGTGGTTTGACAATGCCATTCTTGGCGTGTCGTACGCCCGAAACTTTTACGATACCGACCAGCGGCCGCTGCGCTCGCACCTCGCGGCCTGGGCAGGTCCCATGCAGATCATCCACGGCACCGACGATCCGCTCGTGCCCTATGAAGCCGCGCTCGAGCATCACCGGATAGTGCCACAGAGTGAACTGGTGAGCCTGACGTCGCACGGCCATGGCCTGCCATTCCAGGAAGCCGAGATGACGGCACGGCACATTGCCGACTTTGTTGCGCGGGTCGAGCGCCGTGAGGCGCCGACCCGCGCCGCAGCCTCGCCAGAGCGGAAGCGCGCTGCCGAGCGCCCATTCGATGCCGCGAACGTCCCCCCTTCGTCCGGCTTTGCGCTCTTCATTCTCGTCGTTCTCATCATTTTCGTCTCCTTCGTGAGCGAAGACCTCTCGGCCATCGGGGCAGGCCTTCTGGCTGCCCGGGGTACCATGCCCTTCGAGCTGGCGCTACTTGCGGCTTTTCTCGGTATCGTGATCGGCGACGTGGGGCTGTATGCGGCGGGCCGCCTGTTCGGGCGTCGGCTGCTCGCCATTCCACCGTTCTCCTGGATGCTGAGCGACGCCCAACTGGACCGCGGCGCGAGCTGGTTCCGCGAGAAAGGTCCGCACGTCATCCTGGCCAGCCGATTCGTACCGGGTACCCGGCTACCCACCTACGTAGCTGCGGGACTACTTCGGACGCCCTTCTGGATATTCCTGGGGTACTTCATGGCAGCAGCCATCGTCTGGACGCCTCTCATCACGGGGCTCTCTTCATGGGCCGGGACGGAAATCCTCGATTTCTACGCGGCCTACGAAGCGTACGCTCTCTGGGTGCTTCTCATACTGGTCGCCGCGCTCTACCTCACGATCCACATCGGCATCCCGCTCACGACGCACAACGGCCGGCGACGACTCATCTCCCGCTGGCGCCGGCTCTCGCGTTGGGAATTCTGGCCGGCCCCTGTTTTCTATGCTCCCGTTGCCCTCTGGATACTCCTTCTCGCCGTGCGGCACCGATCTCTCACGCTGTTCACGGCAGCCAATCCGGCCATGTTCACCGGCGGATTCCTTGGCGAACGCAAACAGGACATCCTTGAGCTGTTACGGCACAGCGATGAGTTTGTGGCCACCTGGCGCCTGATTCCCGCCGCCGCTGACAACCGTACCGAACGCGTCACAGCATTCATGAAACAGCACGACCTGACCTGGCCCATCGTGCTGAAACCCGATGTCGGCGAGCGGGGACAGGGCGTCTGGATTGCCCACTCAAAGGCCGATGTCGATACCTACTTCAGTTGCCACGAGGGCGATATCATTGCGCAGGAGTACGTCGAAGGCCTGGAACTCGGCGTTTTCCATGTACGCGAACCCGGCCAGCCATCGGGCCGAATATTCTCCGTCACCGAGAAACGCCCGGTCTGGCTCGTCGCCGATGGACGGCGCACCCTCGAACGGCTCATTCTCGACGACGAGCGCGCGGTCAGCATGGCACCCCTTTTCATGCAGCGCTTCTCCTCCGATCTCGGACATGTTTTTGACGAGGGCACGCGCATACCACTCGCCGAAGTCGGCACGCACTGCCGCGGCGCCCTCTTTCTCGACGGCCGTCCGCATATGAGTGCCGCCTTCTCGGAAACGATTGAACGGATATCCCGTCAGACAGACGGTTTCTTTTTCGGTCGATACGATATCCGGGTGCCGGACCCAGATCGTCTCGCCCACGGAGATGGATTCAAGATCCTCGAACTGAACGGCGTGTCCTCGGAAGCAACGCACATATACGACCCCGCTACCTCCCTCTTCAGGGCCTGGTACACGCTCCTCGTCCAGTGGACGTTGGCGTTCCGGATTGGCCGCGCCAACCGCGCACGCGGCCTGCAACCCGACCCTCTCCGCGTGCTCGTCAGCGAACTCCGACGCGCCCGTCTCCGGGACAGCGCCCGCACCAACTCGGCCGCCCGGACCTCATCCAACACTCCGGCGCCATGATCACGCCGCTCGCCCGTCTCGTATCGTCCCTTGGCAACTACGTACTGTTCATGGGCAAAGCCGTCTCGTCGGCCCGCTCCGCGGTTCACCTGCGTCATGAAGTCCTCCGCCAGGCCGTCCGGCTCGGTTATGAAGCCCTTCCCGTCGTCATGCTCGCCAGCGCATTCGCCGGAGTCGTGACGACGCTGCAGACTGCCTACCAACTCCAGAACACGGTCCTCACGGAAGATGCCATCGGCGCAATCGTCGTCCCCACGCTGCTGCTTGAACTCTGCGCACTCGTGCCCGGCCTTGTCATGGCCTCGCGCGTCGGCGCCAGCGTCGCCGCCGAAATCGGAACCATGCAGGTGTCCGAACAGATCGATGCCCTCGAAGCCATGGGACTCAACAGCATCAGCCACCTCGTACTGCCGCGCGTCATGGCAGGCCTTCTGATGTTTCCCGCCATGTATGTTGCCTCCGCACTCGTCGCCGTACTCGCCGGTGGGTTTGCGGGCGAGTACATGGGTTTTCTGTCGATGGATGCATTCGTTCGCGGCGCACGAACCTACTTTGCGCCCTTTGACGCGGCGTACGGCATGACCAAGTCGCTTGCTTTCGGATACATCATCACATCGATCGCCTGCTGGAAGGGCTTCAACACGCGTGGAGGCGCCCAGGGCGTGGGTGATTCCACGACGCAGGCTGTCGTCGTAAGTTGTGTCAACATCCTGATCGCAGACTTCATAGTCGCCGAACTCCTACTCTGATGTCCACCCACCCATTCCACCCCGACCTTCTGACGCAGATTGCTGCCGAACACGGGACGCCCGTCTACGTCTACGACGAAGCCACCGTCATGCAGCGCATTGACGAACTCAAAGCGCATCTGACTGGTATTCCCGTTCGCCTGCTCTACGCCATGAAGGCGAACCACTGCCCTCCGCTTCTCGATGTCATGCGCCGTGCTGGGCTTGGAATAGATGCCGTTTCGCCGGGCGAGCTACAGCTCGTGCTTCGCCTTGGATTCGATCCGGCCCACATCCTTTACTCGGCCAATAACATGACCGACGAGGAAATGCGGCACGCGGTGGAGGCTGGCGTCACAATGAACATTGGCGAGCTCTCGCGGCTCGAGCGACTCGGCGCCACGTTCGGCGGATTGGACGTGTGCGTGCGCATCAATCCGCAAATCGGTGCCGGCCACCACGCACACGTGGTGACGGGAGGCGACCGGAGCAAGTTCGGCATTCCGGTTGAGCAGATGGATCGTGTGCTTGACATCGCTGCACGCTATGATCTCCGCATTGTCGGACTGCATCAACATATCGGCAGCGGCATCCTGGATACGGAAACACTATGGAGCGCAGCCGCCGTCATTCTCGAAACGGCCCGGAGCGTCGAGCACCTTCGTTTCATCAACGTCGGTGGCGGCCTCGGCGTGCCCTACCGACCAGATGAAGCGCCGCTCGACCTCGAGGCCTTCGAATCGACCATTGTAGCGTCCATCCGCGATTTCGTCGCCTCCCACCCATCCGAAGGGCTGGAAGTCCGGTTCGAGCCAGGCCGCTACTTCACGGCGGAATCCGGCGTACTGCTCAGCCGCGTCAGCACGATCAAGACGACCGGCAGCCGGACTTTTGCCGGTCTGGACACCGGCATGGGACACCTGCTCCGGCCCGCCCTCTATGACGCGTGGCACACGATCTGCAACCTGACGCGTCCCCACGGCACGCCGAGAACGTACGATGTCGTTGGCAATGTCTGCGAGTCGGCCGATTTCTTTGCCCGGGACCGGGACATTCCCGAGCTCCACGAAGGCGACATCGTGGCCATACTCGACGCCGGAGCCTACGGCATGTCCCTGTCGTCGACCTACAACATGCGGCCCCTGCCCGCCGAAGTCTGGATCCACCCGGACGGCACGCCGGAACGCATTCGCCGTCGGCTATCCGCGTCCGAATTCGCCACCGCCTATCTCAGTGACTACGGCCGGTTGACGGCGGCCGTCTGACCGTTATGTCGAGGGGTGGCAGCCCTTCAATCCGGGCCTCCAGGAAGTCACCGTCCACGACGGGGCCGACACCCTCTGGCGTTCCAGTGAACAACAGATCTCCCGGTTCGAGCGTAAAAATGCTGGACGCGAAAGCCAGCAGGTCGGCAACGGGGAACAGCATATCGCCCGTCGAAGCCTCCTGCCTCGGCTGACCGTTCACATTCAGGGAGATGCGGCGAGGTTGCCTGATGTCGGCCACGGCAATCGGGCCCAGCGGAGCGAACGTATCGAATCCTTTGGCGACACTCCACGGATGACCGCTCTCCTTCGCCCGCTGCTGGATATCCCGTGCTGTCATGTCAAGCCCCACAGCCAGGCCTGCGATTGCCTCGTGCGCCTGCTCTGGCCGGGCGTGGCGAAGGCGAGATCCCAGGACGACGACCAGTTCTACTTCATGATGCACATCCTGCGACTCTGGTGGCAGCAGAATCTGACCATCCTGTCCGCCGACCAGGCTGCTGGCGGGTTTCAGGAACAACATGGGCTTACTCGGCAGGGCGCT
The DNA here is from genome assembly GCA_029262835.1 of Bacteroidota bacterium. Classification (GTDB taxonomy): domain Bacteria; phylum Bacteroidota; class Rhodothermia; order Rhodothermales; family UBA10348; genus 1-14-0-65-60-17. The sequence goes on from JAJCYQ010000011.1 coordinate 23,115, forward strand.
CTTCATTTCGCGTGCATGGGCGGCATAGTTCCGCCCTACGCAGACCAGCTTTCCAGGACGGAAGACGGTACGCGATCCCTGAATTCTCAATTCTTCCATATCGGTATGCGTTGAACGGCTGCGAATCGTGCCGTATATTGATGGACTGAATGTTTTCGTATACACTCTCGCGACGGTAACCAACCCGCCGCCCAAAGCAGAGGCAAGATATGTACGCGATCGTAGAAATCGCCGGTAAACAGTACAAGGTGTCCCAGGACGACACGCTGTACATCCCCCGCCAGTCGGCCAGTACGTCGACCACGCTGTCATTCGACAAGGTGCTCCTCGTTGCCGATGGGGAAAACGTCTCGGTGGGAACGCCGACCGTCGAGGGCGCTTCGGTCGATGCCACAGTGCTCGACCACGTCAAGGCTGACAAGGTGCTTGTGTTCAAGAAGAAGCGCCGCAAAGGCTACAAGGTAAAACGGGGCCACCGGCAGCCCTACACACAGATCAAGGTGACGGCGCTCAACGCCGGCTGATCCGACTCGAACCAAATACAAAAGGAGTTCAGCAATGGCACATAAGAAAGGAATGGGGTCGACCAAGAACGGTCGCGATTCCAACCCCCAGATGCTCGGCGTCAAAGCGTATGGTGGCGAGTTCGTGCAGGCAGGCGCCATCATTGTCCGTCAGCGCGGAACGAAGTTTCACCCGGGCAGCAATGTAGGTCGCGGAGGCGACGATACGCTATTCGCCACACAGACCGGCAAGGTCCGCTTCTCGCGTGGGCAGAAGAACCGCAAGTTTGTCCACGTGGACAGCGAGTAGTCCGTAGAAAACCAGGCGCTGCACCCCGCGGGGCGGCGCTTCGCACAAAACCGAAACAGGCCCGGAGCGCAGTGCGCTCCGGGCCTGTTCTGTTCAGGAAAGACGTCCCCGCAGCAGGCATTCCGGCGCTCGCATCCTGGCGCACGCTGGTTCTTCAACACGCTTCCAGGGAAAATTTTGCGGTGCCAGCGGAAAGGTTTACCGCCGATGATCGGCTTTAATTGACGATTCCAGGCATCTGGCACGTATTCCAGGCTTGGCAAGCCGTTTGCATGTGGATGGGAGGACTCAAGCACCGGAATATCCGGATTGAACAAAACCTCCGAACCGTCATGATGCGCAAAGTAACACTCCAGCCCCGCGAAGAATCTTTTCTGAGTGGGTATCGAGTACCTGAACTCTCATTCGAGTGCCGCTCTCTCCCCTACGCGTCGCTCGCGCCCATCTGGGAACAGATGCGAAACCGCAACTGGGAAGCTGCTTCTTCCGCTGCCCGGCAGGCCATGGATGAGCCGCGGATTTTTCACCCCGAAGAACGTGCTGCCATGGAAATGGCACTCGCCGAAGCACAGCGTCAACTCGGCGCCACCGAGCAGGCGCGGCGCATGGCGGGTAGGTCGCTTGACCTCTTTCCCAACCAACTCGCATCGCACATGATACAGGTCAATGTGCTGGCGGGTCGCAAGGACTTTCTGGCGGCCTACCTCCATTTGTCGAACCTGGCGGTCGGCGACACAAAGACGACGTGGGATACAACGCTTTCCTCCACCGAGACGCACACACTGCTGGCTGCATGGTCCTGGCAACTCGGAGAATGGGACGACGTGGCCGATCACCTGGCAAGCGCCTATCCGGAGGGGCTCGCGTCCATGCCGGCACCTCTTCGCGAGGACTTCTTCCGCCTCGCACTCTACCGCGACAACCCGGGCGATGCCACGGCCGTTGCCGCGATCATGATCCAGGATCGCTCCGAAGCCGAGGCTGACGAGGTGCTCCAGGCTATGGCCCAGCAGGGATGGCGGGAGGAGGCTCTTTCCCTCTACACAACGTTCTACGAGACGCGCTCCGAAAGCCAACTGCTGAGGCGGCGACTTGTGGCGCTTAACATCAAACAGGGACACATCGAAGAAGCGCGGCGCCTCTCTGGCAGTGGTGCACTTCGGCTGGCCGCCTGAGGATAACCCCATGGAACCTACCCTCTTCACCGGTCTCACGTTGCTGCGTCCTCCCCTCGAGTCGCTGGCAGAACGTATCCGGAACATGATTGAAACAGGACTCCCTCTTGAGGCCGGCGCCCTTGCGCTCATTGCCGCCCGGGACCCTTTCACCGCAGCTGGACTCCTCAAGCGAGCCAATAATGCCTACTACGGACTGCGAAACACCGTGGGCAGCCTGACGCAGGCCATTGAGGTCCTTGAGCCCCCGAGTGTTGCCCGCATGCTCATGTCAACCAATATGGATTTCCATGAGCCCGATGCGGTGGTGGCCATCCGCCGGGAAGCTTATGCGACGGCCCATATTTCTCACCGGCTTGCCGAGGGTTCATGGCCACGTGCCACAGGTGCGCCTCCCGGCATGGCATTCAGTGCGGGGCTGCTATACAGCTACGGCTCGTTGGTACTGGCTCAGTCGTTCCCGTCCCAATACGGGGCCATCACCGATGTCTCGCCACAGACCATTCTGTTCGATACGCACGACTGGAGAACGCCGCAGCAACTCCTGTTCGGTTTCGATGCAGCAGAAACCGGCGCTTTTGCCGGCCTTCGTTTTGCATTGCCACCCGAGCTGGTCGATGTCATGTCGCTGGGTGGGCACCCCATTGCCCATCCATCCACGCTCTCTTCTTCCCTTCCTTTGCTCGTATGCGTAGCCTCGCAATTGGCCGCCGACGCAGGTTATGCGGCGACGGCGTACGGGTCAAGGGACGTGGAGTCTGCCGACGCAGCGCGACACCTGTTGGATGAACACCTGGAGTGCTCCATCGACGCCGTCGCCGCCGAACTCCTGAGCCATCCCTTTTCTTCCATCCGGCCCGTCGAGACGCACCAGGCGTCGTGATCCCAAACGATAGTAACCGACCTCCATGTCGAAAGCATCCAGAAAAATTGCCCAGAACCGGCCCGCGCTGCGCCGCAGCGCCGAGCGCCTCTCCCAGGACACAATCGCCGGGCAGACTTCCGTCCAGGAGTTTGCACAGGTGCTTCGTCACCGCATTGGAAGTCTGGTGAGCGGGATTGAGGGCTACACAGAACTGCTCATGACCTCTCTTTCCGATCCCGAAGACCGGGAATCGGGCATTCGAATCCTGGAAGGCGTCCGGCGGATAGAAGCGGTTCTTGAGGATCTGGACCTGTACCACGCCTCACCCCATGTCGTGCTTCGATCGGTCGTGATAACGGACGTACTGTTCCAACTTCAGCGTATCCTGCCCGATACCGACGCGTCTCGCGTGCAGTTTGATGCGCAGATTCCCGATGGGCAGCGTGTAATGGCCGATCCCAAAGCCCTTCGACAGGCTGTGATGGCGCTCATCACGAATGCACTCGAAGCCACGCACCATGAAGGTTCTATCGTAATCATCTCCGTCGGGGTTGAACCGTGCCCCACCCAGGGGCATCCAATTATTCAGATTCGCGTGCACAACGACGGCACGCTCAGCCAAAACACGTCTCCAGACCTCGTTTTCGAGCCATTTCATACGACGAAGGCGTGGAATCTGGGGGTCGGCCTGCCGCTCGCCGAGCAGATTGCCCGTCTGCACAAGGGAACGCTCGTGCTTGAGGAGAGCTCCGAGGCCCACGGAACGACATTTACACTGACCCTGCCCGTACAGGAAGACTGATTTGCGGTATATTTGCGTATTGACGACGCAACATACCCTCCATGTCCCAATCCCCCCGGCTTCTGTTCGTCGATGACGAGCACCTTCTGCACAATCTGTTCGAGCGCCTGTTTTCCAGGCACGGCTTTGAAGTCACGTGCACCTCAAGCGCTGTCCAGGCCATGGATATCCTGGCCGACAAAGCGTTCGATATTGTGGTGACTGATTTCATGATGCCCGACATGGATGGGTTCTCCCTGCTCAGTCACATTCGTGAGCGCTACCCTCGAACCCGTGTCATCATGGTCACGGCCCACGCCAATGTGCAGCATGCAGTGCGTATGATGCAGCATGGCGCCATCGATTACATCCCCAAGCCCTTTACGGCGGCGGAACTCGTGGAGCGAGTCCAGAAATCGCTCAACACGCCTCTGCCGGAAGATGCGCCCGCCGGCACACCGACCTCGGGCCCAAAGAAAACCGTAGCTGGGAGCGCCGAAGAAGGTCACACCGCTGAAAGCAGCGCCGATGCGATGTATGTGGGACAGTCCGAGTCCATTCGACGCCTGAAGGATATGCTCCCGAGGGTGGCCAAGAACCGTGCCCCGGTTTTCATCCAGGGTGCGAGCGGCACTGGAAAGGAAATTCTGGCGCGTCTCATCCACAATCAGAGCGACCGCGCTTCCGGGCCCTACCTGACCTTGAATTGTGCGAATCTTCCGCGTGATCTTGTAGAGAGTCACCTGTTCGGGCACCGAAAAGGCGCCTTTACAGGTGCGGTGGAGGACATGACAGGTGCATTTGAACGTGCGGATGGCGGAACGCTGCTGCTCGACGAGATCACGGAAATCGATCTTCCCATCCAGGCCAAGCTGCTGCGCGTACTGCAGGAGCAGGAAGTACAGAAAATTGGCGCTGCGGATATAAAGAAAGTGGATGTCCGCGTCGTCGCTACGAGTAATCGCAACCTGTCCCAGGCCATAACGGATGGGCTGTTCCGGGAAGACCTCTACCACCGACTGTCTGTCTTCCCCCTCACCGTCCCACCGCTGTCAGAGCGTATGGATGACGTGCCACTCCTGACGCGGCATTTTGCTGGAAAATACTGCAGGCTCTACGGTTTACCTGCCAAAGAACTCTCCGACAGCCTGTTGCAACGCCTCCTCGCCCACGACTGGCCAGGCAACGTCCGGGAGCTCGAGAACATGATCCAACGCGGTGTGCTGCTGTCGGCGGATCGGCCCATCGTCGATATTGATGATGTGTATGACAGTTTCTTTTCGGATGCGGGTACGACGGCGACCGGCCACAGTGACGGTTCGGCCATACACGATACCATCGAGGACATGGAGCGCCACATGATTCTCGATGCGCTCGAGGAGAGTGGCCAGAATCAGCAGAAAGCCGCTGATAAACTCGGTATCAGTGCTCGTACGATCCGGAACAAGCTGAAGAAATATCGCGAGGAAGGATACCTGACCTGACCACTGGCAGGTGACCGCACGCAGCGCCCATCCGCTACCGGAAAGATATTCCGCAGGCTCTTGGCCCGGAATAGGGAAGATTTTTCCGCGTATCGGCAGTACGGGGTTTCGCAATTTCTGGTTATTCCACCCGGAACCTCCCTCCTGCACCTGTTGAGACGCGTTTTGCGGATTCAGACAGGGTCGCCCGGTCTGACTGGCACACGCTTTGCATGTCAGGGAATCGAAACTTGATTCCATTTCCCATGCGAAGTCTCATCATACAGTTCAGCCTGCTGGTCGCCGCACTGACCGCCACCAACCTGATCCAGGTCGGCAGCGATGTGTTGCCGTCCCTCCTGTGGGCCGCATCTGCCGGATGTACGACCTGGGCGGTGCTGTTACTCGGCGACTACGCTGTGCACCGCCTCATGGATGAGATGGAATCATCGGCCCGCATTGCCGGGAACACCCCTTATGTGGAAGCGGACTCGCGAGAAGACATCCAGCAACTGGATGCCCAGAAAGCGGCCTGATCCCAACCTCTCAACCCCTCACCGCCATGTCGCAGGATCTCCAAACCGTAGCCGTAGCGTTCGTCGCACATCCGTCGGAAGCGAATCGTACCGCCGTTGTGACAGCCGCAGTTCCACTTGTCCGCTCCATCGTGGGCCGCCTCAATATTCCAGACCACCCGTTGGCATCCCGCGAAGACCTGGAAAGCGTCGGTCAGCTCGGACTGCTCCAGGCCCTCGACGGCTTCGATCCAGAACGTGGTACACCGTTTGTCTCCTATGCGTACGGACGCATCCGAGGGGCGCTCGTGGACTACCTGCGATCCATCGATGCCCTGCCCCGTGAGCGCCGGCGGATGCTCGCCGAAGCCCACCAGGCCATGGATAACCTGCGTCAGGAACTGGGCGAAGAACCTACCGACCAGGCTGTCGCTGAGTACCTGGACATGTCCCTCTACGATTACCACACATTACTCAAGGATGCCCAGTGCCGCTTTTCTCTGTCCCTCCACTCCCCTGTCAACGGAGAGGACGATCATACGATGATCGAATCCATTCCGAACAACGACACGCTCCTGGCCTTCGAGGCCATTGACCGGGACAGCCTCAAGGCCTACATACAGACGCTCATCAACGAACTGCCCGACCGCGAGCAGACCATTCTCGCCCTCTACTACTTCGAGAACCTCACGCTCAGGGAAATTGCCGAGCTGATGGATAGGACCGAGGCCCGAATCAGTCAGATTCTCGCCAAGGTACTCAAAACCCTCCGCCATCAGCTGTCCGTGATGTCCAACCGAGCCGCCTGACTCTTTTTTCGGTACGTATGTACTGAACATTCACGTGGGAAGGCTGTATATTAATGAGCTTCGCACCGGCCGCACATATCCTGTGCGGCCGCTCATTTTCACATCGACAGCAGCCGTTCTACTCCATGGGTGTAATGAACCGTCTCCGGGACAACACCGGTGTCATTCTCTGGATTCTTGTATTTGCCTTCGGCGTCATCTGGGTCCTCCAGGATTCCGGTGGCCTTGATGCCGTTGGCAACGTTGGCAACAATATCGGCAGTGTAAACGGAGACGTCATCACCGTCGAAGAGTATAACAATGCCGTCAATGCGCAGGTCCAGAGCTACTCCAACCAGGCTGGTGAGAGCATGCCACCCCAGATGCTCGACCAGACGCGGGAGCGCGTATTCAACCAGCTCGTAGAGTCCCGCCTGCGCGAGCAGGAAATGGATCGCCTCGGCATCGCCGTCTCCGACCAGGAACTGATTGACATGGTCCAGGGCGCGGACCCCCACCCCATTATCAAGGCCTACTTTTCCGATGGAAACGATGGTGTGGACCGGTCGCTGCTTCAGAACTTCATAGACAACCCTGAAGCGGTACAGGACTGGATCAATATCGAGAACTACCTGCGCCAGGAACGTCGTCGTGAGAAGTTGGACAATCTGGTGGGTGCGACCGTGCGTATTTCTGATGCCGATGTCATGGAAGAACATCGGCGCCAGAACCTGACCGTGAACACCGAGTTCGTCGCGCTCCGCTACGCAGCCCTTCCCGACGACTCCATTTCCTACTCGGATCGTGATCTGCGTGCATTTTACAACGATCACAAGGACGAGTTCGCCCGGAAAAAATCGTATACTTTCTCGTACGTAACACTCTCGAAAGCACCGACCGCCGCCGATACAGCCGCCATTTTTCGTGATGTCGAATTGCTGCGCGACGGCTTTGCGGAAACTGATGAAGACTCTCTTTTCCTGGCCCGAAATGGATCGGAACGTCCTTGGTCAAGTGCCTACTTCCGTCCAGACGAGTTGGATGAGACCATTTCTTCTGCCGTATTCGAAAACCCAGAGCCAGGAAGCATTGTCGGACCTTTTGTTTCGGGCAACGAGGTACACCTGATCAAGGTTATAGATGTCCGCGAGCCGGAAGAACCAGCCGTAAAGGCGCGTCACATCCTGTTCCGAGCTGCGGAGGATGACGATGAAGCCAAGGCGGAAGCGCGTTCGGAAGCCAACGATGTCCGTCGCCGCATCCTGAACGGGGAAAGCTTCGAGGAAATGGCCCGCGAGTTCGGCGATGATGGCACGGCCAGCCGCGGAGGAGACCTTGGGTGGTTTGGCCCCGGCCGGATGGTGCCCGAATTTGAAGAGGCAGCCTTCGATGCTCCTATCGGACGTCTCGTCGGCCCCGTCGAAACCCAATTTGGATATCATCTCATAGAAGTCACCGACAGGGCGGAACTGGAAGCACAGATCGCCGACTTTGCCCTCGGCCTTCGCGCGAGTGCCGCCACGCTCAATGCCGCGCAGTCCGAACTGGATGATCTCCAGTTCTTCTCAACCGAGGAAGGCAGCTTTGATGAAGAGGCCGAACGCCGCGAACTGGCCATCCAGACGGTCAGCGTCGAGGACGGGCAGCAGTTCGTTCCCGGTCTTGGCAACAGTCGCTCGCTGCAGCTCTTTCTGGAGGCCGCTGAGCCCGGCGCGGTATCCGAGGTCATCGAACTCAACGATGTGTTCCTGGTAGCGCGTCTCAATGAAGTGACTCCAGAAGGCTTCCGCGAGTTCGAGGATGTCAAAACCCAACTGGAGCCTCGCCTGCGCAATCAACTCAAGGCTGAAATCCAGGTGGAGCGCTTGCAAAAGGCATTGGACACCAACGGGTTTGACGGGCTCGGAAGCGCCGTGAACGCACCCCAGCGGACCGCAGAAGGCATCGGGTTTTCCAACATGGTCATCCCCGGCCTCGGTCGGGACCCGAATTTCGTTGGAACGGCTGTCGGGATGTCTGAGGGTGAGGTCAGTGGAGTACTCCGTGGCGAAGCGGCTGCCTACGTACTGCGCGTGACATCGCTCACGGAGCCCACGCCGCTTACACCATCCGAAATCCAGAACATGAAGGAGCGCATGATTGCGCAGCGACGCAACCAGGTTCGCCAGCAGTGGATTTCCACGCTCCGCGAATCGGCTGACATTGACGACAACCGCCGCGTGTTTCTGCAGTAGTCACCGGAATTCAGCACTCAAACCGCCAGATTCAGCGTTCCGCGGTAAATGACGCGGGCTTCGCCCTCGAGGGCAAGCTCGTCGGGTACGAGCGGATCTCCTGCCGCGTGCACGCGCAGTGTTCCGCCCGGCATCTCGACATTGACCGTGGGACCGGAGACATAACCAGCATGCATGGCTACCAGGGCTGAAGCCAATGCGCCAGTCCCACAAGCCAACGTCTCGGCTTCCACGCCCTTCTCCCATGTGCGCACACGCAGCGTGCCGGGGCCTTCGACCTCGACAAAGTCTACATTTGCGCCAGCATCTCCAAGATCCGGGGCATGCCGCATGAGGGGACCGGCGTGCGATATGTCGAGCATGGTGACCGTCGGCACGAAGACGACGACGTGCTCAGTTCCGGTCCAGATGTATGTGCCCTGTTCAAAGCCTGACGCCTCTGGCATGGCAACGTGCAGCCTGAAGTCCCGCGGCGCCGGCACGTGCAGGCGTACGCTGTCGGGGCCGGTGACGTGCGCCGAATACGAGCCCGCGTCGCTGTCGAAGACCAGTCGGGATCCATCCATCCCGGAAAGAGCAGCAAACTGAACAAGACAACGGGCTCCGTTACCACACATCGTACCACGTGAACCATCGGCATTGAAGTATCGCATGCGGAAATCGACACCTGGAGATGCATTGAGTGCCAGCACACCATCGGCGCCAACCGCCGTCCGGCGTGGACACCATGTTCTGGCCACTTCGGACAGCTCATCGTCACTGAATTGGTAAAACCGGTTGTCAATAACAATGAAGTCATTTCCGGCGCCAGTCATTTTCGTAAATTCCACCACAAGGGTGCCTGTCATAGCGTACTCCCTTCTATTCGTACCTGTTAAACCATGATACTTTCATTTGGCCGATAAACGCATCCACATAGACAAAGCCGAACCGCTTCTTCTCTTCGGCTTCAACGATATCTATCTGCGCCGCATCGAGGCGGCCTTTCCGGAAACCCAAATTACGGCCAGGGGCACTGAGGTCATACTGCGTGGCCAGGATGATGCCCTCATACGTATTGAGCGCATTCTGGACGAACTTGTCATCCTTCTCAATCGCAATGGCAACCTGACAGAGCGGGATGTAGATACCGTGCTCGCGCTGTTCCAGAACGGTGCCGACCCCGCTACCCAAGCCGATGCATCGCTCGGTTCCACATCCCACACCATTCTCTTCACCCCCTCCGGCGGCAGCGTCAAGGCTAAAACAGCGAACCAGATCAAACTCGTCGACTCTGCACGTCGGAACGACATTGTTTTCGCCATCGGACCCGCTGGAACAGGAAAAACATATACCGCCGTAGCACTCGCAGTGGCCGCACTGAAATCGCGCCAGGTAAAACGGATCGTGTTGTGTCGACCAGCCGTCGAAGCCGGTGAGCGTCTCGGCTTCCTGCCCGGTGACCTGCGGGACAAGGTAGACCCCTACCTTCGACCGCTCTATGACGCCCTTGAGGATATGCTGCCCCGTGACAAGCTGAAGGGATTCATGGAGCAGAATACCGTCGAAATCGTGCCCCTGGCCTATATGCGTGGTCGTACACTCAATTCCGCATTTGTCATTCTGGATGAGGCGCAGAATGCCACCACGTCGCAGATGAAGATGTTTCTGACACGCTTGGGCGCGAACAGCCGATCTATCGTGACAGGCGACGTGACGCAGACCGACCTGCCACCCAAGGAACTTTCTGGCCTCGTGCAGGCCGAGGAAATCCTTGGATCCATCCAGGGTATTGATTTCGTCTACTTCAACCAGAGCGACGTCGTCCGTCATAGACTGGTGAAAGACATCATCAACGCGTATTCGTCACGCCCACAGTAGCGTGCCGTTCCAAAGGCTTCTCACGCCGGAGCATATTCCGGATTGTCGACCCGGAGATCCCTTATTTCGCGCGGGTCGTTCTTTTCATCTACAAGCACCACACGGGCCACGTGCTGCTTGGCCTCCTGGGGCGTCATACGCGCGTAGGCAATGACAATGACCTCATCTCCGACCGCCGCATGGCGCGCAGCGGGCCCGTTGAGGCAGATTGTCCGCGAGCCGGCTTCCGCAGGGATTGTATAGGTCTCGAATCGTGCCCCGTTATTGACGTTGACTACCTGTACTTTCTCGTACGGAAGGATCCCCGCTGCGGAGAGCAGTTCCTCGTCGATGGTGATGGAACCTTCGTAGTACAACTCCGCCTGCGTCACGCGGACGCGATGGAGTTTGGCGCGAAACATGGTAACCTGCATGAGCGGCATGGTGTGATTGCTCGTGCTCCTATCACATAGGGCCGTGAAGGTTTCAACCCGTACCTATGGTACGGTAACGAGCGCATTGTCAATGAGTCGGGCCGAACCGAAATGGACGGCGACGGCAGCCAGCACCTCCATGCCCGATGTCAATTCATTGACCGGCATGAGAAGCGATGTATCTACAATGCTGGCATAGTCCATGCGCGTTCCTTCCAGTTCCTGACGCATTACTCTCTCAATAGCGTCTACGCGCCGCTCACCACCCAGAATGCACGCCCTCGCCGACTGGACAGCAGCATATAGGGCACGAGCCCTGTACCGATCTTCCTCCGACAGGTACCGGTTGCGCGAAGACAGGGCGAGTCCATCTTGTTCGCGCACGGTCGGTACGCCTACGAGGCGTGTAGCAAAGCCCATGTCTTCCGTCATGCGTCTGAGTATAAAAAACTGCTGGGCATCTTTCATTCCGAACACGGCGACATCGGGCTGAACCATGGCCAGAAGCCGCGCGACGACCGTAACCACGCCCCTGAAATGGCCTTGCCGGCTGGCACCACAGAGCGTCCGATCCATTCCCTCCACATCCACCCATGTTCTGTTGGGCCACGCAGGGTAGACTTCGCTCGGCCCAGGAGCGAACACGCACGATGCCAGCCCCTGCGCCTTCAGCATGTCCACGTCCGAGGAAACATTCCGGGGATAGGCATCGAAATCCTCATTCGGACCGAACTGGGTCGGGTTGACAAAAATGGACACCACCACCTGGTCAGCCTCCTGGGCAGCGCATTCAACCAGGGCCAGGTGTCCCTCGTGCAGTGCGCCCATGGTTGGCACGAGGGCTGTCGTGGCTCCCGCACGCTTCCATTCGCGGACGCGGCCCTGTATGTCCGCTTTCGTTTCAATCTGAATCATTCGGCAAGGTACAATCTTCAGAAAAGATCAACACGCAGACCCGGTGCCAGCGAGTACATTTCCTGTTCACATCATACAGGAAGCAGCCATGGCCAACAGTAATTTTCGAATTGAGAAAGATTCTCTTGGGGACGTCCACGTACCCGTCGATGCATGGTATGCCGCGCAGACGCAACGCGCTCTGGAAAACTTCCCGATCTCAGGTATCCGTTTCCCTCGTCGATTCATTGAAGCACTGGCTATTATAAAATCGGCGGCGGCGCAGGCGAACAATGAGCTGGGCCTCCTTCCTGAAGATCGGATGGATGCCATTGTCCAGGCAGCTGAAAGCGTTCAGAACGGCGATCACGATGTTGAGTTCGTGCTCGACATCTTCCAGACCGGGTCCGGCACATCGACAAATATGAACACCAACGAAGTCATTGCCAACCTGGCAAGCGTGGCTCTCGGCGGAGATCGGGGCAGCAAAATGGTGCACCCGAACGATGACGTCAACATGTCCCAGTCCTCGAATGATGTCATTCCAACGGCCATGCATGTGGCCGCTACCCTTGCCATCAAACAGGAGCTCTTCCCCGCACTGAAGGCGTTCGTCGCCTCGCTTCGAGACAAGGCGGAAGCTTTCGATGATGTCGTAAAATCAGGGCGTACGCACCTTATGGATGCCACGCCGGTCCGGCTCGGTCAGGAGTTTGCTGGATGGGCCACCCAGCTTGAAAAAGCAGTTCGGCGGCTCGACGCGGCCGTAGAAGACCTTTCAGAGCTTGCGCTGGGAGGAACCGCAACCGGAACAGGTATCAATTGCCCTCCCGGGTTTTCCTCGGCAGCGATTGACAACATTGGACGCATGACCGCGCACCCTTTCCGGGAAGCCGAGAATCATTTCGAAGCCCAGGCTGCCAAGGATGCCTACGTACATGCATCGGGTGTCCTCAACACTCTGGCTACGTCCCTGATGAAGATTGCGAACGATATCCGGCACCTGTCGTCCGGCCCCACGTCGGGACTCGCCGAAATCCGGTTGCCAGCCATCCAACCTGGATCATCCATCATGCCCGGGAAAGTCAACCCCGTACAGAGCGAGGCCATGATGATGGTCTGCGCGCGCGTCATGGGGAATCATGTGACCGTCACGGTAGGCGGGCAGCACGGTAATTTTGAGTTGAACGTGATGATGCCGGTCATGGCTCACGCCATGCTGGAGAGTATTTCCATTCTCTCGGGTACGCTTAACGCCTTTCGGACGAAGTGCCTGGACGGTATCGAGGCTGACCGCGAGCGGTGCCGCGAGCTCCTGGAACTGAATCCATCCATAGCGACCGCACTGAACCGGGAAATCGGGTACGACCAGGCCTCAAAAGTAGCCAAAAAAAGCGCCGCAGAACGGAAATCCGTGCGAGACGTCGTCCTGGAAATGGGTCTTATGGATGAGCACAAACTGAATGAAGTGCTTGACGTCAGACATATGACCGAACCCGGCATTCCGGGAGCCTGAGCCTTTCCATGCTCTCCAGACGGTGACGGCTCCCGTCATTCAGGAATTCCAGTCAGGTTTTCAAGTTCGGATACCTGCCATAAGCCGCGCTCAGGCGTGACGCTTCGAACGCGCGCGACCATGTCTGGCTCAATGGGCCCAGCGTCATTTTCGAAAGACGACCGCACGAAAGTAAGGACGGTTGCGACCTGGGCGTCCGTCAGGAAGCGGTGGGGTGTCATTACATTATTATAGGTTTCCCCAGCCACCACGATGGGCCCCTGCATACCGCGAAGGACGAGCCGTATGAGCCGTCCCTCATCTCCCTGCACCCATTCGCTGTCCGTGAGCGGTGGGAACGCGCCGTGGACTCCCCTTCCATCGGCCTGGTGGCAGTTCGAGCAGTAGGCCGCGTACAGCGCTTCACCCGACTCGGGCGAAGATTTCGCGGCACAGCCTGCCAGAAGCAACAGGGCAACAAGTCCAACAGGAATTTTCATATCAGCGTGATGGGATCTCCGGTGCGCATGGTGCCGCCCTCGAGGACGACGAACAGTGCACCACGGGTATTCGTGGCAAGAACCGCGCGGCGAGCGTCTTCGGAAATACGCCGTGCGAACAGTGAACACGGCCGGTGCATACCGGATGTCCGCTCAAGGACAGCACTACCAATCTCAATCCGGTCACCCGCCTGCAGGCGCCGAAGGTCGAGGCCGCGCGTTATCAGATTATCCCCCGGGACAGCCAGATCAGCCCCGAGCGCCTCCAACACTTCAGCTGCCATGGCCGTCACCTCCCGGCCCGCCACCGGTTTTCCTTTCCACCAGGATACACGATTGTGGTTGCCCACAACGCCCACCCCCGGCTCGACCTGTACCGTGTCGGCAAGGACGTGGACGCCCGGCGCTGGCTTCTCAATGAGTACGTCGACGAGAGAGTCCGTGCCGTAGTGGAGGCGTGCGAGCAGGGATTCCAGATCTGTCATATGGCCTTGCGTTTCCGTGCACCGTACCTTTAAAAGCGTTCAGGCATCCGCCTCTCGGACAGATGACCCTTCGAATATACCTGCCGAAAACATGTCACTGCGCGCTGTACACGAGATATTCGAAGAAATAAAGCACTTGGACGCATCGGACAGGGCGGTCCGGGCCACCATGCGCGTCTTCTTTGTACTGGGGCTCGTCGTTTCCGTGTGGTGGAACTGGACGCTGGACGCGTGGACCGTCCCCGTACCCTGGATACCTGCCGCTGTGGGCTCGCTGCTCTGGGGCATCGCGGCCATGGCTCCTGCCCTCGCTCGTCCCTTTCACAGACTGTGGATGGCATTTGCAGTCGTACTGGGCTTTTTCATGACGCGCGTCATCCTCTTCGTTGTCTTCTTCGGCCTTGTCGCTCCCATTGGTATCGTGATGCGACTTGCCGGACGGGACCCCCTTGACCGGAATCCCACACGAAGGGCCAATTCCTGGTGGATACGGCGCCCCGCGCCCGAATTACCCTCCCAGGAGCGACTGAAACGTCTTTTCTGACGTCCGGGCTGCTACCTACTCTCAGACATCCCAGGGCGCATCGGCCTCCTGCATCCGCTGCTCGGCCCGGTCCATAAGCAGCTGCTGGAGCCCATAAATCGGGGCGTCCTCATCCGGTGGAACGCGTAGCAGATAGCGCCCGTCCGGCTGCAACTCCCACGCTGACGCAGCATCTTCCAGCGCAAACTCAAGCGTCCGCAGCAGACGGGAGCGAATGGCCGGTATGTCAATTTCAAGTACCACCTCGACCCGGTCTTCAAGATTTCGGCGCTGCCAGTCGGCGCTGCCAATAAAGACGCGCGGATTTCCGTTGTTGTGAAACGCGTAAATACGACTGTGTTCGAGGAAGCGCCCGAGAATACTGATGACCCGGATGTTTTCAGAGTAGCGCTTCAGCCCGGGACGCAGGCGGCAGTGACCACGCACCACAAGATCTATCTGGACGCCCGCCGCGCTCGCCTTATATAATTCCTGGATGATATCAAGGTCATCCAACGCATTCATCTTGGCGACAATACGGCCGTTGCCATGCTCCTTCTGCGTGCGCACTTCTTCCCGGATGAGTCGGATGAACGTCTCGCGCATGTCACGCGGGGCGACAACGAGACGCTTGTATCGCTGCTGTGGGGCGTAACCCGTCAGGTAGTGGAACAGGTTGATCACATCCGCACCAATGTCGCGGGCGCTCGTAAAGAGACCGCAGTCCGTGTACAGCCGGGCCGTAGTCGGGTTGTAATTACCTGTTCCGATGTGACAATACGTCTGCAGGCCGGCCGGCTCTTCGCGCACGACGAGGGTCGTCTTCGAATGGGTTTTGAGTCCTACAAGGCCGTACGTGACGTGCACTCCTGCCTGCTCCAGCTTCTGTCCCCACTCGATGTTGTTCTTCTCATCGAACCGCGCCTTCACTTCTATTAGAACGGCCACCTGCTTGCCCCGATCGGCTGCCCGCACGAGGGCTTTTACGATCGGCGATTCGTCGGATGTCCGGTAAAGCGTCTGTTTGATAGCCACCACATCCGGATCATCGGCGGCTTCCTCAAGGAACCGCAGAACGCTGGCCGAGAACGACTCGTACGGATGATGTACCAGCAGGTCTCCGCGTTTGATGATCTCGAACATGTTCAGCCTGTCGCCTGTCTCCCCTTCATGCAGAAGCCGCGCCGGCGTGATCGGGCTCCATACGTCAAACTGGTGCCCTGGCCGGTGAAGGTTGGCCAGGTATGATGTGCCAGTCAGGTCAAGCGCGCCATCTACACGGTACAGGTCATCGTCCTGTAACCCGAGTTCTCTCATAAGCAGATTACAGACGTCGCCGGGCATAGAGTTCTCGACCTCGAGTCGGACGATAGGCGCGAAACGACGCTCCCGAAGCTCGTCAGAGATCATGGATATGAGATCGTCCGCCTCCTCTTCCTCGCGTTCAATATCGGCGTTCCGCGTGATACGGAAGGCGTATGTCCCTACGACATCCATGCCACGAAAGAGCGAGCCGATATTGTGACGGATCAGATCTTCAACAGGCAAAAATGATATACCATCCGAAAGTGGCAGGAAGCGACCACGTGTGGAGGGCACTTTCAGACGTGCAAAATGCTCGGTCGATCGACCCGGATGCCGTAGTACAACGGCAAGCGAGAGGCTCAGGTTTGAAATGAATGGGAACGGGTGACCAGGATCGACCGCGAGCGGCGTCAACACGGGGAAAATGTGCTCCTCGAACCAGTCATCGGCCTCCTTCTGCTGTTCCGCATCCAGTTCATCATAGGCTCTGACAAACACATCGGCCGAGCGTAATGCCGGCCGCACATCACGCTCCCACGTCTCGCAGAGCATGTCACTCATGACGGCGACCGCCTCCCTGGCAATCCGGAGTTGTTCTTCGGGCGTCCGTCCGTCGGGCGACAGGCGCTGTACACCAGCGGCGGCCTGCCGCTTGAGACCACCCACACGTTTGCGGAAGAACTCATCCAGGTTCGACGCGGTGATGGACAGATAGCGGGCCCGCTCAAGCACAGGCACGCGACCGTCCCGGGCCTGGTGCAGAACACGCCAATTGAAATCCAACCAACTCATTTCCCGGTTCAGGTACAGCCGGTGGTCACTGGCAGATACCCGCTGAGGGACGGGCCGGGGCCGCGTGGCACAGGGCACAACATCTTTCAGTGTATAGTCCTTGCTGATTGAAGTAGGCATCAGGTTGTACTCAAAAATTCCCGGTTTTCGACGGCACGACGATAGGCGAGCAGTTCTGCCTGTTCCTGCAGGAGTCCATGCATGTCTGTACCGGTCTGCTGTGCCCGGTACAGGTCTTTCTTGAGCCGATCGAGCTTTCGGTGTATATGCCGCAGGCGGAGCAATACCATGGCCGATCCGGCCGCTTCTCGAGGTCCATCAGACAGTTTAGGGACGCTGATGTTGCGCCTGCGCTCCCAATTCATGCTGGGCTCCGACAGCTGGGTCAACACTTCGGCGGCCAAACGCTGGACGCCCTCTCCCGCGCCTCCCCCAAGAATGCGTTTCCGATCGAATGCGTCAGCGGCGTACTGCCTCACAAGCTCCGTCGCCAGTTCACGGCTCGGTCCCTCCGTGAACTCTTCCACCGCCATGTGCCCCATGACATATTCAACAATCGGCAGCCCCCCATCCAACATCAGGTAATGGAGGAATTTCTCAGGAGGCATTGGTTCGGCATGGGGCTCCGATATGTCCTGATTATCGACAGGGGCGGACTCCGCCGCGGGCGCTGAGAGCGGCGATGCCTCTGGTGCAGGCGCGCCGTGTTGTCGATCTGCCGATGCCGAGGACGTCGGCTTTCGACGCCTCATCATCCCGGTCAGGAGCGGCCTCAGTTGCACGTCAGGCAACCCCATTTTGCCAGCAGCAACGCGCAGGTAAGACTCCCTGACGAGCGGATCATCAATCTGTGAAAGAGACTCCAATATGGCGCGCTGCACGGCCGCCTGCCCCTCAGGTGCATCCATCTCCCCAGACTTATGGGCCTGCGCCAGCATGAAATCCACGAAGTCCTGCCTGTGCTCCCTCAGGTAGGCGTCGAAGGCGGGTCCCCCCTTCGTGCGCACAAACGAGTCCGGGTCCTCGCCATCCGGTAACTGGACCGCATACGGAATCAAACCGGCAGCCAGAATAAGGTCGATGGCCCGTAGTCCCGCGCGCTGTCCCGCCGCGTCTGCATCGTAAAGCAGCACAATCGTTTTGACGTAGCGACCGAGAAGGGCCACCTGGTCCACGGTGAGCGCCGTGCCACTCGACGCTACGACGTGCTGGACACCCGCCTGATAAAGCGACATCACATCCGTGTAGCCTTCGACGAGAACCGCCTCCTCCCGGTGCCGCATGGCATTCTTGCCATGATACAGCCCGTAGAGTACACGGCTCTTAGAGTAGATTTTTGTCTCCGGCGAGTTGATGTACTTTGGCGTATCGTCCTCGCGCAGAATGCGCCCACCGAATCCGAGCACCTTCCCTACATGCGAGAAAATAGGAAACATCAGCCGGTGCCTGTACCGGTCGTACCATCCGTTTCCTTCACGCCGCGGGACCACAAGACCGGCGTAGGCGAGCACATCAGGCCCGATCTTCTGCTTTTCAGCTGCCAGCAGTAACGCATCCCAGGAGTCAGGCGCGTAGCCCACACCGAATTTTCGAATGGATGCTGCATCGTAGCCCCGCTGCTTCAGGTATGCACGCGCGACCCCGCCCGCTTCACCGCGGGTCAGGTTGTCGTGGAAGAACCGTGCAGCGAAACGGAGAGCATGGTAGGCCGCCTCTTTCTCAGAGGCATCCTCATCCGGTCCTTCTTCTTCCGGCAACTGGACGCCAGCCCGCTCGGCCAGCAAGCGGACCGTCTCGGGAAAAGACAACCCCTCTACCCGCTCCATGAAGTGGAAGACATCGCCTCCCTCGCCGCATCCAAAGCACTTGAAAATGCCCATCCCGGGATTCACGTTGAACGATGGCGTCTTTTCCGTATGGAACGGACACAGACCAATAAAATTGGTGCCCCGTTTCTTGAGCCGCACGTAGTCAGACACTACGTCAACGATGTCCGTCAATGAGCGGATTTCCTCGATATGTGTGTCTGAAATACGATTCATGGATGCGTTCGAGTAGAGCCGGTGAAACCACCTGGAGGCCCCTCCGTACGGGCCATCAAAGTACGTTTCACATCGCGAACAGGATACACGGATGAAAAAGCTGGAGGGCACCCTTTCCTACCACGACCTGGAGGGCGGGTTCTGGGGACTGACAGACACGGACGGTGACCGTTACGTCCTTCTCGATGGGTTACCCGACGGACTCAAAAAGGACGGTGTTCGGGTCGAGGCCACGGTGGAAGTGGCCCACGTCCTGGGTACAGCCATGTGGGGGACATACGTACATGTCGTATCCATGAAACCAGCCGGTACGTCATGATACTGCTTCTCGTAGCCTCCTTCCTCCTCCTCGGTCTTGGCATCGGTCCCGGTCGGCGCGCACCACTCTTCAGTCTTCTGGGTATGTTCGGCGTGCTCGGCGCGCTCGTCTGGGGAGCCGCTACGGCCTCTTCCCTGACCGACTTCCTGGTCAGCGCGGCCACGGGCCTCGGCGCAGGAACTCTCGTCCTTGCCGGACGCTTCCATGCGCTTCAACAACCAGCCCGCGCCAGGCCCTGGTTCGCCATGGGTGCCCTGCTGCTTTTTACATCGCTCGTCCTGGGCATAGGTCGCACGTGGATGGCTACGCCAGATCAATTCACATGGCTTGTCGAACTTGGACCAGACGATGACATCCGTGAGGTAGAGCCTGTCCTCTCGGCCCACAATGTAGCCTATGTACGGGCCTTTCCCTCTCTGTCACTTGCCGACCACCCCGACCTCGCACAGGTCTACCTGCTCAGCGGCCAGCCAGCAGACCTTGAGGCGGCCTCGGCGCGGCTCCGCCTGGACACAGAAAATGTGGACCATCTGGAGCCGAATCTACGGCTGCAATTCATCGATGCCGTGGATGGTGCGCGCCCGCTCCTGGAAAACGACCCGCTTGCTGCTTCGCAATGGGATCTGGAAGCCACGGGTACTCATCGTGCCCATGAACTTCTCCAGTCCCGTCGCCCTGTGCGACAGGCCACAATTGCCATTCTCGATACCGGCGTGGACGCCTCTCACGAGGACCTGCAGCGCGTTGTTGTTCCTGGCCGTCCGGGTCAGGATGCCAACGGACATGGATCACACGTTGCGGGTACAGCCGCAGCAGCCACCAACAACCGTCTTGGCGTGGCATCGATCAACTGGGAGGGTGCGTTTGTCCGGATTGCAGCCTACGAGGCGCTTTCGGACAACGGAACGGGTACGCTGGAGGGCATCGCGCAGGCGGTCGTCGACGCGGTACAAGACAATGTGGATGTAATTTCCATGAGCCTCGGAGCCCGTACCGGTGGGCAGGCACCGAAGGTCATCCGGGATGCCATTGCGCTGGCTGTTTCCCGCAACATCGTGGTGGTCGTCTCGGCGGGGAATGAGGGCCGGGACGCAGCCGAGCAGTTTCCCGCCAATGTGGACGGTGTCATCGTGGTGGCCGCCGTAGACAGGGATCTGAACCGGGCCTCGTTCTCCAATACAACAGCGGCGATTGAGCGGGCTGTTTCCGCTCCCGGCGTCAATATCCTCTCGGTGCGGACGGGCGGAGGCTATGTATCCATGAGCGGCACATCCATGGCGACGCCCGCGGTGAGCGGCTTGTTGGGCGTACTGAAATCACTCGATCCGACATTGACGCCGGACGCGCTCTGGACGCTCGTTCGTGAGACCGCTACCGACATACCGGCTGCCGCAGAAACAGGTCCCCTCATGCACACCGGGGCCGCTGTCGAGCGCCTTCTCGCGAGCATCGAGGAAGTACAGATCGTGGATCAGGATCCAACCCGTCAGGACTCAAGCACGGACGCAGACGGGCCGTTGCAGAATATGTAATCAACGTTGTAGAACACTTCGACAAGCTCGCCGCCCGGTGAAACCATGAAGTGCGACCGGCTGTCGAGCTCGCCCGAACGTGGGTCCCAGCGTACACCCTGGAAAATATCCAGGACATCCTCCACTTCCTCGCGGCTCGGTCCAGAGGTCCATATCACGTCCACCCCGCGCAGATCCTTTGAATCCAACGTGGGATCCTCCAGGCGGACAGCAAAAATGGTCGAAGGAAATCTTTTTTCGAGTACCTGGCGGATTTCCCGGACGGCTGCCGGTGCTGAAACGAGAATGGAGTGCATGCGGGTAAAGCAGTTGAAAGAGTTACGATCTGTACGCATCAAGAGTACGTTGACAATCCCGGAATTTGCGAGGATCATGCACAATGGAACGTGAGTTGACGTCCTCATGGCGACAACACACGACTCCACTCCACCGGGCCTGCAACAGGCGGCCTACGACAGTGTCCGCAGCCGCCTGCAGGCGCTCATCCAGACCGATACCGACTGGGTAGCCGCGATGGCCACCGTGGCATGCGAGCTCCACAACGCGTTTGAGAACTACCATTGGACCGGGTTTTACCGCGTCGTATCGAGTGGACACCTTCAGGTGGGCCCCTACCAGGGGGGGCACGGGTGTATTGACATCGCTTTCGGGCGCGGCGTCTGCGGTACAGCCGCAGCGAATCTCACCACCATCCGGCTGGATGACGTGAACACGTTTCCTGGGCACATCGCGTGCTCGGCATCTACCGTGTCTGAAATCGTGGTGCCCGTTCTGAACCGGAAAGGTCGACTCGTGGCCGTATTTGACGTGGACTCCGACCTTCCGCACGCATTCAACGACGTGGACCAGTCGCAGCTCGAACAGATCTGCTCATGGCTGGGCCAGGGCTGGGGTCCCGTCTGATCTCGACTGTGGCCTCAACGCGTGTCATGCTGCCGAACAGCCCCCGCCCATTGACCACATGGTTCTTGACGTTCGGTATCTCACCTGGCGAGAGGGTCGTCCCCCCTGCCTGCGCATCCCGAAATCGAATGAAATCGAACACATTGTCGTCGAGGGCCGACATGCGAATGCGTGTCGGCCCGTAGAATACAACGGCAAACCACGGCAGGTCGACCTGGAGGGTACCATCCGGGAGGCGTTCGTAACTGCCCTCGTTGATAGGCGGCGAACTGTTGACCAGCACTTCATCGAGCTCCGACACATCCAGTTCGGCGTCTACGACGGCGTCGCCTTCATCGAGATCGTATATCAGGTCCAGGTAGAGCGGTGTCAGATTCGATGGCCGCGGATCGAGCCCCTCGATCGAGAACACATAGACGGCGCTACGGCCTGGAAGCTCACTCTCCGTTACGCGAAACGTGACCTGCTCCTCGGCCCGATAGACAAGGTCGAGCGGACCCACTTCAATCAGGTCGTAGTCACCTGGAACAATAGTCTCAGCCATTACCTTGGCGCGTCCAGGGACGCCGACCTCCAGGCGGTAGGTGGCGCCGGGGCGAACATTGTGGGACGTCAGCGCGCGGTAGGCCCCGGCGCGCCCTGGGACCGGTTCGTACAGGATGATTTCCGTGCCGGTTGGACTTCCCGCGTCGGCTCCACCAGACTCATGAATAACGCGCACATCCGCATCCTGAACAGGGGGGCCACCGCCAGTCAGCACCGCATCGACCGGCACGCTTTCGGACAAATAAACGTTCGGAAGAGGCTCACCGGCAATCAACCAGGACTCCACCACGATCTCAGCATCATGGATACTGTCGGTCGTAGAATCACACCCTGCAAACACGAGTGTGGCGACAAGTAACAACGGCAAGGCGCATGCCGGGCGAAAACAAGTCGGAATGGCGCGTGTCATCGACATCAGAATCGCATGGTGAAAGAGATATTGGGTACGGGTATCGGGATCTGCGGAACGACCGATCGATCGACGGCACCATCATCCTCGAAGTCAAACGAGTAGAACCAGATATTCCGACGGCCATACACGTTGATAAGCTGGATCTGCAGCTCAAAGTCAGCACCGGCGAGGCGTCCGCGCCGCGTAGCGCCCGCATCGAGACGGTGGTATGCCGGCAGCCGGGCCGCATTGAACGGACTCTCGAGCACGTCGAGGCCTTCCCGGGTGAGCGGCGAGTTGGACAGTTGCCACCGGGAGGCTGGTTCGGTGTAGGCCTGCCCCGTTGCCCAGGCGAATACCGACGTCAGACGCCATTTCGGCGTCAGATCATACATGGTCGTGATATTCACGTCATGCGTCCGATCATATTTGGGCGGGAAAAAACGATTTCCATCCAGGTTTTCGAACCGCCGCCGGGTGACGCCGAACGTGTAGGACACGAAACCAGTCAGTGCCCCCCGCTCCTTCTGGAGCAGGTATTCACTTCCGACCGCATAGCCGTCACCGAAGTGGAAGAATTCCGAATAATCAAGCCCAGCCACATCGGGCAGGAAGGGATCGAGTTGGAAGAGATCTTCCATGGAGCGGTAATACACCTCGGCTTCGAAACGGTACGCCGTGGACGGTGTCCACTTGAGGCCGGCAACGACCTGGTCTCCCCAGGCCGGTGGCACACCGCTCGAGGATGTCAGCCACACATCGAGCCCACTGAACGCCTCGTTCGTCACGAGAGTCAAGAACTGATGGTACCGTCCGGCTCCGAGCTGAGCGAACAGGTTGGGTGCGACTTTTCGCTCGAGGGCAAGCCTCGGTTCAAGACGCAGGTAGTCGCCGCGACCGAACCAGCTCGCGTGCAATCCGGACGTGAGTGTCCACAAAAGCCCCAGACTCCGACGCTCCTCCACGTAGGCCGATCCATACGAGGCGTTTTCCGAGAGCGTCAGGACGCGCCGGCTGTCGAACGTGTCGGCCAGCCTGAAAGAGAACGCTCCCGCCCAGAGCCCTGTCCTTATTTCCCGGCGCGGCGACGCCACGTACTGCAGGTCATACCGAAGGGAGTAATCCCGCACCTGGTTGTCCCGTTCAGAGAAGGTATCGGCGGCCAGGAACTCAGGCACGGAAAAATAGGACGATGCCGTAACAGCCATATCGCCGAAGAGTCGCTCCGAGAAGACGTGTGCCCAGCCGGCGCTCACCGTCCGGTTACCATAACGCAGCCGCACATCGAAATCGGTCGAAATCGGCAGCCTCAGAATGTCCTGTCCGGCATAGAACGAGACCGACAGGAAATCATTCGATCCGATATCCATGTTCACTTTCCCGTTCGCATCGAAAAAATAAAAGCGATCCGGAATCCCGTCCACGTCGCCTGAGCGGGCCGCCGCGAGCAGCGGCTCGAGGGTGGATCGGCGAATGGCCAGCATCCAGGAGCCTCTCCCGTGCGGCCCTTCGATCATGGCGCGCGATGCAAGCAGACCAAGCGTGGCCGTACCCCGCGTTTTTGTGCGGTCTCCGTCCTTGTTGTAAATGTCCACGACCGACCCGATCCGCCCACCGAACCGCGCCGGATAAGCCCCCTTGTAGAGCCTCACGTCCTTGATCGCATCCGGATTGAAGGTCGAGAAAAAGCCGAAAAAGTGTGTCGGGTTGTAAACGGTCGTCCGATCGAGCAGGATCAAGGTCTGGTCGGGCGATCCACCCCGCACATACAACCCGCTGGAATAATCACTGGCTGCCTTTACTCCAGGCAGCAGTTGAAGCGAGCGAAATACGTCAGCCTCCAGGATGGTGGGCAGTTGCCGGATCAGCGCCGTATTCATGCGCGCACTCCCCAGGCGGCGCTCTTCCTGCTCGCTCTCCCGCGCTGCTTCCACAACAACCTCAGCGGCCAGCAGCCCCTCCGGCTCCAGGTCCACATCCAGCCGAAGTGCTTCTCCAGCAGCGAGCTCCACCACAAGACGCCGCGTCTCAAAGCCCAGGTAAGATACGCGCACCTCATGCCTTCCTGGCGGCAGCCCGGTCGACGTATAATAGCCTCGCGTATTGGTGGCGGTGCCCATATCCAGATCCGGCAGGAAGACGTTCGCCAGAAGCAGAGTCTCTCCGGTCTCCGCATCGCGAACGAAGCCATTGATGGATGCAGCGCTCGGCGTCTGGGCGACCGCTACGGCCCTTGGCTGGTCCAGACCCGAACCAATCAACAGAACAATCAGGAACAGAAAGCGCGGGTATACAGACATGCGGGTGAGGCCGCACCGGGTGTCGGCACGGTCAGCGGGGAAAACGGTTGGGGTAGTCCGTGATGATGCCGTCGACGCGTAGCGCAATGAGACGTTGCATGTCCTGCGTCTCGTTTACGGTCCATGGCACTATTTTCATGTCCAGTTCACGGGCCCGCTCCAGATACCGTTCAGTGATCAGTTCATGGTACGGACTCAGGACTTCGGGCGTGAATCCCATGCTGTCCAAGATGGCCTCGAACGGGGGCTCGTCACGGGCTACCAGGAGCGCAAGTGTACCCTGCCAGCCGAGACGCCGCGCCGCCACGAGCGTTCTCGGATCGAACGATTGGATGGTACTGCGCTCCTCGACGCCCGCATGGCGCAGCACGTCGATGACAAGCGCTGCGAATTCGCCGGGCGGCGGATGCGCGATGTTGTCTCCATCGGGCCGTGATTTCGTTTCCACATTGTAACGGGGCGCCGCCCTTCCACCCTCCTCTGCATGCACTTCCGCCTCATGAATGACCTCACCAAGCAGGGGTTTCAGAGCCGGACGTGGCTCCTGTTCAGGAAAATCAGGATGGCCCCGGCGGCCGCAGTCATAGGTAGATATGTCCGCATAGTCGAGCGCGTAGAGCAGGACGGTATCGGTCTCGGCGACAGGGCGACCGTCAGGATGCGAACAGATGACAGATGACATGACGGGATCATGGGATACCACGACCTGCGCATCCCGCGATATCACAACATCCATTTCGAGTGTCTGGACGCCCAGGTCCAGGGCGAGCAGGAATCCATCCAACGAATTCTCAGGAAGCAGTCCCCGCGCACCGCGGTGACCCTGAAGATCGACTTCCGGAGCGGGCCTACACGCCCCCAGCGCAAGCGCCAGGAGGAGGGACACGGGTACCAGCGACGTCCGCCACGATGGGTGCAAAAGGAGAATCATCCACATGAATGTTCTTGGAGTTATAATTAGTTGCCCTGCAACACGTTACGAGCCCATTTCGTCTCGCCCTAATGTTGAATGCAGCATGAGCGTTTCGTATCTTTGGAAGATAGGGTTTTCGCAGCCCACACCCTTTGTTTTTCCCCCAGCCGAGCATCATGGAACACGACCTCCCACGCATTCTCCCGATCAATATTGAGGACGAAATGAAGTCCTCCTACATCGATTACTCGATGTCGGTCATTGTGAGTCGGGCGCTCCCTGATGTTCGGGATGGCCTCAAGCCCGTCCACCGCCGGGTGCTCTTCGGCATGAACGAACTCGGCATTGGATCCGGATCGGCGTACAAGAAAAGCGCACGTATCGTGGGTGAAGTGCTGGGTAAATATCACCCCCATGGTGATTCTGCGGTCTACGACACCATGGTTCGCATGGCGCAGGAGTTCTCCATGCGGTACCCACTTGTCGACGGACAAGGTAACTTCGGCTCGGTGGACGGCGACTCGGCTGCCGCGATGAGGTATACCGAGGCCCGGATGCAGAAGCTGTCCGAGGAACTGTTGCGTGATCTGGGCAAGGAGACGGTCGACTTCCAGGAAAACTTCGACGGTTCACTCGAAGAGCCCCAGGTACTGCCAGCAGCCGTGCCCAACCTGCTCATCAATGGTACGGACGGTATCGCCGTAGGCATGGCGACCAAAATACCGCCACACAACCTCGCTGAAGCCATCGACGCTACGGTTGCCTATGTGGACAATCGGGATATCACGATAGACGAATTAGTGGAAATCATGCCGGCGCCGGACTTTCCGACGGGTGGCACCATTTACGGGCATACCGAAGTGCGGCAGGCATACCACACGGGGCGTGGCCGGGTTGTAATGCGGGCCAAATTCCATGAAGAGGAGGTCCGCCCTGGAAAACTCGCACTCATTGCCACTGAAATTCCCTATCAGGTCAACAAGGCCACGCTGATCGAGAAGATAGCACTGCTGGCCCGCGACAAAAAGATTGATGGCATTTCCGACCTTCGAGACGAGAGTGACCGCGATGGCATGCGTATCG
The DNA here is from genome assembly GCA_029262835.1 of Bacteroidota bacterium. GTDB lineage: Bacteria > Bacteroidota > Rhodothermia > Rhodothermales > UBA10348 > 1-14-0-65-60-17. The sequence continues at coordinate 50,045 of JAJCYQ010000011.1, forward strand.
TCATTGAACTGCGCAAGGATGCCGTCCCCATGGTTGTCCAGAACCAGCTGTACAAGTTTACGCCGCTGCAATCCACGTTCGGTATGAACATGGTAGCGCTCGTCAAAGGGCGCCCGGAGACGCTGAATCTGAAGCAGATGATTGGTCACTACGTTGACCATCGACATGAAGTCGTGGTGCGGCGTACGCGTTACGACCTGCGAAAGGCAGAGGACCGGGCCCACATTCTGGAAGGGTTGACGATTGCGCTCGACCACCTGGACGCTGTCATCACGATCATCCGGCACTCGGACGATACGGAAGCGGCCAGGATCAACCTCATGGCGGGGACCTACCCATCCAGGCTTACGGCGGCCCAACTGGAGCGGCTGGGGCTTCCAACCAACGGCGACCCCGACTTTTCGCTGACCGAGGTGCAGGCCAAGGCCATACTCGAACTCCGACTCAACCGGCTCACAGGACTTGAGCGTCAGAAAATCGAGGACGAGTACAAGGCGGTTATGGCTGAGATATCCAGGCTGCGCGAAATCCTGGGAAGCCGCGAATTGCAGATGTCCATCATCCGCTCGGAACTCCTGGAGATGAAGGAAAAGTACGCGGATGACCGACGCACAGAGATTGACTACGTTGGTGGCGGAGATATCTTCATCGAAGACCTGATCGAAGACGAGCAGATGATCGTTTCGATCTCGCATCAGGGACTCATAAAGCGCACGGCATCGTCCGAGTATGAGGCCCAGGGACGCGGTGGCGTTGGCCGCCGGGGCAGTGCCATGCGCGACGAGGACTTCGTGGAACATCTGTTCGTAGGCAGGAACCACGATTACCTGCTGTTCTTTACCGACCAGGGCCAGTGTTTCTGGCTACGGATTTACGAAATTCCCGAAGGCACCCGAACAAGCAAAGGGCGATCCATCCGGAATGTCATCCAGATTGGACCAGACGACCGCATACGTGCCGTCCTGCCCGTTTCCAAGAATAATTTCCGGGATGATGACTACCTGAAGAGCCACTACGTCGTCATGTCCACGCTGCGAGGACAGGTCAAGAAAACGAGTCTTGAGCAGTTCAGCCGCCCACGTGCCAACGGTATCATTGCCATTGCCATCGATGAGAATGACGAACTGTTTGACGCCGGACTCACCAACGGCAGTGCGCACATCGTACTCGCCTCCTCGGGCGGCAAATCCATCCGGTTCGATGAATCGGATGCGCGGCCCATGGGACGCAAAACCCGCGGCGTCCGTGGGATTGCGCTTGGCAAGAACGAACGGGTGGTCGGCATGGTCATTGTCCAGGACGATTCGCGTGACATTCTGACCGTCAGCGCACACGGCTATGGAAAACGGTCGGCACTCGATGAGTACCGGGTCCAGTCGCGCGGCGGAAAGGGCATTTTGACGATGAAAACGACGTCCAAAACCGGCCCACTCGTGTCCCTGAAAGGCGTACATGAAGAGGAGCACCTCATGATCTCGACCGTCAACGGCATCATGATCCGGATGGAGATTTCCACGATCTCCCGGCTTGGACGCAACACACAGGGCGTACGCATAATAAAAATGCGCGATGGCGACTCGATCGCCGACGTAACCCGGATTGTCGTGGAGGATACCACAGGCGACAGCCCTGAAGACGCGCCGGAGACTATGGTAGATCCTGCTACCGATCCGACGTCAGATTAACGCCAGAGAAGTGGCCGTAAACAATCCGGCCTCTCAACCGTAGACCAGCGCTCAACCCCAAAAAACACGATAAAGGCCCATGCATCGCATCATACTTGTCCCACTTTTCTTCCTCCTGGCGCTTCCCACGCTGGCACAGGATCTCACCTCACCCCGTGCCATCATTGAAGGCAACCTGGAAGCCACCGGTGGTAAGGAGGCGTGGCAGAGCGTGAGTGACATGCACATGAAAGCCAATATTGGCATCGTGATGGCTATGGGCGAAATCAAGATCTCGCTCGAATCCCACAGTACTACATCCGGTCACATCTATGGTCTGGTCAACCTCGTAGACGGTCCCGAAGGTATTCCCGCCGAAGCCGTTCGCCAGGAAGTCTATGTCACACCCGATGGTGGATGGGTCAAGAGTGCCCAGGGCCAACAGGACATCAACGACATGCCGGCGGCAGCGCGTGATGGACTCCGCAGCCAGTTTGCTGCCAAGCCTGAATTGGCTTACGTCGAAATGGCCGACTCCCTGCTCTCGCTCGCTGGCATCCGTGACATGCCCGACGGTTCTCGTGCCTACGAAGTCACAATCAACATGGGCGGACAGGAGACGACAGTCCTCTACGACGTCGAATCACTCTACCAGGTAGGGCAGGAAGCGACGACTCCCATGGGAGCCATCACCATGTACAGCAGTGATTTCCGTGACGTCGGCAATGGCCTGATCGTCTCATTCAAACAGGAAGGTGATGCCGGTGAGGCCGGCTCTCAGACCGTCGAGGTAGAAACCTTCGAAACAAATACCGGGTTGACGGCCGACGACATTGCCAAAATGTCCCGGCCAAAAGTCTCTGTCGAGTAGAGTCGGCCCAAGGGCGCTCTCTTCGCGCGCTTTTAGGGGCTGTTAACACTACGCCAGAGCCCACTGACGGTAGCCAATTTCGTGTCCGCCAAGGCGTACGAACCGAAGTGTAGCAGCGTTACTCGAGGTGAGGACAACGATGGTGGACGCGAAATTGGCCCCGTCCCACAGGGTAGCGTCGAAAATGGCGTTTCTCTGCGTTGTTCGTCGTTCGAATGACGCTGCCATACTTCGCTCCTCACGCCTTGATAAACGCCATTTTCGTCTGCTACAATGGGCTCTGACGTAGTGTTAACAGCCCTTCTTCCTTTTTGTCTGATTTCAGGCCCTCGTTGTGCGATCAGCCGTCAGTCAGCGCATCCATCAGATCGTCGTTCTGGCGGTGAGGGCGATATTCCGAAGCCACCTTGGAGAGTGCTTGCTTCAGCACTTCCAGCCCTTCGTCAATCTTCTCTGGTGTTATCGAAAGCGGACTCCGGAAGCGAATGGACCGGTCGCCACATCCAAGAATGACCACGCCTTCGTCGTAGCACGCATCGAGCACGCGGTCGCGAAACTCGCCCGTCGGCACGTCGATGGCACAGAACAGACCCCGACCACGGACATTGCTGATGACCGGCATGTTCTCGGCCATCTCGTGCAGCCTTGATTGCAGGTGATTTCCCACCGTTCGGGCATTGTCGACCAGGTTGTCCTCCTCGATGATTTCCAGAATGCGGTCGAAGCGGACCATGTCTACGAGGTTTCCACCCCATGTCGAGTTGATCCGGCTACCCATTTCAAACACGTGATCATCCACTTCGTGGAGCCGTCGTCCCGCCAGAATACCACACACCTGGGTCTTCTTGCCAAATGAAATGATATCTGGTTCAACGCCGATGTCCTGGTGGGCCCAGAAAGCACCCGTTGCGCCGACCCCCGTCTGCACCTCATCAAAAATGAGCAATGCATCGTTTTCCATGGCCAGATCCTTGAGGGCCTGCAGGAATTCCTTTCGGAAATGATTGTCCCCTCCCTCCCCTTGGATGGGCTCAATGATGATACACGCGATCTCGTCCACGAACGTCCGGAAGTAGTGTTTGGCCTGCTTGAGCGCCAGTTCTTCGTGCGCCCGCACCGCGTCGACATGCTTTTCGAGCGGAAAGATCATCTTGGGATTCGTAATCCGTGGCCAGTCGAACTTCGGGAAGTACATGGTCTTCCGTGGATCGGCCGTATTCGTAAGCGACAGCGTGTAGCCTGTTCTCCCATGGAAAGCCTGGTCGAAGTGAAGAACTTTGTGGCCGACTTCACGCCGATACCCTTTCTGGAAGTTCTTGCGCACTTTCCAGTCAAACGCCGCTTTCAACGCATTCTCAACCGCCAGCGCACCGCCCGATACGAAAAAAGCATGGGGCAGATAGTCTGGCTTGGCGACGCGCCCAAACGTATCCAGAAAGCGGGCCATGTGTACCGTCCGAATATCCGAATTGGTCACCTTGTTGAGCGCCGCCTCCTGGAGTCGATCAAGAAAATCCTGGTCGGACTTCATTTTCGGGTGGTTCATACCAATGGCGTTGGATGCATAAAACCCGAAAAAGTCCAGAAAGGACCGATTCGCTAACTCGTCGTGCAGCTGGACGCCACCCGAGTTTGTCATTCCGAGCACCATGGGCATCATGCCACGTGCATTGGTGTGCTCCATGAAAATCTGCTCTACCTGATGGGGCGTAATGCGGCCGCTTTTTCCTGAATCCATGTACGTACCTTTTTCGTCTGAAGTGCTCGTATCGATGCGCGCCAAGATAGACACCGCAAACGGAAACTTCATTGCCTCTGGAAGCGCTTCGGGGGATCTTAACCCAAACCGACCGGTTTCCACGGCGTTGCGAAAAGAGAATGGCGCCAGGCGTGCGCCGCAAAGGACCAGACCCCACATGTCAGACAACAAGAAACAACGACCCGCATTTCGCCCCGGCCAGATCGAGCTCGGTACGGCGGCCTCAGGTGATGGCGACTCGGGTATGATGGAGCTTCCGGTCATCGATGCTTCTGACTCGGTCAGCGAACGGGGAAAGCGTCCAGACTGGCTGCGCGTCAAACTTCCTTACGGCGAGACGTACAGGAATCTGGTGGACATCATCGAATCCAACGATCTCCACACGGTCTGTCAAAGCGCCCGCTGCCCCAATATGGGCGAGTGCTGGACGGCGGGTACCGCCACATTCATGATTCTCGGGAACGTCTGTACCCGCAGCTGCGGGTTCTGTGCCGTCATGACAGGCCGGCCCGACGAAGGACTGGACTGGGACGAGCCCAACCGCGTAGCGAACGCGGCCAAGCTCATGGGCGTCAAGCACGCCGTCATCACCTCGGTCAACCGTGACGAGCGCAAGGACGGAGGCGCGCCGATTTTTGCAGCCACCATTGAGAAGCTCCGCGAGGAAATTCCGGGTGTCACCATTGAAGTCCTGATTCCTGATTTCCGGGGATTGTGGGATGCCCTCCAGATCGTACTCGATGTGCGTCCGGAAATCCTGAATCACAACGTTGAAACCGTACCCAGCCTCTACCGCAAAGTGCGCCCCCAGGCCATCTACGAACGCTCCCTCGAGGTGCTCCGGCGTTCAAAGGACCAGGGGCTGCGTACGAAGAGTGGTATCATGGTCGGTCTGGGAGAGAAGGACGAGGAAGTCCTTGCCCTCATGGATGACTTTGTGGATGCAGGCGTCGACGTCATGACCATCGGACAATATCTCCAGCCGACGCGCATGCACTTGCCGGTCGTCGAATTTGTCGATCCCGACAAATTCAAATGGTTCAAGCAGGTCGGTGAGTCCAAAGGCATAGAACACGTTGAGAGCGGCCCATTGGTACGCTCGTCCTACCACGCCGAACGGCACCTGTAGAAGCGGTCGAAGACGATGTCGGGTGCCGACACATGGTCCGCTGAATGGCGCAGGCTGCGCCGTGCCATCGGAAGGCTCGATGCGCAGACGGTCACGGTTCTCATCGTAGCCGCCCTCGTCGTCATCCTGCAGATGCAGTTTGGTGACCGCCGGTGGTTTCGCCTCGAAATCGCGCCCCTGCTCGGCGTCGGAAATCCCGGACTCTGGTCCTGGGGGTGGTGGTTCGTACTGCAGGGTGTGCTCGGATTCGTTCTGCCTGTATTACTTCTGAAGTTCGTGTTCAGGCAGTCGCTTCGCGACATGGGACTCGGCTGGGGCGACTCCCGTCTGGCGTGGCAGATCACGGCCATCTACCTGCCCATCGTAATTGTCGGAACATGGATTCTCTCGGCGGGCAGCGATTTCCAGTCCCAATACCCCCATTACGCCCCGGCAGCCCATAATTGGCGCTACTTTGCCATTTATGAGGGCCTTTTCCTCTTCTACTGGGTGGGTTGGGAGTACCTTTGGCGGGGTTTCGTGCTTTTCGGGACACGGCGAACGTTCGGTGTCTACGCGATTTTCGTACAGGCCATGCCGTTCGCCATCCTGCACATGAACAAACCTCTCCCTGAAGCACTGCTCTCCATCGTCGGTGGCGTTGCGCTCGGCGCCCTCGTGTGGCGGACGCGATCGTTCTGGATCGCCGTTCCCATCCATGCCGCGCAGATGCTGATTCTCGACTTCTGGGCGACTCTTCGCATTCGGAGCGGCGGCGCCAGCGGCCTGGGATGGGATACGCTCAAGCAGGTTTTTTCCACCCTTTGAGAGCGTGTTCCTCGGCACTCCCAAGGCTCCAGTCAGAACGAGTAGGTACCGGTAAGTATATGCGCCGCACCACCGAACCCCTCCTCAAACGGTAGGAGCGCGTAGTCGAATACGAGGCCGGCTGCCTGCAGGCCGGCACCGAAGGACCAGTTGCGGAGGTCGTCATTCGACAGGTAGCCGACGCGGACGACAACGGTTTCCAGAACAATGCCCGACATACCGGTGTGCACCTGTGTCCTGTCCCGTGCCGAGTTGTGCGACACCTCAGCATAGAGGTCTGTATCGAAAAGGAGCGTAGAGTCAAACGCATTCACAATCCGGAACGGGGACACGGATGCGCCCACGCGAAAGACGCGCGGCAACTTGGTCGGCTCCACGTTCAGCGTCCCCATCTCGCCCACATTCGCGAGCGCAACACCAAGACGCACATCGTCGTCCATGAACGATGCCTGTAGACCGCCATCGAATGCGTAGCCGAAGGACCGGCTCGAAGCCAACTGCTCTGAGAGCACCTTGAATCCGCCCCCAATCCGTAGTTGACTTCCCAGGCGCCGCCCAAGCCCTACACCGATGGCCAGGAATTCCGCCTCGTCTGCACCCGGCGCTACGGGACCACTATCCTGCGCCCCCCCGTCACCGAAACGCGTCGTTGAAAGAAACGCCCCGCCCCCCCACTCTTTTCCGAGACCAACAGCGGCCAGGGCTCCATAGGTGCGCACGTCCGAAATCCAAATATGGTGCGATGCAGCGACCTGTGCTCCCTCAAAACCGCCGAGACCCGCAGGATTCCAGAAGTTCGCCAGTGCGCCAGTGGCCGTTGCTGCTGCCTGGTTGCCGAGCGCAAGCGACTCGGCATCGAGTCCAACGGCCAGGAAGGCGAGGCCGGAGTCCTGCGCACCGGCGGTCGGAGCGAGCACCGTCAAAACGGTGGCAAGAAGGGCTATCTCGAATATTCGGACGAGGTGCCTCAAAGGTCCAGAATAACAGTGAACAGGTTCAGCCGCCCTCCCGCCTGTGCTTCCCACGCGAACACATATTCGGCGCGGAGGTTGAGTTCACCTACAGGTATATCGGCTCGAAAGCCGAGCGATGGACGCACGGAGTCAAAGGCATCCTCCCCAAGTTGCTCTAGCCCGGTCCGAAGGGTAAATCCAGGAGCTACGATGTACTCGGCGCCATAGCGCAGGCGCCACTCCTGGAGCGTGATGTCATCGTTGCGTTCCGTCTGCACGACCGAACCGCCGAAAAGCCGGGTTTCCCGGATGCGAACATCAACGTTTGTCGTCCGTGACTCGAGTTCAGACAGCAGGTGCAGCCTTCCTTCCATGCGGGTATGCGAAACGCCCAGGCGGAGGCGTCTCGGAAAATTGTCCGTGACACTGCGCCCACTCGATGAAATTGAGGAAGAATCCCACGTGTATCGGGCCAGGAGATCATCCACTACGAAGCCGAGGCCCCAATTCTCCCGCAATCGGTAACTGAACCCGACATCAATGCCTACTGATCGGGCCGGAGACAACCCTTCGAACAGATCACTCCGGAAAAACTGGAAGGACAGGCCACCGGCAAAGCGCTCACTGAAGTTCAGTCCAAACGCGAGGAACCCGGCATACTCGTCGACGGACAGATCCCCGGTGTGGAATCCGCTGTTGTCCCGTCCGTCAATATCCGTAACTGCGGCATGAATGAGCCCTGCGGCAAACCCGGCCCGTCCCTGAAGAGGAGCGCCAAGTTGCAGGTATTGCACGGACCGGTCGAAGGACAACAGTCCTGCCGTCGCAGCCAGATGTTGCGACCTGGTCCTCGGCGCGTGCGCTGGGTTGTACCAGGGCGACGCCGTACCCGAGACGTCACCAGCCAGTGCATTGCCGAGCCCAATGCCGCGTGCACCAAATCCGATCCGCGTGAAGGCCCCGGCATGCTGGGCCCTTGCCGCCGGTACCGTGGCCAACAGGAACGCTGCTGCCATCAGACCCCATGTACAAAATCGCCTCATTCAATCACCAGAATCTTGCCTCGGAACCGGTCACTTCCGGTCTCGATCTCATAGAAATACACGCCATTCGCGACGCGCGTGCCACGATCATCCTGCCCGTCCCAAACGAATTCATTCGTTCCCGAAATGACGGGCGCCGAAACGGTTCGAACCGCATTCATAGCGTAATCGAATATGCGGAGGTCGCCCTGTCCATCCCGGTCCGACTCAAACTTGACGCGGATGAAGACATCTGCACTGGGCGAAAACGGATTCGGGTAGGCAAACGTATCGACGTCCGGGACGCGGCCCGTCGGCACATCGGGATTGACAGGGACATCGGTTCGGAAGATCGTCCACGTCTGCCCCCTGTCGCTCGACTTGAGCAGTCCATCGGACGTACCAACCCACAGCGATCCGCTTCTGGTCACCTCGACAGAGAACACGCTCGATCCTGGTCGCACAAGACGCGAAGGGTCACTGCGGTCCCTGAAGTCAGAGATTGTAAACCACGTACTGCCCTGATTCTCACTGATGAAAAGTCCATTGTCACCAGCGGCATACACGCGGTCTTCATCGAAGGCAAAATCAAAAATACGCTCTCCGGCCAACGCCTGCCTGAACGTCGCGCCGCCATCGGCCGTCACGGTTACACCGAACTGACCGTTGATGCCGCCGCCTACATCGCCGGTGTTCCAGGTCGCTGCCCAGATCACGGGCCCCTGCTCTGTGGCCTGTTCTTCGATGGATATCACCCAGTTTCCCGTCAGTGAGGATGTTGTCCCATCGGTCTTGAAACGCTGCCAGGAGTGCCCCCCATCGGTGGAGCGGTTCAGGCCGCCCGCGGTGCCGGCCCAGACGGTACCCGTCGCATCGACAAGGACCGAAAAGCCCATGTGATTGAGCGATCCCGTTCCGGCGAGTTGGGGTTCGACGGTGAATTGGTGGATGGAGTCGGGAGAGACGAAATCGAGATTGTCCGGCGGCAGGACCACACGCGACCAGGAGCGACCCAGGTCCTCCGAACGGCGAATGCCACTGGCCCACCCGGCGACCCACACCGAACCGGACGCCAGGTCCACATCAATATCGAAGGGAGGGCTCTGCTGCGGCGCAATGATCGGGAGCGCCGGGAGCGTGTTGATCCCAAACTCGATGGTGGTGTCGTCCGGCTTGTCCAGCTGCGGAAATCGAAACCGGAAGGTATTTCCACCGTCCTCGCTGATCAGAAAACCGGCAGCCGTCTGGACACCGTCTCCACTGTTGTTGTCGGAGCGTCCAATTCCGGCTGCAACAACATCCCCTTCGACATCAATCGAAAACAGGCGATTGATGGTGCCGAACAGGGAGTCGCTCTGAGCCCGGTGGAACGTGGCCCCGTCGTCGACCGTCAGGTTCAGGAAGGGGCCGATCCAGACCGAGTCTCCCCGCACCATCAGATTGGCAATGCTGTTGTTGAGTACGCCGAACTCACTGACCGGCAGGTCCACAGTTTGGGCCTTCATCGGCGTGGACGCCACGGCCATCCAAAAGGCAAGCACCGCGAGACCTGTTGACATCCGCATGCTCCACGCCGAATGGACCATGTGCCGGCTGGGCGTCGTGTTGATGGCCATCATTGGACTTCAAGGATTCGGGTGACGGTGGCGCTCTCAAGGCCCGTCCTGTCAACGGCCTTGAATTCAAAACTGTTCGGGCCCGCCGCGTTTTCGGCAGCCAGGGCGATCGTCAACGTAAAGCGACCATCTCCCGCCGTGTCATCCCCACTCGAGCCAAAACCCGCATTGCACGTACCCCTGTCTCCGTCATCGCAAAGCAGCAACGTCACACCGCCGTTCACAATGACTTCCACACGGGCAACATTGGCCAGGCCGTCGGGATCGGAGACAACCGCCACGAGAGGAATGGAAATGGGCGGCTGGCCCGGTGCCGGGCGCTGAACAGCGTCAGGCATGTCAATGGCGTCGATCTGAGGTGGTGCATTCGACCCTGTTACGTCGAGCCTTCCGACCAATTTGTTGCCAATGGCGCCACGGGTATCCGAAGCGGTCACGACGACGGGAAACGAGCCGGCGGTACCAGCAGGAAGCGTGACCGTAACGGTCGCCTGTTGCTGGCCACTCGTGGCAGCCAGTATTTCCTGTCCAAGCGGCGCGCCACCCGATTCACTTGCCTGTACGGTCACGAAAACCTGCTCCAGGTCATTGTTGGCATCGTTCGCGACAAACGTCACCTGGACCTCAACCTGGCTTTCAACGCCAGGCGTGGCTGCTACCACATCGGGGGAAACGACGAGGTTACTGACAACGGGAGGCTGCTGAAACACATCCTCCGTTCCCGGAGCACTGTCGCAGCCCGCCATGACGAGTACGCCAGCCAACAGGGCGCCACATATTCTTTCAGAGTACATACAGGGGTCGGATGCTGAAGCAGAGCACGAATATGACCATGCCAGCGTATGCCATCCACCGGCGGGCGGGTGACAGAGGCTGCATGTAAAGCACGGGAGGATGATCCACCTTGATGAAAACGACGATCAGCAGACACCATATGAGCCAACCGCTGTAGGCGAACGTCGCGACGGCAAACGGGATCCGTGAAAGCAGGGCAATTATGAGTGTGACGACGAGCAGCATGGGCGCCACAAGGTTGGGATCCTCCCTGAAAATCCGCTGCAGGTACAGATACATCATGATGGCCAGCAGTACCCAGGGTGCTCCCGGGAGCCATGGAAACCACGCGTATGCCGCTTGTGACGCTTCATCCACGAACCCAAGTCCACCTGAGAGAAGCAGAAAGAGTACAAAGCCACGGGCCAGGCGACCGTGCCACTTTGGTCCGGCCAGGGCATAGAGGATGTGCCCTCCGTCGAGCTGGCCGACCGGCAGCAGATTGAGCGCCGTGAAAAACAGTCCAAGCCAACCGGCGAACAGGACCGGGTAATGGTACATTTCCCACATGGGCGGGGCATGTTCTGCGAACGACGTTATAAGCCAGTAGAGCGGTGTCATGCCCACGACCAGCGTGAATCCCTCGCCGTCTGGCGATGCCCCGAGTACGGTTGCGACATCGGTCGCAGCGGTCGGGTACGCCCCGTACCGCGAAATGAATTGTTTGAGAGCCTCGTGTCCCGGTACGCCCATCATGTACTCGGGACCCGGCAGCGCCGAAACCCCCACAACCAGTATGCCTACGGCAACCACGAAGCCCGCGAGCGGACCCGCCGCTCCGATATCAAACAGCGTACGCATGTCCGGAATGGGCTGTCTTATCCTGATGACCGCGCCGAATGTACCTATGCCATTGAACGGAAACGGGATGTAGTACGGCAAACTGGTGCGTACGTGGTGGAAGCGGGCCGCGAAGTAATGCCCGAATTCATGCACGGTCAAAAAAAGCAGCAGCGATCCACCGTAGAGCAGACCATCCTGCAGCCATGGCCACGATATTCGCATGCCCATCAGGAAGAAGAGCGGAGCCGCCTCGCCGTAGACGAGTTCACGCCCCGCCATGGTGGCCCCGGCCAGGATGGTCGATGCAAGCGTCAGGACAAACAGGACCAGGTGCAGCAGGTAACGATCTTTGTAAGGTGGCATCAGGCGCGTTCCAATGCGTCAAAGGCACGTACCATACGCTCAACCGCCGTTTCGAGGTTCTCAAGCGACGCGGCGTAGGACAGCCTGATTCCCCTGTGTCCCCCGAATGCCATACCGGGTACCAGCGCCACATCGTGGCCATCGAGCAGATGAAAGCAGAGATCTTCCGATGTGTCCAGCACCTCTCCCTGCGGCGTGCGGGAGCCCAGATAGGCTCCGACATCTGGAAACAGATAGAATGCGCCCTGTGGCTCCGGACAGACCAGGCCGTCGATGGCCCGCAGTCCCGCAAGCGTAACGTCCCGCCGGTTCCGGAAAGCAGCTACCATTTCGTCGATGGGTCCTTTTGGCATGGCCAGGGCGGATACTCCTGCCCGCTGGGAAATGGAACACGGCCCGGACGTGTACTGTCCCTGGAGCTTCGACGCCGCCTGGACAATATCCGCGCGGGCCGCCATATAGCCGAGGCGCCACCCCGTCATGGCCCATGCCTTGGAAAACCCGTTCACCGTGATGGTTCGATCTTTCATGGACGCCCATGAGGCAATGGAAACGTGCTCCACACCATACACCAGGTGTTCATAAATCTCATCCGATAGGATGTGGACGTGCTCGTGGCGCTCCAGTACCTCGACCAGGGCCGCCAGCTCACTCCGGGAATAGACACTACCCGTCGGATTGCTCGGCGAGCACAGTATGACGAGGCGCGTCCTCTCCGTGATGGCGGCGTCCAACTGCCCAGGAGACATTTTCCAGTCCGAAGCCACATCCGTCGACACAACGACGGGCGTGCCACCGGAAAAGCGGACCATTTCCGGATACGACACCCAGTACGGCGCCGGGATCACGACCTCGTCTCCAGGCCGGCACAGCACCGCCACGGCCTGCATGACAGACTGTTTGGCCCCGTTCGAACAGATGATCTGTCCGGGATCATACGCCAACCCATTGTCCTCAAGTAGCTTACGGGCAACAGCCTCCCTCAGCTCGAGCGTACCTTTGTTGTCCGTATAGTGCGTGAACCCTTCCCGGATGGCCGCAATTGCGGCCTCCCGGATGGGGGCCGGCGTATCGAAGTCCGGCTCACCCGCGCTCAGACCAATTACAGGATGCCCTGCACGGCGGCGCTCAGCGGCTCGTGCGGTCATGGCGAGCGTAGCCGAAGGCTGCATGGCCTCCAGACGAGGATTGAAATGTGCAGTCTCTGTAGACATCAGGATGGGCCCGGTCCCTGGGCGGTTTTCAGGGCCCGTAGTACGGGCGGTGGCACAAAACTGGAAATATCACCACCCCAATGGTGGATTTCGCGAACAATGGATGAGGACACAAGGGCGTACTGTTCGCTCGTCATGAGAAACACGGTCTCAACATCTGGAGCCAGACGCCGGTTGGCAAACGCCATCCTGAATTCGTATTCGAAGTCGGATACCTGCCGCAGCCCCCTGACGAGCGCGCCTGCCCCTTGACGGACCGCGTACTCGGCCAGGAGCCCGGTGAAGCTGCAGACTGTCACATTGGCAAGATGTGCCGTGCATTCAGTAACCAGGCGACGCCGATCCTCGAGCGAAAGGAGCGTTTTCTTGCTGGTATTTTCGGCTACCGTTACTTCTACACGGTCGAACAGACGGCTGGCACGCTCCACAATGTCCAGGTGTCCCAGCGTGAAGGGGTCGAAAGACCCCGGATATAATGCCAGTTGTGCTCTCATGATTCGTTCCCATACATGAAAACGGACACATTGGTCCTGCCGTACGTGCGTGACGTTTCACAATCGGGATGTCCGGACACTTCCATGTGCCGGTCGTGCTCCAGAACGAAGATTCCGCCTGGTGCCAATACGTGTCGCACCGCCTCCGGCAACAACATAACTTCTTCCATCATGTAGGGAGGATCTGCCAGAACCAGATCATAAGAGGCATCTTCCGTGCGCCGAAGCACGTCGAAAGCATCCCCCATCTCGAACGTACACGGCAGGCCGTCATCGAGCGCCTCGGCGTTGCCCTCTGCGGCGGCAACAGCCTGCGGATGCAGATCCACAAAATGAACATGACCGGCTCCCCTGCTCAATGCTTCCAGGCCCAACGAGCCCGATCCGCAGAACAGGTCAAGCACGCGCGCACCATCCAGATCAAGTCGGCTGAATATGAGGTTGAACATGGACTCTCGCGCCCGATCCGTGGTAGGTCGGGTATTCTGGCCACTCGGTGCGTTGATGGTCCGTCTCCGATACGTTCCCGCAATAATGCGCATAGTCTCCCGGCCAGATCAGTAAACAGCCGCTCCCACGGTAGTGAGAAAGGCTTCGAATCCGAAATCAGCCTCCAGCCGTCCTTCTTCAAGGTTTACAACAGGACCGGGATTGGCCAATTCGACGCGACCGGACCAGACATCGTGCAGTGCCCCCACGAGGCTGTTATCCACGCTATCACCGTGAAGTAGAACCTTGTCCACACTGTTCACGTCCATACCAAGGCGGCGCACCGCATCGAGACTGAAGTACATCCGATCCGCTTCGTCACAGGCGTCGATCACCGTATCTGCGCGGCGAGTCGCATCTACAATGACCTGGTATTCCGTGTAATGGTCATAGGCTCCTACCAGTAAAACACAGGTTGCCGCAGATGCCTCCACGAGGGGCCAGATGCCGTGATATACCGCCGTCGCAGAAGGAACGAAATCGAGCGGCGTGTCCCCGAATACACTGCACGCGTCGCGTACGCGATCCGTGATCTCTCCATCCACGTGATATACATGTACTGGTACGGGCGCGCTGCTTCCCTGCGCGGTTCCCATCGTAGGGTAGAGGTCCCCACCGGTCTTACCGCCAGTCAACAGCGACGCCTCGAAGGCCAGCTGCAACTCCCGCTCCGGCTCTGACGCCTCCACGTTAACGGCTGTCCGGAAAGCCGTTGTACAGGCGGCCGGCACCACACACCTCACCGCATCCACGACGGTTGAAGAAAAAACGTCGGCTACAGCACTCCGGATGACGTCCAACTTCCGCGATGCGACCTCACCGAAGAGTTCACGTTCGGCATTGAACTCAAAGTCGCAACTGCCCAGCCGAACCAGCCCCCAATCAGCGTCCCGCCGCTCCACCTCCACGTAGCGCATGACGCCACGGGAGAAGGAAATACCAACTCGTGAGCGGGCGTCGTGACTCAATCTGTTACTCCCAGTTCGCCGCGTTGAGCAGTGTTACATCACCTGTCGTGGTACCGATGGCATCATCCGAGTCGGGGTCCTTCAGGAGATATGTCGAAACGCGGGACGTATCGTTCAGTGTGTATTCGAACATTTTTCCGGTGCGCGGAGAGAAAATCAGCGAATCCACGCTGAGTTCCGGACCGAAAATACTGTCTGACTTGGCCTGCATGAACGAGTCTTCCTTGACCCACATCAGCAGGGAGTCGAGCGTGGAAAGGAAGCGGTCGTTCCGACGTTCGTAGGTCACGAGCGCCGACCGGACATCGCGCATGCGCTCACGGGTTACTTCCGTGAGTTCTTTCTGGCGTTCCACGCGGGCGTACGGCTCCGTGATGGATACGTAGAGGATGTACGCCAGTACGACGATGACAATGGCGAGAACGACCTGGAGAGCCGTCTGTATTCCTTGGCTACTGGAGGCCATAAGTGTAGGGTATCAGTAATTCGGTGGAGTATGGAAAAACATACCGCGGGACGCGTATTGAAAAACCACCACGCTTCCGGGCACATCGGGATGAAAATACGGGCATGCATTGCTAAAAGCAACGAGCAAGAACAGGAACGTCGTCCCCACATTGGGCAAAACATTCCCGGTCGTTTGTTGTTCTACGTCAGCTTCGACACGCTTTGAAGGCATGACCCACAAAGACGGCTGCAGTTGCTCTGATGCTTCCATGACCCGACTTCTTATAAACATAGACCACGTCGCCACGCTTCGCAATGCGCGTCGCGAGCAGCAGCCGGATCCTGCGCGCGCCGCACGCGAGTGCGAACTCGCTGGGGCCGACGGTATCGTCTTCCATCTCCGGGAGGACCGCCGTCATATCACTGATCGGGACGTGGATGCGCTCAAGGAATGCGTACGCGGCAAACTTGATTTCGAACTCAGTATGGCACCGGGCATCATGTCCATCTGTGTGCGTACCCAGCCGCACCTGGCAACACTCGTCCCTGAACGTCGGGAGGAAATCACGACGGAAGGAGGGCTGGATGTCCTCAGCCAGGAAAATGACGTGGAACGCACGATCGGTCTTCTGCACGACTCTGGAATAGAGCAGGTTGCCCTTTTTCTGGATCCTGTGCCGGAGCAGGTCATTGCTGCCCGTCGCGCCGGTGCCGACGCTGTCGAGCTCCACACTGGAGAATTCGCCAATGCCCGAACGCCCGACGAGGCGCACGCCCAACTTGAACGCCTGGCCATCGCTGCGCGACTGGCCACCGAAGAAGGGCTCGTGGTGCACGCCGGTCATGGTCTCGATTACGACAATTATCCACTTTTCCGGGAACATGTACCTCATGTAGCCGAGGTATCGATCGGTTTCGCGATCGTGGCCCGCTCCCTTTTCACAGGCATGCGTTCGGCGGTCGCCGATATGCGTCGCCTTGTCCAACCCATCCGAGCATGAATCCTGTACCGGAAGCCGAACAGCCTGCCAGCACCTCCCACCGCTCCGGCTATGTCGCCATCATAGGCCGCCCCAATGTGGGAAAAAGCACGCTGCTGAACGCGCTCATGCAGCAGAAGCTCTCCATCGTAACGCGCAAACCCCAGACCACGCGTCAGCGCGTACTCGGCATCCTCTCGGGAGACGACTATCAGATTATCCTGCTCGACACGCCAGGCATCATCAAGCCGGCCTACCGCATGCAGGAAGCCATGATGGCAGATGTCAAAACCTCCGTGGCAGACGCCGACATCATGGTATTCATGGTCGATGCAACGTTCAGCAACGTCGACGACGTAACGCTCAAATATGCCGGTGAAACACCGTCCATCCTGATCCTGAACAAGATTGACAAGATGAGCCAGGAGGAAGTCCTGCCGCTCGCCGCCGCCTACAGCGAGGCCCATCCTTTCCACGCCGTCATTCCGATCTCTGCCCTGAAGGGATTCAATGTGGATCGCGTACTCAACGAAATCCAGGCCCTGCTCCCCCCTGGACCTCCCTTTTACCCGAAGGACCAGATCAGCGAGCAGCCCGAGCGCTTCTTCATTTCGGAAATCATCCGCGAGAAAATTTTTCTGAATTACCGAAAGGAAGTCCCCTACTCCACACAGGTCGACATCGTAGCCTGGGAAGAGCGGTCCAGCGAAAAGGACCTCATCGACGCCGAAATCATCGTGGAGCGTGATTCGCAGAAAGGAATCCTGATTGGCAAGAGTGGTGAGGCGCTCAAGAAAATCGGTACACAGGCCCGCGCCGACATCGAGGAATTTCTTGGGCGGGGCGTTTTCCTGCGTCTGTTCGTGAAGGTGCGCAACGACTGGCGAAACAATGAGGGGCACCTTCGCTCGTTCGGCTTTACCGGAGTTTGAGGAGTGTCAACACGCCGTGACCTCCCAATCGTCACGCGTAACCGCTTCGAACAATGCCCGCCAGCGCAGGTCGTCCGTCTGCAGGTTGTAAGCGTCATAGCCAGGTCGCGTCCCATACTGCGCGCGCAGACTGTGAAAGCGTTCACCCATTTCCCGGTTCGATGCACCGCATTGGATGGCTTCCCGGAGCATGGCGTCATCCGTCTGGATGTCGTATAACCGCCGGGTCAGCCAGGAAAAAGCCTCCGCCGGACCCGGCCAGTCCCTGTCGACAGTCAGCACCTCATTCGCGTCGGGGGCAGCGGCCGGCGGACGGGGGCACACGCCCAGGTGTACTGCGAGTGCTCCGGCCACCATCTGAACACCCTGCCACTTGGCACTCGATGAGTAACCGGCTATATGTGGCGTCGCCAGGTCAGCGACAGCCATGACGTCCGGACCAGGTACTGGTTCATGTTCCCACACGTCCAGCGCAAGAAACGCCAGTTCACCACGTCTGCGCCTCTGGGCCGCTTCCTGGTCGTCGAGCACGCCGCCCCGCGATGTCTGGACAATCACGGCTGCTTCGGGCAGCCGCGCCAACGCGTCGGCCGTAAGCAACCCTTTCGATGGCCAGGCCCCTGCCCGCGTGAGCGACGTGTGCAATGACAGGGCATCTACCTGCTCGAGCACGTCAGAAAGCGGTACAGACGGCCTGTCCATCGTGCCCGTTTCAGCCTTGGGAGGATCGCACGCGAGCACGCGACAACCAATTCGTTCCAGCCGCCGGGCCAGCCGCATTCCCACGTGCCCGTAGCCAACGATGCCAATCGTGACATGCGGCCACCCTTCAAGCGCCCCGTTCTGAATGGCCACACCGAGCGCCGACAGTACATAGTCGGTAACGGCGCCGGCGTTGGCACCCGCCGCAGAGGCGAAGCCAATACCTGCCTCCCGCAGCCACTCGTGGTCTACGTGGTCGACACCGGCGGTGGCACTTGCCACGAATTGCACCGGTGTCCCCGTGAGCAATTCGCGATCAACACGCGTCACGGTGCGCACGACGAGCACATCGGCCCAGTCGGCTTCTGCTCTGTCAATCTCGTGTCCTGGTACGGCCCGGACCTGCCCATACGGGCTGAAAGTCTCCCGGATACCGGGAATGTCGGCATCGACCAGGATATTCAAATGCATGGGTGTGGAACGCGAGGCAGGTGTATATCAAGCACGCGCCAAGGTACGATGAAGGCATGACCGAGGTGCCGTGAACGAGACGTGAACCGTCGTTGAACGGGGCGTGAATACGTAAATATTATATGTAACTATAATAGTTACAATTATTTACAGGGCAGTCAATATTGAAACCTGCCTGGCAACGTGCCGTAGTGAGCGGCCAATGCACAACTACTGCAACCATCTGTTTAAACCTATGAAAATGCGACTTTTCGGATCGGTGTGCCTGATCCTGGGTCTGACTGGTTTCATGGTCTATCAGAACGATATGCGTTCATCTGCTCCTGAGGGCGTGGATCCCGAACTGGCTCACCTGCTGCTCGACTCCCGGGCAGCCAGCCCGCTGCACCCCTGGGAGGAAGCCCTCCGGAACCCCCGGCGGCAGGATGCACTACGGGCCGAACACATCGACACGGAGACGCTCTGGTTGGCACGGGCCATCTACTCGGAAACCAAGCGCCCGGAAGAACAGGCCCTCGTGGCGTGGGTCATTCGGAATCGGGTGGAAACCGGGTATCGGGGCAAGCGATCCTACCGCAGTGTGGTCCTGGATCCCTTCCAGTTCAGTGCTTTCAGCCCGGATTCGCCGAAACGTGAGCACTACATGAGCCTGACGCCCGCGCACCGCGTGCCGGGTTGGAATACGGCGCTCTACATTGCACACATGGTCCGCAATGCCGATGCCCGTCATCGTCCCTTCTCGCCCCGTACCCGGCACTTCTACAGCGAACGGTCCATGACGAACGCGGCGGCGCCGGACTGGGCGAGTGGACTCGACCCGGTCGAGCCGGAAGTGGAAACCATCCGCGTCGACGACCGGCGATTCCGCTTTTTTGAGGGCGTGTCGTAGAAAGGTATTGCTGTAAGCAGGTTTGGGCGCGCAAACACGCTTCTAGAACAGGATGCCGAGCCGCAACATGACGCTGTTCTGGCGCTGCGTATCGTCGGCGGTAAAGCGTACACCACGCACGGCGGCATCGTCCTCAAGGAAGCGGGAAAGCCCCACGCTGTAGCGCAACTCGGGGAAAAGGCGCGCAACGCCGATATTCACCGAGAGGCCCAGACCAACATTGCCCCCCACCTGCACGTCGGTGAGTGCGTCGTCGAAATCGTCGTTATCGGTCGATGCGAACGAGAATACGGGCCCGGCCAGGATATAAGGCCGAATGACGGGCGTGGCCAGCACATTGAACCGGAAGTCCACGGGAATGTCAATCATGCTCACATCGAACGATTCGCGGAGACCGGCCAGCGACACATCCACGTCTCCCATATCCCGGTAAAACAGGCCGAGACGAAGACCTGCCGGACCCAGGCCCAGATCATAGAATGCGCCGATGTGGTATCCGGTCGCGCTGTCAAAATTACCGCGACCGCCGGCCACATCAATGTCGTCAATGGAAGCAAAGTTGAGTCCAGCAGCCACGCCGAGCTGGGCATGTGACGAGAAGGGCGTGAATGCGAGGACGCTGACGAGAAGGACGGTTGACAGGATGCGTGGCATGGTCATGATCGTATATGGGTGTGGGTGCAACATGACCCTCCTACGCGAGTTTGCCCCACTGGTTTTGGGTCATTCACAAGTGGCGCCCCGCGCGCCCCGGCGTTCATGAAAATCGGCATCACCTGTTATCCTGTCTACGGAGGAAGCGGCGTAGTAGCAACGGAACTGGGCAAGGCGCTGGCCGCACGCGGCCACGATATCCACTTCATAGCCTACTCGCTGCCGTTCCGTCTCGGTCATATCCACGACAACATCACCTTCCACGAGGTGACCGTGAATGCCTACCCACTGTTCGAGTACCCCCCGTACACGCTGAACCTGACCTCAAAACTGGTCGACGTGGCGCGCCACGAGGAACTTGACATCCTGCACATGCACTACGCCATACCGCACGCCACGAGCGCCGTCCTCGCGCGGCAGATCCTGGCCGGTTCCGGACAGCATGTACCCATTGTGACCACACTGCACGGCACGGATATCACGCTCGTTGGTCAGGATCCCTCGTTCGCACCGGTTGTGAACTATTCCATCAACCAGTCCGATGGCGTGACGGCGGTCTCGGAGTACCTGAAGAACGAAACCTGTACATGCTGCCAAATTACCGCCGATATTGAGGTCATACCCAACTTCATTGACACGACGCGCTTCCGCCCGTTGGAGAAGGACCACTTCAAGCAGGCACTCTGCCCGAACGGCGAGAAGCTGCTCGTCCACGTCTCCAACTTCCGGCCCGTCAAGCGTGCGACGGAGGTCGTCGAAATTTTCCACCGGGTCCGGGCGGCCGGCTATCCTACCAAACTGTTGCTCGTCGGAGATGGTCCCGATCGACCAGCCGCAGAACAAAGGGCCCGTGAGCTCGGCGTTGAGGACGACGTCCGCTTTCTCGGCAAGCAGGAGCCCGTCGAAGAAATCCTGGCCATCACCGACATTTTCCTGATCCCTTCCGGCTCGGAAACGTTCGGGCTGGCGGCACTTGAAGCCATGTCATGCGGCGTTCCAGTGATTGCGTCAAACATCGGAGGACTGCCAGAGCTGATTGTAGAGGGTGAAACCGGATTCCTGCGCCCGCTCGGCGACATCGATGCCTATGCGGCATGTGCCATGCAGCTGCTCGACAATCCGGAACTCCAGGCCTCAATGTCAGCCGCTGCCCGCAAACGCGCTGTAGACGAGTTCGACCTGTCCCGTATTATTCCCCGCTATGAGGCCTACTACGAGCGGATCCTGGAAAAAGCAAAAGCCGTCGTGTGAGGCCGCCATGCCATCATGGCCCACCTGATCTCCAAAAAGAAAGCGTCGTACCCGGTCTCGGATTTTCTCCGGTCGTACCTCTCGCGCTACGGACGCATCTGGAAGAACAGCATCCGCTACGAAGACCTGCAGCGCTTCATGAGCGCGGTGGCGGTGTACGATGAGGAGGGGCAGGACACACTCTGGTCCACGGTGCTGTTCAGCGACAGCGACCGCCGCGACATCCACGGCGCCCTGCTCGAGGCCTATGCCATTCTGAAGGCTGATGGCGACACATCCATTGCCGAGCACCTGTTTATTGACCGCGTCGATCTGTGCAACCACGGCAACACGCTCCCCTTCCGCGTCCGCGTGGTGAACAGCATCAACGAGAACTTTGACTATTTCTATGTCAAGCGGATCGATGCGAACCGGATCTACGGCCTTGAACTTGAGCACATCCTGTCGCCAAACAGGCTCAACTACTTCATCCATGGGGAGACGATCGTAGAGGAGCACATCATCGGCATCCCGGCCGATGCCTTCCTGCGCGAGAACATCCAGATCTCGAATTTCGACACGGTCCGCCTGGCCAAGGAGTTCGTCAAATTCAATGAGCGCTGCTTCGTGTCGCTACTCGGCGACATGCACGCAGGAAATTTCGTGGTCGAGTTGACGCGCGACTTCAAGAAGTGGCACTTCCGGATCCACCCCATTGATTTCGACCAGCAGAGCCACCACTGGCGGAAGGAGGTCTATCTGCCGCAGTTTTTTCCGCAAAACGAGACGTTCGTGAATCTGAGCGTGCAGGCGCTTGCGCCCGCGAACGTGCTTCAGTACCAGAAAGAAGAGCGCAGTCTGATTGCCAGCCGCGTTCGCGTCTCACATGGACGGTTCGACGCGCTCATGGAAGTCATGCGGGAAGATATCATTTCGACCGATGTCTACACCCAGCGCCTCGGCGCGCAGCTCGCGACGCATTACCACAACGACGCGTTCGCGGCGTGCGATACGATGGGCGAACTGGTCTACCATTCCATCATGCAGTTGGTACAGGGCCGTCGTCCGGCGACGACGCCGCTTGGCGGGATGTGATGTGCCCGTCCGCTCGGCGCCGTCCGATGTGCCCGTCCGCTCGGCGCTCAGTACGCGTGGGAGGCATCTGCCAGGAATGGGTTCGATGCCAGTTCGCGGCCCACTGTTGTTTCATCCCCGTGGCCTGACAGGATGCGCATGTCCTCGCCAAGCGGCACGAGCTGCTGGAAAATGGACTGCATGAGCACAGGCAGAGACCCCTCCCAGAGATCCGTGCGGCCGATGGATCCCGCAAACAGCACGTCGCCGCTGAATGCCAGCCGCTCCGCGCGGTCCACGAACGTGACCGACCCCGGCGAGTGGCCCGGCGTGTGCAGCACGTCCCAGTGGCGGCTTCCGATCTGAAGCGGCTCGCCGGGCGTCAGATACGAGAACGGGCCCTTGGGGACTACAAGCTCTACGCCGAAGAGTGCCGCCTGCGCGCCCCCCTGGGCCAGCAATGGTTCGTCTGAGGCGTGCACATGGACGGGCGCACCATAGCGGTTCGCAAGCGCCGAAACACCGAATATATGGTCGATATGCGCGTGGGTGAGCAGGATCCGGGACAATCTGGCACCCGACGCATCGATGAGTCCGCAGACATCGTCAATCTCACCCTGTGATGCGCACGACGGGTCGATGACGACCGCATCCCCCCCGTCGTGGACCAGGTAGCCGTTCGTCTGGAACGGATTGCACGTAAAGCTGCGAACTGTCATCTATCTTGGGTGTTGGTTCTAGAAGCCCGTTGAAGAAGTAGCGGACCTCTCGTTCGGAGCGCCATGACAGCAGATTCAAGGAGTCACGACGTCTGCATAGCCATAGCTACGCATAGGAGTGACGACACAGAAGATGCTGTCATGCCGCCCGAACCCAAAGGGAGCGAGGGGGTTGCGGGCGAATACTGTATCATGGCTCCTCCACGATACTACGGCATCGCGTCGTCGCCCTTCTTTGTCTTCGCCGCGCAAGACCCTCGCTCGAGAGGTCCGCTACTTCTTCAACGGGCTTCTAGGTCGGATTGAAACGGGTCGGTTTGAAAATCGTGCCACGCGAAGATGACGAAACAGTTTCACAAAATGATGCTCCGCATGCTGCCAGGTCCGTTCGCGGCGTGGCTGCTCGTGCTGCTGTTCCTGCTCGTCATGCAGTTCTTGATCAAGTACCTGCCGCAGCTTGTGGGCAAGGGACTTCCTCTGCTCGTGATTTTCGAGCTGATCTCCTATAATCTGGCGTACATGATCGTGCTTGCCGTTCCGATGGCGGCGCTGATTGCCACGCTCATGGCTTTTGGCCGGTTGGCAGAGACACAGGCTTACGCCGTCATGCGCGGAGCGGGCGTGAGTTTCCTGCAGCTCGTGTGGCCCCTCTGGGTGGCGGGCGTCCTGCTCTCCGGTGGCATGTGGGTCTTCAACACGCAGATCCATCCGGAGGCAAACTTCCGGGCCTTCACGCTCTGGAAGAACATCCGCGAGGCGAAGCCGGGGTTCGACCTCCGCGCGGGCGTCGTCTATGACGGCATTGACAACTACCGCATGCTGGTGCGCCGGATCCCCGACAATGACCCGAACACGCTCCATGGAATTACGCTCTACGACTATACATCCGGAGTTCGATTCCGGACGGACATCACCGCCCGGCAGGGCGCTCTCGAGACACGGGACGATGGACGCACGTTGCTGCTGACACTGTTCGACGGCGAAGTGCACCGGCCCCGTCCCGGCTCCGGCACGACACCTGACCGGTACGAGCGCATGACGTTCCGTCGCCAACTCCTGCGCATTTCGCTCGACAACCTGGACTTCCGCCGCACCGATCCGAACCAGGTCAACCGCAACGACCGCACCATGCCGTCGTCCGCCATGATAGAGCTGGTAGACAGCCTTGAGATGACGGCGCGCGTCAAGAAGAACGAGCTCGCCGCCCAGATTCTCCGCCTTGGAGATGGGACGCTCAGCAGCCAGTCCTGGCAGCGTACGGGCCAGGGGCGCCTGCTCGTGCGCGGGGGCGACATGCCTCGCGGCGACATACCGGGTGGCGATGCTCAGACTGCCGCCGATTCCGCGGCCGGACGTGCCCAACAACTGCGGCTCGAAACAGCGCGGGAAACAGCCCGCGCGCTTCGGACAAGCATTGACTCAGGACACCGGACCGTCCGATTCGTGCAGGACAAAGCGGATCGGTATACGGTTGAAATCCACAAGAAGTATTCCATGGCACTGGCCTGCCTGCTGTTCATGATTCTCGGCGCACCGCTGGGACTCTCCATGCGGCGCGGGGGGCTCGGGACGTCGGCCGTCGTGGCGCTCGCTATTTTCATGTTCCACTGGGTCTCGCTCGCAAACGGTGAAAAATTTGCCGATCGCGGCCTGATGGATCCCTGGCTTGGCATGTGGTTGGCCAATATCGTGACGGGCATTCTCGGTCTCGCCATGACGCTCTTCGTGTGGCTCGACCTGCGCACCGCGGCCAATCCATGGGGCCGCATCAAAAAAATATTCCGGCTATGACAAGGCACGCGCCGAACCATCAGGCACCCGCGAACCACGAACCCTCTGCACGAGGCCGCAACCAGGACAATCAAGGCCGCAGTGAGGCCTCGCTCTTCCTGGTTCCCACCCCGATCGGAAACCTGGAGGATATCACGCTCCGCGCCATTCGCACGCTCCGTGACGTCGACCTGATTGCCTGTGAGGATACACGGACCTCGGGCGTACTTCTGTCCCACTACGATATCACAACGCCGAAGACCAGTTTTCACGCACACAACGAGCACCGCAAGGCCGCTCAACTCGTCGATGACATGCTGGAAGGGCGTAGAATGGCCCTCATCACAGACGCCGGAACGCCCGGTATATCGGACCCGGGCTACCTCCTGGTGCGCGCAGCCGTCGAGGCCGGGCTCCGCGTGGAGGCGCTGCCGGGTGCGGCGGCCTTCGCGACCGCCCTCGCCGCCAGTGCCCTGCCCACCGACCGGTTCCTGTACGAAGGCTTCCTGCCCCCGAAAAAAGGCCGCCGCACCCGGCTTCAGCAGCTGGCCGATATGGACTGCACGGTCGTCCTCTACGAATCGCCGCACCGGATCGGCCGGCTGCTGAAGGAGCTCGGCGACGCATGTGGCCCCGACCGCCTGGTGGTCATTGCCCGCGAGATCAGCAAGAAATTCGAAGAGTACCTCCGGGGCAGCGTCGCCGAGCTCAGCGCCCGTGCAACCGAAAAGCCGCTGCGGGGCGAGATCGTCGTGCTCGTTGCATCGGCCCGCTTCACCGAGCGGCAACACGATCAGCGCGAGGAGGACCTGGAACCCTCCGGCGGCGCCTGAATCAATCCAAACAGGGCCGCGTTCACCCGACCTGTCGCCCCCAGGGCACGTAGGACCCCAGGGCACGTAGGAAACGATTTCCATACCCCTTCTCGCACCCTTCTTCACTCCCACGATTTTCTGCCCGCATGGACTGGAAACGATCAGACCGACTCACTGCAGCCGCTGTTTTTCTGTACGCCCTCGTCCTGTACATCCTGACCGTCGCCCCGGCGACCTCATTCTGGGATTCGGGTGAGTTCATCGCCATCGCCAACCGGCTGCAGGTTTCGCATCCCCCCGGTGCTCCGTTTTACATGTTGGTTGGACGGCTTTTTTCCATGTTCGTACCGACGGCCTACGTGGCGCTGTCGGTGAATATGGTGTCCGTGCTGGCAAGCGCACTGACAGTGCTTCTGCTGCACCTCATCATTGTTCGTCTGGTCCGCGAGTGGCAGGGACCTCCCCAGACCTGGTCCCCTGTTGACCGAATTGCAGCCCTCGCGGGTGGCGTCATAGGAGCCACCACATTCGCCGTTACCGACTCCTTCTGGTTCAACGCGGTTGAAGCGGAAGTCTACGCCATGTCCATGCTCTTCACAGCGCTCGTGATCTGGCTCGTCATGAAGTGGCGTGAGGAGGCGGCGCTCGAAGAAGAGCGACTCACGGGTGGCCAGCACCGCTTTGGATTGGCCACAAACCGGTACCTGATCCTGATCGCCTACCTGTTCGGGCTTGCCATCGGCGTGCACCTGCTCAATCTGCTCGCCATCTTTTTCGTGGCGCTCATCGTCTTCTTCTTCGAGTTTGAGAAACCCGACTGGTCGCCGCGCCAACTGTTGCTTGGACTCGTGGCCACGGGCGCTGTTGCCGTCGCCGGGTTTTTGGTCGTGTATCCCGGTGTTGTACAACTGCTTCCGGGAATCATTGGCGAAAGCGGTGCGCCCGTATTCCTGCTGGCCGCCTTTCTGGGTACGATCGCCTTCCTCGTATGGTATACGCACGCCAGGGGCTACCAGGCAGCCAATCTGATCATGCTGTGTGTCACGATGGTGCTTATAGGCTACTCCAGTTACGCGCTCATCTTCATCCGCAGCGCTGCCGATCCGCCGATCGACGAAAATGACCCCGAGACCGTCAGCGCCATCGTTTCCTATCTCAAACGGGAGCAGTATGGCAATACCCCGATCCTGACTGGAAACACTTTCGACAACCAGATCGGCAGCATCAACACGCGCGAAGAAGTCCTCTTCCCGCGCCGATACAGCCCAGACCCCAATCACACCCGGGTTTATCGCCAGTACAAATCGGACGCCGAGTTTTTCTGGAAGTACCAGGTCGGCCACATGTACGTGCGGTACTTCCTGTGGAATTTCGTCGGGCGGGCAAACGATACACAGGATGCACCGGCCATCACGGGATTCTCCGACAAGGAAGAGGCCGATTACTTCTATCAGACGCCCAGCGAGTGGGCCAGCCGAAATGCCTATTTTGGATTGCCCCTGCTGCTCGGACTGATCGGGATGGCGTTCCACTTCATGCGGGACTGGCGCCGCGCATTCGCTGTTGGCATCCTGTTCTTTGTGACCGGTATCGGGATTATTCTGTACCTGAACCAAACGCCGTTTCAGCCCCGCGAGCGCGACTACTCGTACGTAGCCAGTTTCTTCGCGTTTGCCATATGGATAGGGCTCGGAGGTACAGGGCTCGTGCGCATGCTGGTCGATTCCCTGGCCCACCGGTTTTCAGAGGCTGGCCTCCGGACCGTGGCCGTAGGCACGTCTTCGCTTCTCTTTGCCGCTGTTCCGCTTCTCATGATGCTGGAGAACTATGATGACCACGACCGCAGTGGTCGGTATGTGGCTGGCGATTACGCCTACAACATGCTGATGAGTGTCGACGACAACGCGGTCCTGCTCACCAATGGAGACAACGATACGTTTCCACTCTGGTACCTGCAGGAGGTCGAGGGTATCCGGCAGGATGTCCGCGTTGCGAACCTGTCGCTGCTTAACACGCCGTGGTACGTACGACAGCTCAAGAACCAGTATTCACGGACTTCGGAGCCCCTTCCCATCTCCATGCCCGAGGAGATCATTGATGATCTCCGCATTGACCTCTGGACACCGCGCGAACTGGAGGTGCCTGTCAATAAAGAGGCACTGGCCACAGCCTATGAAGAGGCTGGCATACCAGGCATGCTGGAAGATACCGCCCGCTTCGAGTCTCCCATGCGGTGGCGCCTGGAGGGTCGACCATACATGCAGGACCGCAACCTGCTCTACGGCGCGGATCAGGTGGCACTGAATATGATCATGACCAATGCGCAGCGGAACTGGGAACGGCCCATTTATTTTGCCGTCACCGTCGCGCCCAGCGGCCAGCTGGACTTGCAGGATTTCTTCCAGCTCGAGGGTCAGGCCTACCGGATAGTCCCCATCCGGCACGACGAACGTATGGGCCGTGTTGTGCCCGGCGTGAGTGATGCCCGCCTGAAGCAGTTCCGGTTTACGGGACTCAACGACCCGGATGTGTACTTTGACGAGAACATTCGGCGCATGGTGGACAACTACCGCAATATATTCTCCCACACGGCGTCCCAGTTGGCGGCGCAGGGTGAGACCGAACGGGGCCTGGAACTGCTTGACTGGTTTCTGGAGCAGGTGCCATTTGAGACGATCCCGGGAGACGAGACGTCATTTATTTTCATGGCACAGGCGTATCGTGATCTTGGTGAAGACGACAAGGCCAACGTCATATTCGAAAAAGCCGAGCCCCTGATCATGCACCAGATGTCGCGGGCCGATTCCATGACGGACCGGGAATTCCAGCGCCTGGGCAGCCTCATCGAAATGGTTCGAACCGCCTACATGCTGTCCGGCAACTTTGAGGGCGCATCGCGGCTGGTGAACATGATTGCCGACGTCGTTGGCGATTCGTCGCTCCGGCAATCGCCCGAAGAGCTGGAATTGATATACGACATGCAGGATTCACTAAAAGCCCGTTGAAAAAGTAGCGGGCCTCTCGAGCGAGGGTCTTGCGCGGCGAAGACAAAGAAGGGCGACGACGCGATGCCATAGCATCGTGGAGGAGCCATGATGCAGTATTTGCCCGCAACCCCCTCGCTCCCTTTGGGTTCGGGCGGCATGACAGCATCTTTTGTGTCGTCACTCCTATGCGTAGCTATGGCTATGCAGACG
>JAJCYQ010000012.1 GCA_029262835.1 Bacteroidota bacterium
AAAGGGACGCATCATGCTGCGAAAGGTGGCTGCACAGGCCACGTTTCCACTGCTTCGTCACGACCGTCTCTTTGGACCGTATTACGCCCGGAAAAGAGCTGAGGGCATGTGTGCCCAAAAAGTCAAGGTGGCCGTCATGCGCAAATTCCTGGTCATGGTTTACTCTCTCAGCCTTTCCCAAGAGGTCTTCAACATGGCCCGTTTTCACGGGCCCGCTCATTCGAGTGCCCGGCACCTGCAGATGGTTTGCTGATGCCACCACGCCGAAGAGGACCGACAGAAGCGCAACAGCCACACGACTTCGTGGAGGCTCGCAAAAACATAAGCCGTCGACTACAGGGTCTTCAGGCACGTCCCTTCGGCGGGGCGCTCGAACAGGACCGATAACGTAAGATGACCAGCTGCGCTACGCGTGAGCGACAGCCCATACTCGATATAATTGTCCGTTCAGAGCCTGGCTGATAGCAGACGAACTGTTTTGACGGCTCCTTCGGGTCGTCCAGGACAACTATGCACGGTACTCATTCCGGCATCACTTTCGGCGGAAAAACGATATTCTTCGGCCATTTCCTTGACATCCGCGTAATGATATGCGCTTGTTATGTGGCACCTATCCGGGGATTCCCTTTCGGTTCGGATCTACCAGCCATTGTTTGATCTCATCAACAAATGCCCAGACATCGTCGACAGATGGCTTCAGGTAATTTGGCTTTGTTGAGTCGGACCCCATCTTGTCGAACACCTCGATAAGCCAAGATGGCCCATGGCCTGATGCGCCAAGCTGAGACAACCACGCCTCTAGCTCCCCTTTCCTAACCACAAAAAGCCCATACGACGCCATTTGGTCAAAAAGATTATTTGCTGTCTCTTCCTCACCTTTCCCAAGAATGTCTACTCCTCCGTCGCGCTTCATGTCTTTCCCTGTCGCGTCCATAGCATCTTTAACGGTCTTCCTCAAGATCTGAAGTGCAGGCTTATTTGCATCAGGAACACCCATTCCAGACATTTGTGATTCCCATACTTTACCTCCCTCCTTGACTATATCGACATCGACGATCCCAACCGCAGGAATACCCAGTTCTCGAAGTGGCTGCAATATGGTGGGAATCGTCTGTTTGTTTTGAGCATTGATGAAAAGGCAGTTGGAAATCCCTCGATCATCAGAACTAGCCAATAGCCGCTCATTAACCTCCTGATAAAATGCTCGATCTGCATCTGCCTCGGTTACGACAACGTGCTCATAAAACAAACCATTAAGGACGCCAGTCGATCGTAGCAATGGGTTACGCATTAACTCCAATAGCTTAGAGCTCGGAAGAAGCCGGGAGGTTGCAATTCCATTTCGATAGGTCAATCTCACGATATCTACGGGAGCACCGGACTGAATACATCCCATGACGAAAGAAGCACTGTGCGTAGATACAAATACGTTCTTTCCTGAGTCGCTTGCAGCCTTGGACAGCTCTAGACCGAGTTTTTGAGACAGCGCGGGATGTAGAAAAGCCTCAGGCTCATCAATAATCACTACACGTGGGTCACCGGCGATTACTTCGGTGACGATTCCCGTGAACGCCTTTACTCCATCACTAGCAGCATCGATAGGAAGCGCAGCACTGTGATATTCAACCGCCTCCTCATGAATACCCCTTTCTTCCAAATCGTTGTTGGGAGCTCTTTTGGCTAAACGGATTTGGAGCTGACCAAGCTCTGTTGGGTCGACTACAAAGTGCAATCCAAAAGCATCATGTACAATTCTTCTAACTTCAAGCCGCTTAGTATCATCCTTAAAAAGTGATTGGAAGCTGTTCTGTGGTGGATGCTGGAGATTCCCTCCTGGCTGTTTCCCAACTAAAGTTATTCTACTCTTCCCGTCCAACATCAATGCACTGTAGCGGAGAAACCAACTGCAAAAATGGTTCGATCGTTCGCTAGGGTTGAGCAATGCATACTTCAAATCCTTTAAAGGTACTTGCTGGCGCCCACCCTTCGTCCCGCCAACATATATGTGCCCTTCAGACTGAGCTTCTCCAGGGCGAGCGGCCTGCTCTACTTCCGCGACTATACCTTCCAGTTCATCCTCAGCAAACGCTCCCAAACTCAATGAATCAAGCACAAGCGGTGCCTCGCAGGGTAGTTGTCGCCTGATTGTATTTATGCAGCGATACGTACACCACCGTTTTTCTCTCGTTCCGGGTTGAGCCAGACGGTACCTATTGGCGTCCAGTTTCGGGTGTTTCCAGACCAGCGGCCCGGGTTCCTTCGGCGGGCGGTCTCATACACTGACTGTCGCTTCGCCAGGATCGCGTGATCCAGAGCAGTGTGCCGCTCGTGCGGCGTCACGAAGTTGATTCCGCTGTGCTGATGCTCATGGTTGTACCAACTCGCGAACCTGAACACCCATTCCCGGGCCTCCGTCAGCGACTCAAAGCCTTTGCGAGGGAAGCTGGGCACGTATTTACACGTCCTGAACAGCGATTCGACAAAGGCATTGTCATCACTCACGCGAGGCCGGCTATAGGATGGTGTGATGCCGAGTCGTTCCAACATGACCTGCACAGTCTCCGCCTTGAGAGGACTTCCGTTGTCACCATGCAGCACGATGGGCTGGTCAATGCAGCCTTCGGCGAGCACCGTACGCTGGACGAGTTCACGCGCATGTTTACTGCTTTCGTCGGCATGAACCTCCCAACCCACGATTTTCCGACTGTACAGATCCATAATCAGGTAGAGATAGAAGAACATGCCCCGGACAGGGCCGGGAAGCCAGGTTATATCCCAGCACAAGACCTCATTGGGCCCGTCCGCCGAGTGCGTGCTCGGCGGCTTGGGTGGACGCGGCGTCTTTGCTCGTCCGCGGTGATGCTGTTGGTCTTCTTCTCGGAGTATGCGGTAAAACGTAGCCTCCGACGCAAGGTAGGTGCCTCTATCAGCCAGCTTCGGAACAATCTGCCCCGGTGGCAGCGAGGCGAACTCTTCGCTGTTGCAGGTATCCAACACCTTTTGACGTTCTTCTTTGCTCAATGCATGTTCTGGGCGCGGTCTGTCGGCTTCGGGGCGTTTGTCCTGGCTCACACTGCCATCGCGCGTCCAGCGCTGGTAGGTACGCACCGAGAGGCCCAGAATGCGGCAAGCAGGTGCGAGTCGCGCACCGGAATCTTTGGCTTCATCGATCAACTTTACTGCTTTACGGCGATCAGGGGCGCTGATCATGCGTCCTCGTCGTCCCCCCAGATCGCCCGTGCTTTTTTTGAGAGCGTTAGCAGGGCGGCCGTTTCAGCCAATGCTTTTTCCTTGCGATGAAGCTCACGTTCCAGCTCACGAATCCGGCGTTTCTTTTGCCGGTCAGCATCAGCCAACTGCTTATTACGCTCTTCAGCCCAGTCGTTGGCCTTTTCGCAAGCGCGGCGCCAGGCGGCCAGGTCCTCCACATAAATGCCGCGTTTTCGACAGTAGGCCGACCGCTCTGCCTCATTCATCGACGCTGTCTCAAGCACCGCTGCAAACTTGTCCCGGGCCGTCCAGCCTTCCGGTCCAGAACTACCACCGGGCAACAGCTCTCCACGTTCACGGGCCTCCTTTCTCCAGTTGTAGATCGTCGGAGCAGAGATGCCTTCCTCTTCCGCAACTTCCTTCACCGTTCGATTATGCGGCGGGGCCAGCTTTGCGATGACTGCTTTCCTTCTCTCGTCTGAGTATTTCACAGGATTTACCTCCATGTCCGCCCTTCTTAGAATCAAAGGTAAGGCAGGCGACATCTATCCTGATCGAGGGGGCAAGGGAGTTCGCATCCTTAGTTCCGCGATTGCAATATTCTCGAATCTCTCGAAGGACCTGAGATTTGCCTGAGTTGTTTGGCCCCACAAAAACGGTAACCGGACTTGGTGCGAATTTGTTTTTTTCACCTTCAGCAGTCCGCCCTGACTTTAATTCTAATTTCGTAACAATCATAACTCATTAGTAAATAGGTGCCACATAACACATCTTCTATGGAACAGCCTCCATTTGGCTTTTCCGGCGTATTCCGCCTACGGTTTGGCGAAGTATAACGGGTACAGGGGCTTCGCGCAAGGATTTCCGTTCAGTGTGCAGCCGATCTGCGGGCCCGATTCTTCCACATAGGACGCTTCCACATAGGACGCCACGTAGGACGCAGAACACGGAAGCCACGTACGCACCCCCTACTCCACCTCAAACGTCATCTTCATGCCGCCCTCGAGGTGCTCGGCAATGTGGCAGTGCATCATCCACTGGCCGGGGTTGGTGAACTCGACGGCGATGTCGGCGGTCATGCCGGCCGGGATGAGGACGGTATCTTTCCAGACCTGGTGCCGGACCGGGCGGCCGTTGTAGGACAGCACCAGGAAGCGCTGGCCGTGCAGGTGAATGGGGTGCTGCATGGCGTGGGGCGAATCGCGGCGGTTCACTATTCGCAGGATTTCGGTAGATCCCCGGGCGAACGTCCAGTCGATGTCCATATTCTCGCGCCCGGTCAGTGGTTCGCGGATAACCCAGTCTACCTGCTGCGCGGTGGCGCTCCAGTTCATCATGGGCATGGTCCCTGTCCACTCGACGGGTTGGAACCACGACTGATCGGCACGGAGCAGCCAGTTCACAAGCGGCGGCACGGAGTGCGCCCGGATGAAAAGCTCCACTTCGCGATCTGGCACATACAAACTGTCCGCGCCGAGCTCCGCCTTTCGGGCAAGCGCCCGGCGGAAGCGCGTGTACTCGACCATCGGATCCATCCGTGGCCGCGGCGTGGGCCCGCGCGATGCCCAGCGGTTGACGCGCGCCGAATCGACCATCACGAACCCCAGCGTATCGATCTCCGGGAAGAACACGCCCGCCGTGTGGTCGAGCGACTGCACGCGATTCGTGATCGCGTAGCGCCCCGCCTCGGGTAGCACAACATCTGCCGTGTACCGCTCGGCCGGCGCGATGGCCATGCTTTCCTCCCACACCGGATCGGAATACAGCCCAAGATCCGACCCCATGACCTGCATGGCATGCCCCTCAATGCTCACGTTCCAGGTCCGCGTGTTCGATACGTTCGTCACGAAAAGCCGCAGCGTATCGAACCGCGCCACGTTGAGCGTCACGCGCTCTTCCCCATTGACAAGCGGCACGTTCCCGAACCGCCCCATGAGCATGTAATTCGCCGCCTCTTTCCCGTAGGGCACGTTTCCGCCCGCATCACCCGAATTTCCCGGGCTACCAGGCGCAATCGTCAAATCGTCAAGCACCAGGATTTCTTCGCTCGATACGTACGGCAGCGCTTCGAACGCAGGCGGGCGAACAAGCATATTGCCGTAGAGCCCGAGGTCCTGCTGCACCTCTTCGCGGTGGTGCGGGTGATACCAGTAGAGGCCTGCATCCGGAAAATGGACCTCGTACTCGAACGTTTCGCCGGGCGGCACGGGGTCCTGCGTCAGCCCAGGCACGCCATCGAACCGATTTTCGTGCCGCAGGCCGTGCCAGTGGATGGAACTGGCGAATGGGGCGTCGTTTTTAAATGTAACATTTATTGTTACATTTTTTTCGACATGGAGGAGGGGGCCGGGGATTTGCCCGTTGTAGCCCAGCATGGCCAGATCCCGGCCCCCCACGCGCTTCCGGACGGGGTAGGCGTGGAGCGTGAGCGAATCGCCATTGGAAAGGAAAAGCGTCTCCCGCGGGCGGGCCTCCGGAAGCGCGGCGACGTCCCCCGAGGGCGCCAACTCGGTCGATGGAACCCACGGCGCAACGTCCGGGCGCAGCGTATGCATGGCATCGGACATCCGAACGCCGGGGTGCATCGCGGGCATGGGCCAGTCCGCAGCGCCCGCCGCCTGACCGCCAGCCCCGTGCGCGTGACCGTCCTCGGCGTGCGCATCTCCCCGAACCGGGCCGCCCGCAGGATCCGCGAACGCCGATATCTGAAACAGGTCGTGCGGCTCGAGGCGACTCGACGGCGATCGGCCGCGCAGCACGAGGGGCCCCGCGCGCTCGGTTGCCAGCGGGCTGTCCTCGAGGCTTACGAGCACCATGAATTTGTTCAGCGCGACCTCACCAAGGTGCGTCGTTCCATTTCCGATCCGGCCCAGACGCACCACCGGGTCGAGGTCGAGCGGCATGACCCACGCCATATAGACCGATCCCTGTGGCGCGGCCGGCAGTCCCTCGACGTGCGCCACCAGTTCATACCGCTGATGCCCGTCGCGCGACACCGCCACCCCGAACGCCGACGCCGGCCGCGCCAGCTCCAGGCTCGCCTTCGCCCCGACATACGACGCCGTCGGCACCAGTTCCATGCAGTACAGCGAAAGCGGTTTGCATTCGGCACGTGACATCTGCGCCTCGGCTGCCGTCAGACCGCCCAACGCCGTCCAAAACAAAAAACCCAGCAAAAAAACCCGAATCCTGTTTATCACGCTCATTCCTGACCCGGTTCTTCCGGCAACTGCGCCGAGTGCCATACGCCTACCACTACAACGACGTTTTTCTCCATGCGGTAGAAAAACCGGTATGGCGACACGATTACCTCCCTATATGGCGAATCCGGGAATTCGGGCAAAACCCTGCCCGATTCCGGGTACATTATGAGACGGTCCAATGCAGTCAATGTACGACTGCGCATTCGCTCGGCGGCCAACGGTTTATCGCCTGCAATATGGTGGAGCGCTGAGTAGAATTGTGCACGGGCACCTGTCGTAAACCGGAGCTTCATCGATAACTGTCGAGAATTCGGTCCGCCTCTTCGAAAACCTCTTCCATGGAATGGGTGGCCCCTGCGGCAATATCCTTCTCTCCCTGAATCAGGATTTTAAGTATTTCCAGTTCCCGTTGAGACCTTTCGTACGATGCCGCACTGACCATAACAGCAGCCGCTCGCCCCCGCTGCGTGATGACAACGGGGTCAGAAGACAGGGCCATGTCCTTGACAATACCGGCCGCCTCCTTTCGGAGCTCAGAAATGGGGATGATTTTCGGAACTGCTCTCACAATGACACCTTTTATGCTACTGTTACACGTACAACTGTATGTACCTGTTGACAACTGGTTCCTGGCTACCCCCCCAACTCCCTCTGGATCTGCTCGATCGTGTCGCGGAGTTCGGCGGCGCGTTCGAAGGCCATCTCGCCGGCGGCATCCATCATTTCCTCTTTGAGCTGCTTCATGAGGTCGCGCTTCTGGTCGTCCGAGAGGTACTGGATGACAGGGTCGGCGACCTTTTTGAGCTGGTCCGGCCCGTCGTAGTAGCGGGATGCAGGGCCGCCCTCGTGGTATTTTTCCTCGGCAATCACGGTGCCCGCCATGATCTGGTCGCGTGATTTGAGCACCGTCCGCGGCGTAATGCCGTGCTCCTCGTTGTAGGCCAGCTGGATTTCGCGGCGGCGCTCGGTTTCTTCCATCATGCGCTGCATGGATCCCGTCACGGTGTCGGCGTACATGAAGACCTTCGAGTTCACGTTCCGCGCGGCGCGGCCCGCCGTCTGGATGAGCGAGCGGTCCGAGCGCAGAAAGCCCTCCTTGTCGGCATCCATGATGGCAACGAGCGATACCTCGGGCAGGTCGAGCCCCTCGCGCAGCAGGTTGACGCCGATCAGCACATCGAACTCGCCAAGCCGCAGGCCGCGCAGGATTTCGACGCGCTCGAGCGAATCGATATCGGAGTGGAGGTAGCGCACCGCGAGGCCGTATCCATCCAGATAATCCGAGAGGTCCTCGGCCATCCGCTTGGTGAGCGTTGTAACCAGCACGCGCTCGTTCCGGTCCACGACAATCTTGATCTCCTCGAGCAGGTCATCGATCTGGTTCGTGGTCGGCCGCACTTCGACGGCCGGATCGGCAATGCCCGTCGGGCGGATGATCTGCTCGACGAAGACGCCCCCGGTTTCTTCCATTTCGTAGTCGCCGGGCGTCGCGCTCACAAACACGACGTTCGTCATCTTGTCCTCAAATTCCTCGAACGTCATGGGCCGGTTGTCGAGTGCCGACGGCAGCCGGAATCCGTGCTCGACCAGGTTCAGCTTGCGCGCGCGGTCGCCGTTGTACATGGCCCTGACCTGCGGAATGGTGACGTGGCTCTCGTCAATCACCATCATGAAATCTTCCGGGAAGTAATCGAGCAGGCAGTACGGGCGCTCGCCGGGGGCGCGCCCCGTGAGGTGCCGCGAGTAGTTCTCGACGCCGCTGCAGTAGCCGACTTCCTTCAGCATCTCGATGTCAAACATGGTGCGCTGTTCGAGCCGCGCGGCCTCGAGCATCATGCCGTTCTCGCGCAGCACAGCCAGGCGCCAGTTCAGTTCTTCCTGGATGGATGCAACCGCTTTCTCTACCTGCTCCTTCGGCGTGACGAAGATTTTGGCCGGATAAATGGTCAGATACGGCTCCGACGAGCGCTCCTTGCCGGTCAGCGGATCGAACACGCTGATTTTTTCGATCTCATCTCCCCACAGCTCAATCCGGTAGGCTTCGGTCTCGGCGTAGGCGGGAAAGATTTCTATCACATCGCCCCGGACCCGGAACGTGCCGGGCGCGAAGTTGACGTCATTCCGGGCATAGTGGATGGAGATCAGGCCCCGCAGGAACTCGTTGCGCACGAGCGTATCGCCCTTTTTCAGCTGCACGACCTGTTTGCGGTATTCTTCGGGAGATCCGAGGCCGTAGATACAGCTCACGCTCGCGACCACAATCACGTCGCGCCGCCCCGAAATAAGCGAGCTCGTCGCGCGCAGCCGCAGCCTGTCTATCTGCTCGTTGATGGACATGTCCTTCTCGATGTAGGTATCCGAGTGGACGATGTAGGCTTCCGGCTGATAGTAGTCGTAGTAGGAGATGAAGAACTCGACGGCGTTGTCCGGGAAGAAGTGCTTCAGCTCGGCGAAGAGCTGCGCCGCGAGCGTCTTGTTGTGGCTCATGACGAGCGTCGGGCGGCCAGCCTCCGCAATCACGTGCGACATGGTGAAGGTTTTCCCGGTCCCCGTCGCGCCGAGCAGCGTCTGCGCGCGGTCGCCCCGCTCCATGCCCTCAAGAAGCTCGGCTATGGCCGTCGGCTGATCGCCGGTCGGCACGAAATCACTCTGTACACGGAATGGAATGTCGGTCTGCATGCGGCGAACGAGGGCGGAGACTGTTACCTTGATGTCCAGTAACACGCCGCCGCGCAATTCGATCCATTATGCAATCCATCCATCGATCCATGAAACTGCCCATTGCCCTCATGCTTCTT
Organism: Bacteroidota bacterium; assembly: GCA_029262835.1. Taxonomy (GTDB): domain Bacteria; phylum Bacteroidota; class Rhodothermia; order Rhodothermales; family UBA10348; genus 1-14-0-65-60-17. Next base: position 9,212 of record JAJCYQ010000012.1, read on the forward strand.
GGCCTCGTCGCCAGCCCCCTTCTGGCGCAGGAGCGCGACCACGTGACGGTCGAGGACTACGATCCCGTGACGCTCCTCAAGGTCCCCACGCACGAGGTGACGGCGGCCAAATACCCGTTCGTGGACGTGCATAGTCACTGGTTCGGGGCATCGACCATGCGGGCGGGCCAGATCGATACACTCGTCCAGGAAATGGACGGCATGAACATGGCCGTGATCGTGAACCTCTCGGGGTGGTCGGGGGAGCGCCTCGCCGAAGGCATTGAGAACATGGAGGGGCGGCATCCATCGCGCGTCGTGACGTTCGCCAATCTGGATTTCGAGGGATTCGGAACGGATGAGTGGACGCGCGGCGCGGTGCGCCAGCTCAGGGAGGATGTCGAGGTGCACGGTGCGCGCGGTCTCAAAATCTACAAGAGTCTGGGGATGCGCACGGTCGATGTGGACGGCAACCGCGTCGCGGTGGATGATCCGCGGCTGGGCCCCATCTGGGCATTGGCAGGCGAGCTCGGCATTCCGGTCCTCATCCACTCGGCGGACCCGATGGGGTTCTGGCTGCCGAAGGATGAGCACAACGAGAAGTGGCTCGAGCTCAAGCTGCGCCCGCAGCGCTGGATGCTGCCGCTCGGCGGTCCGTCCTTCGAGGACCTGCTGGCCGAGCAGCACCGCGTGTTTGCCCGCCACCCGGAAACGACGTTCATCAACGCACACCTCGGCTGGCTGGCGCCGGACCTTGGGCGCCTCGGCGAGCTCTTCGACCGGTATCCGAATGTCTATTCCGAGGTTGGCGCCGTGCTCTATGACCTTGGGCGGCAGCCGTTTACGGCCCGCGAGTTCCTGACGCGGTACAAAGACCGGATTCTTTTTGGCAAGGATGCCTACGCGGTCGAAGAGTACCACACGTACTTCCGCACGTTCGAAACGCGCGACGAGTATTTCGACTACTACCGCAAGTACCACGCGCAGTGGAAACTCTACGGGCTCGACCTGCCCGACGACGTGCTGCGCCACATCTACTACAAGAACGCACTGCGCATTATTCCGGGGCTGGATCCGGCGCTGTTTCCGGTGGAGTAGACGTTGATGATGCATCACCGGTAAATATGCCCAGCAGGTCCTGGATCCGCCGGGGGATGGCCGAGGGACGGCTTCCTGTGCTGGCGCCGCTGCTCTGCCGGACCGCCGAAAGAAGTACTTCAAGCGCGGCGTGGGGGCGGTAGGCCCGGAGAAACGCCGTGGCCTGTTTCTCTATGAGTTTCCAGCGTCCAGAGATGGAAGTGGCAGCGCCGTATTCGGGGCTCGCTTCCTGTGCCTGTCCCCGCGCCGGTTTCCGCGCGGAGGCCACGACCTCGGCCGCCCATGCCCCTCGTTGCAGGATATCTTCGGACCATGGAATAGGCTTCGATGGGGCCGCCGCGAGGAGCAGGCCGAGGCGAAGCGCCTCGACGCTGTGATTTTCCAGAACGGAGCGGACGGTGACGGCATTGCCGAGACTTTTCCCCATCTTCGTTGTCGACATGAGCACCATGTCGTGTCCGTGGTAGCGCCGCATGGGAACGGGCGAGGTCATGAGACCGACTTCGTGCAGGAACCGGGCGAGCCCGAGATACAGGAGCGGGTAGATCCAGGTGTCGTATCCGCCGTGGAATATGTCGATTCCTGCCAACGGCGCCCCTGGAGCGCCCGCGCGCTGGCCGGGCGCCGCAAACGGCTCGGCTTCCGGATCCCAGGCGACAAAGCACCAGAGATCGTCGAGCACGCAGTCGAGCGTGTTGGGGTCGGGCTCGGCGGTTCGGACACCGCAGGAGGGGCAGGTCATGGGGACAGGAGCTGTCCAGGGGAGCAGGTCGTCGGGAATGGCAACAGGCCCGCATCCATCACACAAAACCATCGGGACGGGGGTGCCGTACGGACAGGGCCGCGACACGCGCCACGGCCCGAGCTCCCGGCCGTGCCCGGCGAGGATGTTTTTGGCCCGCTGCGACCATTCGGGAAGGGCGGCGAGCGTGGCGGCGCCGTCAAGCCCGGTGCGTGCATCCATTGGAGTGATCCAGACCTTCTCGTCCGCATGCCAGTGCGCGCGGCCATGCTGCACAAGGAGTTGGAAGAGGCGCTGTGTGGAGCGCATCATGGAGGCGTCGTTTGTCGAGCGGATGCGCGCGTAGTCGTAGCTGAGACGCAGGCGCTGGAAGTCCTCCGTCATGCGCGCGGCGACGCGGCGTGAGAAGGTGTGCGGATCTACGCCCTCGGCCTGGGCGCGCTCCAGGATGGGCCACCCGTAGGCGTCGAAATTGGTCGTGTAGATGACGTCGAAGCCTTCGAGCCGGTGGAAACGGGCGTCGACATCGCCCAGCACATAGTTGCGCGCGTGTCCGACGTGCAGATCGCCGTTGGTGAACGGCGCGGAATCGAACGCAACGTATGGCAGCATGAGTACAACTGGATTGTACGTGGCACGCCCGACGGGAATCGAACCCGCTCCTCTGGTTTAACGGACCAGCGCTCTATGGCATCCCTGGTCGACAGTGGGACCGGATAGTCCGGTGCGGACAATCACCGAAGGGGTCGCATGCGAGGACAACCTGTCCGGGGATTGACAGCACGGGGCGTATCCCATGGCGACGGCGGGAGCCGTTTGGGCCAGTAAGCTACGGGCGCGTGTATGGATGCCACGTGTGAAGCGGCACCGACGTCAACATACACCCGCCTACCGGCACGCCGCATGTGCTCAAAGTCATGTTTTGAGGGGCGGCGCCATCTCGGCGCCGCGTCAGCCGTGACGGCCCGCGAGCACGTTCTCGACGTCCTTGAAGGAGAATCCGCGGGATTTGAGGAGCACCAGGAGGTGGTAGACGAGGTCAGCGCTCTCTTCGAGCAGGCGCTCATCGTTCCCGGTGGCGGCTTCAAGCGCGACTTCCACGCCCTCCTCACCCACTTTCTGGGCAATTTTTTTGGGGCCGGCGTGCAGCAGCCGGGAGGTGTAGGAGGCGTTGGTATCGCCCTCCGCAGCGCGGAGCGAGATAATACGCTCGAGCATGGGCAGGAAATGCTTGATTGTGTGATTGTCTTCGTCCCAGCAGGTATCGGCGCCCGTGTGGCAGGTCGGGCCGAGCGGGTGGGCCTTAACGAGAAGGGCATCGCCATCGCAGTCGAGCCGCAGCTCTTCGACACACAGCGTGTTGCCGGAGGTCTGGCCTTTTTCCCAGAGTTCTTCGCGCGAGCGGCTGTAGAAGGTCACGTGCCCCGTGGCCTGGGTAGTTTCGAGGGCTTCTTCGTTCATCCAGGCGAGCATGAGCACACGTCCCGACGAGACGTCCTGCACGACGACGGGAAGCAGCCCGGTTACGGGGTCGAATACGGGCTTACGGCCTTCGGGCCCAATCGGGAGGGGTTCAATCGGGGGAACGCCGCAGCCGGCAGCGCCAGCTTCGGAGGCGTCGGGCCCAGGCAGGTCAGATTCGGACGGGGATGTCATGCGCGAACAGGTTTTGCTTCAGGGTGGGGATCGGGATTTCGCCAAAATGAAAAATACTGGCCGCCAGTGCGGCGTCGGCGCATCCGTCCCCCAGTACATCCACGAAATGGGATTCCGTTCCCGCACCACCCGATGCAATAACCGGGATGGAGAGGACGGTCGATATATGGCGCGTGATGTCGACAGCGAATCCGCCCTTCGTGCCGTCGTGATCCATGGATGTGAGCAGGATTTCGCCGGCGCCGAGCGCCTGGGCGCGCCGCGTCCAGCTGATGGCTTCCAGTTCGGTCGGCCGCGTGCCGCCATGGGAGTGGACGAGCCACTGGCCACCTGTGAGGCGGATATCGACGGCTACGACAACGCATTGGCTCCCGAATTCGCGGGCGAGTTCGGCGACGAGTTCGGGCCGGGCAATGGCCGCCGAGTTGACGGCTACCTTGTCGGCGCCTGCATCCAGCAGCATGCGGGCATCGGCCACGGTGCGCACGCCGCCGCCGACGGTGAACGGGATGTTTACGACTTCGGCAATCCGGGTCACAAGATCCACGAGCGTGCCGCGGGCTTCGAGCGACGCCGAGATGTCGAGAAACACGAGTTCATCGGCTCCCTGCTCCACGTAGGCCCGCGACAGCTCCACGGGGTCGCCGGCATCGCGCAGATCCACAAAATTGACACCCTTGACCGTACGGCCGTCCTTGATGTCCAGACAGGGTATGATTCGTTTCGTCAGCATGGCCGTGGTACTCCTGTCGGCGGCGTGCGGTCCCACGACTTTTTATTCACGTTGTGAATGATTATCATTCATGTCATGAATAATCGTACACCACTACCCAGGTACCTTCTGCGTGCGCTGACGGATCGCCTTGCGGTCATGCCAGCGGTCGTGGTCACGGGCGCGCGACAGACAGGTAAATCGACACTCGTCCAGGATTTGCTCGGCGAGGACCGGGCGTGGATTACGCTCGATGATCTCGACACCTTGCACATGCTTCGCCAGAATCCGGACGCGCTTCTCTCACGACCGGCGCCACTTACCATTGACGAAGTCCAACGCGCACCCAAGGTGTTCTCATCCATCAAAAAAGCCATCGACGAGGACCGCCAACCCGGGCGATTTCTGCTGACGGGATCGGCCAATCTACTCATGATGGACCGGGTATCGGAGTCTCTTGCCGGCCGCGCCGTTTACTTGAATCTGCGACCCATGACGCGAGGGGAACAGCGGGGGAAGGCATCGTGCGGATGCTGGGACGCTTTTTTTGATCGTCCACCCGGTGAATGGGAAAAATCCATTCACGATCGCGGACCGGAGCCGGAGCCGTGGGCACCACTGGCAATGAGGGGCGGATTTCCGACGCCAGCCGTACACATGTCGACACAGGCGGAACGAGCCATCTGGTTTGATGGATACGTCCAGACCTATCTGGAGCGCGACCTCGGACAGCTCTCCAATATTTCGTCACTGCCCGACTACCGCCGTCTCATGCGCGCTGTGTGCCATCGCTCGGGGCAGATTCTGAATCAGACAGAGCTCGGCCGGGATGTCGGGCTCCCCCAGCCGACGGTTCACCGATATCTGAACCTGCTGGAAGTTTCCCACCTGCTCATCCGCTTGCCCGCCTGGTCGGTGAACCGAACGAAACGTCTCATCAAGTCTCCCAAGGTGTTCTGGGGAGATGTCGGTCTCTCACTACACCTTGCTGACCTGAATGAACCGACAGGCCCCCACTTTGAAAACCTGATCCTGCTCGACATCATGACGTGGCTCGATGCGCGATCGGGCACGGGCTCTGTTCACTACTGGCGCACGGTCCGCGGCGATGAGGTCGATTTTGTAATCGAAACGGGTGCGGGCCTGCTGCCGGTGGAGGTCAAATCAACGACGCGGCCGCGACTGGCACACACGCACGGCATATCCATGTTCCGATCAGAATACGGAAGTCGAGCGCTCCCCGGCCTGCTGCTGCATGATGGCGAAGAAACGAAGTGGCTTTCGGGCGATGTCCTCAGCGTGCCCTGGTGGCGTGTTTTGTAAGTCGCTTCTTGAAGGAAAGAGACACGCCAATAGGCAGATTGGCTTCGTCCAGTTTGTACAGTGTACTTCCCGCAACGTTGCGCTCCTTGGTATCGAGCGATACAGACGGAACGTTCGCAGTCACCCTGAACTCAATGAGAGACAACTCATTCAGCGCGTATCCGGCGGCGAATCGAATCTGGCCCGCAGCCGTGGTACTACTCTGCCCAATGTGGTCTACGCCACGGAGACCCGGATCGAGCGCGATGATCTGATCACTGAACGATACGCGCGCCCGGGACTGCATGCGGCCAGCGATGACTCCGATCCCGACTGAAGCCGACCATCTGTTGGAAAACGTGAGATAGTCGGGTCTGGATGCGTACCAGTCGCCGTGAACCGCCACAAGCTGCCCGGCATAGTCAATCTCGTTGTCATCGGCGGCGGTAGGCAGGGCCAGGTAGACCTCGGCGCCGTAACCGAGTCTCCGGGAATGGTCTTGCGAGAGCGCAACACGCAGAAAGGGAAAATGACGCCGATCCGGAGCCTGCAGGCCGAATCCGGTGCCGATGAAGGAATCGAACTCAGACAGCGAAAAGAGAAACTCTGACCCGATGGTCAGGTAGCGGCCCGGAGTCCACCGGGGCGCACGTTCGCTGCCCGAGGGTCCGAGCAGAGGGTCGAGGCGGTCAATCTGAGCTTCCGTCAGTTCGGGTGGAGACATCCCGGGAACGAACGCGGCATGCTGCTCGAGGTCGACAGCAGCGCTTGCAAAGCGGTCGGCATCACCTGAAACACTGAATTTCCTGGGAGATTCTGCCCATCGAAAAATGGCAAACGAGGACGCCGTGACGGCCGCAACGCCGAGAATATCGGGCAGCCGTGGTACACCAACGATCTCAGGTGACAGACCTCCGCCCATGGTTCCAAGCAGGGCCCCAATGCCGAAGAAAGCGCGGTTGGTAACAACGACCCAGGAGCGGCCTCGCTCAACGCGGGCAAGCGCGGCTGCGTCTACCTGCCGGACCGTGCTCCGAACCATGTCCCACTGGTAATCTTCCGTTCCATCGAGCACGGCGAGACGCGACTCGGATGTACGAAGAAGGGTAACGGTTTTTCGCGATCCATCCATTCCAGCGTAGGTGGCCGGTGCGGAGGGTCTGTACCGATTGCCGAACCGGCCGACCTTTGAAACGTGTCGCCAATCGAGCGAATCGCGCAGAAATGCAGCGTCCTCATACCGATCGACGTACGTCGCAACGGACGAGCGCGCAGATTCGGGGAGCGTTATCTGGTGAGCATCAGATCCCGTCAGGGTAAACTGGATACTGCCGTCTGTCATTCTGGATGCCACGACTTCACCTGCCGGCCAGGTGCGGAATAGATTGAAATAGGCGCGCTCGGCGTCGTCGACGGAGACACCGATACGCGGGTGGATTTCAATTGCTTGGGCGGGCGCCTGGGCGGAGACTGATGGAATAAGGAGTATCAGAAGCAGCAGGGTCAGGGCATGAAAACAAAGGTGCGAATGTTTCATGACGGCGCAATATGTTGGGGTGCATGGGTATGGCGTGAAATGTAGCGCCTCCCTCGTCTCGAAGACAGGTAATAATTTGTGCCTTGATTCGCAGGATCGAATAGATTAGCATCGACACGCATGAAAACCCGATCACATATCATCCTGCTCACCGCGAGCCTGTTTCTGATTGCGCATGCGGCGCAGGCTCAGTCGCATGTGTTTCTTTCCAACAACGGGATGCTCTACGATGCCGGCGCGGTCCGCCTTGCGGTCGACGGCCTGTTTGGAACGGAATTCGAAGAGTACCCGCCGCTCCCCGATTCGCTGCGGGCGCTCATGCGCTCGGCCCTCGGTCCATTTGCTGGTCTGGATGTGATTATGGCAACCCATCGGCACGGTGATCACATGTCGCCTGCATCCATGGCGGCGCACCTCTGCGCTTCATCGTCGACAATCGCGCTCGTACCCTCGGATGCGGCCTCGGATGTTCGCGCTTCGGCAACGTGCCAGCTGGCGCCAGACCGTATTCGTACGGGTACGGAGCCACTGCAGATCGACGGTATTCTGATTACGCCTGTTTCAGTCCCGCACGTGGGCAACAGGTGGCGGGGACTGGACAACAGGGCGTATGTAATCCAGGGTGCTGGCGGCCGCATGGTCCATCTTGGCGATTCTGATCTGTCAGAAGCGCTTGCGGCTGAACCGATTGACGTGCTGGTAACGCCCTATTGGAATGTGGGCGAGGATCGATTCATGCGGCTGTGGAGGCAGGCGGGAGAGCCGTTTCTGATTGTGGTACACGTGCCACCCGCCGACCGCGAACGTATTCGCGCGGCGGTAGCCGACCTGGGACTTGATGCATGGGTACCGCAGGAGTCGATGGAGTCACTGGATTCCTGATGCACTTCTGCCGAGGGGGGACCTGCACAGCGCTCTGGTTGCGTGCAAGTACGCCCGACACAAACGAAAAACCCCGACTGCCTGTCGGCAGCCGGGGCGCTGTGCGGAGAGGGGGGGATTCGAACCCCCGATACGTCGTGAAACGTATGCCGGTTTAGCAAACCGGTGGTTTCAGCCACTCACCCACCTCTCCGTGCAGAATGGACCGAGGGTCCTGCCTCGTGGTACGGCAGGAACCGGAGCCGGGAAATGTACTGTGCTCTCGGCTGCGGATCAACGAACAAGCCGTCAAATTCGTTGTGAAGGTCTTCCGACCCGCCAACGACACCACTCATCCCACGGCATGCATATGCGGCACACCGTGCGCGTAGGGTCGGCATATTTCCATTCATCTGAACGACAATCTGCTGAGCCGCTATGCGTGTATCCCTGTTTCTCCTTCTACTTGTCTCCGCCTGCTCCGCCCCCTCCGAACCAGCGGCGGCGCAGTCCTACGAACCCACTGCGGCACAGCCTGCCGATCTTTCGGCTGCCCAACGGGCCGCACTGAAGGCCAGTATCTCCGGTTGGATGGACGGCCAGGATATTGCGGGCATCTCGCTTGCCATAGCCAACCCGGACGGATCGGTGTGGACCTACGTCGAGGGACAGGCATCGTCCGAGGAGGTGCTCCGGGACGATCACCTTCTCGCCGTAGCCAGCATCACCAAGACCTTTACGGGGGCCGTCATTCTTCAATTGGCCGACGAGGGGCAGCTTTCACTCGATGAGCCGATTTCGAGGTGGTTAGGGGACGAAGCGCACATCCCGGGACATGCCACGGTGCGTCAGCTGCTCAACCATACGAGCGGAATTGCCAACTATGCGCAGCATCCATCGTTTGGGCGCACCATCACCCAGAATCCGTCGATTGTGTATTCCGGGCGCGACGTCATTGGCCAGTTCCTCCAGGCACCTGCGTTCGAGCCCGGAGCCCGCAGCCAGTATTCCAACACGAACATGGTACTCCTCGGACTGATTGCCGAGGAAGTTACGGGTACGCCGCTCACGGACCTCTTCCGGACCAGGCTCTGGGAGCCAGTCGGGCTGACGCACATCTTCATGCCCCACCTGCAGGAGCCGACGGGACCCGTGGCCCACGGCTGGGCCTCGCAGGGCGGCACGCCACTTGAAATGGACCCGATGACCTACGCATCGTTGTACACTGCGGCGGGCGCGGCCTTCGGCCTCATGGCATCGCCCGCTGAAATAGCCCGGTGGGGGCACGCCCTGTTCACGGGCGATGTGCTGTCAGACGCCATGCGCCAGGAAATGCTGACACCCGTCGCATCTCCCGGATTATTGGCCGTGGAAACCCACATTGGGCTCGGTATTCGAGGGTACGCGTACCACGGCAGGCAGCAGTGGGGACACAGCGGCGCCATCTGGCACGGAAGCAGCCTGATGGTATTCGACCCCGACACCGGATATACCATTGTCGTGGCCATGAACCAGAGCCCCGCCCTTCACCGAAGCTCACATTTCCGGCTCATGGAAGATCTTCTGGATGCGGTCGCCGCGCGGTAATTCTACGCACCCACATCGGGCCGACCGGTCATTTTCTGCGTAATCCAGCGGTTTCCGGCGTAGAAAAGGCCCATCATGACGGCCCACTGTGCGAGTACGGTCATGAGCGAATCGGTGGCGATCGGGTCGTACCAGTTGTCTGTGATGGACTGGGACAGCCACCACACGAGCAGCACGACCGCAGCCACCGGGATGAAGTACTGAACGACGTAGACCCACCCGCGGCTTACGTTCCAGTCGCCCTCCTGGCCCGTCAGGTAGGTATCGCGCATGGCGGCGACGCCATTCCGGATGACGAGAAGTGCCACGAAGGCGCCCGACACCATGAGTGCCACACCCCATACGAAATCCTGGTTGCTGAGGATATCCAGATTGACCGCCGACGGTATACCGAGCAGATAGCTGACCCCGACTACGGCTCCGATGGCCATGGGACGCGACAGACCCGCGTCGATGAAGACGCGCGTTGGCAGTTCGAGCTGGGCAATAAGCGATGAGAAACCGGCGAATGTCAGGCCCAGGAAGAACAGAATGGCCAGCGGGCCGCCGAGGAACATGCGCTCAAAGAGCTGCGGCATCCAGATGAACGTGAGACCGGTCGATGCCGGACCACTCGTGCGCATGACGTCCAGGATTTCAGCGCGGTTCATGCCCATTTCGGACTGCAGAATGGCAAACACGGTGGCAAAGACCATGAGCGCCGCCAGAATCGATACCGTATTGTTGCCAACAGCCGTCGCCACCGCATTTTTGACAATACCCTGCTTGGTGCTCATGTAGGCCGCGTACGTCAGGAAGAGCCCCCAACCGGCTCCGGTATCCCACGCATTCTGCGTGAGGGCCTCAATCCAGATGCGCGGATGGGCGAGCTGGCTCCAATCGGGCGTGAACAGGTACGCGACCCCGTCCCACGCGCCGGGCAGCGTGAGCGCGCGGACCACGCTGATCAGCACAATCACGAGCAGCGTTGGCACGAGGACCTTGTTCACGCGCTCAATGGATTTCACCCCTTTCCATATGGCCAGCGCGCCAAAACCCATGGCAAACGCGTGAAACAGAAGGGGCCACCCGCTGCTCTGATAATCGTTCCACACCTGCATGGCCGCATCCGTCGTCTGGGGCAGCGGGGCCGTGATGGACTGGAAGAGGTAATAAATGCACCAACCGACAACGACCGAGTAGAAGAACGTGATGGCGGTTGCCACGAAGGCCACGAACGAGCCCATCCAGGCGAATCCTTTTCCTCCCTCCTTGATGAAGGTCGCGACCACGCCCGAGCGGTGTTTCCGCCCCCATACATATTCGATCATGATGAGGGGAATGCTCCACGCAAACAGGAAAACCAGCCAGGCTACCAGGAACGCGCCCGCGCCATCATCTCCCCCGTTCTGCGCTGCAATGCGCGGAAACCGCCAGATATTGCCCGTACCGACGGCAATGCCAAGGACACTGAGAAAAAAGCCCCATTGGGACGAAAAACGGGGCGAAGCGGCCGTGGAGGTAGGCATCGATGGTCCGGTGTGGTTCGGATGGATGCCAGAGAATACGGTTTTAGCGCATTCCATGAAACACGTACGCGCGACCAGGTGCAATGCCAGCAGACGGGCGCCGGACGGACGTCAGCCTCAGCCGAGAGCGTCGGCGCCGGACGTGATTTCGATCAGTTCCTTTGTAATCGCGTCCTGGCGGGCACGATTGTACTTCAGGCGCAGCTGCTTGAGCAGATCGTCGGCATTTGTGGTCGCGCTGTCCATGGCGACCATGCGCGCGCCCTGCTCCGATGCGTTCGACTCCAGGAGCGCCTTCCAGACCTCATAATTCAGGAAACGAGGTACCAGGCGGTCCAGGATGGCCCCGGCATCGGGCTCAAATATGAAGTCCATTTCGGACGTCGCCTGACTGGTCCCGACACCATCAAGAGACGATCCGTTCGCTGCGTCGCGTTCCTCCATGACGGGCGTCATGAACTGTTCGGCGGGAATGGGGAGCAGCGGCTGCATGATCCGGTTCTGCGAGATCGTGTTCTTGAACTCGTTGTAGAGCAAATGTACTTCGTCCCAGTTCTCCTCTTCGTAGCCCTCGACGGCGAGCGTCATGACCGACAGCGCCGTCTCGAAGTTCACGTTGTCGAACGCTCCGCGAAAATCTCCTACCAGGCTGTAACCCCGCTTGGAAAAATGCTCATGCCCCTTGCGGCCAACGCACAGAAGGCGCAGCGTACCGGCATCCCGGAACGATGCAAAACGTGTGGAAATGGCTTCTTCCGCCAGCTTGATGATGTTCGCGTTGAACGCTCCGGCCAGGCCGCGATCGGCCGTGACGACGATGAGCAGCACGCCCCGGGTCTCCTCCCGATGCTGAAACAGCGGGTGCAACGCGGGGTCAACCTGGCCCTTGAGGCGCGCAATCAGCTCGCCGAGCTTGTACGCATACGGACGCGTCCGGAAAATATTTTCCTGGGCCCGCCGGAGCTTGGCCGCCGACACCATTTTCATGGCGCGCGTGACCTGCTGCGTGTTCTGGACCGACCCTATTCGGTTGCGTATGTCGCGGAGACTGGCCATGGATCAGCGTGTCAGGATGCCGTGTAGATGTCAACAAGTTCTTTGGCTTCGCTGCGCAGCATGTCGGCCGCCTCATCGCTCATGGCACCGCCTGCGATGGAGCTCAGGAGGTCGGCGTGCTTCAGCGAAATGCGCTCAATGAACTCTTTCTCGAACGTACGGATTTTCTCGGTCGGCACGCTGTCAATGAGTCCCTGGCCGGCCACGAAGATGATGGCCACCTGCTCTTCGACCGGAACCGGAGCGTACTGACCCTGCTTCAGGATCTCTACCAGTTTGGCACCACGCGTGAGCTGCCGCTGCGTGGCGGCATCGAGGTCCGATCCGAATTTGGAAAACGCCTCAAGTTCACGGAACTGCGCGAGATCGAGGCGCAGCGTACCAGATACCTTCTTCATGGACTTGATCTGCGCGTTTCCACCTACGCGGGAAACGGAGATACCCACATTGATGGCAGGACGCACACCCGCGTTGAAGAGGTTCGACTCGAGGTAGATCTGTCCGTCCGTGATGGAAATCACGTTGGTCGGAATGTAGGCCGACACGTCACCGGCCTGCGTCTCAATCACCGGCAGCGCCGTCAACGAGCCGCCACCCTTGATTTTTCCTTTGAGCGACGCCGGGGCATCGTTCATGTTGACCGCAACGGAATCGTTACGGTTGATTTTTGCCGCGCGCTCCAGGAGCCGTGAGTGGAGGTAGAACACGTCACCGGGGTAGGCTTCGCGGCCCGGAGGACGCCGCAGCAGGAGCGATACCTGGCGGTAGGCCACGGCCTGCTTCGAGAGGTCATCATAGATGACGAGCGCATGGCGACCCGTGTCGCGAAAGTATTCGCCGATACACGCGCCAGCAAACGGCGCCATGAACTGTAGCGGCGCAGGAGAGGAAGCACCGGCGTTCACAATCACTGTGTATTCCATAGCGCCGTTCTCTTCAAGGGCGCGCTTGACCTGGGCCACGGTCGAGTTTTTCTGGCCAACGGCGACGTAAATGCAATAGACCGGCTTGTCGGTCTCGTGCGTCGACTTCTGGTTGATGATCGTATCGATCAGAACCGCCGTCTTACCCGTCTGGCGGTCACCAATGACGAGTTCGCGCTGTCCGCGCCCAATCGGAATCATGGAGTCGATGGCCTTGATACCCGTCTGGAGAGGCTCGGTCACCGGCTCGCGGTAAATGACCGACGGTGCCTTGCGCTCAATGGGCATCTCGAATTTCTCGCCCGTGAGTGGTCCCTGCCCGTCGAGCGGACGCCCCAGCGAATCGACAACGCGTCCCAGCATGCTCTCCGACACGTCGATCGAGGCAATACGCTGCGTGCGCCGGACTTCATCGCCCTCCTTGACCTCGTGGACTTCGCCAAAAAGCACGGCGCCCACGTTGTCCTCTTCGAGGTTGAGCACCATGCCCGTCACGCCGCTCCGGGGGAACTCAAGCAGCTCACCTGCCTGTACTTTGGAAAGACCGTAAATACGGGCAATACCGTCACCCACCTGGAGGACAGTGCCTACTTCGTAGACATCGGTTTCTGCTGTGAAGCCGCCCAGTTCCTTTTTCAGGATGGCGGTGACTTCATCCGGTCTGATTGCCGTTGACATCGCGTTTCGTTTCTATGAATGGGAGGTTTTGGCCTTCTCTCAGGCCGTCAGCCGCTCGCGCAGCGTGGCCAGTTGATTGGCGGCGCTTCCGTCGTAGACCTGGTCTCCTATGCGGATGACCATGCCACCTATGAGTTCTGGACTGATGCGCACGTCGAGCCGGACAGACCCATCTGTCTTTTTCTCCAGCGCCTGGACGAGCGCCTGCCTGTTCTCGGGCGAAAGCTCGAACGGAACGCGTGCTTCGATATCCGTGACACCGAGTTGTTCGTTCCGAAGACCATGGTAGGCATCCAGGATTTCTCCGAGGAGTGCCTCCCGCTTTTTTTCGACCAGCAGCAGCGCAAAGCGAAGCATTACGTCGGACACCTTGTCCTTGAATACAGCGCTTACAACTGCACGTTTACCCTCCCGGGAAATGATCGGGCTTTCGAACACGCCCCGGAGCTCGCGCGATGCCACGAGCGCGTCACGAAGAACGGCTACGTCGGCATCAACGGCTTCGGCACGGCCCTTGGCGGACGCTTCAGCGAGAAGCGCCTGGGCATACCGGCGGGAAACGGTGAGTTGGCTCATGAGTCAGTTGCGGGATAGATCGCCGAGCATATCCCCGACGATTTTCTTCTGACGTTCTGCATCGAGCGTGTCCCGAAGGATCTTGCCCGCGGCATCGACCGCCAGGTGGGCTACTTCCTCGCGCAGCATGTTGAGCGCATTCTGCTTTTCGCGCTCAATGTCTGCCTGGGCCTGCTCCTGGAGCTGCCTGAGCTGTGCGCGGGTATTCTCGACCTCTTCGGAGCGCAGCTTCTCAGCCGCATCCCGGGCCTCACGCATGATACGCTGGGCATCGGCCTCGGCTTCACGCCGTGCACGCGTGTTGTCAGCCTGCACCGCCTTGGCTTCCGCCAGGGCGTTCTTCGCCTCGTCGAGCGAGTCCTGGATGGAGGACTCACGATCGGTGAGGGCACTCGTAATAGGCCCCCAGGCAAACCTGCGCAGGAGGATGAGAAGAATGCCGAACGTGATCGCGATCCAGAAGATCAGACCCGCGTTCGGGGCGAGAAGATTCGCTGCCAGGACCATGGTGGGTTCCTTACTTGGTGGCCAGGATAATGCAGATCACGAGACCGAAAAGTGCCACACCCTCAATAAGGGCAGCAGCAATAATCATCGAGGTCCGGATGTCGCCAGCGGCTTCAGGCTGACGGGCCGATCCTTCCATGGCCGGGCCTGCAAGACGGCCGATGCCGAGACCTGCGCCGAGCGCAACGAGACCTGCACCGAGACCTGCACCGAGATATGCCAGAGCTGTGGGTTCCATTGATTTACCTGTTGTCGTGTTTAGTGTGTAGGAGAAAGTTCAGCATGATGCCCATGGTCGTGCTCCTCGACGGCCATGCCGATAAAGAGCGCGGAGAGCATAGTGAATACATACGCCTGGATGAAAGAGACCAGGAGTTCGAGGAGGTAGATGAAGAGGGCGAACGCGACGCTCACTGGCGCGACGCCATAGCCGGCTCCACTACCAAAAAGGTTGGTAAACGAAAAAATGAGGCCGATCAGGCTCAGAATAACAAGGTGGCCCGCCGTCATGTTGGCAAACAGACGAATGGCGAGCGCGAAAGGCTTCGTGAAAATGCCCAGGATCTCGACGGGAATCAGGATGGGCTTGACAAATGTGGGCACGCCGGGAGGCCACAGAATGTGCATCCAGTAGTCTTTCGTACCACCCACCTGCGTAATAACAAACGTGAACGTGGCCAGAACGGCGGTAACCATGAGGTTCGAAGTGGCCGTTGCGCCAAAGGGCACCAACCCGAGCAGGTTACAGGTCAGGATGAAAAAGAAGGCGGTCAACAGGAAGGGCAGGTAGCGATCGGTCTTGGCTCCGATGGCGGGACGCGCAATATCGTCACGCACGACCAGAATGAGCGTTTCAAGCATGTTCTGGAGCAGCCCGCGCGGCGCCGTCTCCCGGCCAATTCCGGCCTTGTACATTTTCGCGACACGCGTGAACAGAAGCCACACAATGAGCATGCCGATCCATGCGAACAGCAGATGCCGCGTGATGGACATGTCGACGAGGACGTGGCCACCACCCGGCGGGGCGAGGTGGGCTTCGTAGTATCCACCGAGCGGCTCGGCGATGGTCTCCGCGCCGTCGTCGCCATGGGCAGCAGCGTCTTCGCCGCCTTCGTGCGTCGCATCCCACGAAGCCTTGTAGCCACCACGTTCAACAGCGGCCGTTGAGGTCAGGAAGAAGTCGACCGACAGGCCGCCCTCGGCCGAGGAGATGATGAATATGCGGGGCAGCTCGACCTTTCCGATGGGGGAGAAATCCAGGTAGTTGCCATCCACACTGTGGTGGATGGGGTCCAGTTCTTCCTCTTCACCGGCCGCGGCGACGCCAGAAGCCTTGGCAGATTGCCATGCCGTCATGGCCACGAGGGCCAGAAGGAGCGCAGACAGGAAAAATGACTTCCGGATCATCAGACAGATTGTTTTTGGCGGTGGTGCAGGGTGAATACTTCCACCGTCAAGCCAAGTATGAAACCGACACTGAAGCTCCCCAGAAACGCTACCTTGACTACGGGCACGAATACGAGGATGAGTGTCATTACAGCAGCCGTAATGAACAGGCGCGCCGTCATGCCTCCAAAAACCAGGAACATGAACTGCTGGGCAGGTCGGGACAGCGCATACCGCAGCGTGGCATAACTGCCCGATGCATAAAGCACTGCGATCGCGGAGCCGAGTATCAGGCTCCCCCAGAATCCCGTGAGCATTCCGTCTTCCGGCGGTGGATGTTTTGGGCGAGATTGTTCAGACGGGCTAATCTAAGGAGCAACAGTCCCCAGCGTCGCATGTGAGGGGTGAAAAGACGGTGAATGGACCTGTAAAAGACGGTGAACCCGCGCGCTACTCCTTGTCCTTTCGGCTCATTTCCCGCGTCATGCGGAGGAGCTGAACAAAAAAGGCCACCATCCCCACAAGCCCACCAATAACGGTCAACCAGGGGGTCGTCTCCAGCCAGCGGTCAAGCAGCCAGCCGCCCACGACGTAGAACGTCATGGTGCCAGCCAGTTGAAGCCCGAGACCCATATATGGCCCCGCTTCCTTCATGGCCTGTTGCCAGGAAGCCATCAGGCGTTAGCCGATTCAAGGGCGGCTTTTTTCAGGTTGAGTGCATTTTCGCCACTCGCCTTGAGCCGACCCATCGTGCACTCTCCATCAAACTCGGCGCCTTCCTCGACGATCAGGCGCCCCGTCGTAATGGTACCCTCGACCCGGGCCGTCGACGTGAGGAGCAGGCGCGTCTTGATTCGCAGATCTCCTTTTACGTGTCCGGCAACGTCCGCCACATCGGCGTGCACATCGCCCTCAACGCGCCCTTCAGGGGCCACGATCACCTTGCCGCCCGCATGCAGCGATCCTTTCACCTTCCCTCCGACCCGGATATTGTCGTCCGTACGGAGCGTGCCCTCGAACTCCGAGCCCGGAGTTACCATGTTGGCCTGCGGGGCCGCCTGCGTTGTTGTCTGTTTTGCCATCAGTAACCTGTCAAGTAATCTTTCGGATTCTGTGCCAGCCCATTGTGCCACAGTTCAAAATGTACGTGTGGTCCGGTTGTGATTTCTCCCGAATTGCCGCTTCGGGCAATGGTCTCGCCACTCGTGACACGATCGCCCACACGCTTGAGCGCCACGCTGTTGTGTTTGTATACGGAAAGGAAGCCGCCTGAATGTTGTACAGCAATGACCTGTCCGCCGTCATGCATCCAGTCCACAAGCACCACATATCCGTCGCCCACGCTCCGCACGGGTGTCCCTTCGGCCACCGCTATATCGAGCGCATAATGCCCCGTACGGGCGTCAAACCCCCGGGTTGGAAACCCCTCTACGGGGGGGAGTGCCGGAAAAACAGGACCGGCCATCATACTGCCAATTGCCACGGAACCTGCCCCTGGCCAATTGCTCTGCGCCGATGTCAGACGCCCGAGCGTTACGGCCGGCTGCTCGTGCACCTGCCAATCGGCACTCTGGAGCGGCTCCGAGATGGTCTCGCCCGCCTCAAGAACGGAACTCATGGCAGGTGAATCGGCCGTCCAGGAGCTGGAGTCCACCTTACCCAGTATCATATTCCGTATGCGCGATACATATTCCTGCTGGCGCTCCAGGGAATCGGTCAGCGCCTGCATGCGAAGGTCATTCTGCCTGGCCATTCGAAAGACCTCTTCGCCCGCATATCCCGGCAGGAACGCTCCAAGCGGCGACAGCAGGAGAACAAGGCTGATCATGATGGATGCGACGAGCACCGCCAATCCCACCGCCCAGGCCATGGCCCGCGGGCGGACGGCATGCGGCGTGGGAGGCTCGACATCGGAGTCATCCATGACGAGAACCGTCACAGACCGACCAGAACGTCGTGTGAATTCGCGTAGAAGGGAGATCATGACACACCAAACGGAGTTTTGCGGACAACGAAGCCCCATCAGGGGCTGTTCCGGCTGACCGGATATTACACGCATTGAATTTGGTCGTTACGCCGCAAAGTCGTACTTTAGGCGGCTGATTTCCAACAGAAAACCAAAGGACGTATCGTCCTGTCCGAACACCGTACTTATGCCACAGCACAAATCTGCCATGAAGCGGGTACGCCAGAGTGCCGTACGCCGCGAACGCAACCGGGTCCATCGCAGCCGTATGCGCTCCATGGTCAAGAAACTCCGCACGACTGAATCGGTCGACGCAGCCACTCCGTTGCTCAACGACATCAAGGCGTATCTGGACCGGCTGGCCCACAAGGGTATCATCCACCGCAACGCAGCCGCCAACAAGAAAAGCCAGCTGGAAAAATTCGTCAAAAACCTCGCGTAACAGGTCCTTTTTCGTAGATTACGCAGGATCGGTTCGACCAACTCCACCACTATCCAATACCACAACAGAAGATCTGTCATGGCTACAACTTCATTCCGTTCCACATTCGTCATGATCGCCCTGTTCGCAGGCGCTTTCATGACAGGCTGCAAAAGCGTACCCGTGGAAATCACGGCGCTCGACGCTCCTGAAACCCTGAAGACGGGTACCGCTGGCACGTTTGCTGTCGATACCAACGAAGACGCAAAGCAGCCGGTCACGGTCAGCTGGGCGTTCGGCGACAATGCAACAGGCTCCGGTGCGTCTACACAGCATGCGTTCAACAGCCCGGGCACCTATACGGTGACTGCGACGGCCACGAATCGCAAGGGCAAGTCTTCGGACGTTGAAGTGACCCGCGTGGTCGTTGCGAATATGGAGCCCGCTGCCATCACCGGCATGCGCGCCAGCAACATGAACCCGGACACACAGACGCGCGTCACCTTCTCGGCGACCGCTGCGGGCGATGATCCGATTTCCTACAGCTGGTCCATGGGAGACGGCACGACCAGCTCGGCAGCCTCCCCAAGCCACACGTTCTCCCGCCCGGGCAACTACACAGTTGCCCTGGAAGTCTCGAACGAGTTCGGTTCAGACTCTCGCACCATGACACTCACGGTCGACATGTTCGAAGCCGCGATTTGCCGCGAAACGACCGAACTGGCTTCGGCCATGTTCGATCGCAACTCGAGCGATCTCAACACGATGGCCCGCGGTGTGCTGGCCGACAATGTTGAGATCCTGAACGAGTGTCCGAACATGAACGTCCGTCTGGAAGGCGTCGCCGCTCCCGGTGAGCGCCGCGCACAGGAACTCTCTGAGGACCGCGCACGCGCCGTTGAGTCCTTCTATACGGACAATGGTGTTTCCTCGACACGCATTGTGACGCTCGGCACGGGCCGTGCAGAAGGCGTCACGAGCAAGAAGGAAGGCCTCGCACAGTACCGCCGCGTGGACACGATCATCGTCCGCTGAGGCGAACGCGCGCGCCGGTCATAGTACCGGTATAATGATTACGTCTGTAAAAGGGGCGGCCGACACCAGGTGTCGGCCGCCCCTTCTTTTGGTGGGTCTGTCCGGGCCCGTCGACACAACGTGGCGAGTTACCGGTTTAGAAGGTGCAAGGTCGGTCGATAACACGCGTATGAACATCCAGAAGCATATCCTCGCCGCGTGTATCCTGCTCCTGCTGCCCGTGCTGGCAGGCACGAACTCCGTACATGCACAGAGCAACCAGTTCCGTGATTCGCGTGCCCACCTGGGCATTGCTGGTGGCCTCTTTACGTTTCATGGCCCTATCGACCTGCTGCAGCCGCGCAGTGGATCGAACTTCGTTCGCGAGCATGACCCGGCGGTTGCGCTGCTTGGGTCCTTCCCCATCACGACCGATCGCTTTTTCTTTCGTGGCATGCTGCTGTTCACCAATTTCAGCACGAAAGACGGACGCCGCCTCGTGGGAGACGGCAAGAACGAATTCCTGACGCAGGATATCATGATTTTTGAATCCGAAGTCGTCATGACGCTCCGTGCCGGGTCGCGTAGCCGGTTCCTGCCCTACATTTTCACGGGCTTCGGCGGTATGCTGGCCGACACCTTCGGATCGACCAAGAACACGGTCGACCTACCCGGCGTCGGCGTACCTGGTCCCGAACGGAGCGTCTACCAGATGCCGATCGGTATTGGCTTTGACTACGCCTTCGATGGCTGTATTTCGGCGTTCACCGAGGTCAGCTACCGGTTTGATCTGAACTACGTTTTCCGGAATGAGAACAACTACGATCCGCACAATACGTCGCTCGTTCTGGGAGGCATGCGCTTCTGCGTGAAAAACCCCTTCAAGAAAGCGGCGCCACCGCCACCAGCCGTGCCCCCACCGCTCGACGTCCCCGCCTACACGCCGCCCCTTCCGCGGTCGGTCAAGGTCTGCACGCTCGTCGATCTGAACAGTATTTACTTCGCGGCCGGATCCTCGGACCTGGACAGCGAGGCGCGCCGTCTGCTCGATGAGAACATCGAAGCGCTTCGGCTCAACCCGACGTGCTGTGTGACCATCACCGGCCACACCGACTCCGAGGCAGCCAGTGTCTATGCAATCCGCGTGGCCCGGCAACGTGCTGAAGTCGTCTACGCATACTACCTTGCAGCAGGCCTCAGCCCCGAGCAATTCACGGTCGATGCCGAGGCCATCACCACGCCCTGCCCCAAAGGCAAAGGAGAAGAATGCAAGGAAGTCCATCGTGTTGAAAGTGCGCCCTTTGACTGCTCGCGGTTGTTGTTTCCCAACCAATGATGTCCGCATCTACGTGACCGCCCGTCATGCCTGACGCTGCGCGCGAACTCCCCGACCGACTCAAGACGGCGCTCAAAAAACACGCCGAGCGGCTTGGTTTCGAGGCCTGCGGCGTTGCCCGCGCGGTGAAACTCGACGCCGAAGCGGCGCATCTCGAAGAATGGCTTTCGAGCGGCCGTCACGCGAGCATGAACTGGATGACGGGGCACTTCGAGAAGCGCATAGATCCGCGCCGCCTCGTGCCGGGTGCGCGAACCGTCATCTCCGTACTGCACAGTTACCTGCACGAGGATGCCGTTCCTCCCTCCGATCCCACCATGGGCCGCATAAGCCGGTATGCATCTGGCGATGACTATCATTTTGTCATGAAGGAGCGGCTGTTTGAGCTGTTCGAATGTCTGCGCGAGGACGCTGGCGCCGTTGAAGGCCGCGCTTTCGTCGATTCGGCACCCGTCATGGACAAAGTCTGGGCCCAGCGATCGGGACTCGGATGGATAGGCAAGCACACCAACCTGATAAGCCGCGATGCCGGGTCCTGGTTTTTCATAGGCGAGCTGATCGTGGATATCGAGTTGCCGCCCGACGACCCGGCCACGGATTACTGCGGCTCGTGCACCCGTTGCCTGGATGCCTGCCCCACGGACGCCATCTTCCAGCCCTATTCCGTCGATGCCACGAAGTGCATATCCTACACAACGATTGAGCACCGGGGCGATGACATTCCGCCCGACATGCGCCGCGGACACGGCAACTGGATTTTTGGATGCGACATCTGCCAGGAGGTCTGCCCGTGGAACAAGTTCAGCCGAACTACCCGCGAGCCGCGCTACGCGCCGCGTCCCGGCATGCATACGACCACGCTTGAGGAGTGGGACGAGATGGATCTGGACGCTTTTCGGGAGCAGTTTCGCAAAAACCCGGTCAAACGCACCAAATACGAGGGCTTCAAGCGGAACGTGCGATACGCGATGGAGAATCTGCGTCCGGGCACGGAAGGAACACCGTAAAACGCGAGCCCTCACCCTGGCGGCTTTCCACCTCGATTCGGCCGCCCATGAGGTCGAGCAGGCGTTTTGACAGGGCCAGTCCCAGCCCCGTGCCCTCGAAGCGCCGATTCATGTACGGATCTTCCTGCGTATATGCCTGGAACACCTGATCCAGATAGGATGGGGATATTCCGATTCCTGTATCCTCAATGCTGACAGCCACCCAGGTCCCGCGCACCTCCGCCTTCATGTGGATACGGCCTTTCTCGGTGAATTTCGACGCATTCGATGCCAGATTCTCCAGTACCTGCTCAATCCGCCGCGCATCGCCCAGCACGTCGTACCGGGAGGCGTCGAGTTCCAGCACGAGCCGGATGTCCCGGTCCTCGAGGATCGGCTCGAGCCGGTCGGCAACGCGCTGCAGAATGGGCGCCACGTTGACACGGTTCTGCTGCAGGCGCACCTGACCCATCTCGAGCTGCGAAAGATCGAACAGGTCCTGCACCAGGACCAGCACCTTCTGGGACCGTTCTCCGATCCCGTCTATGAATTCGTGGATCTGTTCGGGGAGCGGCTGGCCGGTCGTCTCCTCGAACTCCTCGCATTCCCGCGCGAGGAGCTGCGCGTATCCGTTCAGCGCACCCAGGGGGGTCCGTATCTCATGACTCATGGTCGCCACGAATGACGTGCGCGCACTGGCGACCACTTCGGCTTCCTGCCTGGCGTGCTGCATCATGAGTTCCGCCTCTCGCCGTTCGGTCACATCCGACAGAATACCATACATCACGGTCTCTGAATCGCCCCCAATTCGGGGAGATGCGAACTCCTGCAGCCAGCGGAACCCGTCGTCCGGTAGAACGACCCGGTACGTGACCCGCGACTCGTTCCCGGCGGCCAGATTCGCGTGATGCGCTCTGACGAGTGCGGCGTCGTCGGCGTGCACCACGCGCTGCATCCACCCGAATTGACCCAGGAGGAGCATGTCCCGGCTGCGTCCCGTGAGGTTTTCCATCTGGCGGGTGACAAACGCGTACTGGCGCTCGCCATCTTCACCGAGTTGGTAGCCGAAGAGCGCGTCGTCAATCACGTCGGCGGCATGCGCGTGCACGTTTCCTGCCCGGATCCAGGCGTGCAGGTCCTGGTAGAGTCCGGCCCATTGTTCGATCCGCACGATCTGTTCGGGATCGCTGGCCGGACCCGGCGACGACCAGATGAACAGGAGCTGGGCACGCACGCCGTATCGATCCTGCAGGGCAATCAGACGCAGGCGCGCCTCAGCGTGCGCTGGCAGCGCCTCCAACTGCCCGGTCGTGGCCCTGTGGGGAAGGTCTGGTGCCGCCGCTGTGCTCTCCGTCTCCGCTGTGCTCTCCGTCGCAGTCAGCGCGGCGCGCACGAAAAACATGCTGCCGGGATGGGTGCGCTCATAAATGGCCACCATCTCGGCTTTGGCGTGGCGGGCAAAGAGCTCGGCGGCTCCGTCGCGGAAAATATGCGCGTCGAAGCAGGACGTGGCCAGCTCCCGGAGTTCTGCGGCCGCTTCCGGAACAGGGATGGTGGCGATTTCAATGTTGGCAGTTTCCGGGTTCGCGGCGTCGACGCTGGGCGTCACCTCGGGCGCCGGCGCGCCAACGTGCGCATCGCCCTCGCCGAAAAGGAACCATCCTTCTCCCCCGGCCTTGGGCATCACCGTGACGTGCAGTCCATCCTGGACAATGGGCAGCGTGATGGTTTCGTCGTCGCGGCTAGTTTCACCGGTCAGTGTTGAGAGCGTCCACAGGATATCCTCGGGCGGACGCGCACCGATTTGCCAGCGCCAATTCTGCCTGGCCCGGTCGTTCAGGTCCATGACGCAGCCCGCTGCATCAAGCTCTACGAACGCCGGCTCCGCGGCATCGGAGCGCATGATGTGGGGCAGAAGAGAATCCGTTGGCATGAATCTGTATGTAGACTGTGCAGCCACCGATGCCAATACAGTGCCAAAATCCTGCGTTCAGACAAGACCTTCTGATTTTTCTGCGGGAACCACCCAATGCAGCCACCAGACACCGCTGAGAATCTGCAAGAAGGCGAACCCCAACACGACATGGCTCAAACTGAGCCCGCTGAATTCCAGAACGAGACTCGCAACAAGTATGGACGCGGCGTCGACCAGGAAAAAGAGCAGCCACTCGGTGGCGAAAATCCGTCCCCGGAACCGGTCTTCCGAGCGTTCCTGGAGTAGTACGGTGGACAATACCCAGTTGGCGCCGCTCGTCGTATGCGCCAGCACAACGGGCAGAATGACCCAGAAGGTGAATGTGAGGCTACCCGCGACGCCATAGGCTACGCCGCTGAAGACCATGCAGAACCCCATGAGCGACGGCCAGACGCGCATGTCCCGGAACCAGGCGCGCGCCAAAACCGGGCCCAGACCCGTCCCGAATCCCCGAGCCGCGAACAGCAATCCGATGGCCATGGCCTGCCGTCCTGGGCTGATTTCCTCGCCCATGAGCGTGAGCATATAGACCAGACCACCGCCGGCGAGGCCCCACGTCGCTTTGGCGAGCGCCATCCGCCCCACCTGGGGCCGCTCCCGCATGCGCTGCCAGCCCGCGAGCACGTCGGACGTGGCACGCTGCAGGAGGCGGATTCCAGGAAAACTGCCGGAGGCCCTGCCGATATCCATGGAAGCCGTGTGCTGCGGAATCCGGGTGCGGTATATGAACCAGGCCGAGACCACGTAGGTCAGGCTGTCGATGATGAAAACCATCTTCAGGCCCAGCACGTCGGCGGCAATTCCCCCGACGGCGGCGCCTATCGTCAACAGGATGGACCAGGTCGCCGACAGAATGGTGTTGGCCGTGACGAGTTCGTGACGGGACACCAGATTCGGAATGGATGACGACTGCGCCGGCTGGAAGACGGACGCGACCACAACCTGTGCGGCCGTTATCAGATAGACCCAGTACACTTCACCGGGTTCGTCAATCAGCAGGAAACCGAGCACGATGACCGCGCGGAGCAGGTCGGACGCTATCATCACCTTGCGCCGATCCAGCCGGTCCACGATCAGGCCGGCGATGGGCGACGCCAGCGCCATGGGGAGCATTTTCGTGATGAAGACCGCTCCCAGTGCAAACTCGGACCCGGAAAGGGACAAAACGAGGCTGTAGAGGGCAATCGTGTTGAACCAGTCCCCAAAAAGGGACACCACGTTTCCGAGCCACAGGCGGCGAAAGTTCACGTTGCTCCGGACGAGCGCCGCGTATCCGGTCTCGCTACGGACCATCCGGGGCCTGTTCCTGCTCGGATGCTGCTTCCGGCTTCAGAAGCGGGAAGAGAATGACGTCCCGGATGGAATCCTGGCCGGTCAACAGCATGGTCAACCGGTCAATCCCAACCCCCAGTCCCGCCGCTGGCGGCATGCCGTACTCGAGTGCGCGCAGATAGTCTTCATCGAGTTGCATAGCCTCGGAATCTCCACGCCGCCCAAGCGCCACCTGGTCTTCGAACCGGCTGCGTTGGTCAATGGGGTCATTCAGCTCGGAAAACGCGTTGCACAGCTCCTTGCCGTTGACAATGGCCTCGAAGCGCTCCACAAGCCCCTCCTTGGTCCGATGCCGTTTGGCCAGCGGACTCAGCTCAACCGGGTAGTCCGTAATAAAGACGGGATCAATGAGATGCGGCTCCACGAACTCGCCGAACACTTCGTCAATGATTTTTCCACTGCCCATCGCGCCGTCCACCTCCAACCCAAGCTCGGTGGCGACAGAAGCCAGTGCATCCCGCTCCAGCCCGCGAAGATCCCGACCTGTTTTCTCAGCAATGGCGTCAAAGAGAGGCAAGCGCCGCCAGGGCCGCGCCAGCGAAATGGTGCGCTCGCCCGAAGTTACCTCCGGCTTGCCATGCAGCGCGATCGCCAGCGTCTCCACCATCTCCTCAACGAGCGACATCATCCACCCATAGTCGCGGTAGGCCACGTAGAGTTCCATCATGGTGAACTCCGGATTGTGGTACCGGGACAGCCCCTCGTTGCGAAAGTCCTTGGAGATCTCGTAGACCCCGTCGAATCCACCGACAATCAGGCGCTTCAGATACAACTCGTCCGCGATACGGAGGAAGAGGGGCATGCCAAGAGCATTGTGGTGGGTCTTGAACGGACGCGCCGCCGCCCCCCCGTACACCGGCTGCAATACGGGCGTTTCTACTTCGATATAGCCTCGTTCATCCAGAAAACGACGCATGCCGGATATAATCGTTGCGCGCTGCTTGAACACGCTCCGCACGTCGGGGTGCACGATCAGATCCACGTAGCGCTGGCGGTACCTGAATTCCTTATCGGTGATCTCGTTGAACACCTTGCCATCGGTCTCCTTCTCGACAGGCAGCGGCCGGAGCGCCTTGGCGAGCAGTTCGACACGTTCGGCGTGCACCGACACCTCGCCCATGCGGGTCCGAAAGGCAAAACCTGTTACTCCGATGATATCGCCAATATCGAGCAGCTTCTTGAATACCGTGTTGTAGAAACCCTCCGGCAAATCATCGCGCCGCACGTAGACCTGGATCTGACCCGATTCGTCCTGAAGGTGCAGAAACGAGGCCTTGCCCATGATACGACGGGACATGATGCGCCCCGCCAGGGAGACCTCAAACCGTTCCACCGGCTCGGCGGCGTCTTCTGCCCCGTGCTTCGCATCGTCATAGGAAGCGAGCACCTCCTCGGCATGATGGGTCACATCCCACCCGTATCCATACGGACGGACGCCCTCCTCGTGCAGCCTGTCAAGCGCCGCGCGGCGTACTTCTTCCTGTTCGGTAAATTCGCGTGCCATAAGGCTGTCAATCAGCGGCGGTGTAGTCCGGGCGAGGCCTGATGGTCATTTCAATACGCTCAACCGGCTGGTCCTGGAGCGCCGGATGCACTTGTTCACCACTACTCCGGCCTGTGGGCGACGTGGCGATGGCATCGAGCACATCCAAGCCTTCCACCACCTGGCCGAATACGGTGTACTGCGTATCGAGGAAGGGCGTCCCGCCCTCGCTCGCATACGCCTCCCTGGCTTCGTCAGAGATGGAGAAATCGGGATTCTGCGCCTTCACCTGCGCCTCGAGCTGGTCCAGCATGGCCGGCGGCACCGGCTCACCATGGACAATGTAGAACTGGGAACCGCTCGAGCGCCGTTCCGGATTTACCTGGTCACCCTGACGGGCTGCGGCCAGGGCACCTTTGCGATGGAACAGGCCCTCGCGGAATTCCGCCTCGATCGTGTAACCCGGCCCTCCCTGTCCGTCGTTCATGGGGTCATCATCCCTGGAGTTGGGGTCGCCACCCTGCGCCATGAATCCCGCAATCACGCGGTGAAAGCTTGTCCCATCGTAAAATCCATCTTCTACGAGTTTCCTGAAGTTGTCACGGTGCTGGGGTGTCTGGTCGTACAGGCCGACCACCATCGTGCCCAGGCGTGTTTCAATTTCATAGAAGTCGGTCATCGTGTATTCCTCAGGTGCATTTTCAGGGTTGGATTCGGCAGGCGCGTCACTTCCAGGTGCATTTTCCGCGGGGCTGCTGTCGTTGTTCGACGCACAGGCAGAACACGAGATGAGCAGCATGCCGGCCAGTAGTATTTTGGAGATGGATTGCATGGCAGGTTGATGGATTCTGGGGTTGGCAGACGGTAGACGGCCGAATGGGGTCAAGGATCGGGCTTATCGAGCGGAATTCCCACAGCCAGACCACGTTTTCACCTATTTATCGGAGAAGCCGTCCTGGTTGGAGAAGTCGTCCAGCCACAACTGCGATTCGGCCATCAGGATATTGTAGTGGTCACGCAGGAGACTTACGACGCGAGCGGCCATGTTGCGAAGGTTGGCTCGTTTTTCCTGTTTGGCTACGACAGCCGACAACTGCTCGGCCGATTCCTCGACCACATGCGTCGCCTCGGAAAGGGAGTACCACCAGGAGTTTTCAACGGCCGGTCGGACGGGCATGTGCGGACCTCCAGGAATGAACGGGGCCAAAACATCAATCAACTCGCGCACTTCCCGGCACATCCCATCCAGCTTCTCTTTGTGCGCCAGTGAAATGGCTGTGGCCCAGACGGTGGTTTCCGTCGCCAGCACCCGTGAGAGAACCTGCACGAGAACAGCGCAGACAGCATGGAAGGAGGCATCCTGGTTCTCCACCTGCGCGATGATCTTCTGCAGTTTCTGAGCCGATTCTGTGCGATTCATGCTGATTCAGCGGTCCTTCAGGGCCGTGTGTATCTGATCCAAAAGTACGACAGCACGCTCGCCTGTCAAGTGTCCGCCCGCTCTGGCCGTGTGTACGGCCTCGACGGCCATCGCACAATAAACGGGGATCAGATCTGGGGCGGATGCCCTCAATGCCTTGACATGAAGTGCTATCGTGTCGGCATCTCCACGTGCGAACGGGCCCGTCAAGGCCTGTTCAGGACCATCCCGCAGGGCATTTGCAACCGACTGCAGCACAAGGGGCTTTATGGCCCTCGCGAACGGCACGCGTCCACCTACGGCACCATCCCAGATGGACTGTGCCGTATGAAGCAGCGCCGTGTTGAAGTTGCTGGCCATGACGGCCGCTGCATGATAGAGGGCCTTGTGCTCACCAGCTATTTCGAGCGGCTCAGCGGCCAGCGCCGTGGACAGGCGTATCATATGTGCGATCGCCGCTGGACTTCCTTCGATCCCGATAGTGATCCCTCTGAACAGATCGTCGCTGTCATCGTGACCCGCGGCAACCGGAAACGTCTGCATGGGGTGGAAGGAACCTGTCTGTGCTCCCTTCTCGGCAAGCGGTCGCAACACGTCGGACCCGAGTGCGCCAGCCGTATGCAGGACCGTTGTGCCCACCCAGTTTCCGCCGAGACCTGCCAACGCGCCGGCGACGCCCGCAATGGCCCCGTCCGGTACGCAGATCAGAAGCAGCTCGGAAACGCAGAGCCGGACATCCATGACGCCGAGTGGCGTGCCCATGGACAACTCCGCACACAGGCGTCGGGCCGACTCCATGGACCCGGACAGTATGGCATCGACCTCATACCCCTGCCGGACCAGAGCCTTCGCAAGATGCGAACCCAGGCTACCGGCTCCAATCAGTGAGAATCGGTCCATGACTCGATCAGCGCCTGCCGATCAGTACACCCGCGTACCCGGGTTCTGAGTCGTTGGGCCCGGACAGGGCGTCTATGCGCACCGCATTGGCGCGGCGATGCCGAGCTGCCATCACCGCCGTAAGGACGGCCCCCTTGCCGCGTACCAGAACATCGCTTTCCTGATTCATGAGAACCGTCAGGTCATCCACGTCCAGGTTTTCCAGTCCGCGTCGGAGGCGTTCCATGCCCGCCTCGTTTGCACGCTGGATGTCAGCGCACGCGACGACGAGCGTGGGCCGGTTGAACATGATTTCTCCGACCGCATTACCGAGTTCCTTGCAGAAATCGAGCGATTCCGAGCCCATGACAAGCGGCACCACGGCAAAATCTTTCAGCACGGCCTGAAGGAACGGCAACTGGACATCCATGCCTGTATGATGAAAATGACCGGTGTCGTCAATGAAGATGTCGTCGTCCTCATCACAGAGTTCCTCTCGGACACGTTCGTCTATTTCGACACTGCCCAGCGGGCTCGTGTAGTCGTCCAGGCTGCAGATGGCTATGCGCCGAAAGTCCTTGATGTGTTCCGGACTCGGTGATATCACGATCACGGTCTGGAATCCACCGTCCTTCACTGCTGCATAGACCTGCGCGGCGGCCGCACCGCCCGAGAGGCGATTGGAATCCGGTACAATAATGGTGCTTACCCGGAAGTCAGGTGGGTTTGCGGCTGTTTCGGAGAGGAGGGACTGAACCTGGGCGTGAAGGGGGGCTTCCTGCGTCGCGTAATTGGACGCTACATGTGGCTGCATGCGCTTGAATGGCGTGTTGCGTGCAAATTAGGGCACAGTCCGGCAAGCTTCAACCACAGGGTAAAAATCCGTCCCTACTGCAACCCGCAGGGCAGCAACAAAGTACGTGCCGGCGAGACCCGAAATAACAATCAGATTTATGTATAGAACGGATACAAACAATGAGAAATGCTCGATTTGCACTGATTACTGCGCTCATGATACTGACGGGCACCGAGTCCATGGCGCAACGCTATATGCTGGTCAGTTCCCGGGGAAATCATACCATTAAGCGGTATAACCTCGACACAGGAGCCTACGTGGATGACCTGATTCCTGCCACATCAGGACTCAACAATCCACAGGAAGTCCTGCTTGGCCCTGATGGAAATCTATATGTATCATTCCGATTCGGGTCCAATAGCGGTACCGTCAAAAAGTATGATCTGGATGGCTCTTTCCTTGGAGACTTCACGTCCGGGTATACGCTCGCCGAGGCAACGAAAATGTCGTGGACTCCAAGCGGCGACCTGACGGTCAGTCAGTGGTCTTCCACGCAGAATGAAGCCGTCACATTTGACGGACAGACCGGACAATTTCAAGGACTGGCTGCTCGAGAGGGCGGAATAGTCAACCCCATGGATCATGAATGGCTTCCCGACGGCCGGCTGATAGTGGCGAACTGGAGTCAAACCGGGCAGAGTGGGTTCATTGGCACCTATGATAGTGAGGGGCTGGCTGGTCCAAGGCTCACGTCCATTCCCCAGGGCCCGGTCAACATGTGGTGGGACGACAATGGAGATCTACTGGTCGCCGACTGGACATTGGGTGCAGTGCAGCGATACACCAGCGAAGGCCAATTCCGATCCACATTCATCAGCGGCCTGAATCGCCTGGAAGGGTATGCCGTTTACGGTGACTACCTGTACCTCGGAGAGTGGCAGGGAAATACCGTCAAGAAATATCGCAAGGATACCGGTGAATTCGTCGAGACCTTCATTACGGCAGGCCGAGGAGGTCTACTCAATCCGAATTCCATCCTGATTCTGGATATGTCCGTGACCGACACAGAAGACGATACCCAATTGCCTGGAAGCACAGAGCTATCGTCAGGATATCCGAATCCATTCTCCGAGGAAGTAACCTTGCAATTCACGGTTGCCCAACCCGGTCCGCTCACCATAGTGCTATTCGACATCCTTGGCCGAGAAGTAATGCGCACCGCCCTTGGGCATACAGCCGCCGGAAATCATTCCGCCCGCCTCGCTACCGGAGACCTCGCACCCGGAGCGTACGTGGCGCGCCTGGTATCGGCCAACGGAACAGCGCACACCCTGATTACCAAGCAGCGATAACCGGCTACAAATCCTGCTGGCGGGCGCGCAGTACGAACAGCCCTTCACGCCGGCTCGTGACCAGAATGTTGCCGGATTCGAAATACGGATACGAACTCCACGTGCCGTCGAATCCGGCGACATTCCTGTTACTGGGAGTCGTATCGAAGTATCCGATTTCAACCGGCGACGTCCTGTCGCGAATATCAATGACCCGGAGACCACTCGCATTGTTGGTCTGGTACATGAAGTCGCCCTTTACATACAGGTTGTGGTCGGTCGAATTGGTGGCCCCGTAATACTCGGCTACCATGATCGGCTCGTCCAGGTCGGTCATGTCCCACACCATGGTCCGGGTTTTTTCGACAGCTCCGGACAGCTCATCGGCCTCGTCGTTCTGGTAAAAGAAGCGTTGATCGTCCGTAAACCAGCCCTGATGAACGTACGCCGAGTTCGGATAGCGTCCCTGCGATATCGCGATCGGGGTCTCCTTGTCCGACACGTCCGATACGGAAATAGCCGTGCCGTTCGACGAAATGCAGATCTCCTTGCCGTGGTGCTCCGTGTCAGGACCCTGATAATTGACGCACTGGGCATCGTGCGTGGCGCCGCTGCCGTTCCGGCCCGTTTCAGGGTCGTTGAAACAGCCCACGAACGTCGGATTCTTCGGATCCTGGATATTTATCATATGCAGTCCGCCGCCACACGTCTCGCCCCCACTGCTGTTTCCTACCGTGTAGGCGTAACCGGTCTCCTCATTGATCACAATGTTGTGTGAGCTGGCAATGCCGGTATAGTGGACATCCGGCTCGTAATACTGGTATTCGCCCGGCCAGTCGCGCAGCCTCGACAGATCGAACACCTGCATACCGTGCTGCTCGGCACCATCGGCGACAATGAATACATGGTCCTTGTAGACCTTCATGTCGCGCCAGGTCGAACCGGGCGACCCTTCCGTGCGCGGCACCTCGCCCAGCACAACGGGCTGCTGCGGATCGGTCAAATCCACGAAAACAGCCGCTTCCATGTGACCAATAATACCGAACTCGCGTCCCGTCTCAGGGTCGGTCCAACCCCAGACGTCATTCAATCGAACGCCACGATTCATGCGCATGTCCTCGAGCGGAATGAACGAGACCAGATCCACATTCTGGCAGGCATGCCCCATGGCCTCACCGTCCTCACACTCGATCATTTCACCGGCAATCGGCTCCATGGAAGGCACTGGGCGTGCCTGTGAGTCAATGCGCTGCCAGGAGGACCCGTCGCGTGCGAACAACATGGTCGATCCCAGGCCATAGTCATCCCCGGGAATCCCCACGACAAGATGACTGGTGGATGCGGCAAGTGCCGATCCGAACTGACTTCTTGGACCCGTGCCGGGATTTTCAATCACACCCACGGACTCTAGATTCCGGGCGTCGTAGCGGTACAACCGTCCAACACCCTCGTCGAGCGGGGCCGATACGATGATTTCACTGCCCGAAACAGCGACCGATGCCCCAAAAAATCGCGGACCGTCAGAGGCACCATCCGGTGAGAGCGTACCAGCCAGTTTGAGCTCAGCGCCGTCCAGCGTGAATGCATGCACCTGGCCGGCGCCACGCGCTGCCCGTGGATTGGGCGCGAATACATGCTCGCCCGATGCCAGGAGCGTAACGCCGAGACGATCTCCCTCTGGCGCATCGTCACGGACGAGGTGCCCCACGTGGGCAAAGTCCTGCGCGACGCCGTAGAGGTCTATCCGGCCTCGGTTCTGATGATGTCCGGGAGATCCGACCAACAGATGACCATCCTTGACCACAAGCCCTGATCCGAACAGATTGCCTTCCTGCGGCTCCATGGCCGTAAGCGTGGCCGCCTGTGTAAATGGCGCTTGCAGACGGTAGGCATAGACGGTTCCCGTCCGCGCCGATGCGCCTGGGGCTCCAACGAACAGGAATCCATTCGATGCCGTCATTGCAGAGCCGAACTCGGCCACGCGGTCGGCACCCGGCCCGGCAATGCGGCCCACTTCTGTCCACGCGCCCATTTGCTCACGGAACAGGTAGACCGCGCCTGCTCCATCCGCCGCCGTTGGCGCGGAAACGGCCAGGTAGTCTCCGGACAGCACGATCTGTGTACCGAACCCGTCACCGACGGCGGCATCAGAGGCGCTTATGGTTTGAGAAATACTCCACTCGCCGCGCGCATCCGGCGCGACAACATGTACCATGCCGGTATTGGAGAACCCAGCAGGTTCACCGACGAAAACACGGCTTTCGGTCATTAGCAGTGTCTGGCCGAACCGGTCCATGCGAAGCATTTCAGCTGGAATTCCGTCCGTAGACGCAGCGGTCAGCGAACCGGCAAAAAGGGTCAGGGCAAGCAGCAGGGTCATGATGCAGTCTGAGATGTGGTTAACAGACTACAGTATAACAAAAGATTCCGGGCTGGTTCCGTTACTGGACGTGGGCCTCGAGAAACCAGAGCGACTGGTCCAGACCGCGCGTGACCTCCGTAAACAGATCAGCTGTCACATCGTCAGATGCATCGGCCGCCTTATCAATGGCCTCACGGCACCAGGCCGCTACATAGGAAAATCGGTCGGCCAACGCCGCAACGACTTCTTCGTCACGCACTGTTTCGAGTGGAAGATCGACGAGACGACTTTTTCCTGCGGCCATACGAATGGTCCCTTCCGCGCGGCCGCCCAGGGCGCCTATCCGCTCCGCCAAGTCATCGACGGGTGCATCCAGATCGGCGACCAGTTTGTCGAAGAGGTCGTGATAGGCAATGAAATGTGGACCGCGGACATTCCAGTGCGCCTGTTTGGTCTGGGACCGGAGGTCAGAGAGGTCGGCGAGCGCCTGATTCAGAACGGCGATCATGTCCGCGCGTGTGTCCTCATCAATGTCCATGCGGGTATTGAAGGAAGTCTGCATTGTTGCCATGGGAGTTGTTCATTTCGTTACTTTCTACTTGTCATTACAACGTGCCCCTCGGCCGCATTGTTCGGACTTTCTCCAATCTTCAACTCGGTTTTTAGGGGTTTGCCCTACAGCCTTTCTGCCCCTGGCCGATCTATACTGTGCCATGCTCCAGAACTCTACACCGACCGCTGTTCGCACCCCACTCACTTTGCTCGCCGGGCTGTGCGTGCTGGCTGGTCTGTCGGCCTGCTCCGGAAACGAAGCTGCTGCGCCAACGGCCACAGTGCCAACCCGTATATCTGCTCCAGCCCTCGTGTATCCCGTGAATGGGGACCAATTCGCGCCGACGACCGTCGCGCTCACCTGGAAAAAAGTGGACAATGTCCGCTCCTACGAACTGCAGTGGACAACCACGGCGCCGGACGGCGGTGTGGAAACCACGGGAAATGCGGTGACAGATGGCCTGTCTCACCTTCTGGAGGACCTGCCGCCGCGTTCCCGCGTCCAGTGGAAGGTACGCTCCGTGAATGTGAACGGAGAGAGTCCCTGGAGCCAGGAGCGCGTTTTTACGGCGCTGACGGCGCCGAAGCGCATCCCGCCACCGACGCCCCTGCTTCCAGAGAACGGCAAGATGGGACTTGATCGTTTCGCCGAAATCAGGTGGACACCCGTTGAAAACGCCCTTTCATACGAGATCCTGGTCACTATCGATGAGGACATGCGCCTGTTCCAGGCAGACATTGAAGGCCTTCAGGAGCCGGCGCTCAACCTCACCCAGCTCATTTACACCTATCCGTATTGGTGGAAAGTCCGCGCACTGGGACCATCCGGGTACAGTGAATGGTCGCCCGTATGGATTTTCACCGTGCGCGACGGACCTGACGGGGGGGCATGATGAACCGAATATGCTGTCATAGGACGGTCGCAATGTCCTTTATCGCCATTATGGCGCTTCTCCTGACTGCTTGCGACTCAGGTTCATCCTCCCCGGAGGTAAATCCTGAGTTGGATGCCATCCTGGAGCGAGAAGTCACGCTCGATGGGCTGCGTCCGCTGTCTGCCTTCACGCTACCCGATGAAACTGACCTCGCGGCGTTGCCACAGGACCCTCGAAACCCGCTCACGCCGGAGAAGGTCGCCCTTGGAAAGCTCCTCTTCCACGAGACGGGCCTCGCAACCAATCCTGTTCAACCGGCGTCGATTGGCACGTATTCATGCGCGACCTGCCACCATGCCAGTGCCGGTTTCCAGGCCGGGCGGCAACAGGCCATCGGTGACGGCGGAACAGGCTGGGGGCAACGTGGAGAGGGTCGACGTCGATCTCCCACATATGCCGCCTCCGAAATTGATGTACAGCCGCTTCGTTCGCCGTCCGCGCTCAACAGCGGCTTCCAACGCGTGACCATGTGGAGTGGAAACCTTGGCGCCAACGGCGTGAATGCCCAGTTTACGGGTCCCTGGCCGGACGACAGCGGCGAATCGGCCAATTACCTCGGGTACGACGGCCTGGAGTCCCAGGCCATTGCCGGGCTGCGGGCGCACCGCATGGACCGGTTTGAGGCATCTCCGCTCGCCACGCACCCGACGTACCGGGCTATGTGGCAGCAGGTCTGGCCCGGGCAGGAAATTACGCGGGAGCGCGTCGGCCTGACCATCGCGGCGTATGAACGTACGCTTGTCGCCACGCGGGCTCCCTGGCAACGCTGGCTCCGAGGCGACGTGGGCGCCATGTCAGATCCTGAAAAACGAGGAGCCATCCTGTACTTCGGCAAAGCAAACTGCTCGGACTGCCACACCGGGCCGGCCCTCAGCCAGATGGCATTCTACAGCCTCGGTATGCCCGACATGCCGGGAATCGATGCTTCCGGGGCAGGGGCACGTGGACGTGGCTCCTTCACGGGACGGGAAACTGACGATTTCACGTTCAAGGTGCCGCAGCTCTACAACCTGGCCGATTCCCCGTTCTACGGCCACGGCGGGACGTTCACTTCGCTCGAAGAGGTCGTTGACTACTACAACCAGGGTGTTCCGGCCAAAGCACTTCCGGATGGGCGCGTCACGACGCAGTTCCACCCGCTCGGGTTGACCCGGGACGAAGTAGCCGATCTTGTTGCGTTTCTGCGCGGCGCGCTTCGGGATCCGAATCTGGACCGATACGTGCCCGAAGCCCTCCCGAGCGGCAACTGCTTCCCGGCCAACGATCCCGAAGCGCGCCGCGACCTGGGGTGTGATTGAGGCGCGCCGCGATCTGGGGTGTGACTGAGGCAGGTCCGGTCCGCGCGGATGGCGGCCCAACTACGAATCGACCTGTTTGCGTTTCAGGAAGAAGACCCCCTCGCGGCCCGATGTGACGACGATCACACCGCTCTTGAAGTATGGGTAGTTGCTCCACGCTCCCAGAACCGGGGAATTGTCGTTCGGACCGTAGGGGACCGTATCGAACCAGCCCACCTCGACGGGATTTTCCGGATCCGACACATCAAGCAGCCGCAGCCCCGATACGTAGTTGGTCTGATACATGATATTGTCGCGCACGTAGAGATTGTGATCTATCGCGTTGTCTGGCGCCAGGTATTCGCCGGAGACCACCGGGTCATCCAGATCGGTAAGATCAAAAATGAGCGTCCGCGTGCCTTCCACAAGATCCTGCGCCTCATCGGCCTCGTCGTTGAGATAGAAATAACGGTGATCCTCCGTGAGCCAGCCTTGATGGGCATAGGCGACCGCCGGGTAATCAGCAACCGCAATCGCGACCGGATTGTCCTTGTCAGTCACATCTGCAATGGAGAGCGCCGTGCCGTTCGAGCTGAGGCAGATTTCATGGCCCGTGTAATCGGCATCTGGTCCGCGGTAGAGCACACACTGGGCATCGTGCGTCGCGCCAGAGCCGCCACGACCCGTACTCGGATCGTTGAAGCATCCGGCAAACACCGGATGCAGCGGGTCGCTCAGATCCATCATGTGCAAGGCGCCCCCGCAGGCCTCACCGCCTGAATCGGAACCCACGGCATAGGCGAACCCTGTCTCTTCGTTGATTACGATGTTGTGCGAGCTGTACACACCCTTGTAGATGTTGTCCTCCTTGAATGTGACCGGCATGTCCGCAGGGTCGATATCCCTGAGCCGCGTCAGATCCAGAATCTGCACGTGGTGGGCTCCAGCGCCGTCCGCGACGACATAGGCGTAATTTCTGTATGTCTTGACATCGCGCCACAGGCTCTGGTTCGCTGTCTCCGTCTTGGGAAGATCTCCGACATATACTGGATTCTCGGCGTTCGTGAGGTCTACGATTGACAACCCGTCCGTCCGGCCAATGAGAGCATACTCGCGATCGGTTTCCGGATCGGTCCAACCCCAGACGTCCGACATCTGGATGCCCCGCTTCGCGCCCACGTCCGACCGTGACAGAAAAGATACCATGTTGATGTCCGTACACGGGAATCCGCCGGCACGGTCCTCATCGCACGTCACCATGCCGCCCGTGACGGATTCAAAAACGCCCGAGTCGCTGTAGAGCGCATCGCCTACCTGCCACGTGCCGTCAGCCTGGGCCGTCATCGGAAATGCCGCGCCCTCAAAGTTGTCATGCCCGGCAGCGCCTACTATGGCAACGTTTCCATGGGCGGCTATGGTGCCCCCAAACCCCGACCGGAATTGCAGAAACTCCGGCATCAGCAATGAGATGTCCGGTGCCGCCGTGTCGTCCGTCCAGACGTACCGGTAGACCGCTCCGCCCTGCGCCTCATAGCCGGGTGCGCCAACGAGCAGCGCGCTGCCCGACAGGGCGAGGCTGGCTCCAAACTGGTCGTTGCCAGTCGACAGCGCAGGCATGAGCCCGTCGCCCAGAGCCAGGCCGTCATCTGTCACCGTGGCGCGGAGAACCGCCCCTCGGCGCTCAAACCGCCCGGGTACGCCTATGTATACGTATCCGTCGTCAGCCGCCAGCGCCGAACCAAATGCATCACCATCCTGCGGTTCATCGGCAGAGAGTGTCGCGTGGTGCGTCCATCGGTTGCCGGTCCACCTGAAGTCATACACGCGGCCGCGGCCCTGGTCGGCCCGGGGAGACCCGACGTATATATGTCGGCCGGACAGCGCAAGCGCACTTCCGAAGGCATCGTTGCCCTCCCGGTCCTCGGCGTCGAGCTCCCCGTACGGCATCCAGTCACTTCCCTCAATCCGGTACATGTGGACTTTGGCCGGCGTGTCCCCGTCGCCCGTGGATGTCACCGCCAGATGCCCCGAACGCAGGTGTACCTGGGCACCAAAACCTGCTTGGTCGTGCATTAAACGCATGCTCTCCGCCCACGAGCCGTCGGCCTGGCGCCGGTACATGTAGACACTGCTTTCGAGTGGTGCGCCGACGGCCAGCCAGTCGCCGTCGACCGAGACCGCGCGGCCAAAGCCGTCTTTTGCACCGTCCATCTCGGATACCGAGAGTCGGTCGACCTCCGACCAGGCGTCACCATCCGGACCGAAGATGAAGAGCGTACCGGGTTGCATCAGGTTACGCCCCTCGCCAACGAACACATTTTCCCCATCGGTTGCAACGACGGCGCCGAACTGGGGCCCGAGTTGCGCGGACGCGGGCGCGACGGCCAAGAGCAGGACGATCAGGATGTGCAGATTGGGCAGAATGGACAGATTGCGCAGCTGGAATTGAGCGTGCAGCGTGACGGTTTTCATGGCAACAGGAGATTGGTTGGGACCCCTATACTATTCCGCTCGGGGCATATCTGCAAGCAGGGCGCCCCGACATCGGCGCAGCGGCACGGCGGCGCAGTAGCATGGCGGCGCAGTGGCACCCCGGCCGCGTCAACACTCGGGCACGCGCACCGAGATGTTGACGGCCAGGCCGCCCTCGCTCGTTTCCTTGTAGCGGTCGCTCATGCCGCGGGCCGTCTCATCCATTGTCTTGATGACATCGTCCAGGCTCACGCGGGCCTCCGCCGGATTTCCCGCGAGGGCCAGTTCGGCCGCATTGATGGCCTTGAGCGCTCCCATCGAATTGCGCTCAATACAGGGGATCTGCACGAGCCCCTGGACCGGGTCGCAGGTCAGTCCCAGATGGTGCTCCATGGCAATTTCGGCGGCCATCAGCGCCTGCTCCACTGTACCGCCCTGCGCTTCGGTAAGCGCCGCCGCGGCCATGGCCGACGAGACGCCGACCTCCGCCTGACAGCCTCCGGCCGCCGCTGAAATGGTGGCCCGCTTCTTGAAAAGCGTTCCTATCTCGGCCGCCACGAACAGAAAGTCGGCAATGTCCTGGTCCCGCACGTCCTGCTCGACGAAGCAGACGAAGTACATGAGCACGGCAGGGATGACGCCCGAGGCGCCGTTTGTGGGAGCCGTTACGACGCGGCCGAGGGCGGCGTTCTCCTCGTTGACGGCAAGTGCAAAACAACTCACCCAGTTCATGACTTCCTTGAAGCGGATGGTGCGACGACACAACTGACTGACCCACTTTTCGGCGGTGCGTCCCGGCGTCATATCATCTGGCACGAGGCGCTCATGCAGATCGGCGGCTCGTCTTTTGACATGCAGTCCTCCGGGTAGCGTACCTCGGGTCGTGCATCCCCGGTACATACAGTCCCGCATGGTGTGCCAGATGGCCATGACGCGGTCGCGGCTTTCCTGCTGGCTGCGCCAGGCGGCCTCGTTCGCCCAGACCATGTCAGCAATCCGGAAGTCGTGCGCGCGGCAATGTGCGAGCAGCTCCTCAGCGGTCGTCGTCGGGTGCGGCAACACGACGTCCGCCACGGTATCCAGCGATTCACCTTCGCGCTGCACGAATCCGCCGCCAATTGAATACCAGTTCGATGCGTGTTCGGCGCCGTCGATGACGGCCCGGATGGTCATGCCGTTCGCATGGCCAGGAAGCCGCTCCGACATGCGGAAAATAATGTCGCGCGCGGGATCGAACGCAATACGGCGATCTGACGTGAGCGCCACCCGCTTCCCGTCACGAAGCTGCTCCATGAGGACTGTAATTTCTTCCACTGGGACGGTAGCCGGGTCGTACCCGAGCAGCGCCAGGCAGATTGCCGTATCGGTGCAGTGGCCCTTACCCGTAAGCGCAAGCGAGCCATAGAGATCGACCTGCAGCTTCTCAATCGCACCGAGCGCCCCAAACTCTGCCTTCCAGCGCTGAATGGCACGCCATGGCCCGAGTGTATGTGAACTCGACGGGCCGATGCCAATCTTGAGCATGTCGAAAACGCTTATTGGGCCCATTTCTACAATGCGGATCTGATGAGGGTGCGGCGCATTTACACCACGAAGCCCCAGACGTTTCCCCGCCCAACCACGGCCCAACCGCTATCTACCTGCTCTCCAGGACACCAACACGCTGTGAACTCCCTTTCTCCCCTTTCGACACCCATGACCCGCACGCAGGCGCGCCACCTCCTGCGGCGGGCCTGCATGTCGTCGGATCCAGAGCGCATTGACGCCATCACGGGCCGGCTGGCCGCCGATGTCGTGGCGGAATGGGTTCACGCGCCCATGGAGACAGTGTTCTTTCATGCGCCGTCCTGGATGAACACATTTTACCCACCAGTGGGCTCTGACCAGTCCGCAATTCGCGCATTCCTGCAGCAGAATGAATACTGGGTCGATGAAGTGCGCAGCGACTGGCTCTCGGACCTCATGGCGGGTCGGCTCCGGAACCGGATGACACTGTTCTGGCACAATCATTTCGTGACCGACATCCGCAAGTACCGCTACGCTGCGCTCGCCTACCGTTACCTGTTCCTGCTGACGTCGTCATCGCTCGGCAACTTCCGGCAGCTGGTGCGCAACATCTGCACCGACGGCTCCATGCTCTACTACCTGGACGGCCGGTTCAACCGCGCCGGTGCGCCCAACGAGAATTTTGCCCGCGAGCTCATGGAGCTCTTCACGATGGGCGCAGAAAATGAGCACGGTACCCCCAACTACTCACAGCAGGATGTGGCTGAAGCAGCCCGGGCGCTCACCGGCTGGACCATGAATGTGCGGAACAGCTGGCACGCGGTCAAGGTCGCCAGTCGCTTCGACCGCGGAGAAAAAACGTTTTTGGATGCGACCGGCCCCTGGGATCACGAGGACGTTGTCAATCTGATTTTCAGGCGGCGTCAAGACCAGGTGGCCCGCTTCATGGCACGCCGGTTGCTTGAAGAGTTCCACCGGGTTGACCCAGACCCGGATGCTGTGCAGGCCGTGGCCGAACGCTGGGTGGCCCACGACTTCGAAACAGGACCGGTGATCGAGGCGCTCCTTTCCTCGGAGCTGTTCTTTGCCGAGGATACCATCGGGGCACGTATCAAAAGTCCCATCGAATACATTGCGCTCGATATCACATTGCGGGCTGGCCAGGTGGAATCGAGCAAACGACCGCTTGTACTTTCTGGTGTGGATACGCTCGGGCAGCGACTGCTCTCTCCACCCAGTGTGGCGGGTTGGCCGGGCCACCATGCTTGGATTTCGACCGAAACCCTGCCTGCCCGCTGGCACGCCACGGGGACGACGACCGAATTTGCAGGCAGCGTGGAAGGCTGGAATCATATCATGCAGACGTACACCGAGCCCGGCTACCCGTGGCCCGCGGTGTCGTTTGCCCTGAATGTGGCTGAAGCCGCGTTTTCCGTGCCCCTGGAGCATGTGGCTGTGCCCGATTCCGGCATTCCCTTTGCCGGAAACCTCGATACGTCGCCTCTTCCGGACGACCTCATGCAGGGCCCGGCCTACCGGCGAAACCTTGTCAAACTCTTCCTGGGATCGAATCCATGGTATGAATGGTCGCCGCTCGCGCCACAGGCCTGGCTTCTGGCCCGCAA
This sequence comes from Bacteroidota bacterium, assembly GCA_029262835.1. Taxonomy (GTDB): domain Bacteria; phylum Bacteroidota; class Rhodothermia; order Rhodothermales; family UBA10348; genus 1-14-0-65-60-17. Next base: position 50,988 of record JAJCYQ010000012.1, read on the forward strand.
CTACTTCGTTGCTCTCGCCCAATTCCCTGAATACCAGTTGAGCTGATATGTGCAAACAGCGAGGATCAAGGCTGCAGGATGGTACGCTACACGACGAGGCTCATGCCCGGTGGACGCGACGGCAGTTCCTTCGAGGCGTTGCGCTTGCAGGAACAGCGGCTACGCTGGGGCTCGGAGGCACGCGGGTTTCGGTGGCGGAGCCGACAGGGCTCATGCACAGACTGGCGGCGCTCGGCGGCGACCGTATACTGGTCATGATCCAGCTTTCCGGCGGAAATGACGGCCTCAACACCGTAGTTCCTCTTGGCAACGATCTCTATCGCCAGGCACGCCCGTCACTCGGCATTCGGGATCAGAGTGCCATTCGGCTGGCCGATGGCATCGGGCTGCATCCGTCGCTCTCCTCGTGGGAGCGGCTCTACCAGGACGGACGCATGGGGATTGTCCAGAACGTGGGCTACGCGGAACCCGAGTTGTCCCATTTCATGTCAACCGATGTATGGCTCTCCGGAAGGAATGCAGCTGATTTCGACAGCACGGGCTGGACCGGGCGATTTCTTGAGCACATGCACCCGGATGTGCCCGCGACGCTTCCCGATCACCCACTGGCCATGCAGATCGGCGCATCGACTCCGCTTCTTTTCCAGGGAAACGAAGCCCACTACGGAGTCACTTTCCCGGACCCGTCCATGCTCGACAGGTTGACCTCCGGGGGGAGCATCCACAATGAAGAGGACGTACCGGACACCTCCTACGGAGAGGAAATTGCCTTCGCGCGCAGTGTGGCCAATGCTGCATTCGTGCACGCCGGCGCCATTCGCGATGCCTACGATACGGCCCGCAATGAGGCCTCGTATCCCGGCAACACCCTGGCACGGGACCTGGCCATCGTGGCCCGGCTCATACGAGGAGGACTCGGCGCCCAGATATACCACGTCACACTCGGGGGGTTCGACACCCATGCCTCCCAGTCAGGGTCGCACGCTACGCTGCTCGCGCGCCTCGGAGGTGCCGTCAGCGCGTTTATAAACGATTTGACCGCTGACGGTCATATGGACCGCGTCTGCGCTGTCACCTTCTCGGAATTCGGACGCCGCATCCGCGAAAATGGATCGTCCGGAACGGATCACGGGACGGCCGCGCCCATGTTCGTCTTCGGCAATCATCTGACGGGCGGCACGACAGGCAACATGCCGGACCTTGCGCACCTCGATGCCGCCGGAAACCTTGTGGCCAGCACCGACTTCCGGTCCGTGTACGGAAGTATCATGAAAGACTGGTTCAGCCTTCCGGAGGGTCAGGTGGACACGCTCTTCGGTGGGGCCTGGCCCAATTTGGCGTTGTTCAGCGGTTCGGTGGCGACGCACACCGGCAGGGCATTGGCGCTACCCATCCACCTCCGCGTTGAGAGCGTCTACCCGAATCCGCTGCGGACCTCCGGGCGTGTTGTGCTGCATTTGCAGCAGGCTGGACCCGTTTCCTGCACACTCGTCGACGCCCTCGGGCGCACGGTAGGTCGTTTCGGGCCCGAACGCATACTCCAGGTCGGTCGCCACGAGATCATTCTCGAGCGGCCTGGCCATCTCGCGGCCGGCAGCTACCTCCTGCGCGTAACGCATGCCGGCGAATCGGCCGCAACTCCGCTCGTGCTGAAATAAGGGCCTGTCTGTCACCGCCGGATGGCCCGCGCAATCGTATCGCGGTGCGTGAGCAGCAGGCTGCGCAGATAGGGCGCAATAGCCATCACGCCGTCGAAGCCGGCGGCGCGCGCGGCGGCATCGTCCCGGTCAAAGGGCCACGTTGCGCTTTCCGCGAAATGAGGCAGATCCCGGTAGAACCCAAGCGTCATCACGTCCCAGGCCCCACCCGCATCCCGGACGAAGATCAGGTTGCCCGGATGGTCCATGCCAGCGTAATACGCGTTTTCCATCTGGCGCTGCGCAACGAGTTCGTCATATTTCCCGGCCAGCGCTTCGAACATCTCCACGTGGAAGAGGCCCGCCCCGTCGGCGCGCGCATGCAGAACGTCCACGGACGGCCCCCACATGAACGTGTCCTCCGTCCAGGATACGATTTCATTGTGCCCTTCGCGGAACGTCTGCTCTGCCAATTGCCGCGCTGCCATGCGCTTAGGCGCATACCACGCCTCCCACGAACCCATCGGGTGCATGACCAGGAAGTCCCACTGGTCGCCCTGGCTGTGACGCATCCAGAGCGGGCGCTCCTCGCCAGCTGCCTCCATGGCATCAAAATGCGCGTGGTACAGATCCATCACCTCGGCATACGCGCCCGGCGCGGCGCGTACGAGTTCCACGCGGTAGAGCGCAGAGAAGTCGCCTGCCTCGGCCGCTCCCGGCGCCCCGCCGCTCTGCGCCCAGGCTGTCCACGGCGCAACGAGCGCCGCGCACACGACGAGCACGGCCATCCGATCAATTTTCCTGCGTCGCATCGAACAGAACCTCCCCTCCGACAATGGTGTAGAGCACGCGCGTATCCCGAATGGCCTCCGCGGGCACGGTCAGGATATCCTGCGAAAGCACAGTCAGATCGGCCAACTTGCCGACCTCGATCGATCCCTTCACATCCTCCTCGAATGCGGCGTACGCGTTGTTGAGCGTGTAGGACTGGAGCGCCTGTTCGCGCGTCAGACGCTCATCTTCGTAGAAGACCGAGCCGTCCGCAAGCTGGCGGCTCACGGTCGCGTAATAGCTTGAAATGGCGTCGATCGGCTCAACCGGCACGTCCGTTCCGTTCGTCACGACCGCCCCCGACTCCCAGAGGCTCTGCCACATGTAGGCACCCGTCCGGGCGCGCTCTTCGCCGAGGCGGCGTAGTACCCACGGGGCGTCAGATGTCGCATGAATGCCCTGCATGGAGGCAATGACGCCGAGTTCGGCAAAGCGCGGAATGTCGTCCGGATGCAAATGCTGTGCGTGCTCAACGCGCCACCGGTGATTGTCCAGGCCGCGCTCCACAAAGGTCTGCTCGAAAATGTCGAGCGCCTCGCGATTGGCCCGGTCTCCGATGGCATGCACGTTGAGTTGAAAACCGATATCAGCGGCCAGTTCGGCGAGCGCTGCCAGCGAATCCATCGAAGATGTGTTCAGACCGCTCGACTGCGGCAGGTCCTCATAGGGCTCAAGGAGCCAGGCCCCGTGGGCGCCGAGCGCGCCGTCAATGGTCCGCTTGATGGAGCGCACCGTCAAATGGGGCGTTTCCATGCGGTAGTCCGCCGCCCGCGCCCTGAGCGCAGCGTTTCCGGCCCGGATCATGACGTAGAGCCTAACGGGGAGCGCGCCTTCCTCGTTCAGCTCCTTCAAAAAATCGATCGTCCCGAAGCCCGAGCCGGCGTCCTGGAACGACGTTATGCCGTGCCGCAGCGCTTCGTCGGCCGCGAGCCGCGCCATGGTCCGGTTCTGCTCATCGCGCTCCTCGGCCGTCATCTCCGCCTCGGCTTCCGAAAGCGCCCGCCCGACCAGACCCTGCGCCGTCTCGCGCAGCAGCCCCGTCGGATTGCCCCGCATATCCTTTATGATTTCGCCGCCATCCGGATTGGGCGTCTCGCCGCTGATCCCGCCGCGCCGCATGGCCTCGGCGTTCACAAACGCCGCGTGCCCACTGGCATGTCCGAGGTAGACCGGGTTCTGGGGAGATACGGCGCTCAGCGACTGGTGCACCGGATTGCCCTCCACGGCGCCCTCGGGGACCTCGTCCCACTTCTCCTGGTGCCACCCGCGCCCCTGGATCCATTCGCCTGGCGCGGCCTCGGCCGCCGCCGCTTCCACCATCGCCACGATTTCATCCCATGTGCGGGCGCTTGTCAGATCCAGGATCATTTTTGCGCGGCCGAGCGACAGGAAGTGGCCGTGTCCTTCAATGAGTCCGGGCGTTACCACCGCTCCATCGAGCTCAATGACCTCCGTCCCGGGTCCAATAAGCGCCTCCATGTCGGCGCTCGACCCTACAGCCATAATCGTGTCCGCCCGAACGGCGACAGCTTCGGCGTAGGGCTGGTCCGCGTTCACGGTCGCCACCTTCCCCCCGCGCAGCACGAGGTCGGCCGCCGTATCCGGAGCGCCGCACGCGGCGAGCAACGCACCGCCGGCAAGTGCGGCCATGGCAATAACAAAGGGAACAGATGTGAGTTTATTCATGGTCCTGTATATCAATGTATTTCCTGCGCTTTACGGTCCAGAAGCGTCTGGATCCGGCGCTGGGCCTCGGCCACCTGCGGCTGAAGCACAGGGTCGGCGCGCTGCCAGCGCTCGGCCATTTCCTCGTAGGCGGCAATGGCCTCGTCAATCTGCCCAAGCTCTTCGCGCAGCGCGCCGAGCCGGAAGAGCGAGAGCGCCAACGTCCCCTCATCGAAGAATATACGACCGGGATCAACCGCTGACGTGTACGCACGAAGGTGCGCCGCGGCCGCTTCCGTATTGCCGCGCTCGAGCTCCAGGTCGGCGAGCTCACGACCGGCGCACCTGTTGCACCCAAACTCCGACTCCGTGGCGCGTACCGCTTCAATGGCTTCCGCCAGGTCCATCTCGCCCGCCATACCACGGGCATACGCGCTTATGAGGCGTGCAAACGGAAAGAGGTCAACACCCACGTCGGCAGCCCGGCGCTCGATCCGGTCCAGAACCGGCACGGCATCTGCGTGGCGCCCCGTCGTGGCCAGCGCCGCGGCGCCCGTCATGACAATGCTCCACGACTCCCGGTCGTGCTCCAACTGCGAATCCATGGCAACGAGCGAGTCAACGGCCGGATATAACGCGCGCGTGTCACCTGTCAACAGCGCCTCTTCCCACAACAGATCCACCCGACGCTCAATCTCACGGAAGGCGCGCGTTCCCGGGCTCAGCACGCCCCAGTCGCGACGCACATACCCATTTAGTGCCTGCTTCTGGATGCGCGCCTCCCGCAGGCGGCCCTCAGCGAGCGCGAGATCGCCCAGCGCGGAGATATAGTTCCTTGAATCCCCCTCGAACCGCGCCCGCGCCCGGATGGAATCGGCCCAGGCGTAGGCCGCCTCCAGATCCTTGTCCATGAACGCGATCTGTGCGCGACGCAGAGCTAATCGAGACTGCCCAGGAAAAGCGCGATCAAACGCTTCCACTTCCTCGCGGTACTCCTCATAGCGCTGCTGGCCAGCCAGCGAGCGAATCAGGTTCTCCCGGAATACCGAGCCGTCGCGCACGGTCATGGCACGCCGCAGGAGCTCCTCCGCTTCCACAAAGCGAGCCTCCTGGTTGTAGATGATTGCCAGGTTGTTGAGCGACGCTTCATCGAATGGATAGCGGCGGAGTACCTCTTCGTAGGCCTGCGCCTCCTTCTCGTCGTCGAGTTCCACAATGCTGTAATAGTAAGCTTCCGTCAGCAGCCGCTCGCGAAGTGGCAGCCTTTCGCGCAGCTCAAAGCCGCGTGTCACCCAGGCCCGCGTGGAATCAAGAATGCCACCGGCATTCTGGTTGAGCACGGCCAGCTTCCGGTACGCCATGGCGAACCGGGGGTCCATCTGGATGACGCGCTGCATCATGTCCCGGGCCTCCCCATAGCGCCCCTGGTCGGCCACATCTTCCGCTTCCGTATAGAGCCGCAGCGCCTCGGTATTCTGCGTTGTAACCTGCGCCAGCGGCTGACTGCTCCTGATGGATGTCACCGATTCACCAATCTGCTCGCGCAGCCTGGCCGAGGCCCGGTCAATCGCGTCCAGGACATCGGCATCTGAACGCGCGCTTTCGCGGAAGGCCACGAGCTGACTGCCGTCCGCGACGGACACAATCCGGGCGTTGATGATATATCCCGCACCGGCCTGGTTTATATCCCCCTCAATGACCGCCTTCACGCCCTCCCTTTCGGCCACGGACCGCGCGAGCGCGGGCGAAAGCGTCGTATCTGTCCGAATCTGCATGCGCTCCAGTGCCGACTGGATAGTCGCTCGGTCTACCAGGCGGAACGCATCGGACTGCGACAGGTCAATCCGGAGCGCCTCGGTCACGGTATTACTGAGCGTGGGCTCGTCGGTTGTATTGTCGAACTGGGCCACAATCAGCGCATCCTGCGCCGTGAGCGTCCCCGCCGTCATCAGCGTCGCGAAGGGCCCAACGCCAGCCGCCCGAAGCCCGAGAAATCCACCCGCAAGAAGTCCCAGCACGCCAAGCGCAAGAACCCCTCCCAGAAATGCCCGTTTTGTCGTCAACCATGACTGCAGCCCGTGCAGCCGGGCGCGCTCACCCGAATTCAGATGCGCCCTCTTTTTCTCCACCTTGACCGCATAGAGCACCACCGGCAGCCCGAGCAGCATGAGCCCGACACCCAGCGGAAACACCCAGTCGGGAAGCCCAAGCATCAGCATGGCCGTATACACGACCACAAGCCCGCCAAAAGCGAAGAGGCTGAATGTAATAATGGCTTTCTGCAGGATGGATGCGTCGCTCGCCGCTGCATCGGCACCCGCGCGCCCCTGGCCAGCGGCCGCGCGCTCCACCGTCTGGACCAGCGTCGGGTCCGCATACGGCGTCAACGCCTGGGCGAGCTCGCTGGCCGATCGGTAGCGCTCATCGGGTGATTTGGCGAGGCACTTCATGACGAGCGCAGCCAGCTCGGGCGGCACGCTGTCTGGCAGCGGCTCCGGGGTCTCATTGATGATCGAGTAGACCATGGCGGCTTCATACCCACCCATGAAGGGCCGCCGCCCTGCGAGAAGCTCGTAGAGAATGATGCCCATGGCCCAGATATCCGAGCGGGCATCGACCTGCTCACCGCGAGCCTGCTCCGGACTCATGTAGGAGGCCGTCCCAATGGTCGATCCGGCCTGCGTCAGATCAGACAACCCACTCAGTTTCGCCACACCGAAATCCAGGACCTTGACCAGCCCTTTCTCGGTCACCATGATGTTGGCGGGCTTGATGTCCCGGTGCACGATCCCCGCCTTGTGCGCCGCGGTCAGGCCCTTCGCGACCTGCCGTACCAATCCGCACGCCTCTTCCATGGACGGAGGATGCTCTTCAAGCAGGTACTTGAGCGTCTTGCCGTCATAGAACGACATGACAATAAACAGCTCGCCCGTATCGGTCTCGGCAATATCGTGGATGGTGCAGATGTGGGGATCATCGAGACTCGATGCCGCACGCGCCTCCTGCATGAAGCGCTCCTTCGCCTTCTCGTCCGAGCTGAATGAAGCCGGAAGAAACTTCAGCGCTACCGTCCGGCCGAGCTTCGTATCGGTGGCCTTGTAGACCACGCCCATACCGCCCGAACCCAGCTGTTCGAGTATATGGTACTGTCCGACAGTTTGTCCTTTCATGGGGCGTTCCGGGTGGGTTCGGCAAATATAGGGGATGACGGCGCAAAGAACACACACCGGACGGGCCGGGCTTTCATGATACAAGGGACATCCAGAGAAGCCCGGAAAAAGGCTCGTGAGTCGCTGGAACCCGGGCATGAAAAAAGCCCACCCCAGTCCGGGGTGGGCTTTTTGTGGGCCCTACGGGATTCGAACCTGTGACCTCTCGCGTGTGAGGCGAGCGCTCTAAACCGCTGAGCTAAGGGCCCTGATTTGAGCAGCCGGTTGGGCGCTCGACCTGATAATTACTCTCTTGTCGATACCTGGACAAAACCCGTACCAGCCAGCAGGCGAGTGGCACCACCACGCAGGGGTCCACTGTCGAAGCGCGGCGTCATGCTGGACGATGTTGAAATTACGGGCAGTGCCCCTGTCGGAGCAACCGGTAGCGCAGCTTCCGAAGCAGATATTCTGTCAAGCCGAAACGATCCGGTCGCAAACGAAACGGCGCTGAGTGGACCCGCTGCAATTGCGCCATGCGCATCGACAGGAGATGAAAGCTCACTTTCTGCGCTGACAGGTTCATCCACGGCCAACTGGGCACCTTCCACGCCGGGCTCGGAAAACACCGACATCCCTGCCATGACGCCAATCAGCATGAGCACACAGGCAACAGACGTGACAACCGCGACACCGCTCAGCCGGTCGGTCAGCGCCGCCTGCAGGTGCTGCTCGCGACTCAGTTCCATGGCCACGCGGCACCGGATCTCAGCTTCAATATCGTGTGTCGAGTGCCTGCAGCCATACGAACTCAGCAGCGCCCTCGTACGGCACAGGCAATGCGCCTGATCGGCCAGTTCGGGGTCCGTGGCAAGCAGTTCTTCGAAAGCCGCGCGCACGGCGGCATCCATGGTGCCATCGACGTACTCACACATGAGTTCGTCGAGTTGGTCGTCTTTGGAATCGGGGCAGTAACCTTCCGGCATAAGCGTCAATACGGGTTATCAATCCGTACCACGACATGTGTGCAAGGTTTCAGTCGTCGTTCTGCGGCGTGTAGACTTCGCGGAGCAGGCTCTGCAGCTTCGTACGCCCCCGGTTGATCCGGCTCTTGACGGTGCCCATCGGAAGGCCGGTGATATCGGCAATTTCTTCGTAGGCCAGCTGCTGCACGTCACGCAGCACAACCACCTCGCGAAACTCTTCGGGGATCTGCTTGAGCGCTTCCTGGATGAAGAAATCCTGGATGGTGCTTTCTGCGTGCTTGTCCGGGGAGAACGTTTCGTCCGGAATTTCCACCTCATACTCCTCGTCATCCCGGTTCACCGACTGCAACGAGTAGAGACGGCGGCGCTTGCGCTTACGGTACTCCGAGCGGGCCAGGTTGCCAGCAATGGTGTACAGCCAGGTCGAGAACTTGGCAATCCGGCGGTAGGAGTGGCGATTGCGGTACACGCGCAGGAACGTCTCCTGCAACAGGTCCTCGCACTCCTTCATGTCACCCAGGAACCTGTAGATGTAGTTCGTGAGCGGATCCTTGTACCGGCTGACCAGGATATCGAAGGCCTCGACCGTCCCCATCTGGAACTGGGACATGAGGTCCTCATCGCTCATCTGGCTGAGCGCATCATAGTGGCGATTGTTCGGGTTGACATTCCCGGACAATCCCATTTCGGATGCTTTGACCTTGAGCGTTCGCTTTTTCAACGTTCCTGCCTGCTCGGTATTGGTAATCATGTATTTGCCGTTACGTGGCGCAACAGAAGGTGCAGAATCATACGCTCGCTACGGGCGCTGCCGCCTTTCAATTCGAAATCGGCCGCCGTAAGCGCTGAAATAGCCCCTTCAATCTGTCGAGGATCATATTTCCTCAACGCCTGAAGATAGCCTTTCAGTATGTAGGGCGAAAGGCCGACGCGTTTCGCCATGTCGTTTTCAGCGATTCTTGTTCTCTGCAATCCTGTCAGTTGCCACAACTTCAAAAAGTACGAGGAGAGGATGGCGACAATGCGCGTGCACTCTCCCTGCGGGTTTGATGACTGCTGCAATAATCGTTCCGATATGCGCAGAGCTTCATCATAATCCCGGTTTCCAACGACCCGCTGCAGCTCGAACACGTTGAATTCACGCGTCTGGCCACTCGCCTGGATCACATCGTCGGCCGTGATCTCCGTCCGCTCTCCAGCATACGTCGAGATCTTGTCCAGTTCTGCGGCCGCTGCAGACAGGGAAGTGCCCACGAATTCAGCCAGCATGTGGATGGCCTGCTGATCCAGCTTATACCCCTTTTCACGCGCTACGACGCCAATCCAACGGGCCGTTTCGTTCGCGTAGAGCGCCCTGAAACCCGCCACTCGGGCCGTACCCTTGAGCGCACGGTACGGATGCCGCGTCATGTTCGGTTTCCCCGAGCAGACCAGGAATACAATACACGCCGGGTTGGGCTGCTCCCCGAGCGCCTTGAACAGGGCATTCTCCTTCATCTTGTCGAAATCCCGGATCACGACCAATCGTCGTTCTGCCATCATGGGATAGGACTGACAAGCTGACAGGGCGGCGCGGGCATCTACGTCGGAGCCATACAGGATATCCTGGTTGAAATCCCGTTCGTGTTCTGGGATGGCATGGCGAACGAGCGTCTGCTGCAGGGAATCAATGAACCACCGCTCCTCTCCATGAACCAGATAGAGCGGTTCGAATTTCCGGGCCTCAAACGCCTTTCGGAGTTCCTCATACGGGATAGGCGCAGCCATCAGGATCGCATTTCGTAGAACTGCTCGGCAACATCGCGCAGCGCATTGGCATCTTCGAGTACGATGCCATACAGGTATTCGGTCAGCGCATCGGGCCATGGGTCGATGCGGGCCATGTGCCTCGTGAGAACGCCCCGGACACGCGACAACTCACCGACCAGCCACTCGGCGTCGGCGTCAGGCTCCACGGTAACGGTAACGGTCGGCACATCCTCAAGCCCTGCCCGCTGTGTGGCTTCCGGCAGATGACGCGTAATCTCTGCCTCGAGCATCTGCAGATACCTGTCCCGGATACTGTCCGAAGAACCGACGTGCGTCAGCGTAAGGCGGTCGGCCGGCAACGCCGCCAGAAGCGGCCGCTGCATATCGAGTTCATCGACCAGATAGGCCAGTTGATCCAGTATGGCATCCCGCCCCTGATCCATCATGCATCGGCCAGGTCAGCCGCCAGCGACGCAAGGAATGGGCTGTCCCGCAGCGAATGATGATTATTGTCCGGTCGATGCGTCCACCCGCCCTGCGAATCGGGGTTGCGCTGGGCCGCGAGCCAGTCCAGCCTGTCCGCGAGCCGCTCCTTGGGCACCATGAGCCGATCCAGACCAAAAATGGCCTCTTCCCGGTCCTGGAACGTCATGTCATACTCCTTCGACATGATGATGGCCTCCTCCGGGCACACCTCTTCACAGAATCCGCAGTAAATACAGCGCAGCATGTTGATCTCAAACCATTCGGGCTCGCGCTCCTTGGGACCTTCCATTTCGCGGGACTGCATGGAGATCGCCATCGGCGGGCACGCTCGGGCGCACAGGTTGCACGACACGCAGCGCGTTTTTCCCTCTTCCTCAACCAGCACCGGTCGCCCCCGGTAGCTGTCCGGCGGATACCACTGCTCTTCCGGGTACTGGAAGGTGTACATGGGCTCGTTGTAGATCTTCCGGAATGAATATCCGAGCCCTTTGAAGACCTCTGGAAGGTAGAGACGCTCCCAGAAATTGAGCGTCCGTTCTCCGGCAGTGGCAGTGTTGACAGGTGTTCCAGGCATGGTCAGCGTTTGAAATGTCAGTCGACGAGCAAGATACGATCCAATTTATGATTTGGCTTTGAAGACAAGCGTCAGCGGCACGCCCTCGAAGTCAAAAGCGGCACGGATCTGGTTCTCCAGATACCTTTTGTAGGCATCGCCGATACCCTTCGGGTAGTTGCAGAAAAAATTGAAGACCGGCGGATCGGCGCGCACCTGCGTGACATATTTGATTTTTACATAATGCCCCCGATAGGACGGCGGGTGGTGCCGCTCAATCGCAGGTCCCAGCATGTCGTTCAATTGACTGGTCGATACGCGCGTGCTGCGGCGGGCAATGACGCCGAGAGCGGCATCGAGGACTTTGTAAATGCGCTGGTGTGTGACGGCCGACAGCGTGATGATGGGCACGTAGCTGAGCGTCTTGAGCCGGTCGCGGACCAGGCGCTCGTAGTCGCGCACGGAATTGGTTTCCTTGTCCGGATACAGGTCCCACTTGTTGATGCCGATGACGAGCCCCTTTTTCATACGCTCGGCAGCAGCCAGGACCCGGATATCCTGCGCTTCAAGCCCTTCAACGGCGTCAATCAGGAGTACCGCCACATCGCACGTCTCAATGGCCCGCTCGGTGCGCAGCCACGAATAGAACTCCACATTCTCCCGGATGCGCGCCTTGCGCCGGAGACCCGCCGTATCGACCAGAACCAGCTTCTGCCCGCCAAACTCCAGCTCGGTATCTATGGAGTCGCGGGTCGTGCCGCTGATTTCGGTAACGATCGAGCGCTCGGATCCCAGAAGGGCATTCGTAAGCGATGATTTACCGACGTTGGGCCGCCCGATGATGGCAATGCGGGGGCGGGCGTCCGGCTCCGGCTCGGGATCGGGCGGGAGCAGCTCGAGCACGCGGTCCAGCAGGTCACCCGTCCCCATACCATTGATGGACGAGAGCGCAAAGACTTCCTCGAATCCGAGGGCGTAGAACTCGGCGGCGCCCCAGCGGCGCTCGTCGTTGTCGGCCTTGTTCACGACCAGCATGACCGGGCGGTCGCTACGGCGAAGTATGGATGCCATTTCGGCGTCCAGGTCTGTGATGCCGGTTGTGACATCCACAACGAACAGGATCAGGCCCGCTTCTTCAATGGCCAGATGGACCTGCTCCCGGATGGCGGCCTCGAAACGGTCGGCCGAACCGGGCACGAACCCGCCCGTGTCAACAATGGACATGGTCCGGCCACCCCAGTCCATGTGCCCGTATACGCGATCGCGTGTGACGCCAGGCTCGTCATGGACAATGCTGCGCCGCTCTTCGGTGAGGCGGTTGAAAAGTGTGGATTTGCCGACATTAGGTCGGCCCACGATGGCAACGAGGGACATCAAGAGCGTTCTTTTCGCTCAAGGTACAACGCGCGGAACAACATATAGGCCGTTTCCGCCGTCTCTGTTGTGAACCAATAATTGATTCCAGCGCCAATGGCCGCTCCGGCCACGGGAATGGCCTGCGCCAGCTTGCGGCCCACGATGTTCTTCGCTATTTCGCGGGGAAGGTGCCGGTTCTGGTCGCGGAACGTACCGCTCACACGACCCTTGTATCCCGTGCCGTGCGCAAATGCCGCGCCGGCCACGTTGATTTCGCGCAGCGCATCGCCCTTGGCATCCCGGCCCGAGGACGCCGCCACATTGAAGATCGAGAGCACGATGGGCCGGTAGTCGGGACCCTTGACGGCAAAACCATAGGCCGCACCGATCTGCTGGATAAGCCGCAGGTTGATGGCAAAAAGCAGCGGGATGTCAGCGGCTATGAGCAGGGCACCTCCGAGTCCTGTACCTCCTCCTTCCACGGCGGCCAGGATGGCATTTTCCGACACATAGGTCCGGGCCAACCGATCCAGTTTTTCGAGTGGCATGTCGCGCAATTCGGGTACAGCCGACACCTCCATGCCGTGGGCGCGCGCGCCCGCCAATACGTCGTCGGGGTCGTACGTCCAGCCCGAGGCATCATTGAGCATGGACAGGAAATCGCTCACGGCTTCGTCGACCTGGTCCACAACGTCGGCCGATACCGTCCGCTTCACAACCCAGTCCATGGGCTGCATGGCCCAGTTCATGGCCTGGGCCACGAACGAAGCATCGCCGTGCTGCCACGCTTCGATCTGGCGCTTGGCCGTTTTTTCGTAGTCATTCAGTCGCATAGACGCAGTATACGCGCCAACGGCCAAAAGGCTACATCATATCGTATTTCTTCAACAGGCGGTACATCGTGGCCCGGCCAATACCGAGTTCAACGGCGGCTCTATCCACGTTTTCATCACACAGCTTGTAGGCGCGTTCCACCGCGCGGTGCTTGAGGTCCTCGAGCGAAAGAATGCCTCCGTCCTCGTCTTCGAGCGAGACGTCGTCCGCGCCTGAACCCGCGCCGTTGTGCCCGGCGCCTCCATCGTGGCCATTGTTGCTGCTGCGCGCGTTCCTGCTGCTCCCGCTGTTCCCCCTCGATGCGGAAAACGGTGTTTCGGCCGCTTCTGCGAGCGTCATCCGGTCCGCCCAGGGCGAAATCGGATTCACATTGGATATCATGAGGTCGGCGGCCGTTATTTCTTCGTGGTCCGACAGCAGGATAGCGCGCTCAATAGCGCTCTTCAATTCACGGACGTTTCCGGGCCATTTGTGTGCCGCAATAGCCTTGCGCGCCTCTGCCGAGAGCTTCTTGCCCTTGAATTCCGGATGATCCTTGATGTATTCCCTGTGGAAATGCCCGGCCAGCAGGAGCAGGTCGGAGCCGCGTTCACGCAGTGGTGGCAGAGGAATGGGGAACTGGAACAGGCGGTAATACAGGTCTTCGCGGAATGTACCCTGCCGGATCATGGCAACGACATCCCTGTTCGTGGCGCTGATGACGCGGGCCTTGAAATCGATGGTAGTGCTACCCCCCACCCGGGTGATTTCTCCTTCCTGGAGTGCTCGGAGCAGTTTGGCCTGCAGGTCGAGGTCCAACTCGCCGATTTCGTCGAGGAAAATAGTCCCTCCGTCGGCCTGTTCAAACTTTCCAATCTTCCGGGCGTGTGCGCCTGTGAATGAGCCCTTCTCATGGCCGAAGAACTCGCTCTCCATGAGGTCTCGGGGAATGGCAGCGCAGTTCACGACGACGAATGGGCCGCGGCTGCGGGCCGAGTTGAAGTGGATGGCTTTAGCCACCAGCTCCTTACCCGTCCCACTTTCTCCATGTATGGCCGCCATCAGGTCCCCGCGCGTCGCTTTCTGGATGAGACGGTACACGTGCTGCATGGGCCCACTCTCCCCGATGAGGCCCTTGATCTGGTATTTCTGCTTGACTTCGTCGCGCAGCGTTTCAACTTCGCGCTCGAGCGATACTTTCTCGAGCACATTCCTTACGATGGAGTCGAGCTTGACGAGATCGTCCTGCCCTTTCGTGATATAGTCGTACGCGCCTACTTTCATGGCCTCGACGGCCGTATCGATCACGCCCTGTGCCGAGACCATGATCACCGGTAGCCCCGGACGCTGCGCCACGACCTGACGAAGCACTTCCACGCCATCCAGACCCGGCATCATGATGTCGAGTAGAATCAGGTCGGGCGGCGTCGACAGCGATTTCAGCATATCCTCGCCGCTGTGAAAGACCTCCACTTCGTAGTTGTCGTGCTTGTCAAGCCGATAGCTCAACATGCGCGCGTAGTGCCGATCGTCATCAACAACGTAAATGCGATAACTCATGTTCAGGGGGGTGTGAAATGTGGGAGTACCCCTGAGTTATCGCCCTCTCCGCGCTGGCCTTAAGAGCCTGACACGTGTTTTATATCAAAATGAGACCGAGTCCGCCCACGAGGAAGCAGTACACAGCGAACACACTCAGCTTTCCGCGCCGGACGAATGTCAACACGACGCGTATGGCCACGATCCCTGAAAGGAAGGCCACCACGGTTCCCAGAAGGAGTACGAGCCAATTCACGTCTCCCACCTGCTGCAGCGCCTCGGAGACCTTGAGCAGTGTAGCCCCGACGACAACTGGAAGCAGCATCAGGAAGGAGAAATCGGCGGCTTCCTCAGGCTTCACGTTCTGGTAGAGCGCCGTACAGATCGTCGCACCCGACCGGGAAATGCCCGGCATGATGGCGGCCGATTGTGCCAGGCCCACAAGCAGGCTCTTGGGCGCTGTCATCCGCCCGTCCGGGTTGGGCCGCAGCTCGGTAAGAACGAGCAGCAGCCCGGTCACCAGCAACATGGCCGATGCCATGCGCGGGTCCTGAAAGGCGGCATCGAAAAAGTCCTTGAATAGTACGTAGACGAGGCCGGTAGGAATCATGGTCAGGAGGATGTGAATGCCTGTCCGGAATCCACCGTCCGCCTCGTACGCTCGCCGCCACTTAGACGGCGCGGCCAGCCCCGCTACACCTTCATTTATGAGGACCACCAGGCGGGAGCGGTATACATATATAATGGACATCACCGTCCCGAAGTGGACGAGGACCTCAAACAGGATGTCGCCGCTCGTGGCCGAGAGGCCGAGCACATGCTTGCCAAGCACCAGATGACCCGAAGAGGACACCGGCAGAAACTCCGTGAGCCCCTGGATCAATCCCAATACAACCGATTCCCACCACGTCATGGCGTGCTTTACTGCGTTTTAATCGTTTGCCGTGTTATCGTCTGCGTTCATGCCGTCTGCGTTCATGCCGTCTGCGTTGATATCACTGTAGAGCCGGTCAATCCAGTGAGGCCGGCCGGCGCCAAAAGCTACGCCGCCGATTATTGTCGTCTCGTGAAGAAGTTGGTCCTGTATCATGTCCTCGGGAGCATAAGGGTGAAATGACGCGATTGCAATCCAATCCAATCCCTCATGCCCTTGTCTACCAATCATTTGCAGCATTTTTACGCTCAGAGCGTAATTTCCAGCATGTCGCGAGCTTGCCTGACGTGGCGCGAGCTGCCCTGAGCTGTCGTGAGCCGCCCTGGAATGGCGCGAGTGTGAATCGCGACAGCTCCGGGCAGCTCGCGCCACCTCAGCTACAATCACGACAGCTCAGCCACAATCGCGCCAGCTCAGTCAGTATCGAAATTTATATAAAATATTATTTATATTGCTTTTATGGATATTGCTCGCGACATTTCGTCCATATGCCCCAGAGGACGTCCATACACCAGAGCCACGGCAAGTGAGGGGAACACTGCCAGCCGGCAGACGGGCCATTCAGGGTAGGCCCGGTTCCACCATGACGACGTCCTCGCGCTCGACCAGGACGGCGCCTACTGCCCCACCACGCGGCTTCCGGACATACTTGCGCTCGGTTACGATGACGGGCGCGAGGCCGCTGGTGCGGGCCTTCGACCACCACGCGGCAATCCGTGCGGCGGCCTCAACAACGGGCGCGGGCGGCGTGTCGGAGCGCCCTTTCAGCCGCAGCACGACGTGGCTGCCGGGCACGCCGCGCGCATGGAGCCAGAGGTCCCAGGGGCGGCTGTCCCGCTGCGTCAGCAGATCGTTTTCGCGGGCATTGCGGCCGACCCAGACCTCGTAGCCCTGGGACAACGCATAGCGCCGGTAGGGCCGCGCGTCGTCCGCGCGGCCCTGTCCACGCAGCCGGGACAGCCGCCCCGTGTGTGCTTTTTCGAAGGCATCGAGTTCTTTGATGGATCCAACCTCGCGCAGCGCGGCCAGGAGCGCTTCCTCGGCCTCGTGTGTGCTTCGGGCTTCATCGAGGCGCGACTCCGCGTTCAGGCGCGACTCCCGGGTACGGCGCGCCCGGTCGTAGTACCACTCGGCGTTGCGGACGGCATCCAGTTCGGGCCGGAGCGATATGGTCACCGTCCCCTCACCCGTCATGATATCGGTCAACTCAACCTCCTCGGCGCCGGGCGGTACGAGATGGATCTGTGCCATCAGGATATGGCCCAGTTTCTCCCACTCGTCGGCACGAGAGGGCTTCTGCAACTCTTCCTCCATGCGCTTGAGCGAGCGTTCGGCGTGGCGGGCGCTCGCTTCGAGCGCCCGCTCCAGTGGCTGATAGCGATTGCGGAAGCGGGCAAGCCCCAGACGGCGACGAGCAACACGTCGTACGGCGCCTGAAATATCGTCCAGCCGCTCCTCGCGAAGGCGCTCCTCGCTGAGCCCGGGCGAGGCGGCGTTCTGGCCAGGTGATGCAAGATGGGGCAGCCGAGCGAGCGACAGCACCTCGGGCCAGTCCCCATCATGGTAAACCCAGGCGCCCTCCGCAGCCATCAATTCTTCTTCCAGGCTGCGTACAATTTCGGCTGCTCTACGCCAGGCCGCGCTCGCGTCGGAGCCTGAGTCGGTGTCAGGCGCCGAAACCGTGTCAGGCGCCGAGAGTGCGTCAGGTGCCGTTCCAGACTCTCTGCAACGCGCCATGACCTCGCGGACGAGTGGCTTTGGAAACAGGGGCAGCCGTGCAGAGAGTGCCTTCATGGAGAGTGGTACGTCTTCATCGGGAATCTCGAAACGTGGCGCGGAGCGGGGAGCGGGCGGCGAGGGACCACCTGCAGACCCAGGACCACCAGCAGACTCATGCTCACCTGCGGACTCAGGATCATCCACAGACGCAGGACCACGTCCTGGCCCGGACCCGCCATCGGCCTGAACAGGCGCACGTGGCGCCGAGCGGCCCTCCAGGAACGTCTCTACCGGCCCGGCCGCGGGGCACCAATACACGTTGGCGCGCGGCCCAAAGGGCACAATGACTATGCGCGAGGCGTCGTCAAACTCCACGTACACAAGACGATCCCGATTCGCTACATCGACCGACGAGACCCGGTGGCCAAGCGCCGATTCGAATACGTCGGCCACATTGCGACGCGCCCGCGAACTGCCGGCGTCCAGAAACAGGTGCCGATGGGGCGACTGCAGTGAAATCGTGAGCGACTGTGCACCCACACCATCGCCCGACACATCTTCACCATCGCCCGTAACATCCGTCCCATCGCCGATCGCGTCCGCATCAAACACCAAAACCAGCGTTCCCTTGTTCTGGGAGTACGCATCCATCAGAACCTGGCCCGTCAAGAGCGGGCTCCAGGCACGTGCGAGAGCGCGAAGGGTATACCAGTTGGTCAGCACGGCGGGAGTGTAGCTGGGCGAAAGTGGGCAGTGGCCGAGCGGCGCCGTTTCAAGGCGGTCTCAGCCGGCCCGGCTGCTCCGGGAAGAGGCGCCGCTGCTCCGGGTCGATGCCCGGTTGCGGGCCTGGCCAACCGCCGACAGGATCCATATGAGTGCCCAGCCGGCGACGAAATACATATTCCCGGCGACGAGCATGAGCACCAGCGAGAGCACATAGACGACGTGGAAGAACCAGTCCGGGGCCTGATCTCCGCCCTTGGCCTTCACGGCCGCCGAAACACCCATTGAAAGCGCCGCGACCTTGAGTACCAGCAGGAGCGGCGTGTAAATGGCAATCACCCACCACATCCACTCCGTGCCCGTCAGCGCCCAGAGCGCCAGCACGGCCAGGATGACGAGATCGAGCAGAACGTGTTTGATCCAGGCCATGGGTGGGTCTTGTGGTGGGGTCGGCAGCCGTCAGCCGTCAGCCGTCAGCCGTCAGCCGATATGCATCTGCAGTTCTTCGCGGCGGTGCTTCTGGCGCAGCTTGCGCAGCGCCTTCTCCTTTATCTGACGCACGCGCTCGCGCGTCAGGCCGAACCGCTGCCCGATTTCTTCGAGCGTCAACGGGTGCTCGCGACCAATGCCAAAGTAGAGCCGCGTGATTTCGGCCTCCCGTGGATGCAACAGGCTCAGAGCACGCTCAATGTCGATCTTGAGCGACTCATCCATGAGTGTCTCATCCGGCTTGATGTCGTCATCGTCCGGCAGCACGTCGAGCAGGCTGTTGTCGTCATCCTCGTTGAACGGCGCATCCATGGACAGATGCCGGCCGGTGTGCTGCATGGCTTCACGCACCTTTTCGACGTCGACCTCCAGCTCCTGCGCCAGCTCCTCAATGTTGGGCGCCCGCTCGTGCGTCTGCGACAGGCGCGCACTCGTCTTGCGGATCTTCGATATCGTGCCGATCCGGTTAAGCGGAAGGCGGACTACGCGGCTCTGCTCGGCAAGCGCCTGCAGAATGGCCTGGCGGATCCACCACACGGCGTAGGAAATGAATTTGAAGCCACGCGTTTCGTCGAAACGCTGCGCCGCCTTGATCAGGCCATAATTGCCTTCATTGATCAGGTCGGCCAGGGTCAGACCCTGACCCTGGTACTTTTTGGCTACAGAGACAACAAACCGGAGGTTTGCCCGCGTGAGGCGGTGCAAGGCTTCCTGGTCACCCTGTTTTATACGGCGTGCAAGATCGACTTCCTCCTGTGGAGTGAGCAGAGCGATCTGCCCGATTTCCTGCAGGTATTGGTCCAGCATGCGTTGCTGGCGTGGGACGTACATACTCCCTATTCCTTGTGGCTTGTTTTGCGGATTCCCTTATATGACAGGATTACGTATTGTTTCCCGAAATTCTAAGGATGGCGTCGGCTAATTCACGATCTTCGCGCATTCGTGGCACTTTCGTCTGCGCGCCCACCCGTTCCCGGGTCGCCTCGAGCCAGCGCAGGAACGTCCCGGAAGGCAGCGAAACAATGCGTGGAGGCTGAAAAGCACCCGCTTCCCGGCGGATCACGTAGTGCCGGTTCACGGTAGACAGATAGACATCAATGACTTGCGAAAATTCATCGAGATCGCGGGGCGGATGGGCAAATTCCACGAGCCACTCGTGTCCCGGCATGGCATCCTGGCTTGCATCCACAGGAACCACGTGGTAGTCCTTGATCTGCGCTCCCGTCTCGGCGCATGCCTTTTCAATGGCCGCGCGGGCTTCGTCGCCGTAGACCGCCTCGCCGTATTTGTCGAGCATTTCGCTCGTGCGACCGACGACTTCAATGCGGTACGGATCGACGGACGTAAAGCGGACCACGTCCCCGACCGGGTAGGCCCAGAGGCCCGAGCACGTGGATACATGGATGCTGTAGCGCGTGCCCACTTCCACGTCCCCGATGGACAGGCGCCGCTCCGGCTCGTCCAGCGGCACGAATTCGAAGTACACACCGTTGTCCAGATGGAGCAGCATGTCGCCGCGCGTATGGTCGTCCTGGAACGACATGAACCCCTCGGATGCCCCGTAACTCTCCACAAAATCGATCGGGGCGCCCACCTGCTGCTCGATCAGGCCGCGGTACGATGACAGCGCAACGCCGCCCGAAAAGTATACCTTCAGGTTCGGCCAGATGTCGTGCACACGCGTGACGCGCCGGCCGTGACGCACCTCATAGGCCTTCATCAGCTTCCGGAGCAGCACGACCGCCCAGGACGGCACCATGGCAATGGCCCTGACGTCCATGTCAAGCGTGTGCTCCACAATGGCGTCAAGTTTCGATTCCCAGTGCGGCATGAACAATATGTCTTCAGGAACCGCCTGCAGCCAGTTCTTGACGGCCCAGGGCGCGAACAGGAACTGCAGTCCGGACACCTCGCCCACATGGACACCCGGCGCCGCAGGGTCCTCCTCAATGCGACCGGGAATAGACAGCAGGCGGCCGAAAAAGAAGGACGGATCGGTCGTCGAATCAAAATACGAGAGCGCCGCGGCGAGCGAAAAGTGGCGATTCCGGTCCAGCATTTCCACCGACAGAGGGATCAGCTTGCCGGCCGACGCCGTCCCCGACGACACCGCAAAATGTTTCATGCTGCCCGGCCACGTGATATTCTCCTCTCCGCGTCGCATCCGATCCACATCCTCCCGGAACGCTTCATAGTCGTGAACAGGCACGCGCTCGCGGTAGGCCGCCCGTGGATCGGCCGCCCGGGCAATGTCCGCAAAATCGTACCGGAGCCCCCATTCGGTGTCCTTCGCCGCCTCCAGGAGCTCGACGAGCACGCGGAGCTGCGTTTTTTCGGGTTGCTCAGTGAAAAGTCGGACCGTGGTCAACGGCGTGAGCGGGGGGGGCCATCGACGCTCCCGAAGTACAGCAGGAGCATCGGGCCCGGGAATGATGGGCATGATGGATGCGCTCGTGGAGCGGGAATGGTGGACATTGTGCTCGGGGATCGTCCGTGGAAACGCCGCGCCACAGACGGGGATCCGTGCCTATCTTGTACCATGGCGTCGGCGCCCTGCATTGAGGGTGTCCCGCGCCGACACGCATTTCCTGACGATTCCCATTGAGACGAATCCCATTGACCCGCATCGCCGCGCACATGTCTGCTCGCCTGCACTTCCTGGACACACAGGGGCCTGAAGAGGGACCGCATGTGATGGGCATCCTGAATGTCACGCCCGACTCGTTTTCCGACGGCGGGCAGTACATGGACCCGGAACGCGCCGTTGAACGGGCCGTCCAGATGGCCGAAGAAGGGGCGGCGGTGATCGACATCGGAGGAGCCTCGTCCCGGCCCCGTGGAGCGGCCTACGGCGCCGGGGCCGCGCTGCTGCCAGCTGCCGAGGAGTGCGACCGGATCCTGCCGGTCGTGGAAGCGCTCGCTCGGCTGCATCCGGACATTCCGCTCTCCATTGATACCTTCCGCAGCAACGTCGCCCGCCAGGCGCTCGAGGCGGGCGCTGCCATGATCAACGACATCACATCGCTTCGATTCGACGCCGAGCTCGCTGGCGTGGTCGCCCGCCACGACGCCCCGCTCTGCCTCATGCACTCGGTCGGGCTGCCCGGCGACATGCCGCACGTCACGCCGCACGACGACATCATGGCCACCGTCCTTCGCGAACTGCGCGTGGCGCGCGACGCGGCCCGCGCGGCTGGCGTACGGCGCATTGTGCTCGACCCCGGTTTTGGATTCGGCAAGACGACGGGCGACAACCTGGAACTCATCCGTCGGCTTTCGGAGCTCACTGAACTGGGTTGTCCGCTCCTCATCGGTGTATCCAGAAAAAGAAGTGTGGCCGATGCCATGCGCGTCGCACTCGCGCCGGACGCCCACGCCGGCGGCACGGTGCAGGTTGCCCACGCGGTAGACATTGCGCCGGAAGACCGGCTTCCGGGGTCGCTGGCCCTTACCGGTTTGGCCGTCCAGCGCGGCGCCCGTATTGTACGGACGCACGATGTCCTTGAAACGGTCCGCTTTTTACGCGCGCTACAGAATACCGCATGACACTCATTGACTGGGTCATACCAATCCGGCTGGTCGATCTGCTCGAGATCGGACTGGTGGCGTACGTGCTCTACATGCTGTACCAGCTCATGCGGGGCACCATCGCTGTGCAGATCGGGCTCGGCATACTGGCGCTTTACGTGGTGCAGCTGCTGGTCACGGCCGCCGACATGACCATCCTGCAGGCCCTCTTCGGTTCCATTGCCGAAGTTTTCGTACTCGCTGTCATCATCCTTTTCCAGCCGGAAATTCGGCGCGTGTTGCTGCTGCTCGGACAGAACCCGCTCGTGCGCCGCTTCATGCGCAGCCCGGCCCAGGCCGAACGGGTGCACGAGATTGCGTGTGCCGTACGCTCCATGAGCGAACAGAGAATTGGCGCGCTGATCGTGTTCGAGCGGTCGAGCGGCCTGCGCAGCTATGTCGAAACCGGGGCGCCGCTCCATGCCCAGGTCAGCCAGGACCTGCTCATCACCATTTTTTACGCCCAGAACCCGCTGCACGACGGCGCCGTCATTATCCGGGACGGGCGCATTGAAGCCGCCCGGTGCATTTTGCCCATCTCGACCAACATGAGACTCAGCCCGCAGCTTGGCCTCAGGCACCGGGCTGCCGTGGGCGTGACGGAGATCTCCGACGCCGTAGTGATCGTGGTCTCCGAGGAAACGGGCCGCATTTCGGTAGCCCGCGACGGCACGCTGAAGCAGAACATCCTGCCCGATGTGGTCGAGAAGTACGTGACCGAGGCGCTTTCCCCGACCCCCGATGCGCCATGACGAATGACCGCCGATTCCAACGCCAGCGCGACCAGTTGGTGGACATCATCCGTGAGAAAGGGATTACCGACTCCAACGTGCTGAAGGCGGTGGGCCGCGTGCCGCGCCACCGCTTCCTGGACAACGCCTTCCTGCACCGCGCCTACGAGGACGAGGCGCTCCCCATTGGCCACCGGGTCACTATTTCCCAGCCGTTCACGGTCGCCTACCAGACCAGCCTGCTCGGCGTGAAGCCCGGGCACCGCGTACTCGAAATTGGAACGGGGAGCGGTTACCAGGCCGCCATTCTATGCGAAATGGGCGCGCAGGTCTTCACCATCGAGCGCATCAAACCGCTCCAGGCCCGAACCGCCGAACTGCTCCGCTCACTCGGCTACCGGGCGGTCTGCCGCTTCGGCGACGGCGTCCAGGGATGGCCAGCCATGGCTCCGTTCGATGGTATTATTGTGACGGCGGGCGCCGAAACCGTCCCGCAGGATCTCCTCCGGCAACTCCGTGTGCCCGATCCGGACACGATGGGCGCCGGCGGACGGCTCGTGATTCCCGTTGGCCCGCGCACCCACCAACGTATGATGCGCTTTACGCGCTCGGGCGACGACACGTGGGACGACGAAGAACTCGACGATTTCCGCTTCGTCCCGCTCCTCGGCGATACAGAGTAGAGCCTGTTAACACTACGCCAGAGCCCGCCTGACGTGGACCGATGTACCTACCACGACCCGTCGACGTGATCCACGCGCTCCAGGATGCCCACGATCGTGGCGTCTGTCGCCGTGAGCCCCGGCCGGAAGGGAATCGTGGCCTCGCTCGAAGACACATACATGACATGGTCGCCAATGCCCGCGCTCACGGTGTCGAGCGCGACAATTTCGGGGCCGGTGGCTGCCCCCCTGAAATTCGTGGGCTGCACGAGCAGCAGCCGCCGGCCCTCAAGGCTGGCATCTTTCTGCGTGGCCCAGACCCGGCCCGTCACGCGCCCTGCGTTCATGGCACGTCCACGCGGTCGACGATAGCCATGATCACCGCATCGACGGGCTTGTCTTTCGTAAGCGCGGTCTGCCGCGCGCTCGAGCCCTGCACGAAGAGCACGTGCTCTCCGACGCCGGCGCCCACGCTGTCGACCGCGACCACGAACCGGCCGCGCTCGGTCCCGTCCGGCTCAAGTTCGCGCACTAGCTGCAATGTCATGCCGCGCAACGACTCATCCTTGCGCGTCGCCCAAACGGTTCCTATCACTTTGCCAAGCGTCATACGTCGTCTCGTGGGCTCATTTCGAAAGATTCTCCACCTGAAGAGTACGGCACGCCGAAATAATGCGCGATACTTGCGGCGTGATCGGCGAATGTGGCCCGCGTTCCGAGATTGCGCGATGGCCCGGACGACACGACGAGAAGCGGCACGTACTCGCGCGAATGGTCGGTAGATGCGGTCGTCGGGTCGTTTCCGTGGTCGGCGGTGATCAGAAGGCGGCCATCCGGAGGCAGCGCGGCCAGCAGGCGGGGCAGCGCCTCGTCAAACTCCTCAAGCGCCCGTGCGAACCCCTCTGGATTGTTGCGATGGCCGTATTCCTGGTCAAAATCAATCAGATTCGTCCAGATGAACGTGTCCTGTCCTTCTGCGGCGGCAATATCACGCGCGGTGACGTTCCCGCCCGCGGCAGCGCTGGAGGCGCGCCGCGCGGCCTGCTGCATGGCATGGATGGTCTTCTGGATGCCGTCTGCATTGCCGCTCGTCTTCACGACCTCGTCGAACCCGACGCCAGCGAAGAGATCGGCGATTTTTCCCACGCACACGGTCCGGATTCCGGCCTCCTGGAGTGCCTGTTGCAGGGGCTTCTCGTGTGGCGCGCGCGCGTAGTCATGGCGCTTTTCCGACAGGCGTCGGAAAGCGCCGGGCGCGCCGGTGAACGGCCGCGCAATTACGCGGCCGACG
>JAJCYQ010000013.1 GCA_029262835.1 Bacteroidota bacterium
TGGGGTTCCTTATTTCCCTGCTCGGGGGGGGGGGGCCCCCCCCGGCCCCCCCGCCCCGCCTCCTGGTAATACGCCGCCAGCGACTCGGGCATGCCTACATGCACCACGACGCGTACGTCGGGTTTATCTATTCCCATCCCGAATGCATTGGTGGCCACCATGATGCGAACGTCGGCCCGCATCCAAAAACGTTGGCTCTGGGCGCGCTCGCCGGGGCGCATGCCTCCGTGATATTTTGAAACGGTATAGCCGGCGAGCGCGAGACGCTCTGTCCACCGCTCAACCCCGCGCCGCGTACTGTCGTAAATGATGGCGGCACCCGGTACGGCGCGTAGAATAGACTGAAGGCGCACGAGCGGCTCGGGCTCATCGAACACCGAATAGATCAGGTTGGGACGGTTGGCCGATCCACTGATCCGGACGGGTCGGACAAGGCCAAGGGATCGCACCATGTCCCGCTGCACGCGGGGCGTCGCTGTAGCGGTGAGCGCGAGGAGCGGTACCACCGGCAGGTACTCGCGTCGAAATGCCCCGACGCTCCTGTACGACGGCCGGAACGACAGGCCCCACTCGCTCACGCAGTGCGCCTCGTCTGCTACCATGAGCCTGACGTCAAGACGCCCCATCAACCTCAGAAATGCTCGGGAACCGAGGCGCTCCGGAGCGACGAATAGAAAGAAGGGCTGCTCGGTCCGCGCCAGACGGAGCACCGACTGGTACATGATGGGCGCCACCTGGCCAACAAAACCTACGGCCGGGATGCCGCGGCCCACGAGCCCCGCCACCTGGTCCTCAATGAGCGCCGTAAGTGGCGAAACAACCAGCGTCACACCGCCACGGATCAAGCCGGGCAACTGATAGCAAACAGATTTCCCTGTGCCTGTCGCCAGAAGGGCCAGGACATCACGGCCTGCCGCGCCAGCCGAGACCACAGGCTCCTGTCCCGGCCGGAACGCTTCGTACTTCCAGTACTGGCGCAGCAAGCGGAGTGCTATGGTTTGGCTCGGGTCTACAGCACGGCGTGCCGCCACACGCCCGGCCGCCACACGCCCAGCCGCCACTCGCCCGGCCGCCACGTGCCCAGCCGCAACACGTCCGGCCGCCGCACCAGCAGCGCCTCTCGCCGCATCAATCCGGGCCGCACATGCGCGCCAAAAACGCCGATACCTTTTGTACCACTTCCTCTGCCACTTCATCGGGCTCCCGGTTTCCTGTGTGCACGGTGACATGCGCCTGCCCGTACACGGGGCGCCTCTCAACGAGAAGCTGCTCCACGCGGGCGCGCAGCGCACCATCTTTCAACATCGTACCATCAGGACCCAAAAGGAGCGGCCGCGTACCCTCCCGGCGCGATAATCGCTCGCAAAGCACATCGACGGGCGTTTCAAGCGCTACCAGAATTCCATTCCTGAGACACCATGCCAGGTTTTCGGTCCTCATGACGGTCCCGCCCCCCAGCGACACTACAAGATGTTCGCTGATCCCCGTGCGAAGCAGCGCCTCACGCTCAGCGCGCCGGAATGAATCTTCACCGAGCACATCGAAAATGGCCGGAATGGACATTCCTTCGGTATCTACGATGGCCGCATCCAGATCAAGGCACGTCCAGCCCAGCAGACGCGCCACCCTGGGTGCTATGCACGACTTGCCCGAGCCCATGAAGCCCGTCAGGAATACACGTGGGGTTGGCATGGAAATGCGTTAACTTGGCTCAAACTCTGGCTTACACTTTCGGCTTGTACCGAAGCCCAATGTACGCAATGCCGACCTACAGACTCACATTGGAATACGAAGGAACCGACTGGTACGGTTGGCAAATCCAACCAGACCGACCAACGATCCAACAGGCAATCCAGGACGCACTGGCGACCATTCTGCGCCTGGACGACGTTCTGGTCGTAGGATCGGGCCGGACCGATGCCGGCGTCCACGCCACCGGACAGGTTGCCCATGTAGCACTACAGCAGTCAATTGACCCGTTTCGGCTCCGGGGAGCACTGAACGGCGTGCTCCCGCCTACCATCGTAGTCCGTGACCTCGCCCCGGCCCCTGATGACTTTCATGCCCGCTACAGCGCCCGAGCCCGCCGCTACGAGTATGTCCTCACCGCCGAGCCCGTCGCTCTCGCCAGGCGCCACGTCTGGTACGTACGGCCTGCTCCCGACGTCTCGCTCATGAAGCAGGCCGCCGAGGACCTTCTCGGCGCGCACGATTTCACGTCCTTCTGCCGCACGCAGACAGAGACCCCAAACCGGATATGCACGGTCACTGAAGCCGCTTTTACAAGCGCCCCCCGATCCGGACTCACCTTGTTCTCGATAGAAGCCGACCGCTTCCTTCACGGCATGGTCCGTTCCATCGTCGGTACGCTGGTTGATATCGGTCAGGGCCGCCGCCCGCTTCGTGCCATCCCAAGTATCCTGGCCGAGCGCGACCGACGGGTCGCAAGCCGCTCGGCCCCGGCGCGCGGACTGACGCTCGTCTCCGTCAAGTACGCCAATGATCCGCCCGATGCGTGGAGCAAGACGCCGACACGTCGGTAGAAGCCGGACGTATCAGCATCCTATCATCATGCGACACATAGTGACTCCGTTCATACTCATCCTATCGCTCATTCTGGGCGCCTGCGATGGCGACGGTACCGATCCCGCTTCGCCAGCTCCGGTCGTCCGCGTCATTGCTCCGGACTTGTCCATCGCCATGGTCGATCCTACCGTGACGATCACGCTCACCGTTGAGTCCGACAGGAATGTCACCGGTGTTCAGATCGGGAACGTGTCCATGGTCCGTAGCGAGAATTTCGAATCTGCGTGGGTAGGCACAGTCAGCCTGAGGGGTGGGCTCAATTCATTCACCGTGGAACCGTTTCTTGATGGTGAGCCTGGTGCCAGATCGACTTTGACTGTACTCCAGGCGAGTGCAGAAATTGTCGAAACGTCGGACGTTCTCATGCCGTATGCTACCGGCGGCCATACCATGACCACCTTGCCAGACGACCAGATCGTGATGCTGGGTGGATCCTTTGGTGCTGGCGGCATTGCCCTACCCGACGTGCATGTCCGCACACCTGGAGCCCGGTTTTTTTCTCCGCGACGGCCGGGCTTCCTTGAAGCACGTGCCGGTCACTCCTCCACGCTACTGCCCAACAATGAAATCCTGCTACTCGGTGGGGGTACCAGTGGAAACGTGACGGGCGTAGGAGAGCTCGTAGAGCACGTAGAGATTGTGAACGCCGAGACAGGTGCCCGTCAAATTCCTTTCGTTGGTGCTCCGATAAGACGGATGTATCACAGCAGTTGGGCATTCGTAGACGGGGCCAGTACCTTTGTTACCCTCTTCGGCGGCCGAGGGGACGTACAGTACGTTCCGACTCCGCTGCTTGACATCAGAAGCGACGTCCGAACCTTCGAGCTCCTGAATGACACCCTCTTCGCGCGCACTGAATCAATTGGCGAACAGATCGAACCCATG
Source organism: Bacteroidota bacterium (assembly GCA_029262835.1). Taxonomy (GTDB): domain Bacteria; phylum Bacteroidota; class Rhodothermia; order Rhodothermales; family UBA10348; genus 1-14-0-65-60-17. Next base: position 3,472 of record JAJCYQ010000013.1, read on the forward strand.
GCAGGACACGTCACGGTCCCGATAGACGATGCCCCACAGGGACAACACAGGCGCTTCCTGACCCACGGGTTTCGAATCGGCGACGTGCTTACTGGAAGAACAATGATATTTGATCTGGAACCCGGTCAGAATCCTGTTGTGGAGTCTGCACCATCTCCAGCGAGCGACAGACTGCGTGCCGCAGGAGTGCATATCCCCGGTTTGGGTGCCGCCCTCTTCGGGGGACGCTCGTCAGATGGCGCGCTGGTTCCAGGTCTTGATGTATATGTCACAGAGGCTGATCAGTTTTTCAGTATTCCTGTCATTGGAGATACCACCCTGGTGCATCGTTTCGGACACCATGCGACACTGCTTTCCGATGGCCGGATCTATCTTTCCGGAGGGTTTGACGAGGAAAATGCCCCACTTTTTGACTCTGAGTTCCTGCAAATCACTTTTTAGTATCCAACCGAATGAATCCCGTCACACTGGCTGTTTCGTCTGAAACAGCCCACCTCAGTCAGGTCATCGTCCACACGCCCGGTGCTGAAATGGACCTCGTCTCACCGGCCAACCGCGAGGAGCTGCTCTTCGAGGATATCCTTTTCGTGAGTCATGCCCGCAAGGAGCACGAGCTCATGTGCCGCGTGTTTGACAAGGTGGTCGGACGCGACGGAGCCGTCATCCAGATTTCGACCCTGCTCCGGGAGGCGCTCGACGACCCAGACGCCCGGGAACGTTTTGTCGACGAGTTGTGCCGCGTTTCGCCCGGCCGAAACCTCCAGGCCTATGCCAGTGAGCTCAAACAGCTGCCTCCCCAGGAGCTGTGCCACTTTGCGCTGACAGGTGAGAGTCCGCTGCCCGTCAACGCATTGCCCCTCCCCAACCTGCTCTTCATGCGGGATCTGGCGGCGGTGGTAGGCGACCACATCGTCCTCAGCCACGCCGCAACGTCTGCGCGGGCCCGGGAAAGCGTCATCATGCACGTGGTGGTGCATTATCACCCGGCGTTCTCCGCGTGGCGCAACAACATCATCACGCTTCCTCCCGGTCTCACGTTCGAGGGGGGCGACCTGCTCGTCGCCTCCGAGGACACAGTCCTCATAGGAAGCTCCGAACGGACATCTCTCGGAGCTGTCATGGCGGTTGCTCGGCAACTTTTCGAGCGCACCTCCATCACGGATGTCGTTATGGTCAACCTCCCCAAGGAGCGCTCGTGCATGCATCTCGATACGGTGTTCACCTTCGCATCTCCCGATGAGTGCGTGTCCTTTCCTCCACTCATTGACCGCCAGGGGCAGCACAACATCCTCCACATCCGGCCTGGCAGCGACGAACAGGGATTTGCCTGCCTCATCCGTGACAGTCTGCACGAGGCGCTTGAGCACTCGCTCGGCCGCAATATTACTTTTGCTCCCTGTGGCGGGCACAACCCCCTCAACCAGCAGCGGGAGCAGTGGACGGACGGAGCCAACCTGTTTTCGATTGCCCCGGGCGTGGTCATCGGATATGAACGAAATGCACGCACATTCGACGAACTGGCGTCGCTCGGGTACCGCGTCGTCACCGCGCAGGGCTTCCTGTCCTACTACGAGGAGAGCACATTCAAAGCCAACGAAAAAATTGCCATCAAGTTGGACGGACACGAGTTGTCCCGCGGACGGGGTGGACCACGTTGCATGACGCTGCCACTTTCGCGTACGCTTCAAGCACAGGGCGCAGAACAGCCGTGAGCCTGGAGTCCCTCATGTCGCCCCACCGTAGGTGGATGCAGGTTGCCCTTCGCGAGGCTCAACGGGCCTATGATGCGGGAGATGTACCCGTTGGGGCCGTCGTTGTACGCGGAGAGCATATTCTGGGACGCGGCCACAACCAGGTGGAGCGCCTGTCCGATCCGACCGCCCATGCCGAAATCCTGGCTATAACCGCCGCGTGTGCCACGACGGGAGAAAAATGGCTGCCCGACGCTACGCTCTATGTTACACTTGAGCCGTGCGCGATGTGCGCTGGCGCATCGGTCCTGGCCCGTGTCGAGCGCATTGTGTTCGGCGCCATGGATGCAAAGGCTGGCGCCGTGTCGACACTCTACAACATCCCACAGGATACGCGACTCAACCACTACGTGGATGTCCTCGCCGGTGTTGAAGAGGAGGCCTGTGCGTCACTTTTGAAAACATTTTTCAGAAAGCAGCGCGCTCACGAATCATGATGGGCGATACGTACGACACGATCATCGTAGGAGCAGGACCCGTCGGGCTGGCCGCGGCGGTGGAGCTCAAGCGCATAGGACACCGCGTGCTCGTTGTAGACAAGGGCGGCCTCGTTCAGTCGCTGATTGACTACCCCACGAATATGGAGTTTTTCTCCACACCAGATCTGCTGGAAATTGGAGGGTACCCGTTTGCAACGCGCAATTACAAGCCCCGCCGCGAGGAAGCCATCGACTACTACCGCCGTGTGGCGTTCCGGGAGGAGCTCTCCCTCGCTCTTTACGAGACGGCGCGCGAGCTGGGAGGCGAGAGGAATGCGTTTGCTCTTACGACCGACAAACGCACCATCGCGTGCCGCCATGTCGTGCTGGCGGTCGGTTTTTTTGACATTCCGAACAGACTGGGTGTGCCTGGTGGCGACCTTGGGAAGGTTGTCCACTACTACAAGGAGCCCTATGCATACACGGGCCAGGATGTCCTTGTCGTCGGGGCCAAAAACTCGGCCGCCAAGGCCGCTCTCGACTGTCTCCGGAACGGCGCCCGCGTCAGCATGGTTGTTCGCAGCGCCGATATCGGTGAATCTGTCAAGTACTGGATCCGGCCGGATTTGAAGAACCGGATCGCAGAAGGTGCTATCCGTGCGTGGTTCAACGCCGAAGTTGAGCGAATAGGACAGGACACGGTCACGATTCGCACGCCAGTGGGCCCCGTCGACATACCTAACGACATCGTGCTGGCCATGACGGGGTACCGGCCCGACTTTGACCTGCTGGACCGCTTCGGCGTCACCTTCAAAGACGATACCACGCGTACACCCATCTTCGACAGCACTACGATGGAAACAGAGCGAGGTGGCCTTTTTCTCGCCGGTACGGTATGTGGCGGCCTGAATACCAGTCGGTGGTTCATTGAGAACGGACGATTCCACGCCGAGGCCATTGCACGCTACCTTTCAGATTGACGCCGTGTGGACAGAACCTGCTATTCTAATGCCGATAGAATCTGACGCGATGTCTCATCGTCGGGCGTCAGTTCGAGCGTCCGGAGAGCCTGCGTTCGCGCTGCGGCGAAGTCGCCAGCCCTGAAGAGAGCGAGGGCATATTTTGACGACGTAGCCGAAGCAGCCGGGCGCGCCGCATAGGCCCGACCCAGATATTCGACCGCCTGACGCTCATTGTCTTCGTTCAGGTGGAACGTTCCGAGGTTGTCGAGCGCCTCGTAGCTCTCGGGATCGATCGACACGCCTTGCTCGAACAACTCCCGAGCGGCCTCTGACTCTCCACGCATGGCATGAACAAGCCCCAGGTTTGATATCGCCGGTACGTATCTCGGGTCCAGGGAGAGCGCCTGCCGCAGCCATGCCTCCGCTTCCGCGTCGTTCCCGGCGCGAATGTATGCCGTGCCCAGATTATAGCGCGCCAGCATATTGAACGGCTCTTCGGCGGCGGCGCGCCTGTACTGTGCCATGGCCAGCGTCATATCGCCCTGTGACTCGAGGAATCGACCATAGTTGATATGGATATCTGCCAGTTTGGGCTGGATACTCAGCGCCTGCTCATAGAGTTGGCCTGTTACATCTGACTTCACACCCAGCTGTTCGTACGACTGTGCCAGGGCGTTCAACCTTTCCGCAACGCTCGGATCTGCGCGCACGGCCTCTTCGAGCGGCTCCACCGACCGATCGTAGTCGCCAAGCAACTGGAGAGCAAATCCCTGCAGAAACAATGCTTCATCTGACACGCGTGCCTCGCGGGCGGCTTCGTCAATAAGTGCAATCCCCTCACGTAGCAACTCCTCGTCTCCTTCCTGGCGCCCCAATGTAATAGTCGCCATCCCCTGGTACATTTTCCCTTCCCGGCTGTTGGTATCACGCTCATAATAGGGCGCAAGTGTTCCTGTGCCCTGGGAACGGATAGGCTGAAGAGCGTCGTCCCGGCCCACAACGCGGATCCAGTGGTCCGTGAACGTAGAATGCGGCGCCTCCTCGACATCAGCTTCCGGCATGTGACAGTCCACACAGTTGGCCGTCACGCTGTGCGTGGTCAGGGCCGGTGTGCCCTCGAACCGTGCCTCCAGGTCGGCCGCACCGTGACAGTCCATACACGTCGCATTGAAATAGGCGTCTCCCTGATCCCGGAATCCCTCGTGCGGATCATGACACGTCGTACAAAGCAGGGGCTCTGGTGTATTGAGTGTCTCTATGAAACAGGCACTACGTTTCATTCTGTCCGCATGCGAGATCACCTCGACAGATCCGGCCACCTCTTCCTTGTGCGTACTGAATAGGGCGATGTACGCATCGAGCCGCTGGGATGGCCTGAAATCGTACGCCGTACGTCCTTCCCTCAATATCGAAACGTCGGCGCTGAGGTGACATTGTTGACATACATCAAGCTGCCGATCCACATCGAGGTGTGCCGGGTTGACGATCGTTGCATCCATCTCTTCAGATGGCTCCTGGGATATCAGTCGTTCCTCTACATGCACGGCTCCGGCACCGTGGCAGCGCTCACATCCTATTCCAAAGGGCACCGAATCATAGGCACCATTTGTCTGCGCGACCGGATCAGGATAGGAATTGTGACACGTCATGCACCGATCGGCGATTTTCCGATCGAAACGACTATTACCCTCCTCGTATCCGGGCGAGAAATCCCACCGATTCGCATTCGTGTACCAGGTAACCGGAAGTTGATAGAACCACCCATTTTCTTCGGTGATATACGTTCGCGCAATCGTTCCAGAGCCTACCACATATTCCATCTTACGCACGAGACTGTGAGTTTCTTGTCCCTCGGCATCCAGAAGAAACTCCTCCATGTAGTACGCTCCGTTCTCTTCGAACGTCCGGTACCGGTAACCACTCGTACTGTCCACGATCGTCTGACTTCCAAATTCCTCTACCGCTGATTCAGGTGTCAATTCATAGAAAGAGTGCGCCATTCCGTGATCCTGAAACCCGGTATACTGATCTTCATGGCACTGAAAGCAGGCCGCGTCACCAACGAACTCTACCGACTCGGTGAGATTGCGAAATTGCGAATCAGCGGCGGAGGTATCGCTCACTGGCCCGCCTTCCACCCCGTCCTGCCTGGTGACGCACCCGTTAAGCAGAAACAGATGCAGAACCAGGATAACAAATCCTCGAATACCTGGGAATATTGAGCGCATGGCATTCATATAAACAAAAAGCGGGGTGGATCTACTCGATCCACCCCGCTTTCGTTTCCTGTTGTAGCGGACTGCCTACAGACTGATCGCCGCCGTGAACATGTTCACATTGTCGAAGAAGTCGGTAGAGCGGAACGCATAGTCAAACTGGACATGCGAGCCCTGCAGGTTCAGATCAATACCGGCACCAAAGTTGCCGCCACTGAAGAACGTCAAGTCGGTATCGCTGACAAGATCTACACCACCACGGATGTAAAGAACATCAAGCAGACCCAACTGCAGGCCGCCGCTGAACTGGTCCTGATCGAACGAATTCGAACGGAAGTTACCCAGTACGGTGACAATCGCTGCGTCGTTTACCTGTCGGGCGTAGGATACACCTACGTTCAGCAGGGACGGAAGCTCGACACCTTCGCTCTCAAGCAGTACCGTATTCGCCGTAGCGTTCGGTGGCTGGTTGGGAAGCTGTGCGCGGCGGTTGAGACCTACGCCATCGTACTCGATGTCTGACCCAACATTCTTGAGCGCAATGCCAAGGCGAAGGCCTGTCTCGCCGACAACGTATGTCATGCCTGCATCGAAGGCTACGGCCGTCGCGGACACATCATCAATGCTTTCATTGATGACCTTGGCCGTGAAGCCCGCCGAAATGCGGTCAGTGAACATACGGGCGTAGGTCAGTCCTGCCGTCACGAACGACGCATCGAACGTAACAGATGTGATCTCCGGCTGCGATTCCGTCTGAAGCGGAATATCACCGAAGTCCCATGCACTCACCATGAACGCCAGGTTATTGGCGCCAAAACTCTGGGCAATCCCAAAGTAGTTGACGTCAATATCGGCAACATAGTCCATGTGACTGAAAATCGCGGCCGTGCCGTTATTTACCGTCAATCCGGCCGGGTTGGCATAAATGGCATCCAGGCCATTCATACCGACCATTCCAGCCGTCATGGAAGCACCAAGCGATGCGCTTCGTGCCGTAAGTGGAACGAGCAACTGCGAAGCACCTGCGGTTCCACGGCGATTGTCATCGCCGGCTTTAGCGTCCATTGCGTCCAGCCCGATCAATGCAATGATCAGAAAGGCGCTCAGGACTATTCTGGACATGTTAGTCATATCACTGTTCCTCCTTGTAGTCTGTGTGTAATTATCAATAGTCATGTTAACCTCAACCTAGAATGTGTTGAGCTGGACACGCTTCTTGATAACAGCAAACTTGAGCACCTTTTCACCCAGATCGGTCTCGATATGGATGAGGTACATGCCGCTCGCAATAGGCAGATTGTCTTCAGTTGACAGATCCCACGGGAAGAAGTTGGCAGGGCTGTTCTTCTCCAGCGTGTTGATCAGTGTACCGTTGAGCGTGAAGATCCGGATGGTTGCCTGGTTTGGCAGGTTCGTGAACCTGACCTGGTCGGTCAACTGGGAGACTTCATACGCTGACGCGCCTTTGTACGGGTTCGGCACAATACCAATCTCGTCAAGCGCAGCAACCTGCTCTTCTTCGCTCTTGGCACGTGAACCGAGACCATCGGTCGAGAACGAGAACGTATCGCCCGGCTGGTTCGGCTTCGTGGTCAGGAGCCGGAAAACAGAACCGGTCTCAGGGATATCCTGATTGTAACCGGTCTGACTTGGCGTCGTGGCATCCCATGCCTGGGGTGCAGCGCATGCGCCAGCATCACCACCATTCCAGTTGAAGAACACGGTACGCCCCATGATCTCCGCGCCCCACGCTGATCCGGCGCCATCGCCCGTAGCAAGCACTTCGGCCTCCCACGCGTCATAACCTGACTCACCAGGAGTCAAGTCAGACGGCAGGTGCCAATACGTCGCATCGAGTTCAGGATCGTCTGGATTACTCGAACCGGAGTGGTCAAAGCACTGAATCCCATATCCGTCTCCGTCCCAGTCAATGGTCCATGGAATAAGGCGGACATCATCACTTGCATCGTCCGGGGTGCTGATACCAACGCGCCACAGTTCAAAGGGCACCTTGATCACGCTACCATCCGTAAACGCATTCCAGGCGTAACCGCCTTCTGCTGTAAAACGCATTTCGAAGTCAAACGGAACAATGTTCGACCAGCCATTGGCGCGTCCTGTTACAGACCGAGCAATGAACGCACTGTATGAACCGCGCGATCCATTGTCGAACGTATGGAAGAACCAGCGACCTTCGCCAGCCTGCTGCTCAGCGCCTGCCCGCGGCGTGGCACCGGGGAAGCCCTGGAAGTCGGCGGCTGCACCTACGTCAGGCACAATCGGACCCGCTGCGTTGGCAACAGCCCGGAAGCCCAGGAAGTCGTCAGGAGCACCAGCGATGTTGATCGAGAGACCATCCACCTGGACGATATCGTCGCCGATTGGAAGGTTCTTGCCAAGGGCGGCAGCGGCCGTCGCTCCATCAAACACCTTCTGACCGGTCGTTGTGTTTACGACATCATAAGCCAACACTTCGGCTGAGGACGACTTCAGGAGCCGCTCAGGCGTAGCATCGTTGATGCGGTCGTTCTCACCAACCACGTCGCCGCGCTTCGCCGACGTACCGGTGTCTGTCGTAAAGAACTCCAGGCGGTAGGAGTCTCCGGTAACACTTGCCGGGTTGAACACGTTGACCGTCGCATTGCCGTTACCGACATTCTCGCCACGCGTGGTTTCAATGTCAACGCCCGTCGACTGGCGAGCCAGTGCTTCGGCGTCATCCGAAACAACAATATCCGGACGACTTGGCGTGACAGAGATACGGGTAGTGGGGCTCTTGATCACCTTCGCACCCGACGTTGCATTGTAGGCATAAGCCTCCACGCCAAACTCAACGGTTGTATAGTTGGTCAGGTTGTCAATGCGAATGGAGTGCTGAATGCCACTGTCCGATCCGTCAGCCGTAATGAACGTCAGCTCGGCGCCTTCAATGACGCGCGTAATGCCGTTCACACGGTCGAAGGTTGCAATGATTTCTCCAGCGCCGTCTCCGGTGGAGGCGAAACGGAAGACATTGTAGCCTTCAAATACGTAATCACGGTCGGCAACGTCTGGCGACAGGAGCGGATCAATTTCCACATACTGGTCCAGGAAGTTGTTGTCCGTCGGGTTGTAACCCCACTCGAGAATAACGCCTCCATCAAGTTCGGTGGCCGTCACGCGCGGAGCTGCCGGTGGCGCTGCTACCTGGAACCCACTGTCGAACACAATCTGGGCAATAGCATCGTCTTCCTTCATCTGTGTGACCGAGTTCAGGTGGTCATCACCGAACGATGTCACAAGACCAAAGACGATTTCCTGCTCATCACCCGGCTGGATGGTGAACGGACCAGAAGCCATCACGAAGCGGCGGTCGGCGGGTACAATTGCCGTTCCCTGACCGTCGGAGTTGATTTCCGACCAGAACTCTTCGCGTTCCGGATCTCCAGGGAACATGAAGCTCGTAGGAATGGTCGAGAAATCACGTCCATTTCCACCGAGTGTGAAACGCTGCCCATCTTTCCAACGGCCTCGCATGTAGTTGTAGAAGTCCGGGCCCGTCTGCGGGTCACCGAGCACACCACCGCCGTTATTGTAAAAGGCAAAAGCCGTCATCTTCAAACGCTCACCTTCCTCGTCAACCTCTCCGTCCTCATCGTCATCGAGGCCATTCGAGTCAACGAGCGGGCCCTGGAAGAAGTCATATCCAGATGCCGGAACGTTCGTGCCGTAATGGTCATCGTCGTTCTCGTCAGCATTGTAGACGAATCCAAGACCAAGTGTGGTATCTGAACCCACGTAGTCATCGTCGAAGTTGCCGAGGTCGGGGTCCGAGAAGATTCCAAAATAGGATTCCTCAAGCGGCACCGATCCGCTGTAGAACATACGGAACTTGTAGAACGTCGTGTTTCCAAGAGCACCAGCGCTGTTGAAAGCGAAAGCCGTCCCGTGTACTTCAAGACCGACGGGCGGCGTATCCGTGTTGTTGTGCTGGTTACCCATGTCGTTCATAATCCACCAGATCATCTGGTCACCCAGGATCTGTGGACGCTCGCCAGCAGCCAGGTTGATCTTGCGATCTACACGGCTGGACAGGGGCTGGTCCAGGAGGTCGATAAGTTCACCGTTCGCATCAAGCGTAGGCGCACCAAGACCCGTTGGCCAGTCACTGAGATCCGGGGTCGCCGGAGCACCGCCATTGAATGCAACGACGTCCTCCTTGGACACTTTCCACAGGCGGTCCCACGGGGAGCAGTCGGACGGCGATGTTCCATCATCGCTCAGAGGGCCTGCCCAGTACTCCCATGGGCCGTACGTTGTGGCGGCTGCACGAAGCTGGCCTGCCACCGTGCCACCCAGCCAGATACCCGACGCAAAGATGGTATTCTCACCACCTCCCTTCGGGATTTCGTAGACGGGGTTACCACCGTTCCAAACAATGCCTCCGTTGTTGAGGACTTTGGCCCGGACATTGTTGATGTCCAGGAACGCTTCTGCCGTGGACGCTTCGCAGTTCCCGACCGTCTGGGCACGCGCTGACGTGCTGACCAGTCCGAGCGCGACCGCCGCGACAAGAAGGCTGATATTTCTGAAATATTGCATAGTCATCCTTTTATGATAATTGGATTTCTGCTGGTGTCTGAACTGTCAGGGCATCAGAGTGGACGGGCTGTGCACCCGCCCACTCTGCGCTCTGTACAGCAGGATCAGAAGTCCAGACGGACGCCGACACGTGTCAGACGCGGAATTCCGAAATTACCAAGTGTTCTGTTACGGTGACGATAGAGCTCTTCAGCTGCTGGGATATTGCCAGCGAGGAACGCCTGTCCACCCTGGGTGGCCAGGAATCCGTCATCATCGGCAAGACCCGTGAAGCGCCATACACCGAACTCGTTGTCTTCGTCGAGCAGGTTCTGTACCCACACGAAGGCTGACAGCGTTGAGCGATCGCCAACGGCGAACTTGCGATCAACCCGAAGGTCAATACGCGTCGTCCAAGGCGTACGAGCGGAGTTGATGGCGCCCTTGGGCTGCGCAGCTTTCGACTCGATGACGCTGAACGGCTCAACCACCGGCGTGTACGGGAGACCCGAACCGAGCTTGATGAGCACGTTGGCACCGAAGTTTTCGAGCAGCTTCGTTCCTCCAACCGTCGGCCCCTGACCCTTTCCGAGACGGTAGTCCAGGGAAAGGTTCATGTTGTGACGCTGGTCGAAGTCGAGCGGCGAAATGAAGTTCGGTGGCGTCTCGTTGATCCACACAATCGTCGACGTCGTGGTCGAGCTGGAGCCCGTACCCTGTGCAAATGACAGCGTGTAGTTCGCGTTCACCGAGATGTTACGCGTCCGGCGAAGATCAAAATCAAACTCCAGCCCCTTGACCGTACCGAAGTCACGATTCACAAACGACGAAGACGCCGTCGGGAATGTGGTCGGCTGGTCTTCAAGCTGGATCAGGTTTTCGATCTGGCGGAAGAAACCGGAAATGGTCAGCGCGCTGCGCGTCGAGAGACGCTGGCGGAAGCCGAGCTCGTATTCCGTTGTCTCTTCTGGCTCCAACGCATTGTTGTTCTTGCGACCCGTGGTCGAAGACAACACTTCCATCGAACTGAACGAGTTCGTCGACGGACGCTGGGCCACCTTGCCGTAGCGGGCGAAGAAGAGCGCCTGGTCTGTTACCGGGAACGAAACACCAATACGCGGCATGACCGTAACCTGGGGATCGTAGTCCGTGAAGACCTCCTCGGTTACGACATTGCTCTTCGTGTTTGGCGAAGCGCCGGTCAGAACGACCTGTGCCGCCTGGACGCCCTCTCCATTTGCATTGAAGAAATTGCCCTCCAGATCGCGGAAACCAACAACGGACTGATCGCTTCCGAAATAGACAACGAAGTCATCTCCAATCTGGCTGTTGGTCAGCCCGGCTTCGCCGGCCCGAACAACAGGAAGACGCGTGAAGCGGTCAACGTACGTGCGCGTGTTGTTGTCGAACACGTCAACGCGCAGACCGAGGTTCAGGACGATGTCCCGGAATTCGATCTTGTCCTGCACATAACCACCATAGTAGATGGGTTCGTGCGGCTCGACGTTATATGCAGCGTCGCCGAACTCGTCCGTGAGGTCATTCACGAATGCGTCCAGGTTTTCGTCGTCCACTTCCTCCGTCCCACGGAAGTTGTAGCCGAAGAAATCAACGCGACTCTCAAGCTGACTCCACGTAAGCTCTTCATAGCGGGAAACACCGGCCTGTCCAGTCGCCAGGCTTTCCGGTCCATCTGCGTCCGCCACAAAACGTGACAGGCTTGTGCCGCGCACATTGTGCTGCCGGTTCGTACGCTTCTCGAACTCTCCACCGAACTCAATCTGGTGGATACCGACCTGCGTCGTGGCCATGGCGTTGACACGGATCTGATTGTTCTTGAAGCGGAACAGGCTGTTGGAAGGCCCACGCCCCCCAACATTGGTCACGAGGTTCCCAACTTCTTCCGTTGTCGGGAAGCTGCCGTCATCCCAGCGGTTGCTGAACGTAGGAATCTGAACCGTGAAGTCATTACCATCGGCATCCTGACGCGTTTCTGTCGTGAACGCGGTGTTCTTGAAACCACGAAGCGTAGCCCACTGGTCAGCTTCGATATCACCGTAGGAGAGAATATCGGAGAAGCTGTCACCGAAGCGTGGGTCATAATTGCGCCCGCGGCGATCGCTCCAGTCCACCTGCAACTGGTAGAACGTCGAGTTCGACAGGTAATGCGTCCATGTCGTAAAGAACTGCCAGTCGCGACGGTCCTGCTGGTCGATGTCCTCGTTGGGTGCAAAGATCGATGACCGTGATGTTCCGAGGAACTGGTTCTCCGAATCCACGAGGCGACCACCTACACGGAGGCGCACATTCTCAATCAGATTGAACGTCAGGTTCGTGTTGATGGCAAGGCGCTCGAAACCGTTGTTCTGGCGCTTGTCAACCAAGCGGAGATCATCCGTGCTTACGAAGTTCGCGGTATTGACGAGTTCCGGATTCGAAATCACGACACCGTCAGGAGCGTTGACCGTTGTTCCGTCTGTAAAACCGATCACGCCACCAACGGGGGTAACATTGCCGTTGTCATCCACGTACTGGGATGCGATGGAGGCGCCGTCACCGAGTGTCGCAGGAACGGGAATGTTGACGGAGTTACCATCGGCATCCACGCCACCAAATGACATCGGATTGGCCTGGATCTGCTGCAGGACACTGTCTTCAAGACGAAGCTGTCCGACCGCCCGCGGGCTCGAATCCGTCTGGTCCGTGTACTCGACGGCCACGAAGAAGTTGGCCTTCTCGCCGGCTACGGGACCACCAATGGCCATGGAGGCCAGGTTGTACCCGAAATCGTCGAGCGCTTCCGAGGTAACGCCCTCGAACGAGCCGAAGAATTTCGGCGAACCGGACTTCGTGGTGATGTTGATGACACCGGACATGGCGTCGCCGTAGCGCGCGGACATGTTACCGATCATCATTTCCTGCTCCTGGATGGCCGACTGGGGAAGTGCTGCCGTACCGACAACCTTCACGCCGTCGATAAAGAAGACGACTTCAGCGCCACGACCACCGCGGATGTTCAGCGTGTTCGAGCCTTCCTGGCTCACAACACCGGCCTGGACAGATGCCACGGCCTGAACGCCACGCACGGGCAGGTTTACAATTTCTTCCGCTGATTTGATTTTCGGAACACCAATGGCATCCCGCTGAATCATCGGACGTTCGTACTCCACGACGATACCCTCCAACTCGACACCAGCGCTGAGCGAGAAGTCAATATCCTGGGCGGTGTAACCCGAGGACACTTCCACGCCGCTGATGACGGATGAAGAGTAACCGACGAATGAAGCCTGTACGTCATAGGTTCCTACCGGAACACCGATGATGAAGTAATTGCCATCGGCGTCGGTAATCGTACCCAACTGCGTGCCTACGAGAGCGACACTGGCACCCGGCAACGGATCTCCAGTGTCTCCATCGAGCACCGTTCCTTCGATCTTACCCGTGTTCTGGGCAAAAACGAGGGCCGGCGCTGCAAGCAGCATGAGTACTACCATGCCCCATTTACGTAACATAAGCTACCTCCTCTTGTGATATGATGTGTGGCTGATAGTCATGCACCAGGCGGTGCAATCTTTTTCGTGCCAAACGGCAATGCCCAGACGGACACTGCCGCGACGCACGAGTTTTCGGGGACAGAGACACGGGTCTCCCAGTCAATCCATTTGGTGTTCAAGCTTTCCACTTCTGAAATCGCTGACATCCTCTGACACGTTCCAACAGGAACAGTCCCGGCCCATTTCATGAGCGGAGACTGATTTCAGGTTTTGCTTGAAAGGTGGGGTTGGAAATGCTGTAGCAGATGCCCAAATGCGTGATTGTGATTGGTTGAACAGGTCGCTGTCTTCGTTCTGGTAGGGAATATAGAGGGCTTTGAACCCTTTGTCAAGGCAATATGAACAGGGTATTTCGTTTTGCATGCACGAAATCGTCCCCACCCCGCTCGGTCAGCACGAGGTATGCCTTATAATATATGCGGTCGGACGTGAACCTCAACCCAGTCCCACATGTCGCTCCGCCCGCGGCCATCCTCCGAGCTCGTGAGCACGATCGGGAGCTCCATGCCCAGGCCCTCCACGTATTTCCTGGTGCGATGCACCGCATGCTGCCGCCCGTTACCCGACAGCTTGTCCGCTTTGGTGAGCGCTACGACATGCGCTGCTGGACTCTCTTTCATGAGCAGCAGCATATCGCGATCGAGCGCGGTGGGCGCGTGCCGGGAATCAATGAGTTGGAAAACGAGACGCAGCTCGGCGCGTTCGGTCACGTAGCGCCCTATGGTCCGGCGCCAGGCGTCGCGCTCGGTACGGGAGAATTTGGCGTACCCAAAACCGGGCAGATCGACGACATGATATGCCCCATCTACCAGGTAGAAGTTGATTTCCCGGGTTTTACCCGGCGAGCCGGATACACGGGCCACACTGCGCCTGCCCAGAAAGCAGTTGATGAGCGAACTCTTGCCCACGTTGGAACGCCCCACGAACGCCACTTCGGGCACGCCGCCAACCGGCATGTGCGCGAACCGCGTAGCTCCTTTGACAAATTCAACGTTTGGCGTGGGGGCGCGGGACTCCAAGACTACAACGTCTGCTTCACCGTCTCCCCGATCGCGGCCGGGTTGAGTACGATGGTCGCGCCCGCTTCTTCCAGTGCGGCGAATTTATCCTCGGCGGTTCCCTTGCCTCCGGAAATAATGGCGCCTGCGTGGCCCATGCGGCGCCCGGGAGGAGCCGTCCGGCCAGCAATGAACCCGAAGACCGGCTTCGTCATGTGATCTTTGATGAATTCAGCCGCCTCTTCCTCGGCCGTCCCGCCAATTTCACCGATCATCACGACCGCGTCCGTCGCGTCGTCCTCCTGGAAAAGTCGAAGGATGTCCACGAACCGGGAGCCGATCACCGGATCTCCCCCAATACCGACGGCCGTGGACTGACCCAGTCCCTGACGCGTGAGCTGATCGACCGCTTCATACGTCAACGTGCCCGATCGCGACACGACGCCCACGCGGCCTGGACTGAAAATCATGGCGGGCATGATGCCCACCTTGGCCTCACCCGGCGTAAGCAGGCCCGGACAGTTCGGTCCAACAAGATGCGCACCCACCTTCTTCACATAATGGTAGACCGGAACCATGTCCCGCGGCGGAATGCCTTCTGTAATGCATACGATCACCTTGATGCCGGCTTCAGCCGCCTCCAGAATGGCATCCGCCGCAAACGGCGGCGGCACGAAGATGACAGATGTATTGGCACCCTCGTGCTTCACGGCATCGGCCACGGTGTCGAATACCGGACGGTCCAGGTGGCGCTGCCCGCCTTTGCCGGGCGTCACACCCGCAACAAGGGGGGTGCCGTACTCAATCATCTGCTCAGCGTGGAAAGAACCTTCTTTGCCGGTGAACCCCTGCACAACCAGGCGGGTCGAACGGTCTACGAGAATACTCATGTCAGAATAAAAAATGTTTGGATGGATGCGCCCGGGACGCGTCAGTGCTGGGATGCGTCAGTGCTGGGACGGGGATTCCTGCCGGGTCGGTGATTCCTGCTGGGAACTACCCGGTTCGCGCGGCGCCGAGTGGGGCGCCTGCCGGGGCGGATCGATCCTGTTGGAAGAATCGTCGACATTGAACTCGTTGGATATTTCCCGCGTGGCGGATTTGAATTCCTTGATACCCTTTCCCAGCCCGCGTGCTATTTCCGGAATGCGCTTGGCGCCGAAAATGAGGAGGATGGCGAGGAATATCAGGACCAGTTCGAAGGGGCCCAGGCTTCCCATGACGATGTCCGATTGTGGTGTGAATGGTTACCGGCAGAGAACCACACGCGGCGACGGCTGTTCCACGAAGGTAAAAAGTGTATTCCATGACCCTCGATTCCATCCGCTCCTGGCCCAAGGCCGAGCTCCATTCCCATCTTGACGGAGCCATGCGGCTCGAAACCATGCTGGATCTGGCGCAAAGCCAGGGGAAAATGTCCCTGCTGCCCGCCGACTCCGTGGATGGACTGCGCGAGGTGCTGCTCGGCGTGGACACGTCGGAGAGCCTCGCCGAATACCTGGCCTGGTTCAGGTACACCATCGGTCTCATGCAGGATGCGGAGTCCCTGCGGCGCGTGTCCTATGAAATGGCCGAAGATTTTGCGCGCGAAAATGTGCGCTACCTGGAAGTCCGGTTCGGGCCCGTGCTGCATACGGAGGAGGGACTGACACTTGAAAATGTGCTCGATGCCGTTCTCGACGGACTCCGCGCGGCCGAAAGCGACTTTGGCATCCGGACGGGCGTCATCGTATGCGCGCTCCGCGACCGGTACATGGAGGCGTCCGTTCGGCAGGCCCAGGCGGCTGTGTCCTATGTCCACCGGGGCGTCGTCGGGTTCGACCTCGCCGGAGGCGAGGCGGGGAATCCGGCAAAGCAGCATCTCGAAGCCTTCTATATTGCCCGCAACCATCTGCTCGGCTTGACCGTCCACGCGGGCGAGTCCTGGGGCCCGGAATCCATTCGGCAGGCACTTTTCTACTGCGGCGCACACCGGATTGGTCATGGCATAACCATGGTCCAGGACCCGGAGCTGCTGGAGTATGCCGCGCTGCACCGCATCCCCCTGGAAATCTGCCCGACGAGCAATGTCCAGACGCACGTTGTGCCGTCCTACGAAGCGCATCCACTCGCGACGCTCATGCGCGCGGGCGTGCCCGTCTCCATCAATACGGACAGTAGACTCTTCAGCCACACGTCGACGTCCGAGGAGCTTCACCTGGCCCACACGCGGTGCGGTTTGACCGAAACAGAGACGAAAGAGGTCGCCCTCGCGGCATTCGGACATGCGTTCCTCCGGCACGATGAGCGCGAAGAGCTTGAGGCATCTGCCCGGCGGGACCTGGACGTACTGGAGGGCGCCAGCGCGTGAACGCCGACAACCCCATGACTACGAGGAGCAAGACCGCCGACATCATCGTCGAACGCGCTACGAGCCTCGCCGGAACCATCGTTCCTCCGGCGGACAAATCCATTGCCCACCGCGCGGCCATGCTCTCGGCGCTGGCACCAGGCACGTCGCGCATTGTGAACTGGCCCCGGTCGGCCGACCCGGCGTCCACGCTGGCCTGCCTCAAGCAGCTCGGCGTGCGAACGGGCGAAGAGGACGGGGTGCTTCTCGTTCACGGGGGAGAACTGCATGCGCCCGCCCTGCCGCTCGACTGCGGGAATTCCGGGACCACCATGCGCCTTCTCTCGGGCATTCTCGCGGGCCAGGACTTCGAGGCGACACTCATTGGCGATGCCTCGCTCACGCCGCGCCCCATGAAACGGATCATGGACCCACTCGGCGAGATGGGAGCCCGGATTACGAGCACGGAAGGACACGCGCCGCTCCGGGTCGCTGGTAACCCGGCGCTCACCGGGATCACGTACCGACTGCCGGTCGCCAGCGCCCAGGTCAAATCGGCCATCCTGCTGGCCGGCCTCTTCGCCAGCGGGCACACGACCGTCATTGAAACCACGCCGTCGAGGGATCATACCGAGCGCATGCTTGGACTCCCGACACTCGAGGTCGGCGGAGAACGTCACATTTCGTCGTCCGCAGCCGACCGCCCAAAACCGGGCATCTGGTCCATTCCTGGAGATTTTTCGGCGGCCGCTTTCTTCCTGGTAGCCGCATCCATTGTTCCGGACTCCTCCCTGCGGCTGACCGGCGTTGGGCTGAACCCGTCCCGGACAGCGCTACTCGACATGCTCCGCGCCATGGGCGCTGCCATCGAAATCCGCAACGAGCGCACTGTCGGAGGAGAGACGCTGGCCGACCTCACGGTCACCAGCCAGAGCCTCTCGAGCATCCAGGTTTCGGGCGGCGTCGTGGCCAACGCGATCGACGAACTGCCCATTCTGTGCGTAGCCTGCGCGGCGGCAGCGGGCACGTCTGAAATCCGTGGCGCGAACGAGCTGCGGCACAAGGAGACCGACCGGATCGCCGCCATGACACGTGGACTGCGCGCGCTCGGCGCCGACATCTCAGAGCACGAGGACGGATGGACCATCCGCGGCGGCGCGCCGCTCACGGGCGGGCACGTGGACAGCTGCCACGACCACCGCATTGCCATGGCGCTCGGCGTGGCCGCGCTCACGGCCTCCGAGCCGGTCCACATTCACGGGGCGGATATCGCGGCCGTCTCCTATCCCGGATTCTGGGACGAACTGGCTCGCGTGGCGGGACGCTGACCGGAGCGCTCGCGTGGCGTGACGCTGAACGAGCCCCGGGCGCGTCAACACGCCCACTCAGGCCGGTACCCAGAGGTGCTGGCGGAGGTCGACGCATCCATCATCATTGAACGCAACGCCTTCCGAGCGCAGGCGCTCTTCCATGACGAAGGGGCCCTCGAAGGCGTGCCGGCCCGTAAGCGCGCCGTTGCGGTTCACGACGCGGTGACACGGCAGGCCTGTGCCGGCGGCCTGGTTCATGGCCCACCCGACCGTTCGGGCGGAGCGCTTAGCGCCCAGGTACGCCGCAATGTGCCCGTAGGTGGTGACCCGTCCCGCAGGAATCCGGGCCACCACCTCGTACACACGGTCGAAAAAATCATCTGCCGCCGCCATCGCAGTGCGGGTCATGTCATGATGTGCGGGTCGCTACTGGTTGCCCAGAATAATCGGCAGTCCGTCTGATCCGCCAATCACAACCACTTTCGCATTTGGCGAATTGGCCAGCTGCTGCGTCGCCTCGACGCCCTTGAACTTCAGGAAGCGGTCCGAGAGGCTTTCGGTGATAATACGCTGATATTCGGCCTGCCCCGTCGCCTCAATTTCCTTGCGCTGCGCTTCGAGGCGCTCCTTTTCGAGCGTGAACTGGTAGCGTTCGGCCTCCTGCTCTTCCTTCAGCTTGTTTTCGATGGCACCCCGGATCTGGTCGGGAAGCGAAATATCACGGATCAGAACAGCCTCGAGCGCCACCGATTCGCCCGCCACAGCATCGCGGACGCGCTCGAAGATTTCCTGCTGCAGTTCCTGCCGGCGCGTGGAATAGAGCTCTTCCGGCG
Organism: Bacteroidota bacterium; assembly: GCA_029262835.1. Taxonomy (GTDB): domain Bacteria; phylum Bacteroidota; class Rhodothermia; order Rhodothermales; family UBA10348; genus 1-14-0-65-60-17. The sequence continues at coordinate 22,404 of JAJCYQ010000013.1, forward strand.
TGAACTGGCCGACCACTTCACGCACTGCCGAGCGGAGTTCGGGCTGTACGAGCTTGCGGTAGTAGTCCGTGCCGTAGGTCACATGCAGGTCAGGCAGTTCCTCGGCGTTCGGGCGCCAGCGAACCGATGCATCCATTCCGATCGAGAGCCCGTTCGAGGACAGCGCGTTGATATCTTCAAGCTGTTCCTGCATGCGCACGTCATACCGGATCAGATTCACCCAGGGCGCATGGATCTGCAGGCCCTCGCCGTATATTTTTCCAAGATCCGTACCGCCGAATACGCTGTATTTGACGGCGCCCTCGCCAGATCCGATGGTCGTCGTCATGCACCCGCCGGCAAGCGTAATAACCATCAGGATTACAAAAGCAAAAATTCCGAGCCGGGCCGCGGCCCGGGAAACATTGGGGTATTGATTGGCAGCCATTTCTTCGTAGTGGGTTTGTGTCGAGAGACTCTCGACCTGTGAAGTATATTCCCCTCTACGATACATCCCGCCAACTGTTGCCGTGCCTACGCGCGGCCCCCTCCCAGCGCTCTGCTTCATGCCGACTTCCCTGAACATGGTCCACCGGACGCTCGAGGCCAGCCTGGGTCCGGGCAGAATCCGGGTCGATGCGCCGCTCGCGCCGCATACCACGTTCCAAATTGGTGGTCCGGCCCGGCTGATGGTTGAGCCGACGACGACGCGTGAACTCGTGTCGGCGCTCCGCATTGTGCGTGAAGAGGGCGCACGGCATTTCCTGCTCGGACTCGGCGCGAATATTCTGGTTGGAGACGGCGGGTTTGACGGCGTTGTGATCCGCAACACCGTGCGCGATTTCGAGATGGACGACGCGGGCATGCTCCGCGCGGCGGGTGGCGCCATCGTGTGGCCCGATATCATAGAGCACACGACGCGCGCCGGCTGGTCGGGGTTTGAGCACTTCGCCGGCATTCCATCGACCATCGGAGGCGCCCTCTGGCAGAACCTGCATTTCCTCTCCCCCGCCCCGGCGCGGGAGCGGACCATGTTCCTGGACGAAATCGTGGTTTCCGCCCGGCTTCTCGGCGCTGACGGCGTCGTCCGGGAAGTGGGCCGCGAGTGGTTCAACTTTGGATATGACTATTCCACGCTCCATGATACAGACGACATCGTGCTGGAAGCGTGGTTTCAGTTGACCGCAGCCGAGCCCGGCGTCGTACAGCGTATTATTACCGAGAATCTCGCCTGGCGCGCCGAGCGTCACCCCCCGCTTGGCTCAGAGCCCAGCGCAGGTAGCATTTTCCAGAAAATAGACGGCATTGGTGCTGGCCGCCTGATTGACCAGTGTGGGCTCAAGGGCACGCGAATTGGCGGCGCTGAGATCACGCACCGCCACGCCAATATCATGATCAATCGGGGGGATGCCTCGGCCCGCGACGTGCGCCAACTGATTGCGCTCGTGCAGGAGCGCGTTGCTGGCGATACGGGGCACCATCTCGTACCCGAAATCATGTTCGTGGGCGAATTCGGCGACCTCTCATGACGACGCGTGCGCACAGATCGTCGGCCGTGGCTGACTGGCTGCACGGAGCGCGGGCCGTGCTCATGAAGGAGCTGCGCCTCGAGTGGCGCAGCCGCCACGCCATCAACCTGCTCCTCATGTTTGTGCTGAGTTCGCTGCTGCTCGTCGTGTTTGCCCTCGGCTCGGATCCCGCAGAACCACCGCTGCAGGCCGCACTCCTGTGGATTGTGATTGTTTTTTCGGCGGCCGTAGGACTCGGGCGCTCGTTCCTGGCAGAAGAAGAGCAGGGCACGATGCTGCTGCTGCAGGTGAACGTACCAGGCAGCCAGGTGCTGGCCGGAAAACTGGCGTTCAATGTGCTCCTTATTGCGAGTGTAATCGGAGTCTCGGTCCTCGCGTTCATGGGGCTTTTGGGCATGCAGGTGCATCATGGGGGCCTGCTCGTGGCCACGCTCGGACTTGGCACGCTCGGACTCGCGGGCGCGACGACGCTTCTCGGCGCGCTGATTGCCAAGGCATCGGCCCGCGGTCCGCTCCTTCCCGTGCTCCTTTTTCCCATGCTCTCTCCCCTCTTCCTGTCGGCGGTCCGTGCCACGCGAGCTGCCCTCGGCGAAGGCGCCACATGGGCGGGATCGGCTTCCGAACTGACCGCCCTCGTCGGATTTGCCGGCGCCGTGAACACAGCCGCGTTTCTGTTGTTCGAGTACGTCTGGACCGACTGACACGAGCCGACGAACACCAGCCGCTTGCGCCATCACACTTCGCTACCCACCCCACATGAACCGCCGCTACACCATAATCCGGAACGTGGTTTTTGCCTGGATGACGCTCATGATCCTGGCGGCCTTCCTGCTCAATATTCCGCGGATAAACATCCTCGAGCACACGGCCCGAAACCTCTATTTCCACGTGCCCATGTGGTTTACCATGATGGCGGCCGTCCTGGTATCGGCGTGGCACTCGGTGCGGCACCTTCAGACCGGTAGCGTCGAAAGCGACATCCGCGCGCTGCAGTCGGCCCGCGTGGCGACGCTTTTTGGCCTCCTGGGACTGGCAACGGGTATTCTGTGGTCCAAATTCACCTGGTATGTGGGTACGGACGTGTGGTGGAACTTCGACCCCCGTCAGACCATGGCGGCCGTACAACTGCTCATTTACGGCGCCTACTTCGTACTTCGATCCTCGTTCGACGAACCCGTACGGCGCGGCCGGATTGCCGCCGTCTACAACCTGTTCGCCATGGTTACCGTGCCGTTCCTGCTCTATATCCTGCCCCGGCAACAGGCCAGCCTGCATCCGGGCGCCGACGGCAATCCGGCCTTTGACGAAATCACGCACCCCGTCATGCGGTTTGTCTTCTATCCGGCCGTTGTCGGATTCATTGGCCTCTTCTGGGTGCTGTACACGCAGCGCGTCCGCATGGCGCGTATCCAAAACCGGCTGACCGCCAATCCAGAGCTGTGACCATGATGTATGCTACACGATTTCCCGTTTCCTTCATCCTGGCGCTTGTGCTCTCGGCGGCGTTGGGGACGCCAACTGCCCGTGCGCAGGCCATCGACACGGCTGCCGCGGCGTACACCGAAGGTACTCTGAGCGCCCAGGACAGCCAGGCCAGCCCAGACCCAAAGGAAGGCATTGCGACGGGTTTTGACAGCATCTGGACGGGATCGAACATTCCTACGCAGCCACCTTCGGGCCTGGAGCGGGTCATGCTGAGCGATGACAAGATCCTCGTCGTACTCGGCGTCGTGCTCATCATATGGTTCGGCATCATGGCGCTGATTCTGCGAAACGACCGGCGCATTGGGCAGTTGGAAACGGAACTTGAGAACCACCGCTCGGACTTCTGAACCATGAACAAGAAAAAAATCTTCGGCTTCGTCCTCATCATCGGCTTTTCATCGCTGCTGCTTCTGAATTTCGGCAGCCAGGTCGGTGGGTATATGAACTTCGAGCAGGCCGAATCGGCCGGTGCCTCGGCCCACGTGGTGGGCATGTGGGTGGAGCCTGAAACGTTCCGCTACAATGCGGCCGACAACATCTTTTCGTTTCGCATGAAGGACGATGCCGGCAACGTCCGGACCGTCCATTACGCCAACCCCAAGCCCGCCAACTTTGAGGATGCCGAACAGGTCGTAATCGAAGGCAAGCCGGGCACTGATGGCGTCTTCGTAGCCGACAACATCATCGTGAAGTGCCCCTCGAAGTACAACGACCAGCGCTCACTGCAGCAGGCGCAGAGCTGATATATCTATGATATATTAATGATATATCAGGCGCCAGGCACCGCGCCATATCACAGGTAGAGCCACGTCGCGAGCAGGAAAAAGATCAGGATTCCGAGGATGTCGTTGCTGGCCGTGATGAATGGCCCGGTGGCAAGCGCCGGATCAATATCGAACCGGTCCAGCAGCAACGGTACCGAAGCGCCGATCGTTGTGGCTATCGTCACCACAATGAGCAGTGCGAGCGCCGCTGTCATGGCCAGTCGCACAACATTGGTGCTGTCGATGGGCGTTACCGCCGAGAGCGCCAGTACGGCCAGCGCCAGCAGGACCGATGCCGCGAATCCATTGACGAGCGCCACACCCATCTCCTTCAGGATGCGGCTGCTGAAGTCGGACGCCCAGACGGTCCCTGACGCAAGTCCCTGCACCGCGACCGATGAACTCTGGATGCCCGCGTTTCCGGCCGTTGCCATGACGATCGGAATGAAGCTGGCGAGCACGGTCGCCTCGACCAGCGCCGCCTCGAAATACAGAATCACGGTTGCCGCAAACGCCGAGCCCAGCATTCCCGTGAGCAGCCATGGCAGACGCCCGCGCACAATGCGGAGTACCGAGTCCGTAGATTCCTCGCCAACACCGAGACCCGACATCCGCTGCATGTCCTCCTCGGCCTCTTCCCGGATGACATCCACAATGTCATCGATCGTAATGCGGCCCACCAGCTTGCCGTCGTGGTCCACGACCGGAAGGGAGACCAGGTCGTAGCGTTCCATGAGACGCGCCACATCTTCCTGGTCCACGCTCGTATTCACCGATATCACGTCGGGGTCCATGATATCCCGAACACGGATATGTGCCGGAGAAAGCAGCAGCCGCTTGAGCGACACAATTCCGACGAGCTTTTCGTGGTCATCGACCACGAAAATGGCGTACACGAACTCCACGTTTTCCGCATTGCGACGGACTTCTTCGGTGGCTTCGTCGACCGTTGCCGTTTCATGCACAAAAACGAGCTCGGTCGCCATGCGGCCACCCGCCGTCTCTTCGTCATACCCCAGCAGCTCCTGCACGTCGGCCGCATACTCGAGACCTGGAATGACCTGGTCGGCCAGATGCTGCGGCAGGTCGGCGAGCACGTCCACGGCATCGTCCGTGTCAAGCTCGTCGAGCATGCTGGTAATACGCTCGTGCGGCGTGTCCTCAAGCAGATCCGCCCGGTATTCGTCGTCGAGTTCGGCGAGCACGTCGCCCGCATCCTCATCCGGCAGCCAATGGAACAGGATCGATGCCGCGTCCTTGTCCATGTGCATGAGCACATCGGCCAGATCGGCCGGATGCAGGTCCCGGGCAATATTGAGCACCATCCCGCGCTCCTCGGCGTCCACGAGAGCCTCCATGTTGTCCAGGAGCTCCGCATCGACCTCGAGCCGGGTAGGCGTATTCTGTTCGGGCTGTTCCATGGACGTGTTTGGGAGATCAGGCGTGCGCCAGATGGCGGCGGCGGTGCGGGGTTAGCGGGCCTCGGAAATATACCCTGTCAGCTCGACAAAGTCGTGCGGCGAGAGCTCTTCGGCGCGCACGCCGCGCCACTTCTCGGGAATACCGCTCCCATCTTCTCCGGACAGCTGGCTGAGGCTGTTCCGGAGCGTTTTCCGTCGCTGATTGAACGCCGTCCGCACAACAAGCCGCACCCGCTCGGCCTCTTCGAGCGAGAGAGCGTCTTCGCGCGGCACAAGACGCACGACCGCGCTCCGGACATCGGGTTTCGGATGGAACACGTTGCGCGACACCGGAAACAGGATCTCCGCGTTGCACAGCAGCTGGACGGCCACCGAGAGAATGCCGTAGGCTTTCGTACGGGGCTCGGCGATGAGTCGGGCAGCCACCTCGTACTGCATCATGATAACAGCTTCGGCGAGGACACCCGCGGCCGCCGCATCGAGCAGGGAAAAAAGGATGGGCGAGGTGATATAGTAGGGCAGGTTCCCGATGACAGCCACCGGAGCGCCCATCTGGCGCGCCAGTGCGGGCCAGTCGGCGTCGAGTACGTCTCCCAGGGTAATATCCAGGTCGGGCCACTCGGCACGAAGCACGTCGGCTGCGCGCGGATCGACCTCGATGACGCTGAGCTTCTCAAACCGCTCCCGCAATATTCCAGTCAGCGCGCCCGTTCCGGGGCCGATCTCAATGACAGGGCTATGTGGCTCGGCGCGTAGCCCCGCCACAATACGGCGCGCCGTGTTTGGATCGCGCAGGAAATTCTGGCCGAGGTGTTTCTTGGGCGCGAGTGGAGTGGCCATGGGCAGAACGAGATGGTGAGATGCGGGGCGGAGAGCGGGTTTTGGGGCCGGGAGGTTCGCGGGTCGGGTTGGGATGTTGGACCTGGAGCGTAGTTCTCGGTTGTTTATTCGGATAGATACGTGCGGGCGCGGTCATGCGATCCTTCGCGGTCGGGCCAGTCCAGTACGCGCTCCCACGCGACGCGCGCCTCGTCCAGGTGTCCGAGGTGGCGCTGCGCGATGCCCAGCCGGAGCATGGCGTGTGCCCGGAAGAACGATACGTGCTCGAAGCCTGACTCCGCGTCCACAGCGTGCTCGAACGCTGCTGCGGCGCCCGCCCAGTCGCCGCCCCGCAGCGCCAGGCGGCCAAGGTAGTAGTAGGCCACCGCCGCGACGGGCGGTGGGGCGGAAGCGATGGGCACCGGGGCGGGCGCCGCAACAGGAACGTCAGGACGGGCTGGCGCCGCCCCGAACTCCGTGTTTTCGCCCCTCGCAGCGACCACCCGCGAGAACATGTCCCGGGCCACCTCCCAATCGGCCCAGCGGAAGGCCACGCGTCCTCGCAGCATCAGAAAAAGAGGGTTTTCGGGGTAGCGCTCCACGAGCCAATTGGTCCAGTACACCGCCTCCTCGCCATTGGGCTCGTAGAAGGCGTGGATCTGCACGAGAAACCACGCCGCCTCGATCTTCACGAAGCGCCCCTCGTTCGCTACGCGCTCCAGCAGGCGAAGGCCCCGCTCGCGGTCGCCGTCCGGAAAAAACCACATGAAGGGCCGCACGAGCGGGTATTTTTCCGGAATCACGTCCGCAAAGTAGAGGTACACCCCGTCCCCGAAAACGAGATCGGCGTTCGTGCTGTCGTAGGCCGCCAACTCGAACAGGTCGCCAATAGCGCGCCGCCCCGAACGTGACGCCTTCCACCACGCCCCGCGGTCACTGTACAGGCGGCCGCGGAAGCCGTGCGCCGCGGCGCGAAAAAATCGGGCATCGAACGCGCGCCCGGGCACCCCTTCGCTGCGCCTGCCAAGAGCCTTTGCCCGCTCCTCGGTCCGGTCCATGGCGGCCAGAAATGCCGCGTCATGCTTCGTGTCCTCTACCGTCAGGCCAGGCAGTATACGCCACCAGAGCGAGAGGCCCTCGAGGAACGGCGACACCGGATGGTCCGGGTAGCGCGCGCCGATGAGCGAAAAAACCGAATCGGCCGCCGCAAGGTCATACCGATAGAGATTGCCCAGCGCCCGCTCGGCGTGCTCCGTGAGCCAGGGATCGGCAAGGATGGAGCCCTCCAGCGCATCGACTCCCGGGGTGCGGGCCTCCTGCGCACCCGCCAGCGACGGACTGTGGATGCTCCAGGCGCTGAGCATCCACCAGAAAAAAACCTGTGTCGAAAGGTGCCTCAGGACGGACGGCGTCCCAGGTGACGCGCGCCCGAGTAGAGCAGACCGACACACAGGATCTTGGCCAGATCGACCGGAATGAACCGCAGCCAGCCCTTGTCGATCGACTCCATCCATGTGGCGTGGCCAGCGGCGTAGTGCAGCCACGTGACGCCCAGCGAGAAGAGTATGATGGATGCGACGCCAAGCGACAGCATACTGCCCGTCAACGAATTCCAGCGCGTGGAGAGCGCCCCGGCGGCGGCAGCCGACAGCGGATAGGCAAGCAGGTAGCCGGCCGATACGGCGCTCATCAGGTAAGCCGGGCCGAAGCCGTCACCGGCGAAGACCGGGAGGAACATGCCGATCGCGATATAGAGGCCCTGCGCGAGCACGCCGTTGCGCCATCCGAGAAACAGCCCGCTGCCGTAGACGGCCAGCGTCTGCAGCGAGAACGGAACTTCCCAGAGGTAGATCCGGAACTGGGCGCCGAGCGCCGTAAGCAGCGCAAATCCAACCACAGCAACGAGTTGCGTGCTCGCCGATGCCGTGCTGGAGCGCAGATCATCGATGGTCGAGTGGGTCCGGGAGTGGAGACGGAGTGCTGCGGTCATGGTATTTGGATGCTTGGTTGAGGGAAGATAACAACCGCGCGTGTTCATCGCTCGCAATTGGACTTACCGATCATAATTGAGGCTGGCGGCGAGCCACTTTTCCATGTCGGCGGGCGGCGTGCCCTTACGGCGGGCATAATCGTGCACCTGGTCGCGGCCCAAAAGGCCCACATTGAAATAGGCCGCCTCCGGGTGCGCAAAGCAGATGGCGCTGACGGACGATGCCGGGTGCATGGCAAGGCTCTCCGTGAGACTGATGCCGGTGCGGGCCTCGGCGTCCAGGAGACGCCATATGGTGGGCTTCTCGGTGTGATCGGGCTGCGCCGGGTAGCCGGGCGCCGGGCGAATACCCGCGTAGCGCTCGGCGACGAGGTCGTCATTTCCGAGTTTGGGACCGGTTTCATAGCCCCAGGCCTCACGCCGGATGTGTTCGTGCAGATATTCGGCGTAGGCCTCGGCCAGGCGGTCCGATACGGCCTTGAGCATGATGGACCGGTAGTCGTCATGGTCGGCCTCGGCTTTGGCCGCTTTTTCGTCCGTGCCGTGACCCGCCGTGACGGCGAACAGGGCGATATATCCGTCCTCGTCCGGCACGAAATCGGCGAGCGCCCGGTTGGCGTGGCCCTTCCCTTTCTGCGCCTGCTGGCGAAGCGTGTGCAGGCGGGCCAGTTCGTGCGGGGCGTCCTGCGTAGGGGCGTCCTTGGGCGGGGCATCCCCGATCACGATGTCGTCACCGTCGCGGCGGGCCGGAAAGAGGCCATAGACGGCCGCCAGGTTCGTACTGCCGGCCGCCTCGAATTCATCCAGAATAGCTTCCGCGTCGGCGAGCAGGCGCCTGGCCTCCTCGCCCTTGTCAGCGTCATCCAGAATGGATGGATACTTGCCTTTCATTTCCCAGGTCTGGAAGAAAGGGGTCCAGTCAATGTAGGGGCGCAGTACGCCTACCGTTACGCCTTCCGGTTGGAACACGCCGAGCTGCTTCGGCCGCGGGTTCGTTTCGGCATGGAACGCGAGTTCGAGCCGGTTGGCACGGGCTTCTTCAAGGGACAGGTACACCGTCTTCTGACGCCGCGAAGCGTGGCGCTCGCGCAGCGCGCTGTATTTGGAGCGAATGTCGGAGGCAAATCCCTTCTTTTCCGCATCCGAGAGCAGGCTGCCGACGACCGGCACGCTGCGCGAAGCATCGAGCACGTGTACGACCGGGCCGCTGTAGGCCTCGTCAATGCGCACGGCGGTGTGCATCTCGCTTGTCGTGGCGCCCCCGATGAGAAGCGGAATTCTCATGCCGCGGCGCTCCATTTCGGCGGCCACGTGCACCATTTCGTCGAGCGACGGCGTGATGAGGCCGCTCAGTCCAATCGCTTCCACGTCGTGTTCTTCGGCGCTTCGAAGGATGTCCTCGGCAGGTACCATGACGCCCAGGTCAATAACCTCGTAGTTGTTGCAACCAAGCACGACGCCGACGATGTTCTTCCCGATGTCGTGCACATCGCCCTTTACGGTGGCCATCAGCACGCGGTCGCGGCGGCGCGTGGTTCCCGCTGCGGCGTTCTCGGCTTCGATGTAGGGAATGAGCCACGCCACAGCCTTTTTCATGACGCGCGCACTCTTCACCACCTGGGGCAGAAACATCTTCCCTGCGCCGAACAGATCACCGACGCGGCCCATGCCCGCCATGAGGGGTCCTTCGATCACCTCCAGCGCCGAGCCCAGTTTCTGCCGGGCTTCCTCGGCGTCGGTCTCTGCAAATTCCACGATACCCTTCACGAGGGCATGTTCCAGTCGCTTTTCGACCGGATCGTCGCGCCAGGCGAGAGATGGGCCAGTGGCCTCCCTCCCCGCCCCGGAAAACCGGTCGGCGAGCGTAACCAAACGTTCGGTGGCATCGTCATGGCGGTCAAAGATCACATCTTCGACGGCTTTCAGCAGCTCCGGATCAATTTCCTCGTACACCTCAATCTGGCCCGCATTCACGATGCCCATATCCATGCCAGCCTGGATGGCATGATACAGAAACGACGTGTGCATGGCTTCGCGCACCCGGTCGTTTCCGCGGAACGAGAAAGACAGGTTGCTCACGCCTCCCGACACCCGCGTGCCCGGCAGCTCCTCTTTGATCCAGCGCGTCGCTTCCAGAAAGTCGATCGCGTAGCGGCGGTGCTCCTCAATGCCGGTAGCGACAGCAAAAATGTTGGGATCGAAAATGATGTCTTCCGGCGGGAAGCCGACCTCCTGCGTGAGCAGTTCATAGGCGCGGCGGAGGATGGTTTTGCGCCGCTCGAGCGTGGCCGCCTGCCCCTCCTCATCGAACGCCATGACAATGACCGCGGCCCCGTAGCTGCGGGCCAGTCGGGCCTGCCGCAGGAATTCATCGGACCCCTCTTTGAGGCTGATCGAGTTCACGATGCACTTGCCCTGGGCGCACTTCAGGCCCGCTTCAATCACGTCCCATTTCGAGGAATCGATGACAAAGGGGACGCGGGCAATATCGGGCTCGGCGGCGAGGAGCAGCAGGAAGCGCCGCATGGCCTCCTCGCTGTCGAGCATGCCCTCATCCATATTGATGTCAATCATCTGCGCGCCCGCTTCAACCTGCTGCAGAGCGACCGATACGGCCTCCTCGTAGTCATCGGCTTCAATGAGCCGGGCAAAACGGCGACTACCGGTTACATTCGTGCGCTCGCCGATATTCACGAAATTGAGATCCTCTCGGAACACGAGCGGCTCAAGTCCGGACACGCGAAGGGTCGGCTCGGGGCGCGCCGGGACGCGCGGGGGGCGGCCCTTGACGGCATCCGCCATGGCGCGGATATGCGTCGGCGTCGTGCCACAGCACCCTCCAACGATGTTCAACCACCCGTTGGCCGCGTAGGAGGCCACCTGCTCGGCCATGTAGGCGGCCGACTCGTCATACTCTCCGAACTCGTTGGGGAGACCCGCATTCGGGTAAAGGCTCGTGTGTACATGGGCCGTCTGCGAGAGGGTCTCCAGATACGGACGCATCTGGGCCGATCCGAGGGCGCAGTTGAGCCCGACCGAAAGCAGTTCGGGGCAGTGCGCAATCGAAATCCAGAAGGCCTCGGTCGACTGCCCCGACAGCGTGCGGCCGCTCTGGTCCACGATCGTGCCGGAAATCATTACGGGAAGCCGGACTCCGCGCTCGCGGTAGGCGGTTTCTATGGCAAAAATGGCCGCCTTGGCGTTCAGCGTGTCGAAAATGGTCTCGATCAGCAGCAGGTCGACGCCCCCATCCAGAAGGCCTTGGATCTGCTCGAGATAGGCGGCCGAGAGCTGGTCGAATGTGGCGGCCCTGTAGCCGGGATCGGTCACGTCGGGCGAGAGCGAAAGGGCGATGTTGGTCGGACCCATGCTTCCGGCGACGAACCGGGGCTTGTGGGCAGACCACTTGTCGGCCGCGGCGCGGGCGGCCCGCGCCGCGGCCGCATTCATTTCGCGGGCATGCGCCTCCAGGCCATAATCGGCCTGCGAGATGGCATTCGCGCTGAACGTATTCGTCTCAATGATGTCGGCCCCCGCCTCCAGATAGCGCTCATGCAGCGACTGGATGAGGTCGGGCTGCGTCCACGCGAGCAGATCATTGTTGCCCGCGAGGGACGTCGCGTGGTCCTTGAACAGGTCTCCCCGGAAGTCCTCTTCGGTTGGTTTTTCCTGTTGGATGAGCGTACCCATGGCCCCATCCAAAACGAGGATGCGTTCCTTGAGGGCGCGGAGCAGAAGATCGGTGCGGGGTGTCATGCGTGGTCGGCGGTCAGGTCAGCAGAAAGGACAGCACGGCCTTGGAGAACGCATCGGGCGCCTCGGCGTGGACCCAGTGCCCAACGCCGGGCAGGGTCTCCAGCCGGGCTTCTGGAAACTGGGTCTTGATGCGCGGCATATCGGACGCATCCACATAACCCGATGCGCCGCCCGCGATGAAAAGTGCCGGTCGCATGCACGGGGCGCCGTCGCCGGGGCTGGAAAGCGCTCCCCGGATGTGGTCGTAGGCCGCGGTAATAGCTGGTAGATTCATTTTCCAGCGATACGAGTCGCCGTCGCGGTCCAGGTTCTTCATCAGGAACTGCCTGACAGCGGCCGACGGAATGTGCGCGGCAAGCGCCTTATCAATGTCGGCGCGGTCCGTGAACGCCGATGGATCCACAGCGCCGAGCGCCTTGAGAATGCCAGCGTGGTCCGGCGCGTAGGCTTTGGGGGCGATATCGGCCACAACGAGGCGGTCAACGCGGGACTCGTTTTCGAGGGCCAGCGTCATGGCCACTTTGCCGCCCATCGAGTGGCCCAGAATGTGCGCCCGCTCGATCTCCATACGGTCCATGAGCTTGACAACATCGTCCGCCATGGCCGCATACGTCATCTCGTCGCTGTGCGGGGAGCGTCCATGATTGCGCAAATCGACCGCGATGGTCCGGAAATGCCTGGAAAATACGTTGCGGGACAGCGTACGCCAGTTTCCACTGGCACCGAGAAGGCCATGCAGGATAATGAGATCCGCCGACGGGCGATCCGGGTCCGTGCTGCGCTCACTGATCTGGGCAAAGAGTTTCATGCGCGAGCGTACGCGCGAAGCCGCGGCCCGTTCTGCCCAGGCGGCCCGTCGAGCGACAGCGTTTCAACGACGACGCGTCAGCGCGAGCACTTTCCGGATTTCATGAGCCAGATGCCGGCCGCAATGAGCAGGATAATGGTCAGCGCGCCCGGCTGGAAAAACGAGAAGGACACGATTTTCATTCCGCCCTTGAGCGCGAGCACGAGCGCGATCAGTGCCACCAGCACCAATATTTTCTGTGAATCTTTCATGGGGCGCGTCTACGGATGGCCTCTCCGATGGTTGCGGCCGGCCCATGCCACGAGTTCCGCCTCCGTCCACTTCATGCGGCCCTCGGGCAGCGCGGGCTCCTCGTACATGGCATCGGGAATCATGTAGCCAGGCAGCGAGGCACGCAAACGCTTGCGGAGATCAGCAGCCCTTTCCGGGCGTGCATCATGAACGGCGCGCCCGGTCTGGATGAATGCCACCGGGCGGAATCCGAACTCCGGGTGCGGAATACCCACCACGCGCGCGCGCTCCACCTCCGGCAGCGCCACGAGCGCCTGCTCAATGACGGCCGGATCTATGTTCTCGCCGCCAGAAATGAATACCCGGTCCAGGCGCCCGGTCACCACGACCCGGCCTTCGTCATCCAGATATCCGGCGTCGGAGGTCGTGAGGGCGTCGTGGGCGCGGGCTGCCCACGGCGAGTGCACCTCGAGGCGCATCCCCGCGCCGCTGCAGGCAGCCTCCGGGCCCTGGTCCAGCAGCTCCGAGCCTTGGCTCGGCAGCTCCGGGCCTTGGTCCGGCAGCTCCGGGCCTTGGTTCGGCAGCTCCGGGCCTTGGTCCGGCGGCTTGGGACTCGAGGATGCCTTCTGGTCAGGCGGAACCTGACGCACGCGGATGCCTGGAAGGGGCCGTCCGGCGTGGACGCGATCGCAGGCGCGCACGTCGTCCTCTGTCCACACGTCGCTGCAGGAGATCATGGAACCAGCCTCCGTCATGCCCCACGTGGTCCGGACGGGAATTCCGGCGCGTACGGCCCGCTCCAGCAGGGGGAGCGGAACAGGGCCACCTCCGACGAGCACGCAGCGCAGCGCGCCCGCGTGACGCGAGAACAATGACGAGGCGGATGCTGCGGTCGGAGCAGAGCCTGGCGGCGCCAACACGCGGTCGAGCTGCGTTGGCACGAGCGAATGGTGCGTGGCAACGAACGAGGGATGCGTGGTCGCGAGCGAAGTCCCCGATTCCACGACGACACGTCCCCCAGCTACCGCGCACCGGACCGGAATGGAGAGCCCGCCGACGTGCCACGGGGGCAGCGACCAGGCCCAGGCATCCGACGACGTGAAATCCGTCCGCTCGTTCACGGCAGCGGCGTGCCCCAGCATGCGTGCCCAGTCGATTGTGACAATGCTCGGCGCGCCCGTAGACCCGGACGTGGCGACCAGCACGGCTCCTCCCGCCCGCATGTGCCCCGTAATGAAGGGCGCATGTGCAAGCGCCGTGTTTTTGTAGGCGTGCCCGGCGGTGTCGGGTGAATGCTTGGCGGTATCAGGTGAATGCTCAGTGGTGTCGGGTAGATGCTCGGCCGCATTGCCCACCCATACGGCGCCGGCGCTGGCTACCAGTTCGTCGCGTGCAGAGTCGGGGAGGCGGCTGCTGACTGGAAGCAGGTGCCGCCCGAGGCGCATGACGGCAAAAAGCACGGCAAGAAACGTGGCGGTGCGATCGGCGGGGACGGCGATGGCTGCACGGGCTGGAAAATCCTGTCGGGCAAGGTGTGTTGTAATTGCCGAGACACGCGCATGCAGATCGCCATACGTGATGGCTTCATGCGTGTCGTTGATGCCAGGAATGAGCATGGCCGTACGGCGCGGATAGCAGGAGGCCATGAACGCTACGGGGCAAACGGCCGGTACGGGGCACATGGCCGAGACGGAATGTGCGGACGCGACCGGCCATGTGGGCATTGTCATCTGATGCGGCATGAGAGGCTCGGTCCCGAAACCCGCAGCCTCGTCTGGCCACAGCCTGGCAATGGTCTTGAGGCCAGCCATACCGACGCCCGATTCCCAGGCCGACGACCAGACCACACGGCGCCGCGATACCCGTGCCGCTTCAAGCGTATCCAGAACCTCGGTCAGGCCGCCGTGCAATGAGGGCTTGATGACCCAGACGTCCGCCCAGTGCGCTTCACCGAGCGCCCAGCCAGCCTCGCGCAGCGATTCATCGGCCGCGAGCGCTATCGGTGGCTCGGCCTCAAGGGCGGCGGCAAGGTCGGCAGGCGGCGGCTCGCCGGCCGGCAGGGGTTCTTCTATGAAATCGATGGCGCGCCGGTCCTCGCCAAGGCTCTCGAGCAGGCGCAAAAGGCCGGCCGGCGAGCCGCCGCGATTGGCATCGAGCCGGATCCGGATGCCTGGCTGCGCTGCCACAAGACGCCTGATGCGCGCCGCCTCCCCTTCGCCCCGTCCTATTTTCAGTTTCACGACGTGGGGGTTCCGGGCGCCGTTGGCTCCGGCAGGCGGAGCGGCAGAGAGCGGAGCGGTCGAGGCGTCGGAGGACGAAACGGTCGAGGCGTCGGAGAGCGGCGCATCTCCCCGCAGGACAAGCCCGGCAACAGGCACCTCCACGTCCGGCCGTGCGCCGAGCCATGTGCCCAGTGCCTGACCAGCCTCGCGTGCGGCGAGTTTGGCCAGCAGCAGTTCTACGCCCCATCGCAGGGAAGGGGCATCCGGGAATGCGCTCCGGCTGCGCGGGAGGTCGCCGGGGGTCGCCGGCAGATCTTCCGCCTGCTTTCGAAGCCAATCGAGGGCCGCAGGGAGGAGCGCGCACACGTGCTCCATGGTGTCCATTCCATAGCCATCGAGCGGCGCCACCTCGGCCCAGAGGGTGTTTTCAGCATTCATCAGGACCGGGCGGGCAACGAGATCGCGCGGCCCGGCGCTCTCGGGCAGGACACATGCGCACAGATAGGCACCTTCCCGCACCCAGGATCCCATGTCGATTCCCCAGGTCCAGGCGGAAAACTGGATGTATTCGGCGCGGTGCATATGCGTATCAGTCGCCCCTCATGCCAGATACCCCACAGAGAACAACAGGCAGTACGCGACGAGCAGCCCGGCCGTGCGGCCGAGCAGCGGGTTGAGTGATCGGGGCGTGGCAGGGTCTGCTCCGCGCAGCAGCCGCCAGGGAGCCGAGGCCAGCGGGGCGGCCGCGAGCGTGAGGAGGACGAGCGGAGGCGCGGCGCCAGAGAGCACCAACAGGATGGGCACCAGGAAGGCGCCCGCCAGGCACAGGCCATAGAGGCGAATGCCGCGCTCGCGACCGAGGCGCACTACGAGCGTCCGCTTGCCCGCCGCGCGGTCCTCGGCCACATCGCGGATATTGTTGACGAGCAGAATGGCCATGGACAGCAGCCCGGGGCCGAGTCCCGCCACAGCAGCGACCGGTGAAAACGTGAGCGCCTGCACGAAATGCGTTCCGGCAACGGCAACCGGACCAAAAAAAACGAGTACGAACAGGTCGGCAATGCCGAGATAAGCCAGCGAACGCGTGCCGCCCGTATAGGCCAGCGCGCTGGCAATCGACGCAGCGCCGACGACGACGATGGGCCATCCTCCCCGCCACATGAGCCAGGCGCCGAAGGCGACAGCCGCGGCGAGCGCCACGTACACGGCGCGCCGCATGGCCGTGGGCGTAATCAGGCCCGCCGCTACCAGTCGCCGTGGACCCAGCCGGTCCGGCCCATCGGCTCCTTTCTCAAAGTCCGCCACGTCATTGTGGAAGTTGGTCGCCACCTGGATGCTCATGGCAGCCAGCAGCGCCAGAAGAGCGCTCAGCGCGTGAAACGCTCCATCACCGTATGCCATGGCCGACCCCAACAATACAGGTGCTGCAGCGGCCGGAAGCGTCTTCGGGCGCGCTGCCTCCACGTAGCGCATCATGCTCACGGCCGGTACGGAAACTTTGAAAAGTCCGGGTCGCGCTTTTCCTGGAAGGCGTTGCGTCCTTCCTGGCCCTCTTCGGTCTGGTAAAACAGGAGCGTGGCGTTGCCGGCGAGTTCCTGCAGCCCGGCCTGCCCGTCGCAGTCCGCATTCAATCCGGCCTTCAGACAGCGGATGGCCATCTGCGAGTTGGCCAGGATTTCGCGGCACCACTGGATGGTCTCCTCCTCCAGCTTGTCGAATGGAACGACGGTGTTGACGAGCCCCATTTGGAGCGCCTGCTCGGCGTCGTATGGGCGGCACAGGAACCAGATTTCACGGGCCTTTTTCTGTCCCACGATGCGGGCCAGGTAGCTGGCCCCATACCCGCCGTCGAACGATCCGACGCGGGGACCGGTCTGCATGAACCGGGCATTTTCGGCAGCGATGGTCAGATCGCACATGACGTGCAGCACATGCCCCCCTCCCACGGCCCACCCGGCGACCATGGCACTGACCGGCTTTGGGCACGTACGGATTTCGCGCTGGAAATCGAGCACGTTGAGCCGCATGACGCCCGTTCCTTCCTCGACGTAGCCGGAATCGCCCCGGATTTTCTGGTCGCCACCCGAGCAGAAGGCGTCGGGGCCCTCGCCCGTCAGGATGATGACGCCGATATGATGGTCGTCTCGGGCATCCTGGAGCGCCTGCCGCATTTCCGATACCGTTTTGGGACGGAATGCGTTACGGACGTGCGGCCTGTTAATGGTAATTTTGGCGATGCCCTCGGCTTTTTCAAACCGGATATCTTCCCACGTACCGACGGGGTTCCACTGGACTGTTGACATGACTCAGGAAAGGCAGGTTGTAACGAATTGTTGGAGTGCCAGAAGATACGTGTCCGGCTGGTCCCTGTGAACGGTATGACCAGCATCGGGTACGTTCACATGGCGCAACCCGGGGCAGCGCCCTGCGAGTCGCTGTCCGACGCGCGTGTAGCGCTCATCGTCGGCGCCGGACACGTACCAGGCGCGGGGGCCGAAGCGCGCGCATACCGGCCACATGTCCGGCTGTGTAGACAGGGAAAACGCGCGAAGGGCAGCGGCAAGAGGCTCCGCGTGGGGGCCAGCGTCAGGGGCAAGTTTCTGCGCAATCCGGTCCTCCATGTCGCGCGGCGGCTGTCCATTCTGCTGGAAGACCGGCTGCCGGTACCACGCCTCGAGGAATGCGCGGAATTCCGCCTTCGTCCCCGCCTCCTGGAGCCGACGGGCGACATCCGTGTCGTGTCGCGCGCGAACGCGCCGCTCGGCGCCATCGACGAGGCCCGGGTGAGCAGACTCCAGAAACAGGCCGTGCACGGCAGACGGATGCTGGTGGGCCATGGCGAGCGCCACGCGCCCTCCCAGGGAATAACCGGCGACCAGGACGCGAGGAAGCGGCGCCGTTTGCGCCGCAGCCTGCGCGGCACTGCGCGGCCCGTGTTGCAAAACACCACGCACGTCATTGTGCGAAGCGCTCCAGACTGCGTTCTGCACCGCGTCCCACACAAACGAGGCCGCGTAAGCAAGCGAAATCGGAGGGACATGCACCGCGGATCCGTGACCCGGTAAATCCGGCAGCAGCACACGAAGACCTGCCTGCCGGGCAACAGCCCGCGCGGGCCCCTCCAGATCCCGGCCGCACCCCATGAAACCGTGCAGCATGACGAGTATCGGCGCCTGGTCGTCGGCCCCTCCGGGAGCGCATGTCATGTCAGAGGAACGGCCGCTCGGAGCGCGCGGGTCACGCTCGCCAGCAGTTGTTTCTGCCGGTCAATGGTTGTTTCGCGCTGCGTGCGCACCTCAACAAGAATACCGCCGTCGGCTGCCATGCCGCGCCGAACGGCCTCGGCGACACCAGACAGGGACGCCGGAGCTTCGTACGAGAGGCCGAACATGTCCGCTGCTGCGCGGAACGAGAAGCCGTGCGGGGTTGCAAAGAGGGGCGTGAAGACGTCTTCGGCGGCGGCTACCGGAAGCCAGGAGAAAATGCCGCCGCCGTCGTTGTTGAGCACGACGATGGTCACATTGCGCGCCGCGGCCAGCGCGTTCAGGTCGTGGAGCAACGTAAGATCGCCCAGGAGGAGCACCGCGCGCGACCCTGCCGCCTGCGCCGCGCCGATGGCTGTAGAGACCTGCCCGTCAATGCCGGACGCCCCGCGGTTGACAACAACCGCTTGCCTGGCGGGCATGGGTCCGGCAAAGGTATCGGCATGGCGGATGGGGAGACTGTTGCCAAGCACGAGAGGCTGGCGCGTCTCGCCCATGGCGTCAATCACGGTTCGCACGCAGGCCTGCTCGGTGAGTGGGGCGTGACCGGACGACGTGTCGCCGTGCGGCGCATCCAGAAGACCAGCAATGTGCTCCCGCGCCGCACGTTCAAGCGCGGCCCAGCGCGCCGCCCAGGACATATCGGCGGGTACGCGGAATGCAGGGGCCTCTTCAGCCAAGGCGGCCAGGAGCGTATGCGGAGACGCCGTGAATCGATGGGTCACGAGGTGTCCGGGGTCAATGCGCTGCGCGGCGTCATCGACGACCACGACGGCGCCCGGCCGGGTGGCTTCCAGGAACTGTTGCCAACGTTTCGACACGGGCGGGCGGCCGAGTTGCACGACCATGTCGGGCGCGAGCGCCGACCAGCGGTCCCTGTCGTGCAATATGGCATCGTAGTGGATCACCGGCGTACCGACGGCGCCCAGGTCAAGGGTGCGGTACTGGGAGGCGATATCGGCGAGCACGGGCCAGGCGGCAGGCGCCTGGTCCTCCTTCTGCGACTCCTTCTGCGACTCCTTCTGCGACTCCGCGCGCAGCTCGACGCGCCCATATACCGGCATGCGGCCCAGCAGCAGCAGTGGGCGGCGGCTGGCAGCGAGCAGCCCTTTGAGCACTTCCATGTTGGTGCCAGCGGCCGCACGACCGGTGGCGGCATCGGCGACGCTATCCGGCGAAACGAGCGTCGTCCACGGAGAAGAACCAGCCCGCCAGGCGGCCAGGGCGTCCGGCGCATCGGGCGGCGGCCGCTCAGCGTCACCATCAAAAAGCGGCTCGCGGAACATGCAGTTCAGGTGCACAGGGCCGTCGGCGCTGCGCCGAACCGCTTCAGCGACGGTCGTCAGCACAAAAGACGGCGCAATGGCGCGCGTGGGTACCGGCATGTCGAAAGACCAGACGACGTCCTCGCCGAAAATCCTGACCTGCCGGATGGTCTGGTTCGCCGACGTATCGCGCAGCTCTGGGGGGCGGTCGGCCGTGAGGAGGATCATGGGCAGGCGTTCGAGCCGGGCTTCGACCGCCGCCGGGTGCCCATTGGCGAGAGCCGTACCGGACGTCGTCAGCCACGCGGCAGCGCGCCCCGTCATGCGGGCGTGCCCAAGAGCCATGAACGCCGATCCCCGCTCGTCAAAATGCATATGCACGGTGGCGCGGGAATTACGACCCGCCGCGACAACAATCGGCGTGGAGCGGGATCCGGGAGATGCGAAGAATGTCGTCACACCGTGGCGCACGAGCTCCTCTACGAGCAGCCCCGCCCACATTTGCCCGATACCGTCTGATTCAGGTCGCATCGCGGACCGATACCCCAAGGATCCGTGTAAAATCTGTGATTTTCTGTTCGATCTCGAGCCATTCGGCACCAGGCTCGGACCCATCTACAATACCTGCCCCGGAAAACAGGGTGAGTTGGCGTCCTTCCACCACCCCGCAGCGCAGGGCCACGGCAAATTCTGCAGAATCACGGCCAATCCAGCCGATGGGTCCCGCATACCAACCCCGGTCAAAGTCTTCGAGGCTGTCAATAATATCGAGGGCATCGGCCGTCGGTGCGCCCCCCACAGCGGGTGTCGGGTGCAGCGAGCGCAGCAGATCCAGGTCTGAAACGCCCGGGCGGAGCGTGCCGGAGAGCCTCGAACAGAGGTGCCTACCGCCGGCCAGCCGCATCTCGGATGCGACCTCATCGACCGTGACATCTTCGCAATGGGATGCCAGCACGGCCCGGATATACTCCCGCACGAACGCGTGCTCGCGCTGGTCCTTTTCACTCGCCAGGAGGGACTCCCGGTAGGCTTCGTCATCCTGGAAGGTGGTTCCCCGCGGCCGGGTACCGGCTACGGCTTCGGAAAACACCTCCCGGCCACGGCGGAAGAACAGCCGCTCGGGCGATGCGCCCATGAAGACGGCACCACTCGGCGATTCGACCAGGTAGTGGAAACAGTTTGGCGTGGAGTGCTGCAGCGTGGAGAGCAGCGAGGCGGCCTGGAGGTTCGCGGCAAATTGCACGTCAACCCGGCGGGCGAGCACGACTTTCTGCAATATTTCCTGCGAAAAGGCGTCGAGCGACCATTTGATCTGCGTTTTCCAGCCTTCAAAGCCCGGGTTGTCGCTTCGGGACCGCGGCAGCGGAACCGATTCAAACGGGTCCGGGTCGGGCAGCACAATTTCGTCGACTTCGCGCAGCACCTCACGAAGGTCCTCACCGTCCTCGGGCAGCACCAGATTGCAGCACAGCAGCGTCTTGTGTCCTCTGCGATGCCATTCGAAGCGCGGCAGCACGAAGCGGTAGGCCGGAAACTCGAACCAGTCTGAGAGGCCATGCCGCGCCGCGTTGAAGCGCATGCCCCCATGAAACCGGAGTGCAGCACCCGGCCGGTGCAGGATGTTGTCCAGATCGCGCTCCACGCGGGACCAGTCCGGCATGCTCTCTCCTTCCACAACCATGGCCTCTCCGGTCATGGCCATCATGTCGTCGGCATGCCGGCCCCGCCAGTACATGCGAGGGCCCTGCTGGACATTCAGCCAGGCCAGTGGGTCGATGGATGGCACAGGCACTTCAACCCGTACCAGACGTTTTTCGCCTGGATCAAAGGCCTCATACTGCCTTTTGATGGCATGCTTGAGGCGGGTCGTGATGTCCGTAATATCGATCAGCGGCGATTCTATGAGGACGCCTCCGGAAGGATGGTGAACCTGTTGCGGCGCAATATACGAGTATCGGTGCGGTTCGATTCAACTCGGAGTGCATCGTTACGGAATCCATCGAAAACTCCGACCGCGGATTGTATCAGAGGCGTACCAGCGGTCACCGATCGCTTCCTGCCCGTCCGGATTTTCTGTAATTCCAGATGCGAAGCATGGAGGCCTCCATATCGGCGACCTCGTCCGTGTACGTTCCCTGCTGGAGGGCGTAGCGGATGATCAGATTGCGCAACGTGCGGTCGGGCGCTGGCAGGGTTCGCTTCATGCCGGGGGCCCGCCGGGCCAGTGGCCGCACCAGGGCGTCGACGACACCCCATCGCAGCAGAATGAACCCTGCCAGCCCGGCGCCTGTGGCGCCGAGGCGCCCGTCTGCAGCCAGAAAGCTGAGCACGCCCACATAGGCCAATCCCTGGACGATGGGCTTCGACAAATGCACAGCCAGACGGGCGCCGCCCGGCCGCACGAGGCCCGGCCCGAAGATGGCCAGAAACAGGTAGACGGCCAATGCCCCGAGCACAGCCTGCGCGGCCGAGGATGTGACCAGGAATACAAGCAGCATCCAGACGGCGGCGTGGGCCGGAAACCGCGCCCACGCGGAGGCTTCCCGAAGCAGGCGTTCCAGGCCCATGCGCTCCACAACCTCCGGAGAAAACGCGTTCAGCAGTTCGTCGGTCGTGTGGAACCAGACACCTTCGGCCGTGAAAATGCCATGGGGCATGGAAACATGATAGGCCATGGTCAGAATTATTCGTCAGCCAGAACGTCGTAATACCGCAGGCTGGACGGCGCCCACCGGGGTTGCAGCACGTAGAGATATGGCGGTGTGCGTAGCGACGGAAAAACCATCCCCGAATTGTCGTCGCGCATGGCCGCCCACGGCACTTCAAGAAACAGGTCCTCCGATTCCTGTGCAAGGTCAAACTGGGAAAGCGGAATCTGGTACGTCAGCTCGACCCGCGACGGATCGAGCGATACCTGCCTGCCTGGCGGCATTCCGGTCACGCGGACATCGACCATGCGGACCGCCTGCGTGAATTCCTGTACGTCCGCGAAGTAGGCGACTTCACGCGTATCGAACGAAACGAGTCCGGTCAGCGAGTCCTGCAGCGGAATCATGGTCGTAACGGAATCGTCCACACCGCCCAGTGTACGACGCTCTGTGGGCCACGAACGGATATCTCCAAGAATGGAACGGGCGCCAACCAGTGTCACTGAATCTGGTCGGATCCGGATCGGCGGAATGACCCGGTGCCCGGATTTCAGCTGCAATTCCACGCGTGGCTGCACACGCACCCGTTTCCACTCTGTCGGCCCCGTCGTGATGTCCACCGTCCGAGGCGAAACCGACTGCAGCACCACATTCCCGAGCGCCTCCCGCGCCGCCGCCTGTACATCGAGAGCCCCGCCGTTCACGCGAAAGGAGATGCGCGGTGGGTTATAATAGTATCTGAGAAGCTGGACACCCTCTCCCACGACCTGGACCTGGACCTCCTGGGGAGGCAGTGAGGTGAGGGCCATGCCATCCGGAACATCGGTCACCTCCGTCGGCAGGTTCAGTACCCGTGTGTACGTTTCCTGGAGCGAAAAAATGAACCAAAACAGGCAGGAGGTCAGTATACACAGCGTTATGACCCACCCGCGGTAGCGGTCATCGTGATCGCGCCCAACGCCCTTCACAACGAGAGTACCTTGAGGAGTTGCTCTTTGTTGGCACGGGCTATTTCACGACCCTGAATAGGGAGGTTTTGCCGCGTACGGGCGAGCGCCCGCAGTTCGCGTACCGTCATGGACTCCAGGTCCGTGGATGAGCCATCCCGGCCGGTCTCACCGCGACGTGCGCCACCAGATGACTGCATGCGCCGCGTCTGATCATCGGGACGCGCAATTACGTGGCTGGCCACCAGTTCGCCGACGCGTTCGGCCGCCGCCGCACCTGCATCCACAGAACTTCGAACAGCGGCTGTCTCACCCTCGACAATGACAGTCACGAGCGCGGCGACCGTCCGCTCCATGCGGACGAGTTGGACGTCGGACGCCTTGCACATGGCGTCGGCCGCTTCAATCGCCGCCACCAGTCCACGCGTTTCGACAAACCCCGTTGCGGTATGCGCGGCGCTTGACATGGAAAATCAGTCGGACAGGCCCGACGGCAGAATGGCTTCCACGTCGCTGTGGGGCCGCGGAATGACATGGACGGAAATCAGTTCTCCCACCCGCTCAGCAGCCGCAGCGCCCGCGTCGGTAGCCGCCTTCACGGCCCCCACGTCTCCGCGGACCATGACCGTAACATAGCCACCACCAATTTTCTCCTTGCCCATGAGCTGAACCTTGGCCGCCTTGACCATGGCGTCGGCCGCTTCGACCGCTCCGACAAGCCCCCGTGTTTCGATCATACCGAGGGCGATACCGTAATCTTCTGACATTGCGCGTGTGGATTGATTTGGGACCAATATACTGGATTCCACCTCAATATGAATGCAGGCTTCACGTTTGTCAACACCCCTGGCCCCCCTTTTCTGCGATCAGCCTCGAAATATGCCTGGAAGGGGTTTCGTCCGTGTCCCCTGCTCCGAATATCGGAATGGGGCCGTCCGGCATCGTTCTTACGGCGGCAAGTATGGCATGCCGGTCCGCGCCGACGATCTGATTCCAGCCCCCCGTTGTGGTCTCCGTCCACTCGGTTTCGTCGCGCAGCGTAATACAGCGCGTGCCCAGCCACAGGGCTTCTTTCTGAAGTCCCCCAGAATCGGTCAGCACACAGGCCGCCTCGCGCAAGAGCGTCAGCATGGCCAGATACGGCAGGGGTGCCATCACCTCCACATTGTCTGGAATATCCACATCGGCGAGCCGGACGCGCGTTCTCGGGTGCAGCGGCAGCAGGACGGGCATATCCAGTCGCCCAAACGCATCGAAAATAGCGGCCAGACGGTGTGCGTCGTCCGTGTTCTCTGCCCGGTGAACTGTAGCGAGCGCAAAGCGGCCCGCCTCGTGCCGGGTCAAAGAGATCAACGGGCGCCTCGTGGCGGCTCGATCCGCAAACGTGCGTGTCGCATCCAGCATGACATCGCCCGTCATATGCACGCCGTCCGCCCGACCCTCCGCCTGCAGGTGCTCCGCGGCCGTCCGGGTGGGACAGAAACACAAATCGCTCAGCCTGTCGGTCACAATGCGGTTGATCTCCTCCGGCATGCGGCGATTGAACGACCTGAGCCCTGCCTCGACGTGGTCGACCGGGACATGCAACTTGGCCGCCACGAGCGCCGCAGCCAACGTCGAGTTCGTGTCGCCATAGACGACGACGCGCTCGGGTCGCAGATCGAGCAGCGCCTCTTCGAGGGCCGACATCATGCCAGCTGTCTGCTGCGCGTGGCTTCCCGATCCAATGCCAAGATTACGCTCGGGAGCCGGAATGCCGAGTTCCTCGAAGAAAACGGCACTCATATCGTCATCGTAGTGCTGCCCGGTATGTAACAGGTGCTCCTTGACGCCGCACGCCTCAAGAGCATGGCTGACCACCGCCGCCTTTACGAATTGAGGGCGTGCGCCCACCACAGAACAGATCGTCATGATGTATGCATCGGATTTGAATGGTCAACTATGTGATTGAGCAGCGTGGCCACATGACCTGTCTGGCTGCGCCGTGACCAGGCGCTGGCGTCCGTACGCGTAGCCCCACCGACCAGCGATCCGGCCCGCCAGGCGGACATGTGGTGCAGGAGACAGGCGCGGATGCCTTCGTCGTCTTCGTAGGCGTACACGCGCCCTGCGCCGCTTTGCCGCAGCACCCGGTCGGCTTCTCCTCCCGGTTCACCGAGTCCCAGGACAGGCCGGCCGCTCGCGACGTACTCGTAGATCTTGCCCGTTACGATGCCGGCGGCCTGCTCAACCCGGTTGATGGGCAGAAGCAGCAGCGACGCGCCCTTCATGTACGCGATGGCTTCTTCGTGCGGCACGTAGGCGTGCTGCACGACACGGCTACCGAGGCTGCGGCGGACGATGTCGTCGTAAATACCCCTGTCCACGTTGCCCACCAGCAGGACGCGGACATCCTTGAACAGGTCAGGCTCAGCGCAGAGGACGTCCCACAGCGGCGTCGGATTGCGGGCAGGTCCGAGGTTTCCGGTGTGCACGATACTGAACCCCGGGAGCGTCATCGGGGCGGCGCGCTCCATATCGTCCGGGTCGAATCCGTTCGGTATGATTTCGTAGGGTAGATGCGTCCGTCTCGCCATCCAGGACGCCACGTCCCTTGACACGGTCACCCGGGTCGATGCCGCCTCGAGCGTACGCTGCGCGAGGATGGACTCCACGTCGCGAGCCATCACGCCCGCTGGAAGATCCGCCATGTAGGACATGTCCGGCCAGGCATCCCGCAGATCGGCCAGCCAGGGAAGCGAGAAGCGCGCCTTCAGGGCGCGGCCGACGAGGTGGGCGCTGTGAGGAGGACCACTGGTCAGGACGGCGTCTACCGGCTGCGTCCGCTGAAGACGCATGGCAGCCGCGAGCGCAAACGGGACCCAACCGACTCGGGCATCGGGCAGAAAGATATTGGCCCGCACCCAGCGCGCAATCCGTTCCCTCAGACCGGGCACCCGGTCCCGCGCCAGAAATCCGGTACCCACGGCATCTTTGCGACGCACGCCCAGGAAGCGGGCATACGTGGCGTAGGGGTCCCACGATCGCGTTCTTATGACCGTTACCCCCTGCGGCACATCGCGTGCGAGCTCTTCATCCAGATCCGGCCAGGCAGCCCAGCGCTCGCCAACGGTCAACACTACCGGCTCCCAGCCCAACGCGCGCAGGTACTTGCAGAATTTCAGTGTGCGCTGCACGCCGGATCCGCCCGACGGCGGCCAGTAGTAGGTAATGAGCAGCACGCGCCTTCGAGGAGCACTCATGACGGCGTCTGCAGCCGGCGCCACATGCGCACAACAAGCACAGCCAGCAGCCAGGCGTAGACCAGCAGCGCCGCAAGACCCGTGATCCACGTCCCTGCCCGGTGCGAGACCGGCTCAAAACGCAGCTCAAGCGTATGCGCTCCGGCTGGCACGACGACGCCCCGCAGGAAATAATTGGTCTGCAGAATGTCTACCGGTTCGCCGTCGAGGTGCGCCGTCCAGCCTTCGGGATAGAATATCTCGCTGATTACGAAGAGCCGCTCCCGGTCGGTTTCGACCTCGAACGCCATTTCCTGACCATTCTGCCACGCCGTGAGCGCGGCCCCGTGTACCCCGGGCCTTCCTGTGACGCGCTCGGCAACACCTTCGCTCTCTCCAAACAATACCGCCTCGCGCTCCGGATCAAACCCGGGAGCCTTCAGGCGGTCCCAGATGCCCAATGCATCGGGCGCGGTGCGCACCGAATCCACAAACCACCCGCGCGCGCCCTCCCAGGGCGCCTCGAACACGGAAGCTCCGGCCGCATCGTCCTGGAACGCCAACTCCCATCCGGGAAGCCCCCGGTCGGCCACCATGTAGCGCACGTCGAGCAGACGCAATGTGGTGGCGTTCACGCTGCGACGATCGTCCGTAAAGAGCAGATGATCCAACACGTCCTGGTAGACCCGGAGCTTGGCGCCCGTATAACCGCCGAGCGATTCATGGAAGTACGACGGGCGGGCGTTCTGGGACGGATCGCGGCCGTACTCGAGCGAGAACACGCGGAAGGCGCCCTCTCCCCCCTGTTCGGCGCGCCGCTCCAGAAGCCATGCGTCGAATGCGTGTCGCGTAATACCGTCTTCCACACTGCGCACAGGAACCAGTGCGTCCTCGTTCAGATACTGCCGGCCCATACTGCCCAGGTCCAGCGCGGCCAGCAGGACAAGCCCCATCGCAAGCATCCATCCGGAAATCATGCCCCGGTAAAGGAGCCAGAAGAGCAGCGCGGCCACCAGCAGGACGACGACTGTGCGCAGCGCATCGCGGGAGAACAATGCTGTTCGGGCCTCATGACGACGAGCCATTTCCTGCTCAATGACCTGGATGACCTGCGGCTCGGAGCCGCGCACTTCCGGGTATTGGGACTGGACCTGCCGCAGGATCTGGTCGCGCTCACCGGGCTTTTCGAAGGAGAGGAAAGACGGCCCGAAAACAGCCAGAATGCCCGCCAGAAGGAGCATTCCAGCCGCCACGCGGGCCGGGCGCCAGGCGGAAAGCCGGGCTGTGACCGCACTTCTGGATACATGCGCCAATCCGATTCCAGCCATCAGGCTGGCATAGAGCGCCATCGCGCTCAACCACGTTTCCGGAACCCGGAACGCAGAGAACAGGGGGAAATAATCGAACATGATCCGATTCAGCGCCGAAAAATGTTCACCGAGCGAGAACAGGATCATCAATGCGATGGCCACGCCGAGCGGCGCCACGTCACGAGATGTCCGCCGAGCCGAAACGAGGGCGGTCAGGGCCAGGAGAATGGTCAGCGCGCCCAGATAGTGGGGGCCGGCCGTAAAAATCTTGGGGCCCCAGTACGTTGCTCCCGATCCGCCGTGGGAGCGGGCTACCAGCAGCGTCAGCAGCTCACCGACCCCCTGACTCCACGCCATGGCATAGGACCACGCCATCCCGCCCGGTGTGCCTCCAGAGGCCACACCCCGAATGGTATGCGGCGTGAATTCGGCGTGCGACAGATAGGGCTGCGCCACCATGGCCAGGCCAAGCAGCGCGCCGGCGAACAGATATATGTTCATGCCAAGGAAGGCACGCGTTTCCCCCTGCCGCACAGACCGGATGGCCTCAAACAGCCACCAGATGCCTGCACCGAAGACAACGTAATAGGTAATCTGCACGTGTCCCGCCCGCAGGTTGACGGCGACAGCCACGGCAAACAGAAGCGCCGACACCCAGCGTGGGTTTCGCATGAGATGATAGAAGGCGGCGAGCAGCCACGGCGCCCAGGCCAGAGCAATGAACTTGGAGTTGTGGCCGGCAATGAGAATGACCGGCATATACGTTGTCAGTCCAAACGCCACGGCCGAAAACACGGCCGCCAGAGGCCTCCTCGTCACCAGGTAAGCCAGCACATACATGCCCGAAAACAGCAGGAACAGGTGGGATGCCGGCCAGAACCACGGACGCACCAGGCGCATGACATCATCGGCCTGCGGAATGCTGAGTTCCGGCGATACCATGTAGGCAGGCATGCCGGAGAAGGCATGACCGGCCCACAGGCCAGGATTCCCCGTTTCGGCTTCATAGTCCATGACGGACTGTGCCATACCCAGCCAGTTCACCGTGTCGCTGGCCAGCAACCGCTTCCCGCTGAAGTGGGCAGGCGCCAGGAAGGCAATCGCGACGAGGAGCAGAAAGCCGAGACATACGGCGTGCTGCCGGCTCGTGCCGAGCTTCTGCCACCACGTTGGATCCGGGTGGACGCTTCTACCGCCTTTGATTTTTTTTGGACTCATTGGAATAGTATATGCGGACCACACGACCGCCGGTGACACGCATCGTTGACACGCATGTTCGACGCATTTCTGCGCCTCAATCTACGGGGCACCCGTTCCGCATTCCACCAGGCTGGCGCTTCGCGCGGTAGACGATTGCCAAATTCTGTGGACGCCGAAATGCCTTTTCCAAGTTGCGGCCGTCATATACTTTACTTCCACACATTGGGATTCCGCTCACGTTTCGGCTCTGACATATCCATGCGTTACTTGATACCTGTTTTTTTCGCACTGCTGCTCAGCGGCACCATGACCGCCGACGCTCAGTGGCGCGCGCAACTCCATATCGGCCTGGCCGGGTCCAGTTTTCGCGGCGATATCGAATCGGATAAATCGCCCATCTACCGACTTTCGGGAGGCGGTGGCCTGCAGTTCCAGTCGCCCACCGGTTTTGTTTTCGAGCCGGGTGTACTCTACGTCCAGAAAGGAGCGCAGCTGGACGGCGAGCTGGACGGCATTCCGATCGAAGCCACCTCCGAGATCACCTACGTGGAAATTCCTCTCCTGGTCGGCTACCGGTGGCGCAAAATCGGAAGCATCCGGCCCAAGTTGCTGATTGGCCCCACGACGTCTTTCCGGCTCGAGTCGAGTATCAGCTTCCAGGCCCTTGGGGGCTCCCTGGAGCAGGAAGAGGACGATGAGAGTGTTCAGGAACGGGATACCTCGCTCATGGTCGTCCTGGCCGGAGAGACCACGGTAGGTGGAGAAACGTTGGTAGGTGGCATTCGCAGCTCGACCGGTCTCACGAACATCCGCTCCACGAATCCCGAACTCTACAATACATCGATAGGGCTCTACTTCGGGATTATTTTCTAAGAGCTCCTGGAAGCCCGTGCCGCGGCCTTTACGAGCGCGGTCGCTACGCGCAGGCCCGTCTTCCCGGGCTCGGCGGTCGCCGTGAACTCGAACACCACATGGCCCGCAAATCCTTCGGCGATCTTTTCACGAAGGAACCCGGTCCACACGTCGCTGAGGTCCGACTCGTCAGGTGGCTTCGTGAAGGAGGCAGAGCACCGGATCATCCCGACCTGGGACATATCGCCTTGCAGTGCGGGCTCGGTAAGTGACGTCACGGCCGCCCGTTTCAGACGTTTGGAACCTGTCCGCGCGACAAGGTCCGCCACCTGCCCTTCCACGCCTGTATCCAGGACAAGAAACTCTACACCAGGCGCTAACCGGGCCAGGCGAAGGGCCTCCTCGTAGGGCGCCGTCGGCAACGTGCCCGACGTTTCCAGCCCCTCCAGAAGGATGGCGCGCGCCGAAATCTGCGTGCAGAATCGGACGACGTCCGGAAGTTGCTGCAGGTCATTCATCCACACCGACCGCTCATCGGCACGTGCAGTAAAGAAGCCGGGGTCGACGGCGATTACGTCCAGTTCGCCGTCATGGACCCGTCGCCTGACGGCAGCCACATTCACGTCTGGAACACGCTCCCCGTGGCGTCCCAGCGTGCGCAGTTCCACGCCGTCGACGCCCCATAGCCCGGCGTAATGAACAATTCGTCCCAGGTCGGACGTCATCAGGGCGGGTTGCCAGCAGACAGACAGGTGCATCATGGTAGCTTTAGGGGCTGTTCATGGATCCGAAGGATGTTATCCAGGATAGCGTGCGCTCCAGAAGTTGCGCGGCCTGATCCTGGGCCGCTTCAGAAGAGCCGGCCTCCACTACGTCGATGGGTCCCAGACGATCCCAGCAGCCAGGTCTCGAACCAACGTGCAGTACACCCGTCACGGCCGGGCGCGAGAAAGGCAGGTGCCGCATGAGCCAGCTGGGCCCCTGGCAGGCCTCTTCGGTACCTGAATAGGCCGCAAAATACATACTCATTGGCACCGGCCGTCGCTCCAGGCGCAGCGTCTGCACGCGACGTGCTGCCTCAAGGAAGGCGGCGAGGGCCGCGTTCCCGCTTTCAATGCCGCTTTCGAGCACATCCATGCGCACAAGGACGACAAGCAGGGAATCGCGCATTCGCGGCTCAGCGCCTGCGTACAACCCACCTACCAGGTGGCCGGTGACCACGTCTTCACGTGCCAGAACCGTGGCGCGCAGCGTTGTAGGCCGCGTCTGAAGCCGCTCAAATACGGGCCATACCCGCTTGTCCAGTACAAGCCGGATCCCTTCCTCTCCCGGATCGAAAATGGCAGGCGCTGCGGCTGTCGTATCGAGTCGCAAAGCGCTGCGGGCGGCCGCGAGCGGCGTCCTCCCCGGCAGAATACGTACATCCACGTGGCCTGTCGACGAGCGGGGGTGCACGCTGAAGTCGCGTCCCAACTGGTACCGGGTCGTGTCCGCACCGAGATGCCACAGGTGCGCTTCCGTCAGAAGGTGCTTTCGAACGGGATACGTCTGTTCATAGCCTCCCATGACCACCGGCTGGAGATCGAAGCGTGAAAAGTGCCCCGCGATATAGCTCGCGACCAGTCGCGCGCCCTCTGAAGCCGTTTCGCGGCGAGCAAGTTCGTCAGATCGAAGAGCCCGAAGATGGCCCACGAGAGATCGGGACGCAGTTTGCCCGGTTGGCAGCGTGGCGGCGACGTCAGTCTGCGTGCGTTCTGATGTGCTGCACGCAGCAACGAGCCCGGCTCCGAGCACGAGACAGAGCACCAGACATCGGCTGTTTTGAAACGTGTAATTGACAAGGCGCATACCCCAAGGTACGGCCCGGACTCAGTTTCGGGAGCCTTCGCCCATCTTTCCCTTGTCCACTTTCTGTTCGACACCCTCGTTGAAACGCCTCAGGGCATCTTCAACGGAGCGGCGTCGTTCTTCGAGCAGGTTGTCCGCATTCATGCGGGCCATGCGGGTCCGTATGGGATCGACCAGACGCACCTGGATGGCAATTACGAGTTCTTTCTGTGTGATCTGCTTCTGGGACTTACCGAACACGTACTTCAGTCCAAAGAACCAACCCGGAAGATCCTTCAGGATCGGAACACCGCTACGCGATATCGTCTCATCAGTGCTGTAAAGACCACCAATAATGGTCTGTTCGCCATCCAGAAGTACTACCTGTGTCGTCGCCTTGCTACGGTCAATAATGGCACCGGCTGCCGACGGACGGCTTCCCGACTTTTCCACCTCGACATCGAGGTGTATAAAGTCCATGACTGGTGACCCCAGGGTGTCGGCCAGCGCTTCCTGGATCAATGTCGGCGTGACGTTTACGATAATACCCGTCTTGAAGAGCTCTGTGACCGTGTTGCCCGAGAAATCGCGGATCTGAATAGGCACATCCGAGCCAATCTGCAGATCCCCTTCCACGCCACTCTGCACCGTAACCGATGGATTGGCTACCGTCTCGCCGATTCCCTCTGCCTCAGCGACGCGGAACAGCCGGTTCAGATCGGAAAAGTTGATCTGATCGGGTGTTTCCAGCACATCGTCGAAACTCGAAAACAGCTCTTTGGTCTTCAGCGATACGCTCAGGCTGTTCTCCGAGCCTTCTCCGCCCCCACCGCCGCCACCGGTTGCGGCCGCGTTGGCACCCGTGCTGCCAAGAATGACGCTCCAGTCAATACCCGACTGCTTTGCCTTCGTATGATTCACCTCGAAGAGGATGGCATTGATCTCGATCTGCCGCGTATCGAGGCCCGCCAGTTCACTTACGACGAGGGTTTCCGATCGCTGGGGGCCGGCATCGGCCAGGAGCGATTCATTACCCCTGATGGGAGCATCCTGCGGCGCTTCGCTGACCAGGAAATAGCGCTCCGTCTCACGAAAGACCATGCCATTCTGCTGCAGGACGAGTTCCAGCGCGTCCATGAAATGCATGCCGGAAATGGACAATCCGATCGGATTTGTCCGACTCTCGGTGTCGATCACTTCCTTGCCTGTTGCCCGCTTGAAAATGGGGTTCAGGAACTCGATAAAAGTGTCGAACGGTGTAGACGGCAGGAACGAGACCAGATGCTCGGGCGGAATGTAGGTGCGAATCTGACGCTGGGCAACATCCTGCGCCACGGCAGGAGTTGGGGCCGTCGCGACCATGGCGGCGAGGAGGATCAGAAGGTATGCGGCGGTTTTTCTCATGAGGGGCTCACTGTTTCCGTGATGGTGCCAGACGGACCGGACCAACGGCCTGACGGTAGCTGGCGCCCGTATCCAACATCAATTCAATTTCGTCGGCAATGCCGCCCCTGTTGAGGCGGACCATTACCCGTCCTTCTCTTGGATCGACAGAAATCAGCGTTCCTAAATAGACTTTATCTCCAGGCTCGAGGCCGACGTACTCTTCGTTCCAGAGGAAAACCGCCTTGCCACCCGCGATCATGGCCAATTCAGCCCGCTCCACATCTACCAGGTCGTCCGTATTTGGTGGCAGCTCGCTCAGAATGAGGGGTGTGAATGGGTTATCTGACAGCGAAGGAGACGGGTACCAGTCGGCCGGAATTGCCGGGAGACTTTCTCGATCATCGGCGCTCATTCCTGCTGAACCACCGTAGTAGGCTGTGAGATCGAAGGAAAAGTCCACCATCGATGCGGAGCCCGCGTCCAGATCCAGATTGTCAACCCGGTAGAGGACGCGTGCATTTTCAATGGTCCAGATCAGGCTGTACAGATCGGTCCACGCAGCCTTGCCCGTCAGTTCAAACTCGTACCGATTGAAAAAATCGCCTTCCGTGTGACCATCAAACGTAATATCAAACGGGGAGAAGCCGGTGCGGGTGTGCTCGTTGAGGAAACGAACCACATCTTCCGAGGAGAGGCTTTTGGGAACCGTCTTGTATCGGGCTTTCCAACGCGTCATGGCTTCTCCCGCGAGCGACTCCGAGACAGATACATCACTCATGAGCGCGTCCATTTCGGCGGCTTTCAAGCGGGCCACTTCCTCCGCCTTTTCGAGGCGCTCCATTTCAGCCGGCTGCCGTACGAGCGTCATATACGCACCGCCACCGGCCGCTACCAGCCAGCAGAATCCCAGAATCAGAATATTTTGAACAAGGTTGGACATGTGTGCGGTATCAGGACCCGTTTGTCATGGTATCGACCGTGGGCATGCCAGATATAAGCCCGTTCTCCTTCCGGGTGTGCGAATCACTCGTTGCCGCCTCCTCTCTGACTTTTTGCCGAAGTAATTCCGCCGCCTCGGGGAGCTTCAGTTCGAGGCGTATGGACATTTCCCACTCATAGACGGGCCACTCACGAACGCTCGAAAACTCCACGCTTTCGATGATACCATCCAACTCGGTCGCAAGTGCCACGACCGCGTCGCGCGATACCGCCGTACCCGACAGATCAAGCCGCTCATCTCCAGAATCCTCCGACCAGTCCTCTATCCAGATGTCGGAGACCCGTGATGTAGCCGTAGACAGACGCTCCATCGTTCGGGACCAGCGATCGCTGCCTACCAACAGGGAATCGAGCACATCGAGCGCTTTTGTAAGGCCAACCGAACGTGACTGCAGGCTGTCAATGCGGTGCTCCAGTTGATCCAGATCCGCCTCAATCACTGAAGCCGGATAGGAGCCCAATTGGGATCGATAGGATATTATGGCAGTCTGCTGTTCGAACCAGGTCGACACGAAAAACAGCGTGGAACCGAACAGGACCACGATCATGGCGGCAACAGGCCACGAGAAGGGTAACTGGAATTGCGGTCCGGCGAGCTTGGAGTCCAGAAAGTTGACAGGGTGAAAGGCCGATTTGTACGGTTCCTCCGTGACCGTGCGAAGCGCAGCGGTAGCGGCCAGCAGAGTCTCCCGATCCAATGGGCGCGATATCTGCTCCCGCAGCACTGGAAGCAAGGTCCGTACCCGGGCAACCTGTGTTTCCGGGAAAAACTCCTCGAAGCTGTCTTCTAGCGTATCTTCTCGTTCGTCGCTGAAGAGCCAGATGCAGTCCACGTCTCCCCGGCCGAGTTCATCCTGCAGCAGCAGCACACGGCTGCAGATGGTTTCGGCTGGATCGAAAACGGTGACCGATCGAAGGTTTTCAACGTGCAGTAGCTCGTTGCCAATCATGAATACCACGATTGTATCGTCGGAGCCGACCCGGACAATCAACTTGGATGCCTCGGAGTCGTCTCCCGAGTTGGATGCTCCAACAAGTCCAGACAACAGGGTCACTTCAGAATCGACCAGAAGGACGTTCGGAAAGCGCCTCTTCCTGTCACGGATGGCACGGAGTGTCGGGGTAACCGGCTCAAACGACTGGGCAAACACGGCCAGACGTGATCGCTCGGACCCGGGCGTAGAGACCATGGGCAGAAAAGCGGTCCTATCGCCTGCCATTCGGCCATGCTGCGTTTTGCGAAGCAGCTCAAGCAGGAGATCTTTGGATGGATTACCTGATCGATCGACCGCTTTCCTTTTTTTTCTGCCCGTCGGGGCTCCGATATCATCTGGGACGTCGACCTGGACGGTATGGGTGTGCTCTGATCCAAGGGCAAAGGCCACACGCACATTTCCATAACCGGCCGCTTCGCACTCCGCCATGATTTCGAGGGCTTCGAGATCGAATGGTGTCGCGCCATGAGCTGGTACAGTGAAATCTGCCCCGCCCACGTCCGTGGCCTCTCCACCGTCATCTACGCTGAATTCCGATGCCAGAAAAAGGGAATTGTCCCGCGATTCGCCGTCGGTCAGCGTG
The DNA here is from genome assembly GCA_029262835.1 of Bacteroidota bacterium. Classification (GTDB taxonomy): domain Bacteria; phylum Bacteroidota; class Rhodothermia; order Rhodothermales; family UBA10348; genus 1-14-0-65-60-17. Next base: position 57,904 of record JAJCYQ010000013.1, read on the forward strand.
AAAGAAAAGTCCGTGCCAGATTCGTCATTCAGTCCAGGAGAATCAATATCTGCCCCGGAGAAATGCCCTGACGTGCGGGAACGATGGAACGTACGCACCAACTCGGGCCCGTCAGATGTATTGTGCAGGAGAACTGCTGCCACATCTGTGGCCGAAGCTGCATACCCGAGAATGTATTCCTGTGATTTCTTGAGCTTCATGGTCCTATGCCAGTTTAGCAAGACGACGTTTATTGTTCGCGTACGCCATGGCTGTGTCGGGAGTGATATGGCCCTGCCGCATCAGGCGGAATAGATCCTGTTCCAGTGTAATCTGGCCCTGACTCCATCCCTCCCACATCATTTGATAGATCTCGCTCGTGTTTCCATTCTTTACTGCTGCGGTGGCCTGCGGGGTCATCCACATTACTTCCTTCGCAAGTATTCTACCTCCGCCCCGCTTCGGGAGTAGTTTCTGGGAAACAATGCACCGAAGCACATCGCCCAGCCGTTGGCGCACGCGGTCCTGCTCCTCGGTAGCATATTCTGCTATGATCCGATCAATGCTCTCCACGGCCGATGACGTGTGCAGCGTGGAAAAAACCTTGTGACCGGAGTCTGTGATTTCCATGGCCGCCGTTATGGTCTCTGGATCCCGCATCTCACCAATCACAACGATATCCGGGTCCTGCCGAAGAGCCTGTACAATACCATCTTTGAAGGTGGGCACATCCACACCGACCTCGCGATGACGGATCATGCATTTTTTGGATGCGTGCACATACTCAATCGGCTTCCCGATAATCACGACGTGACCATCGGACGTCTCATTGTTCGCGTCTACAATGGCATCGAGCGTCGTGCTCTTACCTGATCCGGTTACACCCGTAATGAGCGTCAGGCCGTCTCGTACGTGATTGAACAGGAGGCCTTTTTCAATGACCGGATGGAATCCGATGGAACGAAGCGTGCGAAGGTCTTCCGAGACGGCGCGCATATTCAGGACGAGGTGACCCAGATCCAGGTAGGCCGAGGCGCGAAACCTTCGTTTTTTCCTGCCTTCGTCCAGACTGATTTCATACGAGAAGTCAGCAGCGTGCCAGGATAGCAGACTTTCAATACCGGATCGGGTCAGGAGGTTCAGGATCAGCAGCGCGCTTTCGTCGACCGTAAAGGTTCCAGGCTCGGGATCGGGCCTCTTGTGCCCATCAACGCGGAACCAGATATACCCGTTGCTGCTGACGCCACCCATATCCATGTCCGAAGCATTCATTACCGCCATGCGCGTCAATTGGCGGTCAAGGAATGTCCTCAATGCGGCCCGGTCTTCCAATTCCATTTTTTTGATCTGCTCGACGTGGTATCGAATGCGTTCCTCTCCGAGCAATAATTCGGGCGTATTCGCAGCCAGTGCCTGCACAACGGGCGGCAGCCCGTCGCCACGGGAACGTTCCGGCGTCGGTGACCACCCGGATCGAGAGGGTCCGCGCGTCGTTCTGGATGTATGCGTTATTGGTTGTTCCACGTGGATTGGCGGTTCCTGATTGTCATGACCTGGTTACTCAGGAGTATCGACAATGCGAATGGCGTCTTAAACCGAAAAGGGGGGCGCGCCAGTGGCGCGCCCCCCTTCTCATGCATGAACCAACCACCGCGGTTGATATCAACCTGGCATCGCTACCAGGAGTCTCCGTCCTCTGATTCCACGCTCAGGTAGCGGTCTGTCGTACCGCTTGGGACCTTTCTGGCCCGGTTTTCCGCTCGGGATAGTACGGCACGTGTCACCTCAGCAGGCGAAGCCATGGGGTGGCGTGCGAGATAGAGTACCGCGGCAGCCGTGACGTGGGCTGTCGACATGGATGTACCCGACATGACGTCCAGTCCGGCTCCGACACCGAGAGAAACCACATCTTCACCCGGTGCGATAATGTCCACCACCTTCCCGTAGTTGGAAAACCAGGTAAATGCCCGTTTCCGGTCGGTAGCACCCACCGTAATAACATCCGGGACGTGCGCTGGTGTGATGTTGGCCGCATCTACGGCCTCGTTTCCAGACGCCACAACCACGGTGATGCCAGCATCGAGAGCAGCCTGCACGGCGTCATCAAGGCCGGTTTGCGTATTACCCACGTTCTCGCCCAGGCTCAGATTCATGACCGCAGGTTTACGCGCATTATTGTGCTTCCATTCAATCACATATTCAATGGCGTTGATGACCATGGCGTCGTCCGCTGTTCCAGCGTCCGTGAATACGCGCAGGTTGTGAATGCGCGCACCCGGCGCGATACCAACGGCTCCGTTGTTGTCATCCAGCGCCCCGATGATTCCAGCAATGTGCGTACCGTGACCATCGTTGTCTCTGGCCGTGCCGGATTCTGAAAAATCCACGTTCGACACCACATTCAGGTCTGGATGACTGACGCCTGTATCGAGGACAAAAACATCGACATCCACCTCGCCCTGTCCATCGCCAGAAACTGTCCACGACTCTCGTCCGCCGACTTCATCTACAGACCATGGAATATGCTGACGCATGCGGGCCTTGCCGCCTCCGAATACCGGGGCTCTCATTCCGAAGACAGGCTCTACCCATGTAATCTCATCGTCACCCGACATCAGATCCATGAGTTCCTGCAGGTGTTCTGTCGATGCCCAGATGGCAAACCCATGGAAAGCCTTGCTGAATTCGTAGCGATCAAGCACTTTGTAGCGATCCAGAACCTTGTAGCGATCCAGAACCTTATAGCGATCGAGCACTTTGTAGCGATCCAGAACCTTCTGTGGATCAATGGAGAACATGACGGCTGTCAGCTCGCCACTCTTGCCCATGGTGGTTACACCGCGGTCCAGAAGGTGAAGGTTGCGGACCTTTTCCACGGATTCCGACGCAGTGGCGGACTGGTCTGTGTTGGCCGTATCTACGACCTGATCTACGCATCCTGAGAAGAACAGCACGGCAACGAGCGAAAGTACAAACGTAACGCGCGACGGTGTTCGAGATGTTGAGACTGACATGATCTTGAAGGGTTTGATTCAAGGGTTTGCATGCCGCACCAGATGACACGACATGATTGGGGTATCGGCAGCCTCGTCAGGCTCTTTAAATTGGGCGCCCTTTAATCCGACCCAGGTACCCGTATTGACACAAAAAAGGGGTCGGCATAACGCCGACCCCTCAATTTTTTTTATGGAATCCCAGAAGTGCCTGTCGCACAAGGGAATTACTTCAGCGCACCTTCAACGGACCGCTGAACGACGACAGCATTCGCTCCGATATCCACCTGCTCCAGCAGCTCTCGCAGCGGGCGAAGAGCCGCCGTCGAGTACCTGATGTTCGTGTTGTCCCGCAGTGTGATGCGAAAAGCACCGCCTTCTTCCGTCTCCACATCCGCTTCGCACGCGCCTTCTGTATCACCGTGGCCGAGATGGGCCGGGAGCGCCGACGATCCAATGGTCAGCGTGTGGCGATTGGCCGGATTGCCAGGAGGAATGTGGCATACTTCGACAATGCTGTCTGGCGCACCGCCCTTGTCGGATTTCTTGCTCTTGCCAGACTTGTCGCTCTTGTCAGACTTGTCGCTCTTGTCCGACTTCTTGCTCTTGTCCGACTTCTTGCTCTTGGAGCTCTTGCAAGATTTCTTGCTCTTATCTGACTTGTCGCTTTTTGCAGACTTATCAGACTTTTTGCTCTTGTCCGACTTGTCACTCTTGTCCGACTTGTCGCTCTTGTCAGACTTGCCCGACTTCTTGCTCTTGTCAGACTTGTCGCTCTTGGCGGACTTGCCCGACTTCTTGCTCTTGTCCGACTTGTCCTCTACGCACTCTTCCTCGTCGCCTCCGTCATCATCGTCCGATCCGCCGTCAGATACATCAAGCGCCGATCGAAGTACGACCGAGCCATAGACGGCAGAGTCGTCTTCAAATGTGTGGATACCACCCTCGGCATTGTTGCCATAGACCATCCCGTACCACACGGAATTATCTTCAAATGTAATGTTTCCTGATGCATACAGGACGCCATAACCGGAGAAATTCCCACTCAACTCAACGTTTCCGCGGATACGTAGCACTTTTGGTGATGCGATGCTGCCCAACGTACCGCTGCTGTAGGACGTACTTCCACTCACGTCCACGAGGGCGTCTCCAGAGTAATTCAATATGGCCGACTCCAATTCGTCAAGCGATGTCAGCGGATTGCCATTCACAATATCCAGCTCGCCCTCCGAGCCGACGACATTATCCCTGTCCGCTTCGGAAAGCGTTGTATTGAACGCCGACGTGTTAGTGACCAGTATACCGCGCACATGTGGCCCCACCGCATTCGTACCATCAAGAGCAGCATCGACGCCCGAGACATAATAATTGTCGCGGAAGTCAAGGGAGGTCACTGGACCGTCGATCGTCATCGCGTCAAAGAGTCGCTGCCCCCCCTTCTCCATGGACCCGGAAATTCTGTACTTGAATCCGTCATACTTCCCGGTGGCGGTGATTACAACCTCTCCGCCAGCACCCGTGGAAGCAGAGACATCATATTTGGCATCCCGGTACTTGACGTTGGATTCGGAGTCACGATAGCCGTCAAAGTCCCTCTTGACCCGTCCTACGACTACGTTGAACGCGGACTGGGCCGCTTCCCGGGCCAATACCTGTCCCTCATAGTCGGCTTCGACCTGTTGCTGGTTCAGCAGTGTCTCGTCGCGCGAAATGTACATGGCCGACGCCGCGAGCGTCGTTCCGAGTACGATCAGTAATACGGCCTTACCCATTGTGGTACCTGAATGAAGTGCATGGTTTTCAGGAGGGGTATCGACCGGTCCCGAAGAACCTTAAGCCCACAGTGCAAATTTAATTCTGCAATCCAATAGGGCGGATGGTAATTCCCCAATGCGACTGGAATACGCTCGATCCGTTGTCCTCTCCGAATGGATACACATTCACGAGCGTCGCCCGTACCAATCGTGCGCTTCCCGCCGAAAGTGTGACATTTCCGTCTGAATCGAGCATGTCAAGGGCAAAGAAGCGTACCCGCTCGCCCCCTCCACCTGCCCAGACGTCATTCTCGAACCGGTCCAGCGTATAGAGCTGAACGGAATCGCCACGGACAACGACCTTGTTGCCAGCCGACAGGCGATAGGTCACCTCCATGTCCGCCCCGCCGGCATCCTGTTTCCAGAACTCGAATACGGTGGTCAGTCCATCGGCATTCGTCTGCACGTCTGTGACGGTATCGGCGGTCCCGTTGCCGAGAGCAGCCAGATCCTCCTCAATCGAGACCCCTGTTTGCAGCGTGGACTGCTTGGATGCATAGGCTATCGTCTGCTCCACGGCCGAGCGCTGTGCCTGGAATTGCGTTGACAGCACGATGAGGATGACGGCCGAGCCGATCATGATGGCCGATATGTTGTCGAGGATGAGCTGCATTTATTCGGAGAAGATGCGGCTGTGAACGACAAGAGGCATGGTGAAATGATCGTTCGCGGCCGTGACCTCTACTTCCTGCTGTGAGGTGGGGACGCCGCTCGGGTCCCCGTCGTCGTCAACGTATTGCACGACGATGGTGAGCGTAAAGTCCTCGTTCAAGTCTCCTGCCGCGAAGGTCGCCACGATCGTGTCGCCGTCCAGGTCGTCCAGGTCATCGAAATCAGTCCCGACGGCAATTATCTCCATACGCTCAATCACGACCGCATTCGCCATGAGTTCGTACTCGGAATGCACCATCTGCTCGTATACGGCTGCTTTTGAGCCCATCTGATTGTAGGCGGCAATCGACGCGATCATCATCGCGAGGAAGGCCATCAAACTTTGTGGCATGAAAATGTCCGTGTTTCGGGAAGTTTTACGTATGTGTAATCGGTACAGGCAGAGAGTTTTTTAAATCCTCTGCTTAAATCCATGGTCCGTACATCCGATGATGTACACAGTGTGAGCGGGTGAGGCCCGTATTTGAGGGGGTACGCACCTCACTCCAGCTTGCATTCGGTGGCCCCGTTCACGCGAAGCGTTGAACGGGGCCACTTTTTTTTGTAGCCTGTGCGCCGCTGGCAGAGCCCGCATACGCTCCGCACGCCGAGCCGTCGGACACGGCGTACAATGCGCCCTTTCACACCGTTCCACTTCTCCCGTCCAATTGCATGCCCCTCCCCAACCGGCTCTTTCCTGTGCGACCCGTCATCCTGGCGGCCATTCTCCTGCTGCTTGTCGCACCGGCCACCGCCCAGCTTCCCGATCCCGATCAGCCCGACCCGGCCGTTGACGTCGAGCACTACGCGTTCGACCTCACGCTCAGCGACGCATCGGACACCATCCGGGGAGCGGCGACGATCCGGGTCCAATTCCGCACCGCCGACGTGCGCAGCATCACGCTCGACTTCATGGACTACATGACCGTCCGTGATGTCCTGGTCGATGGGCGGCAGGCACCATTCACGCACGCAGACAATGATCTACAGATCTCTTTACCCACCGAATTAAATTCGGATAAAACACTGAATGTCCGAATTATATACGACGGAATACCCCAAGATGGCCTCATTATTTCGACAAACAGGCATGGCGACCGAACATTCTTCGGAGACAATTGGCCCAACCGGGCGCGCCACTGGCTCCCGACGGTCGATCACCCATCAGACAAAGCAACGGTAGCCTGGACCATCCGTGCACCCGTGCACTACCAGGTTGTGGGCACGGGCCTGCTACTGGAAGAAACCTTTCTCGCGCCCGATATGATGCTCACGAGGTGGGCAACCAACGTCCCGATCCCAACCAAAGTCATGGTCATGGGCGCCGCCCGTTTTGCGGTGTCGCATGAAGGAGACATCTACGGCGTTCCGGTTTCAAGCTGGGTCTACCCCCAGGACCGGGACGCCGGGTTCTACGACTACGCCCTCGCCACGCGCATTACCCGCTGGATGACCGACGCCGTCGGGGAGTTTCCATACGAAAAACTGGCCAATGTCCAGTCCAAAACGCGTTTTGGCGGCATGGAGAACGCATCGAACATTTTCTACTCGGAAGGCTCTGTGACGGGCGAGCGCCGCAGTGAGGGGCTGATTGCCCATGAGATCGCGCATCAGTGGTTCGGGAATTCAGCATCCGAGAAAGATTGGCACCACATCTGGCTGAGCGAAGGATTCGCAACGTATTTCACCCAGCTCTGGATGGAGCATGCCTACGGCCGCGACCAGCTCGAAACGGGCATGGCAGGACTGCGTGAAAGGGTGCTCGCTTTCGCCGACCAGAATCCGGGCGTCCCCGTCGTCGACGAGCGCATTACCAATCTGATGCAGCTACTCAGCACGAATTCCTACCAGAAAGGAGGCTGGACGCTGCACATGCTCCGCCGCGAAGTCGGGGACGATGCCTTCTGGCGGGGTATCCGTGACTACTACCGGACGTACCGCGACAGCAACGCCCTGACGCGCGATTTCCGTGCGGTGATGGAGCGCGCATCGGGCCGTCAACTCGGCGCCTTCTTCGATCAGTGGATTTTCCAGCCAGCCTACCCGGACCTTTCCCTCTCCTGGAGATCGGTCGACGGCGGCGTGGAACTGACCGTTCGGCAGGAGCAGGATCATCACACGTACGACTTCCCCCTCGATGTCGATACGGTAGCGCCAGACGGCCAGCAGACACGGCACGCCCTCCGGGTCTCCGCTCGCGAGCAGACATTTCGGCTTGACTTTGACGGCACAGCGACCCGCCTTATCCCCGACCCCGATACATGGCTTCTGGCGCGATTCCGGATCTCCCAATCCACGAACTGACAATAAAAAACAGATGCGCGTTCTCAAAACACTCTTTTTCTCGACAGCGCTCCTCTGCTGTGCTTCTACCGGGCCACTGATGGCCCAGCCCGCCCTGCTGGACGCGCGCATGTACGAACTGGTAGATGCGGTGGAAGCCGACCGCATCATGGGCGACATCCGCACATTGGCAGACTTTGGAACGCGCAACACGTTTTCCGATACGCTCTCGGCAACTCGTGGCATTGGAGCCGCCCGGCGGTGGATAGAGGCAGAGTTCCGACGTATTTCAGCAGACTGCGGCGACTGTCTTGAGGTGTCGACCGAGCGCACGCTCATCGAGGAAGGCAGCTCGTCCCGGGCCGTACGCGACGTCGAGGTGGTCAACGTGCTCGCCATCCAGCGCGGAACCCGGTATCCGAATTCGTACGTCATCATGGCGGGAGACATCGATTCACGGGCGTCGGACGGCACGGACGGCGTCACCGATGCGCCGGGAGCCAATGACAATGCGTCGGGCATGGCTGGCGTGATCGAGGCCGCCCGCGTCCTTTCCAGTCGGTCATTCCCAACGAGCATTATCTATGTCGGACTGTCTGGAGAAGAGCAGGGCCTCTGGGGCGGTGCGCATATGGCCAGCGTCGCCCGCGAAGAGGGGTGGCACATCGTCGGCGTCCTGAACAATGACATGATTGGCAATATTGAGGGCGTAGATGGCGTGATAGACAATCGCTCGTTCCGGATTTTCTCGGAGCCGACGCCCGTCACGGAAACCGAACAGGAGCGCCGGCGCCGGCGCTTCGAAGGAGGCGAAGTGGATGGGATCTCAAGGCAATTGGCTCGTTACGTCCACCGAACGACGAAGCTCTATATGCCGGAGATGAACCCCACGCTCATTTACCGCCTGGACCGGTTCGGGCGTGGTGGACACCACAGGCCGTTCAACGATGCGGGTTTTGCGGGAATCCGGATTATGGAAACGCATGAGAACTACACGCGCCAGCACCAGGACATCCGTGTAGAGGACGGTATAGCCTACGGCGATGTTGTTGAAGGCGTGAACGCGGACTACGCCGCCAAACTGACCGCCGTGAACATCCTGACGCTCGCTGGTTTGGCTGCGGCGCCGCCGGCTCCGGACCAGGTCCGGATCGGCGGCGCCGTACGCCCCTCAACTACACTGCAGTGGGATCCTGTCGATGACCCCGATCTGGCGGGCTACATCGTGTACTGGCGCGACACCACAGCGCCCCAGTGGCAGCACATGCGCCTTGTCGGGCCAGACGTCACCTCCTACACATTGGAAGGCATTGTCATCGACAACTTCCTGTTCGGCGTGGCATCTGTGGGCCGGGATGGCAATCAGAGCGTTGTCGTATTTCCGTCCGGTCGGCTGAGACGCTAGAAGCGTCACGTCTGGTGTCATGTGACGTTAGTACGTGACGTCGAACTCGCCGTCGGAGATCTGGATCTGCGTCCCGTCGTTGGCGCGACCCGTGAACGAAAACGTTCCGGCTGCACCCGAATCATTGAGCGTGGTCACGTTCAACGTACCGCTGAGTGCTGCATATGCCTGCAAACTGGATATCGACCCCTTTGAATAGACGCCGGATGCCCCTCCGATTCCAAAGGAGTGACTTCCGGTCGAGGCGTTGGCGAGTGTAAGATTGATCTGCTCCTGCTCGCCCGCCTGGGAGGCGCCAAGATTGCCCCCGATGGCCAGTACGCCATTCTCAAACTGGGCGATGATTGTGGTCGCATCGAAGGCATTGCCGCCAGCGACAGCCCTTACGGTGCCGCTGGACAGGTCGTTTTCGCCTGACACGTCATTTCCACCGGAGTCCGAATCACAGGCAACTACAGAGGCCGAAAGGAAGAGGATCAGGGCAAGGCGCGGAAACGCGCGCGGTGTGGGAAGAGTGAGCATGGATACTACGTGGGATGGATGACTTGTCACCCCCAAGCTTACCGCCGCTTCCTCCCCGTATCACTACCCACTGCCAGGTATTTCACGCTCCCGGGCCCACCGTCAGGACGCGGTTCAACACGACTTCAGCACAATCATGGTGAGGTCGTCCGAAAGTACCTGGACGTCGCCCGTAAAGTCGCGGATGTCTTCGCGCAGGACGTGCATGATTTCGGACGCCGACTTCTGGCGGTGCTCGACGAGCAGCGCCTCCAGGCGCTCTTCTCCGTATTCCTCCTCGTCCGGGCTCATGGCTTCTGTCACACCGTCGGTGAACATGGCCAGTACATCACCCACCTCGAGCGTGACCACGCCCTTGTCATACGACATGCCGGCCATGACGCCGAGAAGGAGACCGCCCGTTTCGAGGAGCTCTTTCTCGCCGCCAGCCCTGACGAGTGTCGGCGGATTATGCCCGGCATTCACGTATTCAAACGAGCGGTCTGCGTGGCGATAGATCCCGTGGAAATAGGTGATGAACTTGTCGTAGCCCGTATTCTCACAGATGACCCGGTTCATGTGACTCGTGACCTCGGTCAGATCCAGGTCGAGTGGGGTCAGCACGCGCAGACACGCCTGGGCGTTGGACATGAGCAGGCTGGCCGGCATGCCCTTGCCGGTCACATCGGCGATGGCGAACAGCGTCACGTCCTCATCCATCCGGATAATGTCGTAATAGTCGCCAGCCACCTCCCGGCTTGGAAGCGCGAGCGCGGCCACCTCCAGTCCATTCACATCGGCGAGGCCACTCGGCTGCAGACGTTCCTGAATTTCGCGGGCGAGGCGCATTTCCTCCTCCATCCGTTCCTTCTCAATCTGCTCCTCCACCAGAAAGGAGTTCTGCAACGAGACGAATGCCAGATTTCCGAGTGCGTAGAGGAATTCCACCTCGTCCGGCTGGTAGTCCTGACCATTCATCTTGGACCCAAGCCCGAGTACGGCGCCGGTTTCGCCTTTCTGGCGGATGGGCAGCAGCAGCCGGAACCCCATGTCACAGAGCGGGCGCAGATGGTCCGGGCAATCCTCGTCGAGCAGGATCATTTCAGGCAGGTCACAGAGCGAGCGCATCATGTCGTCGGAAAACTCTTTCCCACTGACGCCGCGCGCTGTAACAATTTGCACGCCATGCCCTTCCGAGGCCACGGCACCGACCGAACGGATCAGGAAAGCGTGCTTGTTGACCATCATCTGCCCCATGAGGGCAAATGTCAACAGCTTCACCAGGCGTTTTCTGTCGACCGTCGCGTTGAACTCCTGCGACAGATCGAAGAGCGTATTGAGCTGCTGTACCTTCCCGTCGAGATCGCGGTTGGCTACCTTGAGTTCTTCGACCATCATGGAGTTGTGAACCGCCGCCGAGCTCATATTGACCAGCGATGCCATGAACTCGAGTTCCTGCTCCTCGAAGGGCGCACCCGTAAACTTGGAACCGAGCCCGATAAGACCTATTTCGCGGTGGCCGAACGCCACGGGAAAAACGAGCGAGACACTGCGCTCCCTCAGCGCAGGCGGAACATCGTCTCCGGTCAGGATACCGTCGGGCGTGAATTCGTCCAGACGCACAACTTCACCCTCCGGCAGCTCGGCAATACCTTTCGATGCGCCCACCTTGTAGGCGCCTGAGATCGGATCGAACAAAAGCGCAGCGCCACGGGTCACGAGCAGCTTTCCCATGGCTGTTCGCAACAGGTTGCTCAGGACGAACCCCAGATCGAGGGACGAGCTTAGTAGTTGGCTCGTCTCAAAAAGCGCCCGCAGGTCAAAACGATCAGTCTGTACACTCATGGGTTTTTGTCATTTGCACCAATGCCCTCATCCAGATGGATAACTTCAGCCTGCCTGAGGGCCCCTTGGCGCGTATGGATCCGGACGCATGTCTTCACCTGGTGGAATCCTTGCCGGCCGGCGGCCCCTGGATTCACGAACAGCATGTTACCAAGCGTTGCGACACGTTCAATCTGCAAGATATGACTGTGGCCGCATACGAATACATCGGGTCGTTTTTTACGCAGCTCGTGTCCCATGCCGCGCTGCCACCGCGCGGGGTGGCCAGCAATATGGGTCATCATGAACGTGAGGCCATCGACCTCGATTTCCTGGTGCTCCGGCGCTTCGGCGCGGATATCCCACCCGTCCACGTTTCCATACACCGCCTTGACCGGCGCGAGGGCTTCCAGCGCTACGAGCACATCCATCGATCCAATATCACCCGCATGCAGAATGAGGTCGACGCCCTCGAAGTAGTGCGCAAGATTGGGGTGGAACCAGCCATGGGTATCCGAAACGATGCCAATTATCATCGAATCATGAACCGGACACCGACGCGGGCCCGGTTCCGTGGCCACTCACCCTCGGACGGTGCCCACTGTGAGACAGGAATGCTCAGATAGGGTTCAAACTGGTAACTGGGCCGTTTTATGTCGAGCCCCGATCGCAGCCAGATGACGCCGCCCTGGTAGTCCGTGGAGGAGCGTTCGGCCTGCCCGGCCACCCATTCCACGAGATCATAACTGCCTCCCTGCACCAGTCCGTGGATGAACATGTTGCTGCCCGCCGGATCGAACACAATGCGGTAGCTCGTGGACACATGCATCTCCCACCCGATAGCGCGGTTGCGCAGAAGCAGGTTGTCGGTCGTGAGCTCCTGGAACCCGACGTGCACCCGCCTCACGCCGATGGCAAAATCGGTCGATACGGTAGGAGAGAGCAGCGATTCGTACAGGAATCCCAGATCCATCTGAGGAAACCCGCCCCGGGCATCGGACGACGGGTCCACGGCAAGCCGAATGGCATAGTCCGTCCCCTCTTCGTGCCGGAAATATTTTAGTTGGAGCCAGTTTATGCCAAGCGTACGTCCCGCTGCACTCCCGGAGGCATCTACATAGGCACCGGCATCAAGAGATGGCGTCAGTTGGTACTCGAACAGCAGGTTGAGCCCGACTGGATCGCTGCCAATACCCGATGCAAGGCCGCCACCCACGGCGTCGTCCCCCTGCAGCAACCCCCGCGGGCGGTAGGACAACTCGGCCGTGACAGCGTAACTGTCGTAGAACGTCCGTGATGCCGATTCGCCGCGATAGAACGGGTCGAACATCTGTATGGGTCGCTGCGCCAGCGCGTCAAGTGGCGCGATCGCCGCAAACGCCGCCAGAACCAGAAGAATACATACGCCATGGCCAACCGCGCGGCGGTGAGCCGCACCCGTTTTCTCGGCGAATATCTTCCGGTATGTCATCATACGTATGTCAGCTCGTCGTCAGCTCCAAGGCGGCGCCCGGAGCCAGGACGCGCGTGGCATGACCGGCTTCGGCCATCATCTTCTGCCAGGCATCCGTGTCGACTTCTATAAGGGGAAATGTATTGAAGTGGAGGGGAATGGTCAACTCCGGGCTCAACATGTCGGCCGCGCGGCGCGATCCAAGCGGTCCCATTGTGAAGCAGTCACCGATAGGCAACAGCGCCACATCAATGTCGAACTCCTCTCCAATCCACTCCATTTCCATGAACGGACTCGTGTCTCCAGCGATATAGATGCACTTTCCCTCGGCTTCCAGTATGTATCCGCCAGGGTTGCCACCGTACGTGCCATCGGGGAACGAGGAACTGTGCCTCGCCCAGGTCTGCGTCACGCGGCCCCATGGAAAGCGCCACGACCCGCCTGTATTCATGGGCTGCACGTTCGTATGCCCGTGCTTTGCTCCCAGATACTGCGTGATCTCGTAATTGGCGACAACGAGCGCGCCCGTACGCTTGGCGATCTGCGGCGTATCGCCCCAATGATCTCCATGCGCATGAGTGAGCAGGATCACGTCCGGGTCGAGCGCATCCGGATCCTGGTCCGTGAGCGGATTGTCCGAAAGGAACGGATCGATGAGCAGCGAGGTGTCTTCAAGATCAATCTGGAGTGCCGAGTGGCCAAAAAAAGTGATTTTCATGGAGCGTGTCTCTGTTTCGGGGAGATGCGGCGGTTGCGGAGTGGGTTTACGTAGGATCTTCTACAGGTAAGCGGTTCGAATGGGTTCCCTGCGGCGTGGCCCGTGGCGCCGATCTCCGATTCCGGGGACCCGCGCTGCCGCATGTGAATAGAAGACCGTGCACCCAAGTCCGCAATGCATCCACTGTTACCATGAACATTCTTCTGACCGGCGCGACCGGATTCGTGGGCCAATATGTGGCCCGTTCACTCTCCGAAGCTGGGCACACTGTCCGCGCGCTCGTGCGCTCCAAAACGGGAGGTCTCCGTGGAGCACATGAGCAGGTTGAAGGCGATATCCTGCGGCCGTCCTCTCTGCACGGAAAGGCGGACGGCATGGATGCGGTCGTGCACCTCGTCGGCATTATCGAGGAGAAGCCCGCGAAGGGCATTACCTTCGACACCGTCCACCATGTGGGCACGCAGAACATGGTTGTGGAAGCCAAGCGCGCCGGCGTCAGGTCGTTCATCCAGATGAGTGCCAATGGCGCCCGGGAAGACGGTGTTTCAGCCTACCAGACGAGCAAGTGGAAGGCAGAAAACACCGTGTTGCGGGCCGGATTCGAACACGCGGTCGTGCTGCGCCCGTCGCTCGTATTCGGGGAGCCCGCGCCCGGCCAACCGGAGTTCTGCTCGCAGCTCGTACGTACGCTGCTCAGGCCGTTTCCTGTCTGGCCGGTATTCGGAGATGGGGCGTACTGCATGCAGCCTGTTCATGCCCAGGACGTGGCATCGGCCTTTACGGCAGCCCTCGCGCGGCCCGATCTGAACGGCAAGCGGCTTTGCCTCGGCGGCTCGGAGGCCCTGCCCTACACGGACATCCTGAAGCGGATTGCGCGTGGCGCCGGCATACGCCGGCGTCCCATGATCAAGCAGCCGGCAGCTCTGATGGCGCCCGTCATATCCCTGTTCGGTGGGTGGGCCCTGCCCATTACGAGTGACCAGTTCCGGATGCTGATTGAGGGCAATGTGTGCCCGGAGAACAGTCTACAGAGCGTATTCAATATCGAGCCCCGCGCATTTGACGAGGCGGCACTCGCTTACCTGGCTGGCGCCTGAGCACGCTCGAGAAGCCCGCTACGTTTTCATCGGGCTTCTCACTGGCGCTGGGCTGATGCATAAAAAATGGGGGGCGGCCTTTCGGCCGCCCCCCATTCCATGTTCAGGACGAGGACCAGGTCCTTCGTATGCTGTCAGGCCCCGGAAGCGTGTTGATGAACCAGCGTGCGCCAGGATGCGAGCGCCGGAATGCCAGATGCAAGGCGTCCCGACGCCGAATAGTGGTGCTATTCGAAGGAGGGACAACGCCGCAGATGGCGTTTCGCCGCCGCATTAGGGTGTGCGATGGTTTTTCAACACGCTTCTAGATCAGATGTCGATCTGGCTCTTCTTGAGCATGAACAGGCCAGACTCGATACCCGTCACGACAATGGTGCCACTTTCAAAGTAAGGATAGTTGCTCCACGTGCCATTGAAACCGGCCTGATCGTTGTCCGCCTGGGGCGCAACATCGAAGTGGGCGACTTCGACCGGATTCTCCGGGTCGGAAATATCCAGAATGCGAAGTCCCGAGTTGTAGTTCGACTGGTACATCAGGTTGCCCCGGATATACAGGTTGTGGTCCGAGGACGCGTGCGTTCCGAGGTGCTCCTTGACAAGGACCGGATCGTCCAGGTCCGAGATGTCAAAGATCATGGTCCGCGTTTTCTCGGCCAGACCCTGCATTTCGTCGAGCTCGTCGTTCACGTAGTAGTACCGAAGATCATCGGACGTCCAGCCCTGGTGCGTGTAGCCCGCATTGGGATACTGACCAATGGAGATGCCCACGGGGTTGTCCTTGTCGGTCACATCAGCAATGGAAAGCGCCGTTTCGTTGTGGCCGAAGCAGATTTCGCGACCCGCATAGTCGGCATCCGGTCCGTTGTAGATGATGCACTGGGCGTCATGCGAATAGCCTGTGCCGGCGCGGCCCGTTCCCTCGTGGCCAAAGCAGCCCGCAAATGTCGGGTTCTTTGGATCCTGGATGTTGATCATGTGGAGTCCGCCTCCACACGTGTCACCACCCGAGTTGACGCCGACGGCATAGGCAAAACCACTTTCCTCGTTGATTACGATGTTGTGGGCGCTCCCAATGTCCCCGTAATGGGCATCGGCTTCGAACATCTGCGGCTCAGCGACATCACGCAGCCGCGTCAGGTCGAATATCTGCATACCATGCTGTCCGGCGCCGTCCGATACGATGAAAGTGTGATTGTTGTACACCTTCATATCGCGCCAGGACGCCGGCTGCGCTCCATCCGTGAGGGGGAGGTCGCCGAGGTAGCGCGGGTTGGCCGGATCTGTGATATCTACAAAGGAGGTACCGTTCGTACGACCGGCAATCACATACTCACGGCCTGTCTCCGGGTCGGTCCAGCCCCACACGTCGTTCATCCGGATACCGCGACCACCGCCGAGGTCCGAGATGTTCAGAAAAGAGACGAGGTCCACGTCCTGGCAAGGAAAGGCGGCTGCTTCACCCTCACCACACTCGACTTCGCCGCCGGTGATGGAGGCAAACATGTCTTCGTACGGCGTGGTTACGGTGGCTTCCAGCGCCCATCCTTCTTCATTCTGTGCAAGGATGTACGCTTCCCCAATGCCATTGTCAGCGGGTCCGTTTCCTACGACCGCCAATCCTTCGTGTACAGCGAATGCCGAACCGCCAGCCGCGTCGCCATCGACGAGGAAGTAGGACGCCGAGAAACCACTCGGGCCTCCTTCATACACATAGACGGAGCCCGCTCCACCGACCCAGACATCCTGTCCGACGACGGCTACAGCCGAGCCGGTACCCGGCTGGGCGACCGTGAACGGCAACAGCACGCCAGCAAGCTGGAATTCACCGGCCTGTCCGCGGTAGACGGCCGCACCGCCGACACCGCCGCCCAACTGGGGCGTGCCGACAACAGCAAGACCGCCTTCAAGCGCGAGTCCCATGCCAAAATTCGAGCCGTCGAAGACGCCCGGAAACTTGCCCAGACGACCGTGGGCCACAAAGGCATCCTGATCTTCGTGGTAATAGTAGGCGTAGACGTTTCCGTCGGATTCATCGCCCGCCAGCGGGGCGGCGACCAGCAGGTTACCGTTGTCCATGGCGACGGCGAGGCCGTAGAAGGCCCCTTCTTCCGATTCTTCTTCCTGGAGTTTGGAATGTTGTGTCCAGGAGCCGTCCGCGCCGCGATGGAACACGTATGCGGCGCCTCGGCCAGCGTCGGCGCCCGCGGCGCCAACCACCAGCCAGTCACCGTCGAGTGCAAGAGAGCGGCCGAACGATTCTTCTTCCGATGAATCCTCGCCAAGCAGTTTCTGCGTCTCTACCCAGTTGCCACTGGCATCCTTGGTGAAGACGTAGGCGCCTCCTGTAGAGTTGTTCATGAGCGTCGAGCCTACGACAAGCGTCGAGGCGTCTGCTGCCAGGGAGCGACCAAAGCGGTCATCCTGCCCATTGTTGTCAGAGGCGACGAGCAGCTCGGCCTGCTCCCAGGAGCCATCGGCCGCCTTGCGGTATACGTAGACAGACGAATTCGTACTGTTCTGGCCACTCATACCGACGACGACATCATCTCCGGCCACGGCGGCGGCACCGCCGAAATTCTGGGCCGAAACCGGGACGACAAGAAAAACGCCCATGATCAGGGCGCAAATAAAACGATTCATGTTCTTAGCGGGGTTGGCTTGTGTTGTTGAAACCTGGCCCTTCTCACGACGAAGCGGGAAAAAAGTTACATCCGGTGCTCGTACTGGCACTGACTGTTGTCGGAGGACAGATAGTAGGTCTTGTGGTTCGTGGCGGCTGGATCCGTGCATCCTCGAAGCGGCAACAGATCTACGCGGCGAAACGCCACCGGATGGCGGCCCGCCTTGAGTGCAATACGCCCTTCCGTCACAATGCGGCCATCGTACTCCGGGCGCGACCAGCTGAGCACCCGCACGCTGTCTACCACATGATCCACGCGCTCCGCCCCCAGTACATCGACATCCACGCGCACCCACTCGTCGCCGTGATGCGTTTCAGAGGCCGACGAAACGCAGGTGCGGGTCACCTTCTCACCGGCCATCATTACATCCAGGCCTCGGGGACAGAGATTGGCTGTCGGCCGGTCATCCTGTCCGTTTCCGCCGAGCAGTTCAATCTCCGCTGACGGAGGGTAGAGCTGATCGGCGCCCATTCCACTCACCTCCAGGGCATGAACCAGCAGGCCCGCCCGGCGCCAGGAACGATCGGCTACATGGCCGGGCTCGCCCCCCAGGAAACGGTACTCGACCCGGAGCCTGTAGAACGAGTCCGTGCGCTCATGAATGAGCAGGCCCACGACATCCTCGTGCAGCGGACGCTCGTCGCCGGGCGGTGGCGCCAGCACGAGCTGCCCGTCCTGGACGCGGAAAACGTCACCCGGGTTGTCTCCGAGTGGAGAACCGACCACCTTGGGTGTCCAGCCCGCCAGGGAACGCCCGTCGAACAGGCGTATCCAGTCCTCGCGGTCCGGATCGGGTTCAGGACCGGTACAAGAGGCCAGAACGAAGACCAGCCCGAGCAGCATCCCAGACAGCAGGACGGCGGGAAGAGGACGAGTATGCGTCGACACTATCCGAGGTACTTTTCATTCAGGACATTGGCGTGATGCTGGGCATGACCAGCCACTATCCAGATGAGTGCGCGCACCGTGAATTCGTTACCCGAAGCCACGCCGCGGCGCGCGAGCATTTCTTCGGAAAATCCTTTGAACAGAGAAATGCTCGCGCGCCGCACATGCACGAATTCGGTGACCAGTTCCTGGAACGGACGCTCCCGGAGACGGGCCGCCTCGGCCCACGCCTCGTGTTCCATACCGGGCCAGGGTCCGGCGCTCCCGCGTGCAAAGGCCAGGGCACGGAACGACATGACCCGCTCGGTATCGTTGATATGCGTAATGATATCGCGAACGGTCCATTTGTCCGGAGCGTACCGGAAGTTGGCGCGTTCGGCGCCGGCCAGTTCGAAAAGCCGCTCGAATCGGGCGAGCTGTTCGTTGAGAGTCTCAAGTATGGATCCGTCCGCTACCAGGTTTACATACCCGGAATAGAACGGTGCGAATTCGTCAGAAGCCGGGCGCACGCGCAGTGCATCTCTCATGAAAGGGGGGAATTACAGTGTGTTTTCGGGCCGTGGTTCAGCTACGCAAGGTACGAAGCAGAGACGCCGTCTCAACTGCTGCAAGCGCCGCTTCCTCGCCTTTGTTTCCGACGCGTCCGCCAGCGCGCTCACGCGCCTGCTCGGGCGTATCGCACGTCAAAAGGCCAAAACCGACCGGAACGCCCGTCTCCACCGCGATCGCGGAAAGTTGATGCGCCACAGGTCCCGCCACATAGTCGAAATGCGGCGTATCGCCCCGAATGACCGCGCCAAGACAAACCACGGCGTCCCAGGAGCCACTGCGCGCCAGGTGCGCCGTGGCAACGGGCAGTTCAAAGGCGCCGGGCACATGCATCACGGTCGTGTCGCCCGCGCTCACGCCGACGCGTTCGAGCGCCAATTCTGCACCCTCCACGAGGGCACTGACAATGCTGGCGTTCCAGCGCGTGGCCACGATGGCGACCCGCAGGCCGTGGCCGTGAATTGGAAAATCATCGTCAGGCGCAATATTACTCATTGATCAGCTCCGCCGAATGGTCCATCCGGTCAATCTTCGTTCTGAGATAGTGTTCATTCTCCGGGCGGACAGCCGTGGCCAGGGGCTCGCGCAAAACGACCTCGATGCCGGCATCCAGGAGTCCCTCCACCTTGGCTGGATTGTTCGTGATGAGCCGAACGGCCGTTACGTTCTCCTTGCGGAGCATGGCCGCCGCCACGTCGTACGTCCGCTCGTCGGGCTCGAATCCGAGGCAGGTATTGGCTTCCACCGTATCCATTCCCTTGTCCTGCAACGCGTAGGCGCGAATTTTATTTCCCAGCCCTATGCCCCTCCCTTCCTGCCTCAGGTAGACCACCAGGCCTCGGCCCTCCGCTGCAATACGCGCCAGGGATCGCTCGAGCTGGTCGCCGCAGTCACATCTCAGCGACCCGAGGGCATCGCCCGTGAGGCATTCGGAGTGCATGCGAACAAGGGGAACGTCGGCGCCCGCACGGCCGCCCGGAACCGTCCCGTTCGTGCGAGGCGGCAGCGAAAGTACGAGGTGCTCCTTGCCTTCGGCATCCTCGTAGACGGCGACCCGGAACACGCCATGCCGCGTCGGAATGGTCGATTCGGCCACGCGCGTGACCTGCACCTCCCGGGCCAAACCGCCTACCGGAGCGCCCTCCCGAGCGGCCACCGGAGCAGCGGTGCGCTCGAAGGCGGCAATTTCGGCGACGCTCGTCAGCGGCAGGCCGTGCTCTTTGGCAAATGCCGCCAGGCCGCTCCCCCGGAGCATGTCCCCATCGGGTGCCATGATTTCACACAACACGGCCGCCGGCTCGCATCCGGCGAGATGGGCCAGCGCCACGCCGGCCTCGGTGTGACCACGGCGCACCGCCAGCCCCTCGGCCTGCGCACGGAGCGGAAACACATGTCCGGGCGTGACGATATCGCGCGGACCACTGTCCGGGTCGCCAAGCACGCGGATGGTACGCGCCCTGTCCGAGGCGGATATTCCTGTAGATACGCCCGTCGCCGCCTCCACAGACCACGTGAAAGGACTGTAATGTGCGGCCCGACCGCGGACCGGCGCCGGCTGGAGGCCCAGCCGATCGGCACGCTCTGGCGCCAGCGCCACGCACACGAGACCACGGGCCTCGCGCACGCAGAAGTTCACCAGCTCGGCCGTGGCATGCTCGGCAGCAAATACAATATCACCTTCGTTCTCGCGGTCGGCGTCATCCTGGACAACGACTGCTTTTCCTGCGGCAAAAGCCGCCAGGACGTCTGTCATGGGAGAGAGGTTCATAAGCGCATGAAGTGTTCTACGTATCGGCCAACAATGTCTGTTTCAATGTTCACGACGTCGCCTACCTGCTTCCGGGCAAGCGTCACGTGGTCCTGCGTCCAGGCAATGAGCATGATGGAGAACTGACCCGCGTCGTCCGCGTGGACCACTGTCAGCGAAATCCCGTCAATGGCCACGTACCCTTTTGGCACGATGTACCGGCCGAAAGCCGGATTGATGGCGAACTCCATGCGGAGGCTGTCTCCGTCTTCCGTGCGCGCCGTAATGCGCGCCGTCGTCTCCACATGCCCCTGCACCATGTGGCCGTCAAAACGTCCCTTTACGCCGAGCGCGCGTTCCAGATTGACGCCGTCGCCAGGCGCGAGGCCACCAAGATTCGTCTTCTGGAGGGTTTCGGGAGCCAGCCCCACGGTGAAGCGCTCTTCGTCCCGGGAGGTCACGGTCAGGCAGACCCCATTGACGGCAATGCTGTCTCCGAGCCGCGTCCCTACGAGTACGCGTGGTCCGTTGATGGTGAGCGTCGTTCCTCCTTCCGGCTCGGGGGCGGCCGCAAGGGCCTCAACGCGCCCGGTTTCTTCTATGATTCCCGAAAACATGGTGTCAATGTGATGTTTTCTATGTGGTGTTTTTTATGTGATCGTACCGCAGATGAACATATCCGGACCCACCTGCTCCGCCTGCAGGCGATCAAGAGCGTGGGCGCTCGCTAATTGCCCAGCCCCCTCTCCGCCTATGGCACATGGCGCGCCTTCGCCGCCAATGATCAGCGGCGCGACATAGGCATGCACTTCCCGGACGAGCGCGGCATCGAAAAACGTACCGAGCGCCCGCGCGCCGCCTTCCACGAGCAGGGACAGCACGCCGCGCCTGCCCAGTTCGTCGAGCAGGGCATGCGCTGGGCGCTTCTTCGGCAGGACAAGCACTTCGCAGCCCTTCTCTTCCAGACGCCGCCTGGCCTCGGGCTCCGCCCGCCCGGTCGTAGCAATGAGCGTCCCGCGACGGGCCACAGCCGATCCGGGTGGCGTGCGGCATGTGGAGTCCAGGACAATACGAAGGGGCTCCAGCGTTCCCTCCGGAGTCCTCGCTGTGAGCGCCGGATCGTCGGCGAGCACTGTGTTCACCCCGACAAGGATGGCATCTACTTCCGCGCGGAGGCGGTGCGCATGGCGACGCGCCTCCGGGCCAGTAATCCACTTCGAAGCACCCATTCGCGTAGCCGTGCGCCCGTCGAGACTCATGGCCATCTTGGCCCTCACCCAGGGCCGGCCCGTGCGCGCATGATGGGCAAAGAAGCGAACAAGGTATTCCGCGTCCTCTTTCATGACCTGCGACGTGCGGACGCCGCCAGCGCGGAGCCTCTCGGCGCCACCGCCCGCTACGTTCGGGTTCGGATCGCGCGCGCCGAATACCACATGGGACACGCCGGCACGAAGAATGGCTTCCGTACAGGGTCCCGTGCGACCCGTGTGATTGCAGGGCTCGAGCGTTACATAAAGCGTGGCGCCGCGGGCGGCAGGGCCTGCCACCTCGAGTGCCTCCACCTCCGCGTGCCGCTCGCCGGCTTTCCGGTGCACGCCCGTTGACAGGACGCGCCCCGCACTATCAACCAGAACAGCCCCCACAGGGGGGTTCGGCGACGTCCGGCCGAGCCATGGGCGGGCCAGATCGAGCGCCTTGGTCATGTAGTCGTGAGCCGTCATATGCGGGCGTGGATCGCGTCGGGGCATACGACAGGCGTCAGCCGGCAGGACACACCGGTCCCGTCGGCTTGCATCTTCTCCCATCCGGACTGCGGCGCGCCATGCGCACTCACCGTCGGCTCCGGCTTCTCACCGGATCAACCACGCCCAGGCCAGAAGAAGCGTGTTGAAGAACCAGCGTGCGCCAAGATGCGAGCGCCGGAATGCCAGATGCCAGGCGTCCCGACGCCGAATAGCAACGCTATTCGAAGGAGGGACAACGCAGCAGATGGCGTTTCGCCGCCGCAGTAGGGTGTGCGATGGTTTTTCAACACGC
>JAJCYQ010000014.1 GCA_029262835.1 Bacteroidota bacterium
CGTCTGCATAGCCATAGCTACGCATAGGAGTGACGACACAAAAGATGCTGTCATGCCGCCCGAACCCAAAGGGAGCGAGGGGGTTGCGGGCAAATACTGCATCATGGCTCCTCCACGATGCTATGGCATCGCGTCGTCGCCTTTCTTTGTCTTCGCCGAGCAAGACCCTCGCTCGAGAGGCCCGCTACTTCTTCAACGGGCTTTTAGAAGGCGGCCCGGCACGCATCCAGCCGTCGAGGGCGCGTTTACACTACCCCGGCCGATAAAATTCACAAACGGAAGCAATGGGTATTGTCGTACTTTCCATTGTTTCTGATACCCGCAATCGGTCACACAGCACCAAGCCACGCAAAGCCATGGAAATGACACCCGATACCGTCCTCCTGCAGGCCTCCGACGACGATTGGGAAGATGACTGGGAAGACGATGATGAAGAAGAGGATGATGAGTATATTCTGGATGACGATGAGGACGAAGATGACGAGTGGGACGACGATGACGACTGGGAAGAAGACGACGAGGAGTGGTAACCCCTCGTGATAGCAGATTTCCTCGACCATCATTTCAGACATTTCAATGCGGCCGCTCTTGTCGATGCGGCGCGTGGCTATGTGGATCACATCCGCGGCGGCGGCCGCATGATGGTGACGCTCGCCGGTGCCATGAGTACGGCCGAGCTTGGTCTGTCCCTGGCGGAGCTCATCAGGCAGGGTCACGTCCATGCCATCACGTGCACGGGAGCCAACCTCGAGGAAGATGTCTTCAACCTGGTGGCGCACAATCACTACGAGCGTATTCCAAGGTATCGTGACCTCACGCCGGCTGACGAGGAAGCGCTCCTTCGCCGGCACCTGAACCGGGTAACAGATACCTGTATTCCCGAGGAAGAAGCCATCCGGCGCATTGAGGATGTAGTGCTTGAGCATTGGAAGCGGGCCGACGAAAGCGGTTCGCCGCGGTTTCCGCACCAATTCATGTACGACATCCTGAAAAGTGGCGAACTCGAGCAGTACTACCAGATTGACCCGCGCGACAGCTGGCTGCTTGCCGCCGCGGAGCGTGATCTGCCCATCATCGTGCCCGGTTGGGAGGACTCAACGCTCGGTAATATTTTTGCGAGCCACGTCATCAAGGGCGACATCCAGAATGTGCACACCGTCCGGTCTGGCATTGAGTATATGACCTGGCTTGCCGACTGGTACGAGCGCACTTCGCGCGAAGCCGGCATTGGCTTCTTTCAGATTGGAGGCGGCATTGCCGGCGACTTCCCGATCTGCGTCGTGCCCATGCTGGAGCAGGATCTGCTCAAGGAAAACACACCCCTTTGGGCCTATTTCTGCCAGATCAGCGACTCAACCACCAGTTACGGTTCGTACTCCGGAGCGGTCCCCAACGAAAAAATCACCTGGGGCAAACTGGCCGCGAGCACCCCATCGTATGTTATCGAATCCGATGCAACCATCGTGGCACCGCTCCTGTTTACCTACGTGCTTGAGCGTCTCTCCGCCCACTGATTTTCCCTGACGTGACCCATAACACGACCACCAGCACCCGCTGGACCCCGTATGACTCGGAGGTCCAGTATCTGATGAGCACCTGGAGTGACGGCTATTTCACCGTCAGCGAAAACGGACATGTAGTGGTCACGACCCGTGAGGCTACGATGGATATTCGGCGCGTCGTCGACACACTCGTGGAGCGCGGCGTCACGTTTCCGATCCTGATCCGGTTCCAGGACGTACTGCATGGACGCGTCGTCCAGCTCAACGAGGCGTTCCAGGAGGCCATTGCCGAGCTGGCCTACGAAAACAGGTACAACGGCGTCTACCCCATCAAGGTAAACCAGCTGCACGAGGTCGTCGAGGAAGTCCTCGATGCTGGTCGTCCGTACGGAATGGGCCTCGAATGTGGCTCCAAGGCCGAGCTGATTGCCGCCCTCCCGCACCTTGAGAGCGACGAGACGCTTCTCATCTGCAATGGTTACAAGGATCAGACCGCGGTCGACCTCATTCTGACGGGACAACTCCTCGGCAAGAACGTGATTCCCGTGATGGAGAAGTACGACGAATTCCTGGCGCTGATGGCTGCTTCCCGGCAGCGCCAGATCGACACCCAATTCGGCGTCCGCGTTCGACTTACGACGGCCGGAGCCGGAAAGTGGGCCGACTCGGGCGGAGACCTGTCCAAATTCGGCATTTCCATTCCTGAACTGGTCCGCCTCATGGACCGACTGAAGGAGTGGGACCGGACGAGTGCCTTCAAGCTGCTGCATTTCCATCTGGGTAGCCAGATATCAGACATCCGATCGCTCAAGAAGGCCGTAAAGGAAATTACGCAGGTATATGTCCAGCTTCGCGACAGAGGGTGTCCGGTCGAATATCTGGACGTCGGCGGCGGCCTGGGTGTGAACTACGGCGCATCGTATGCCAGTGATGACGACGGTATCAATTACTCCCTGCAGGAGTATGCGAACGCCGTCGTACAGACCATCAAGGAGGTCTGTGACATGCACGGAGCGCCGCATCCAGTCATTATTTCCGAAAGTGGCCGGGCGCTCACGGCGCACCACAGCGTACTCGTTGTCAATACACTCGGCATGTATCGCAAAGATGAGGTTGAACCGGGTTTCGTGCCTGGTGACGAAGCGCATCAGGTCGTTCTGGACCTCAACGAAACGCTGTCGTGGATTACAACCGAGCATGACCTTGACCTCGCTCAGCTCCTCGAGGCGTTTCACGATGCCGCCGGAAAGCGCCATGAGGCCGATACTCTGTTCGGTTTCGGCTACCTGTCGCTGGAAGAAAAGGCCGTTGCGGAGAGAATGTACTGGTCCATCTGCCGCCGTGTAAATCGGCTGCTCCACGCGATGGACGAGGAAGAAGTCCTGCCGCCCGAGCTCGAGGCCCTCGACACACACCTTGTAGATCAATGCCTGTGTGATTTTTCGGTCTTCCAGTCTGCGCTCGACCACTGGGCCATTGGTCAGCGTTTTCCCATCGTGCCGCTGCAACGGCTCGACGAGGAGCCCGACCGCCGCGCCGTGCTCGTTGACTTGACGTGTGATTCGGACGGCAAGGTGAGCAGTTACGTGTCGGCCAACGATGATCGCCGCTTCATGGACATGCACGCGCTCAGCAGAGACGAGCCGTACTATCTGGGTTTCTTCCTGATGGGTGCCTATCAGGACATTATGGGCGACACACATAATCTGTTCGGCCGCGTTTCCGAAGCGCACGTGTACGCCGACGACCAGGAAGAAGACGGCTTCTACGTCGAAAAAATCATTCCGGGAACGACAGTCCAGGACATGCTCGCGCTCGTCCAGTACTTTCCGCAGGATCTGCACAGCCGCATGAACAAGATCATCCGGACGAAGATCGACGATGGAACCATTCGTCCCAAGCGCGGATTCGAGCTGCTCGAACAATACAAGGCCGTATTCGCCCAGCACACGTATTATACACGCCACGATCCATGACCCGTCCTGCTGACTCGACCGGTACCGGCCCGTCGGCCCGTAAGGCTGTCCGCGTTGCCGTTGTCCAGATGGCTCCCGGTTCGACGCGCGGAGACAGCATGGCGCGCGCCGTGGACGCCATTGAACAGGCAGCCCGCGAAAAGGCTGGACTTGTCATTCTGCCCGAGCTGTTCCTCTCTCCCTATTTCTGCCAGAAGGAAGACGCGGCGCACTTTTCGCTGGCCGAACCTGTACCAGGCCCGGCCACGGAAGAACTCGAGAGCGTCTCCAGGCGGCTTGGCATAAGTATCGTAGCGAGCCTTTTCGAAGAGCGGGCGCCTGGACTCTACCACAACACGGCGGCCGTCCTGGATCCCGAGCGGGGCTACATTGGCAAGTACCGCAAAATGCATATCCCGGACGATCCGCTCTACGCAGAGAAGTACTATTTCGCGCCGGGCGACCTGGGTTTCAAGGTATTCGAAACCGCCGGTCTGCGCGTTGGCGTCCTCATCTGCTGGGATCAATGGTATCCGGAAGCGGCGAGGCTCACGGCCCTCATGGGAGCCGATCTGCTGGTCTATCCGACCGCCATCGGGTGGCATCCCTACGAAAAAGCGAGCCACGGGGCGGCGCAGCATGCGGCGTGGGAGACCATGCAGCGCTCGCACGCGGTAGCCAACGGCTGCTTCGTGGCGGCGGTGAACCGCTTCGGGTTCGAGCCGACCGACGGCGGCGGTTCGCATCCCGATGGCATTGAGTTCTGGGGACAGTCGTTTCTGGCCGGCCCGGACGGCACTATTCGTACGAAGGCTCCGGTAAATAAGGCCGCCGTACTCGTAGAGACCGTTGACGTGGCCGAGATTGCAGAACAGCGGCACGGGTGGCCGTTTTTCCGCGACCGGCGCATAGATGCCTACGGACCTCTCACCCGTCGATTCCTGGACCAGGGCGGGATATGAGTCGCGTTTCGCCCGATACGGGCCGGCGCATGCCCGCCGAGTGGGAACCCCACACGGGCACGTGGTTTTCGTGGCCGCACAACCAGGACACCTGGCCGGACGGCCTGGAGCAGACGGAGCGCGCCCTGGCAACCTGTGTGCGTCTGCTGGCCAAGGACGAGTGGGTGTATGTGAATGTGCTCAGCGATGGTCACGCGCAGCATGTCCGAGGCCTCGTCGGCGAAGCGGAACGCGTCGAATATGTCATTCTGCCGACGAACGATGCCTGGTGCCGCGACCACGGCGCGACGTGGGTATATGACGCCTTCGGTGGGAGGCTTGCCGTGAACTGGGAATACAATGCCTGGGGCGGGAAATACCCGCCCTTCGACCTGGACCGCCGGGTTGCCCAGCGCATGGCCGCCCACGTCGGCGATGCTGTTGAACACGTGGGGATCACGTTCGAGGGCGGTGCGATTGAGACCAATGGACAGGGTGTTATTCTTACCACCGCCTCGTGTCTGCTCAATCCGAACAGGAACCCTGGTCTGGATACGGCGCGTGCCGAACAACTGCTGGGCCGTGTGCTCGGAGCGACGCACATTGTTTGGCTGCATGGGGAAATTGAGGGCGACGACACGGACGGCCATATCGACAATCTGGCGCGGTTCGTCGGCGAGACAACGGTTGTGTATCCCATGGCCGAGGACGACGCGGCGCACCGGGACGGCTTCCGGCAGAACCGGGAGGCGCTGGCACGTCAATTGCCGCCACATTTTTCACTCCGCGAGGCGCCCCACCCGGATCCTGTGCATCACGGCGGCGTGCGACTGCCCGCCAGCTACATGAATTTCTACATCGGCAACAGCTGTGTCCTCATGCCGGCCTATGGCGGCGAGAAAGATGAAATCATGCAGGGATTGCTTGCGGAACTCTTTCCTGACAGGGAAATTGCGGCCATTCCCTGCACGGAAGTTATCCAGGGACTCGGAGCGGTGCACTGCCTCTCCCAACAATTACCACGTTAAGTAGGCGCATACATGTCAGAAGACTACCTTGATTCACGGGCAGCACCCTCCGTATCGCGCGAAAAATGGGCCCTTCATGCCCATGCGAAAATGTCGAAGGGATATGTGCTCATTGTCTCGACCGCGCGAAAAAGCGCCAATTTCTTCATGCCGGGCAAGGGATACGACCCATGTCCCATCATCACGGCCAAGCGGCTCATTGAGCAGGGCCTGGTCGTCGCCGACGGGAGGCATCCACTCGGCGAACGCTACATCCTGGCGCCGGACGCCGACCCGACGCGTGTCGCTCCGAAGGGCCGTGTAGATGACGATGACGACGATACGACCGCTGACAGCGAGGACCTGGCCGATGTGCTGGACGCTGTAGCCAGTGACGAAGATGCGGACAGCGATGATGACGAAGAGGAAGATCTGCTGAAAGACGACTGACGGACGGCCGCCTTGACATGACCCAGTTCCTGGACTTTTTCGGCAGCATTCCCCCCGTGTGGCGCAGCCTCATTCTGGCAGGGGGCATCCTGCTCTTCTGGATCCTTGAAGGCGTTATTCCGCTCTCACGCGCCGCCTACCAGCGCTACCGCCATGCGGGCATCAACCTTGTATTCACGCTCACGACGCTCCTCGTCAACCTGGCCTTTGCATTTCTGATTGTCCAGACGGCGTTCTGGGTCGATGCAAACGCGTGGGGCCTTGTCCACGTCATCGATGTGCCGCTCTGGGCCCGCGTCGTGGGTGGTTTGCTGCTGCTAGACCTCGTAGGCGCGTGGCTGGTCCATTTCGTGGAACACAAGACACGCTGGATGTGGCGCTTCCACCTGATCCATCATACCGATATGCATGTGGACGTCACGACGGCCCTGCGCCACCATCCCGGAGAATCGGTGCTACGGGCGTGCTTCACCGTTCTTGCGGTGTTCGTCGCGGGTACGTCCATCGGAACGGTCATGCTCTACCAGTCGCTTTCGGCGCTCTTCTCGCAGTTCAACCATGCCAATATCCGCCTGCCCCGCGCGGTCGAACGGACGCTTTCGTGGGTCATTGTGACGCCCGACATGCACAAGGTTCACCACCACTGGCAGCAGCCCCAGACCGACTCGAACTACGGAAATATTTTCGCCATCTGGGACCGGCTCTTCGGTACCTACGACACCACGCCGGTCGAAAGCATCCGCTTCGGGATTGACACGCACATGGATTCGGACGAGCACGATCGGCTTGGCAACCTGTTTGCCATACCGTTTCAGCCGTACCGGGAGCCGGGTGATTCGGGCGTTTCTGGTCCTGTGGGCGGCCCGCACCAATCAGACGAGCCGAGTGCTCCCGGCCAATCAGACGAGCAGCGCGTTGGTTCGGATTTCGACAAGTGATGGGCCCTCGTGCTGAAGCGCGGCCGTTACCGCCTTCTCGAGCGCACCAGCCTCGCTGACCTGGATTCCCATGGCGCCGCACAGGTGCGCATACTTGGCGAAGGATGGATTCACCAGGTTCGTCTCCCAGACCGCCCACTCCCCCGATCGCTGCTCCTTCGAGATCTTGCCAAGTTCGCTGTTGTTAAGCAGAATGTGCGTGATATTCATGTTGTACTTGACGAGCGTCGTAAGCTCGCCCATGTACTGACCGAATCCGCCGTCGCCCGAAATAGACACGACCTTTCGTCCTTCGAATGGCGTCCCTTCTTCCTGCGTCGCAGCCCAGGCCCCCATGGCCGCCGGTAGAGCGAATCCGATCGAGCCCAGATAGCCGGACATGAGCACTGCCTGATGCCGGCATTCGAAGTAGCGACCAAAGGAATAGGTGTTGTTGCCCACATCGACCGGGATAATCGCGTCTTCAGGCAGTAGCCGCGAAAGCACGTCGAACACATGCGCCGACGAGAGGCCATTCGACTGGTCATCCTCGCGACGACGGGCTTTTTCTGTCTGCCAGAGCGCGTGACGCGCTGCCAGGTCGCGCTTCTGGTCCGGGGCGGCCCCTGCCTGCAATGCATCCCCGCTTTTCGTCCCGCTTTTCGTCCCCGTGCCGGCTCCAATCGCATCCAGAGCGGTGGTCAGGTCCGTCAGCGACTCACCGATCTCGCCGAGCACCGGGAGCGACACCGCGTGGAAGCGACCCAACGCCATAGGTTCAAAGTCGATCTGGATGGTATCGATTTTCGAGGCAATGCCTGTATGATTCGAGAAACTGGCTCCGATGACAATGAGCAGGTCACTCTCGTTCATGACCCAACTCGCCACCGGCGTTCCACTGCGCCCAAGCACTCCGCCAGCCAGCGGGTGTGCGTCCGATATCTGACCCTTGGCCTTGAACGTGGTCAAGACCGGAGCGCCGAGCCGTTCTGCCAGGCACGTCACCTGCTCCATGTGGAAGCGGGCACCGTGTCCCACGACGATGACGGGGCGGCCGGCCCGGGCTATCCGGTCTGCTGCTTTTTCAATGGTCGCCCGGGCCGGCCGCACGCGCCGGTCTGCAAGGCGCCCCTCGGGCCCGGAGGCGGGCACTTCGCCTGCCGGCGCCTCGATGGTCTGGACTTCATCGGGAAATATCAGATGACTCACTCCCCGCTCCAGGATGGCATTCTTGGCGGCGAGCGTGGCCAGCTCTGCGTGGCGGGAGCCGGGAAGCACCGTCTGACTCCATGCGGCCACACTGCCGAACGCGCCATTGAGATCCACTTCCTGGAAGGCTCCCGGCCCCAGAACCTGCGTATCGACCTGTCCAGTCAGCGCGATGGTCGGCGAACGGTCTACGTGCGCATCCCACAGACCGGTAAGCAGGTTCGTCGCCCCCGGGCCAGCAATGGCCAGGCAAGCGGCCGGACGCCCCGTGAGCTTCCCGTAGGCCGACGCCGCAAAACTGGCCGCACCTTCGTGCCGAATGCCGTAGTAATGCAGCTTCCCTGCGCGCTCCTGCTGCCGAACGGCCTCGGCGAGTCCCAGGTTCGAGTGTCCAACCATACCCCAGACATGTTCTACGCCCCACGCTACGAGCGTCTCCATCATGACATCAGATACAGTCCGAACGTGCTCGGGCTCCTCGGGGACGCAGACATAGATCCCATCCTCGCGCGTCTCGATCTCGAAGGTCTCCACGCCATCGTCAAAGCCTGGTGCCTTTCCGCTGATGGGATCGTAATCCCACCCGTGCCACGGACACCGAAGGAGCCCGTTCTCGATTGTGCCCTCTCCGAGGGGTCCTCCCTGGTGCGGACAATGATTGTCGAGCGCACCGTATTTTCCGGCATGGTGCGTGAGGCAGAGCGTTTGGAGTCCACACGTGACCGATGTCACGCGGCCCTCGGGCAAATCGTTGTGGCCCAGTACACGGACCCACTTTTTGGTTGACATGTATACCTGCGTGCAAATTATGATTCAACATACTGAACGAGTACCAACGATGGGCCTTCTTCCGGATCAACTTTTCTCGCGACCACGGTGGCAGGCACCAGGTCGCGCCGCGCTTGTCGTCGCGGCTGGCGCACTGGCCCTCAGCCTCATGGGATGTGCTGGCGGCGGCACTGTTACGAGCTCAGAGCCCGAGCGGGACCACCGCACCGATGCCGACATGGTGGAGTGGATGGATCATACCATTGAGATCGCCGATACGCGCCTGCGCGTGGGCGTGCGACACGACGATGACTGGTATTACATTGGGGTCCTGAGTACACAGCGCGCTACCGTGCAGCAGATCGCCGCGCGCGGCCTCACCGTTTGGTTCGATGCCTCGGGGGAGAAGACCAAGGGGCTTGGCCTCAGGTATCCGGTCGGTATGCTGAATGCCTCGCCGGGCGGGCCTGCCTCGGAAGAGGAGATGCCGCGCGAAACGGACGAGCGAATGGACATGCTGCGAGAGAGCGCGCCGCTCGTCGATCTGTACTTCGAGGAGGGCAAGCCCATCAGGAGGCAACTGGCTTCGCTTCCGGGCCTTGAGGCCGCTTACAGTTTTGAATTTGGCGCTTTTACCATGGAGCTTCGCATTCCCCGCTCGGCTTCCAGAAGCGACGACTTTGCGGTCCCGACGCCCGGGGAGAGTATTCTCCGTGTCGGGTTTGCCACGGAGCAGGCGCCCCGGCCACCGGGCGAAGACGGAGGCAATACGTTGCCCGGGGCGCGCGGCAACACGGGTGGATTCGGCGCTGTGGGACGCGATTTCGGCGGACGCGGAGCCGCCGGTCCAAGCCCCATATTCCAGGGCCCGATAGATGAGTGGATCAAGGTCCTGCTGAAGTAGGGTCGCGGCACGTTTCGGTCTTCGGTCGCCTTCGGTCGGCCGCCCTGTGCTGCGGTCAGCGCGTCCGGTTCCAGTAGAACTGTACGCCGCCCGATACACCGCCCACGAAGAGGTCCATGTCCCCGTCGCCGTCTATATCAGCAAATTCCGGTGCTGAAAGGCCCTGGACGGGCACGTCAAGCGGTCCGAATGCCTCAAACTCCGGCGCCTCAGGCGTTCCTGTGTTCAGGAAGAGGAGCAGCCCTTCCAGTTCCGATCCGACAACAAGGTCCTGGTCTCCGTCGCCATCCAGATCGACAAACGTAGGAAACGCCCGCCGCCCCACGTCGACGTCGAGCCAGTTGTCGCTGACGAGCTCAAAGTCGGCGCGGCCATCAGTACCCACATTACGCCAGAAGTTCAGCACGCCCGATGCCTCACCCGCCACCATATCCAGATCCCCATCGGCGTCCAGATCAACCAGGACCGGCGTGGTGTTCTGACCGCGCGTAAGCTGGACCGCCTTGGCATCCATCAACTCGGGTTCAAAGGTGCTCGCCGATCCAGAGTTGGTGACGAGCGC
The DNA here is from genome assembly GCA_029262835.1 of Bacteroidota bacterium. Classification (GTDB taxonomy): domain Bacteria; phylum Bacteroidota; class Rhodothermia; order Rhodothermales; family UBA10348; genus 1-14-0-65-60-17. The sequence continues at coordinate 10,216 of JAJCYQ010000014.1, forward strand.
GATGTCGCGGTTCCAGGTACCGACCATGGCATCCAGATCACCATCGCCATCGAGATCCCCAAAATCGGGATTCTGATGGTAGGTCTCGACCCAGTCTTCGGTTCCTCGGAACTGGAATTCAGGGGACGAGGCCGATCCGATGTTTTCATATCGGAAAAGCAGGGACGTCTGGGAATTTGCCGGCTCGATCTTGTTGCCGACCAGCATGTCGAGGTCGCCATCCGCGTCCAGGTCGACGAGCCGTACGATGCTCTCGCTACCCGCATCCAGATCACGGATGGCCCGCGTCGTCATGACTTCGAACGTTTCCGGACCGGTCTGTTCGAAGAAGTAGAAATTCTCCCGGGTCGATGCGTTCGGATTGAATGCACCTCCGAGCACCCCCATGAATATATCCTGATCTCCATCCGCATCGATGTCAACCATGACTGGTGCGTTGTAGCCCGATGTTGCCACAGGATCGCCAAGTGGAAAATTCTGTGGTTCACTACGGAAGGAGGGTGCCGAACAGGAGCCCTGGTTCCGGATGAGCAGGAGCCCAGCTTCAAAGAAGTCGCCCCACAGCAGGTCCGGGTCGCCATCCCCATCAATGTCGCCGAACGTCATCGTGTTGGCACCGTGCAGCGAAACGTTTTCGCCCACGATTTCAATTCCTTCCCACCGATCTTCCACAAAACGGAATCGCGGGAGGTTTTCACTGTCTGTTCCGATGGATTCATACCGCGTAATGGTCCCTGTGACACGTCCAATAAACAGGTCCATGTGCCCGTCGCAGTCCAGATCCATGATATGCGGAATGTTCTGGCGATCCGCAAAAATGGGCGTGCCATCGGCATCCCGCAGTGAATCGACGGCCATTTCAAACTGAGGTCTTTCGGCCGTTCCTTCGTTCCGGTACAGCCTTACGTAGCTGAAGCGCTCCTCTGAGAGAATGTCCGTGTCGCCATCACCGTCAATGTCGAGCATGCGGTACCACTCCCCGACATCGAGGCCCTGGTACTCGTCGGAGCGCCAGGTGAATGAAGGTTCAGTGGGCGAGCCCGTGTTTTCGAAGTAAATGATCTGGCCTGCCGACTCCTGGATGAACAGGTCGTAGTCGCCGTCGGCATCGATATCCGTGAACTGGGCGCGGGGCACATTCAGTCCGCCCCGGAAGGGCATGTCATACGGCCTGCCGTCGTCATCGACGACCGAAAACGGAACTACATCCCGCTCAAACACGGGTGGAAACCCACCGTCTGCGTCCTCTGGAGCTCTCGTCGACGTCCCGGCCGATCCACAACCGGCAAGCAGAAGGGCGACGAGCGCCGGTAGTGCTGCGTATCTACCAATCATCATATGGGCCATCAATTGCTGTGACGAGTGGCGATACCCGAGGCATACGGACCGACTTCAATGACCTTGACGACGCTGAATGACTCGCGGTCAACGACGGTCACTGTTCCGGGAAACGCGTTCGGGTCTGTCGCGCTCGGCCGGCTGTTGTCCAGATTGTTGTTGCTTACAAAGACGTACTTTTCGTCCGGGGACAGCGCGGCGCCGTGCGGCTGATTGAACCCCTCTCCCTCAATGACGCGGGATACCTCGCGCGTTTCCATGTCAACTTCAGTCAGTGAGTTGGCCGTCTTGTTGGCAAAATACGCATACCGGCCATCGGCCGTGAACACCGGGTGCCACGGCTGATCGTTGACATCGATCATTTTCTCCATGGGCAATGCTTCACTCGCCGTGGCGTCGAAAAACATGAACTTGCCGGACATCTGACCTCCCGTGATCAGGGTTTTTCCGTCGGGCGACATCGTGAAGTCCACGAACATGTGGTGATGGCCGCCACCAGCGTCCACGTCCGTGAATGTGAGGTCTCCCGAATCCAGGTCCACAGTGGTAAAGCGGTTTTCCGCGAGCGATCCGGCGTAGACCTTCCGACCATCCTTCGAGACCGCGATAGCGTGGGGACGCGGAATGAAGACGTCCAGTTCTTCGATTTCCATGGTGGAGCGGTCAATCATGCCAATGCGCTGCGGCGGATTGACGGCCGCCATGGAACGCCCTACGAAAAGGTTGCTCGACGACGCGTCGAGAGCAAGAAGCCCGGCTACTTCGAAGTCAGCCTGTCCTACGAGTTCATTGTCAGCGTTGAATTTGAGAACTTTGCCACCCGTGATGAGCGTTACATACCAGAACGACCCATCCGGCTCCACGGCTACGTGATGTGGTTTCGAGTTCTCATCAAAACCGAGCGTTGTGAGATCGACTGTCGCGGCGACCTCCAGCGTTTTCGCGTCGATGACCGTAACCGTACCGTTATTCTGATTGGTCACGTAGACGAAGTCCTGGGCCGAGGTCTGGGAGCGGCTGGAGCCCGTAAGCGCGCAGGCAGGGACAAGGAGGAGCACCAGGGTGAGAAGAAGGAGCTGTTTCATGGGTTTCACGTAGCTTGTGGACGATCGGGGAGCATCTAGAAGCGTGCTAACACGGGGTAGCGGCCAGATCGTTCCAAAAATCGTGCATGCCGACTACATTCATGTGAACGTTCAGTCAATCCGTAGAGCGAACCACGATTGCGGTATATCTTCCGCTTCGAACGTACCCAGTAACTCCATGATTCTGATAACCGGTGCCAACGGCCAGATCGGTGTAGACCTCGCGGAAGCGCTTTCGGCGCAGCATGGCACTGACCATCTTCTCGCCACCGACCTGCGCCCTCCGCTCGCCGACCCACCGCCCGTCCCTTTCGAGGTGCTGGACGTCACGGATGAACGCGCCGTTGAGCGGCTCTTCAGTCGCTGTGATTTCACGCAGATCATTCACCTGGCGGGTATTCTTTCTGCAACCGGACAGCAGTATCCCGACCTCTGCTGGTCGGTCAATGTGACTGGACTCAAGCACATGCTCGATGCCGCTCGGCAACATGAAATTCCTCTCTTCTGGCCATCTTCCATCGCCTCGTTTGGACCGACCACACCGCGGGTGGAGACGCCGCAGCACACGATTACTGAGCCGAAGACCATGTACGGTGTGACCAAGGTAACAGGTGAGCTGCTGTCCCAGTTCTATGCGGCGCAGTACGATGTAGATGTGCGCAGCGTGCGGTTCCCGGGCGTCGTCAGTCACGCCGCGCCCCCCGGCGGCGGCACCACCGACTGGGCGGTAGCCATGTTTTTCGATGCCGTCTCGAAAGGCAGCTATCAATGCTTCGTGGGCCCCGACACGCGCATGCCCATGATGTACATGCCCGACGCCGTCAAGTCGGTTCTTGATCTCCTGCGGGCCGATTCCAGGAGGCTGACGGTTCGAACCAGTTACAATGTTGCATCGATCAGCTTTACGCCCGCCGAGCTTGCGGGCGCCATCCAAAAACATGTGCCCGGGTTCACGTGTACGTACGCTCCCGACTACCGCCAGGATATCGCCGACTCGTGGCCTGAATCCATCGACGACAACCCGGCCCGCACGGACTGGGACTGGCAGCCCGACTTTGATCTAGACGGAATGGTCCTCGATATGCTCACGGGTGTGGCCCGTCGTCTCGGCCACACGACCCTCCTCGCGCGGCTCGGCCACGCAGATTCCATCTGATTTCCCGCTCCAAGGACAAACCACACATCATCATGTACGATTCCGTTCGCCCCCAACTCCAGGCCATGATTGACGATATCAAACAGGCTGGTCTCTACAAGGAGGAGCGCGTCATTACTTCGCAGCAGGCGGCTGAAATCTCCGTCGCCGGTGGTCAAGACGTACTCAACTTCTGCGCCAACAACTATCTGGGGCTTTCCAACCACCCGGACCTCATTAAAGCTGCCCAGGAAGGGGTGGCCCGCTTTGGATTCGGCCTGTCATCCGTCCGCTTTATCTGCGGCACGCAGGATGTCCACAAGGAGCTTGAACGTCGCCTGTCCGAATTCCACGGAACAGAGGACACTATTCTGTACGCGGCCTGTTTCGATGCGAATGGGGGCGTTTTCGAGCCCATTCTGGACGCAGATAGCGCTATTATTTCCGATGCACTCAACCATGCATCGATTATTGACGGCGTGCGCCTGTGCAAGGCAGCACGCTACCGGTACGCCCACAACGACATGGACCACCTGGAGCGGTGCCTGCGCGAGAGCGCGGGTGCCAACCGGCGTATCATCGTAACCGACGGCGTGTTCAGTATGGATGGCGACGTCGCGCGGCTCGATGCGATCTGCGACCTCGCCGACCGCTACGATGCCATGGTCATGGTCGATGAGTGTCACGCCACGGGCTTTTTCGGGCCGTCTGGGCGTGGATCGGCGGAGCACTGCGGCGTACTGGATCGTGTAGACATTATTACGAGCACACTCGGCAAGGCACTTGGCGGCGCCATGGGTGGGTTCACGACCGGTCGCAAGGAAATCATCGAGCTGCTCCGGCAGCGCTCCCGTCCCTACCTCTTCTCAAACTCACTGGCCCCGGTCATTGCGCACACGAGCCTGAGGGTGCTGGACATGCTGACAGGCACCACCGAGCTGCGCGACAGACTGAAGGAGAACACAGCCTGGTTCCGCGAAAAGATGACGGCCGCCGGTTTTGACATCAAGCCGGGCGTGCACCCCATCGTACCCATCATGCTGTACGAAGCGCGCCTGGCGCAGGACATGGCCGCCGACCTGCTGAAGGAAGGCATTTATGTTATCGGGTTCAGCTACCCGGTCGTACCAAAGGGCGAAGCGCGCATTCGCGTACAGGTGTCAGCCGCCCACGAGCCGGAGCACCTTGAGCGCGCCGTAGACGCCTTCGTGCGCACCGGAAAGAAGCACGGCGTCATCTGACGGGTCGAGTGCTCGTAGAAAGATACCCGGACTACTGGAGGTCAGCTACCTCCCGGCCTGATATCTGATTTCTGGTTTCTGGGTTGCAAAAGAAGGGCGGGGGGCCACGAAGCCCCCCCCCCAAAATATGGGTTGTTTAAAAAAAATAAAGGGGTTATTAAATTGATGTTAAATCGCCAAAATAAAAACAAAAAGG